>JAHFDG010000100.1 GCA_023249105.1 Candidatus Methanoperedens sp. | reverse complement strand
ATAAATATTGAAGAAATTACTGAATATTTTAATGGATTATTCAGGCCATAAGGTCAGAAAATATACTTGGAAAAGAAGGACTGATTCAACAATTTTTCTATTGGGGTTTTGGGACAACCTGTTAAGCAGATTGTTAACATCTTTTGTATAACCAGCATTTGTGAGAAACTGAGCAATCTCCAAGTAATGTTTCCAACAATTTGGGTAATTATAATATAGGACTAAGTTTTCCAATATTAACTTAATGGCATCTTCTTCTTTTTGTTCTCCTAATAGAATCCGTGCCTCTTTTATGTTCTTTTGTATTTTTGTTTCCTTTTTCCCAAATAACCAGTCAAATATTTTCATCTTAACAACCCTTTATGTAACCAATTGCGCATTGCTTTTTTACATATGCACAATATATAATATATTTATCCAATTCTGCGGTAAAGACGAAATATTTCTTACACGTTCCAATTCCTTAGAGTTGAGGATGTCTGAAGGAAGCTTGCTGCACAGGTCTTAGGGTAGCAAGAAGCACAGCAATTTGAGGTAGCTTTTTTCAAATGCTCGATTATATTTTATCTCAGGATAACCACCAACACGAATCAAAAACGTCCTCTCATAATATAAAATTTTTATAACTCATACTCACACCCCGCCCCCTGCCCTATCCCTTCATCCACCCTTACATGGAGCTTTTTAATATTATCCGCGCCATTTGATTTTAGCGCCTTTGTCATTTTGGTTGTGAAATACTTGCACAGGCACTCACCGATTTCGTGGGGAGGAACATAATATCTTCCAGAGGCAATACATATCGTTTTTTACTTTCAATCATTTCAATGGAGACGCCATCTTTTGTCTAATATTACCTTACAGAGATGTTATTTATATTAGGCGCAACGATTTATTGCTAAAAATAACTTAAACTATTTCGGATCATTTGGAAACTATGGCAAAATCAGAATACTGGCTGAAAATGGCAGAAGAAGACCTGAAAGACGCATCACTGGATATTGAAAATAGCAGGTTCCCAAGTTCAGTCTTTCATTCACAGCAGTGCGCTGAAAAAGTCTGCAAAGCCATCCTTTCATCCCTTGGTATAGAGTCTGGAAAAACTCATTTTCCATCGTCTGTGCTCGAATTAATGGTTATTAGGGGTAATAAATTTCAATTATCAAGTAAAGAGCTTGAAACACTTGATAGAATTGTGAATTTTTCAAAGTTATTGGAGAGCCAGAAAGAATCTCCAAGGTATGGATGGGAAACTGTTGATAAGATAATAATGCCATCAGAAATATACGATGCAAATAAGGCAGGAGCTCTTTTTAACAATGCAAAGGAGGTAATGGAGCTTGGAAGAAGATACCTTAAAGGATCTAAATAAAGAATACGCTGCTCTCCTAAAAGAATATCTTGAAAAAGTAAAGAATAGGGTAACAGGAGTACTCCTTTTTGGCTCAGTTGCGCGCCGCGAAGAACTGCCATTTCCACAAAGCGATATTGACATGATAGTTGTGGCAAAGGATCTGCCTTCTGATTTTTTCGAAAGGGCTGAACTGGTCAGGAAAATCGAGAATTGCCCATCTCTTTTGCAGAGCATCTGGATGACTGAGGAGGAATTCATATCACAGTGGAAAGCAGGAGCAGGATACCTTCTGGATGCGATCCATGAAGGAAGGATAATTTATGATAAGGGGTTTTTAAGAAAAATAATTCCACAGGCAAAAAGTGAGCTTGAAATACAGGGAATAAAGCGCGTTGGAAGCGCCTGGGTCTGGCCGGTACAGAGATTGAAGGGGATTGCTTGAATTATATTTTTATAAAATATATAATATTCTTATAACCCATACTCGCATCCCGCCCCCTGCCCTACCCCTTCATCCACCCTGACATGGAGCTTCTTAATGTTATCCGCGCCATTTGATTTTAGCGCTTTTGCCATTTCGGTTGAGAAATACTTGCACAGGCGCTCACCGATTTCGTGGGGAGGAATATCTTCCAGAGGCAATACATATCGCTTTTTACTTTCAATAATCTCAATTGAGACGCCATCATTTTTCACAATCCGAAGGCGCGGGTCTTTTTCCGCGATAAGGACTTTATGAGGCTTTTTAATTTCTTCTGGGTAAATGAATCCGGTAAGGATAATCGACCACAGAGCACACAGAGAGCACAGAGCATTGCCGCTTTTCTCTGTGCCCTCTGTGGTTTTTCAAACTATAAAATAATAAAAAGTCACGACTTTATGGTCAAGCCTGGCGCAAATCCTGTTGACATTATTCCAATAAACATGAATCTTATATACTATGAATGTTATAACATTATTATAACATGATAAGAAATATCAGGAAAATTGGGAACAGCCAGGGAATCATAATCCCAAGAGACCTTCTACAAGAAATAGGTTATCCAAAGACAGTGGATATAACCTCAACCAGAGATGGCATACTCATAAGCCCGGTAGCCGGCAGAGCCGTCAGGCGCAAGCCGAGGGATAAGGATGAAGCCGAGGGGTTATATCGAATAATGAAAGCAGAGCTCGACGCAGACATAAAGAAGGGAAAAATCAAATTTATAGGTCCCCGGGAAATCAGGATGGATATTTGAAATGGATGAACTCGATGAAACAGCTTCCATTACCAATTTAGTAGATAGGAAAAACTATTTTATGACTCTCCTGACAAGAGAGGTTGAGATGTCTGGCAGAACCGGTAAATCGCCTGTGGTAGTTGGCGGAACAGCAGTCGACATTTATACCAAAGGATTATTCCCAAGCCGTGACATCGATCTCATTGGAGACCGAAGGGTCATAGGGGAAATACTGGAGAAGAAATTTGGTTTTGCACGTGCTGGCAGGCATTGGGTAAATGAACGAATAGGGATATTTATCGAAGTGCCTGGCGATTATTTTTCAGGCGATAAAAATAAAATAACTACTATATGGGTTGGTAGTTTAAAATTATATATAATCGGCATCGAGGACTTGATAATTGACCGTCTTAATGCATGTGTTCACTGGAAGTCGGAAACGGATTGTGACCAGGCACGGTATATGATTAGATATTATCGAAATAGGTTAGATTTTGGGTATCTGGAAAAGAAAGCTAAAGATGAGGGTCTCCTGAAGACATTAAGCGAATTTTGCAAAGAAGATTAGAGATATAACCAAGCCTGCACCCTAATATGCATGAAGAAATCATGAAATTTACATCTCGTGCTCGCATCCGGCGCCCTGCCCTATCCCTTCATCCACCCTGACATGGAGCTTCTTAATGTTATCCGCGCCATTTGATTTCAGGGCTTTTGCCATTTCGGTTGAGAAATATTTGCACAGGTCTTCGGCGCTCACCGATTTCGTGGGGAGGAACATAATATCTTCCAGAGGCAATACATATCGCTTTTTACTTTCAATGATTTCAATCGAGACGCCATCCTTTTTCACGATACGAAGGCGCGGGTCTTTTTCCGCGATAAGCACTTTATGGTCTAACCTGTCGCAAATCCTGTTGACAATTCCTTTGACCAGTTCAAAATCAATGATAAACTCGCCTATCTGCTCGCCTTCAAGCCGCACGCTAACCGCATACGTGTGACCGTGCAGGCAGCCGCATTTGGGATGATTGGGAATGAAATGGCATGCCGAAAATCGCAGTTTTGCCATCCAGCCGTCTATTTCAATGAACATGATATCGGCTTAATTACCCTGTAAGGTATAATCCTTTTGTCAGAATGAGTGAAAATCTTTTGGTATTATAGTGAAGTTCTAAAATACCCGTATTTTGCACATGAAAAATAAGAATTCACTGCAGAATAATTCACCGCAGAGGACGCAAAGTACGCAAAGAATTTGTTCAACACCAAACTTTTTACAGGCCCGTCTGAATTACTTTCACAGAGCTTGCGTTTATATTATATCCCTGCAAATCATCAATAAATATATGGAAAGCCCGGATTCGCTATTTAGCGGCGCCAGCGATGCCCTGTGCATTCTTTGCCGGGGCGCAAAATTATTATGCGGCAAACAGAGGTGCCCCGTCCTTGTCAAATTCTATTCCAATGTTAAAATCAAGCCGCTCACCGACAGCCTGAACATCGACGGCTCCTCGCCGCCCGGCGTGTTCGTGGGAAGAATCGGATATCCATACGTGTCCGTGGGCCCGTTAATCCCGCCGTCGCACGGCGACACCACTCTTCTTGACACGCCTGAAATGTGGATCGGGAAGAGCATCGACGATATCGTGGATTTCCGCTCACAGCTTGTGCGCGGCAAGCATCTTGTGCACATAAGAGACCTTGAAGGCAGCCGTATCGTTGAAGCCACGCGGGAGATGGCATTGGCCGCATCACCTGTGGATGTGGAGGCTGAATTCCTGAAAAAACCAAGGTCAAGGCTCGTACTTGATGACGAGGTCCAACCCTTCGGACCCACAGCGCCTCTTAAGAAAATCGATGTCGGGAACACGAAATTTGACCAGAGGATGGAAAAGGCATACAATGATACCGACCTCAAAGCAAAGGATGCGGTGCTTGAGCTTTACAAAAAGGATACTCTTGTATCAAGCATCCAGAAAGCCTTTAGTGTGGGCTCATTCGGGGAAGGAAAAGCCCGCCGTTTTGTTCCCACGCGGTGGAGCATTACCGCAGTTGACAGTATGATTGGCGCTAATCTGATGGAGAAAATGAAGGATTTCCAGTTGATCAATGAATTCCTTGTTTTCGAATCATGGCAGCTTGATAACAGGTTCGTTGTGTTGATGATGCCGCGCGCCTGGAGCTATGAGCTTATCGAGGCATGGTATCCCAATACGGTCTGGAACCCATTCGGGAAAGACGTGGCGATAATGTCGTCCTCCGAGGGTTATGAGGGGAGGACTACGTATGCGGAAATTGGAGGATGTTATTATGCTGCCCGCCTTGCGGTTAATGAGTATCTTGTGAAAGAGAGAAGGCAGGCGCGCGTTGTGATACTGAGGGAGGCGCATCCGGGCTACATTATGCCAGTTGGCGTGTGGAACGTGAGGGAGAACGTGAGAGCTGCGCTTCGGGCGCCCCCGAATAAATTCGCTTCTCTGGATGATGCTTTTGCGTATATTTCAAAAAGGCTTGTTATTCCGAAGGCCAGGTGGATAAAGGAGAGCACGGTGTTGAAAAATACATTATACCAGAGAGGGCTTGAGGACTTCTTTGGCAGGTGAAATCAGGAACCGCAGATAAACGCAGATTCTAAAGATATCTCGACTTTGCGCTCTTGGTGTTCTTTGCGGTGAGTTATCTTTAACCGCAAAGTTCGCAAAGTACGCAAAGAATGAATTAAAGCGTGATGTAAAGGTCATCAAATGATAACAGAAATAAAAGTAAAAACCGCGCTCTCCCCATCAAAACTTCCCGGCCTGGATTATGCCCTCAATCCATACAGGGGCTGCGCGCATGCCTGCGTGTATTGCTATGCGCCGTCTGTAATCCACTGGGATAAAGGGAAGTGGGGGGAGCTTGTGGAGGTAAAGGTAAACCTGCCGCGCATCCTGTCAAAAGAGTTGCGGATAAAGAAAAAAGGCGTTATTGGGCTCGGGACTGTGACCGACCCTTATCAGCCTGCTGAGAAGAAATATGAAATTACGCGCCGGTGCCTTGAACTTCTGCTGATGCATGATTTTCCCGTGTGCATCCAGACGAAATCTTCGCTTGTGCTGAGGGATATCGACCTGCTCAAGAAGTTCTCAAATATCGAAGTGGGCATAACGCTTACGACACTTGACGACAGCGTGAGAGAGCGAATGGAACCCGGCGCATCGAGTGTGGAGGAGAGGCTGCGCGCGCTTTTGGAGCTTGAAAAGAACGGCATCGCCACATGGGTTTTCATGGGGCCGGTGATGCCATATATTACTGACGTTGATGTGCTGGTTGATGCCATTGCAGAGGTGAAGCCGAAGTATGTGCTTGTGGATAAGTTGAGGTTGAAGGATGGGGTCTGGGAGAGGGTAAAGGAGTTTATTGCGGGATATAAGCCTGAGCTGCTTGCTGATTATGAGAGGATTTTTTTGAAGGGTGAGGATTATTTTGATTACTATACCCCGCAGCTCTGCTGCGACTGGGACAAACCACAACGCGAACATTTTTTAACGTGGATGCATTTTAACACTGATGATTGATTTAGAGCATGCAAGCCATTGCATTTATAAAATTCGATATC
>JAHFDG010000054.1 GCA_023249105.1 Candidatus Methanoperedens sp. | reverse complement strand
TACACTGTAAAAATCCATCATGGGGATAAGCTGTTAAAAAGAACGAGTTCTATGACTGAAGAGCAGAAAAAAAATATGGATGTTTTTGGCTGTTGTCATAACCAAGGGTGAAAGTTGGGTTGTTTATGGTTGCGGCTCTATTGGCTGCGCCAGTGGTGTCGGCAAAAAATACAACGGAATACACAGTGCGACCTTCAAGCGGGGAAATACCGCCAGTATCTATCCAGATATACGATTCAATAACACAGGGTCAGACTAAAACATACTATACTAATGTGGGAACAGGCGTAAACTGGCTTGAAGTTGACCTGAACTGGGGAAATCAAGCAAATTCCCTCTCGCTGACCATATATAAGCCCAGCGGCAGCAGCATTGGAACTTATTATGATATAGACGACAGAGTAATTGACGGCAGGATACATATTGATATAGTTCCCAGTCAAGGTTATGTAGAATCAGGACAATGGAAGTATAAGGTATATGGAGTATCAGTCGTTGGGACAGAGGACTACACATTTAACGTTGCCCAGCATTAGACCGCGAAATTTCCTCCTTTGTTTCTTTTTTTTATTATCGGTCTCTACAGCCTTTGCCACCGAGTACACCGTACGTCCCTCCCAGAGTAGCCAATCAGGGGCCTCGGTTGCAGGTGAAGAGGTGCATGAAATCGAAGTTAAACCTATTCCATACTGGCTGTTTCTTCTTCTGCTGGGTTTTACTCAGCTAACCACGGCTCCTGAAACTTTTTTTCCAATAAGGCTTTTTCCTATCCTGGGCGGATATAAAAGAATATGCCGCTCAAATGTTTTAGAGAACCTGAACAGGGATAAGTTATATGGTTTTATTAAATCCTCCCCCGGAAGTTATTTTAGAGAGATAATATAATCAAAGCAAATGGATTGAACAGAGGAACTGTCGAATACCACCTGGAAATGATGAAAGCAGAAGGTATGATAGTATTTTGCAAAACAGAAGGAAAAAAACGCTATTTTCTGAACCACTCCACCTATAAGGAAGAAGAGCAGACAGTGATTACTTCGTTGAAAAACGATGCGCATAGAAGGATTATTGTAGAGATTCTCAATAATCAAAGCATAAATCATAAAACTCTTGCAGAAAGAATCGGGGTTTCTGGACCTACAATTACGCATCATATCAAGCACCTGAAAGAGAAGGGGATTGTTAAAGCTAAGATGGAGGGCAGGTATACAACTTACTGCATCGATTCCAATTGGTTCGATTCTTTATACAAGTTTATGAGTATAACTTCATAAATTCTGGTAGAACCGAATAAATTCATAAAAATGTACAAGCTACATTTTAATATACAAACATAACCTTAAAGGTTGTAACAGAAACCTTTTTAACCAGATAAGATAAAACAACTCCAGTATGGCTGCTAAAAAAGAAAAATCCCAAAAGGACCTCCTCGAAATAAAAGAAAAGCTCTACGAGATACATAATGATATGAAAAGATTTATGGAGAGATCAGGCCAGCAGCATCTTGATCACGTTCTTTCGGGTTCCAGAACTAATTTTACGAATGCGATTATAGGGCATGTTATTGATGACATCGAGGGAGGTCTTGAAAATAATATGGTCAAAAAATGTGATATGCGGGGGACCTGTAAATCAAACTTTACAGGGTTCCTGCAAAAGAATGCAGGTCTATTAAAGAATGAAAAAGTCCCTGAAGATGCTATTTTAAAAACCCAGTCCGAATTAAATGACATGAGGAGCAATGCACCATCAAAGCAGTGCGAGAAATGCTTTTTACAGGTACAGGGCCTCTTTGGGAACCAGGTCAATTTAATGCGTTCTCTCAGGATATATAGTTCAAATGAAGAACAAAAACATGAGATATCCCCTGTTCCGGAAGGATTCATTGCCGATGTACTTGAACCATTATCCAACAAACAGCGCCTGCAAATACTGAAAGCAATAGCAATAGAAACAAAAACCTTTTCCGCGCTTTCCGAACTTACAGGGCTTCGCGGGGGCAATTTACTTTTCCACTTGCAAAAACTGCTTGACTGCGGGATGATTTTACAGCGCCATGAGCGGGGGGATTATATGATTACGGATAAGGGGTTCAAAATTTTAAAAAGTGTCAGTGATATGTATTCCATTTTAAAATCCTGAAACCGCAAAAGGCATGGCTTATATGGATTCTTTGAACAATGAAAATAAAGACATTTGATATCGGGTCTATTCAGCACAGCAACTCATCTTGCTTATATCCTTTCTAAAAGACTGTGCGGCCAGTTTTACTGCCTCGGTCATTGTCGGAAAAACATGCACTGTATCAATAAGTTCATTAATAGTCAATCCATATTTTACTGCGAGCACACCTTCGTGAATCATGTCCGCAGCAAGTGAGGCCAAAATGTGCACCCCAAGTATGCGCTCGCTCTTTGCATCAATCACCATTTTGACAAGTCCGTGTGTATCTCTTGCAAGTACTGCTCTTGGTACAAGTTCCATCGGGATGGTGCTGCATCTGCATATGATGCCCTTTTCCTCTGCCTTCTTTTCTGTCAGCCCGACACTTGCTGCCTGGGGCATTGTGAATACGGCATGAGGCACTGCTGAGAAATCCATCTTTTTTCCTCCGCCAACCAAAGCATTTTCGGCTGCAATAGAGCCTTCTTTACCTGCTATAGTCTCAAGCATGGGTTCGCCGAGGACATCTCCTGCTGCCCAGATATTAGAAGCCGAAGTTCTCATTTCTTCATTTACGATTATTGCGCCATCTTTGCTAACCTGAACACCTGCTTTTTCCAGACCCAGATCCTTAGTATTTGGCCTCCTGCCTGTTGCCATCAGTAGTTTTTCAGCAACAAATTCTCTCTTTTCTTCTTCAAAAAGCGCGGTGACTATGATATTATCTTTTTCTTTCCTGACGCTTTTTACGCCTGCTCCGGTCTGGATATTTATGCCTTCATCCTCAAGATAGGCTTTGAGATAATCTGAGATAATACTTTCCTCTTCAGGTATTATCCTCTGACTCCTCTGGAGTACGGTTACTTTTGTTCCAAAGTGTGCAAACATCTGGGCAAATTCCAGACCAATAGCCCTTCCCCCCAGCACTATCATAGATTTGGGAAGTTCAGATAGCTCCATAGCCTCTATGTTGGTCAGGTAATCTATACTGTCTATCCCTTCTATGGGGAGGATATTTGGCGAAGAGCCAGTAGCGATAATGAACTTATCTGCCCGGAGAATCCTGGCACCCACTTTTACTTCGTTTTGGGAAACAAAAACAGCCTGCCCTTTCACCAGAGTTATCCCTAAAGCATCGATCACATCGATGTACCTGCCCTTCCTCAAGCCCTCTACAATCTCTCTTTTCTCGTTTATTGTGCCAGCGAAGTCAAGGGAAGAGGTAACATTCAACCCAGCATGACCATGATTCTTGTAATAGTTGATTTCACCAACCTTGAGCAAGTGCTTGCTTGGCACGCAACCAACGTTAACGCAGGTGCCGCCGATTGTACCCTTCTCAATCATCGCCACCTTTACTCCCAAGTCTACGGCTTTTATCGCACCCCCAAAAGCAGCAGCGCCGCTGCCAAGAATTATTAAGTCATATTTTTCCATGATGCAGACCTTGCTATTGTATTCTCCTCGGTACGCATACCATCGCTTTCGGTTTGCAAACCATGTGGCAGCTCCCATCTCCCACACAGTTACCAGCGTTTACAGCAACTGAGATTTTTCCGCCATTTAATTCCCTAATTTCGTAAACTCCTCTTGAGCAGACCTTAACGCACATTCCACAGCCAGTGCATTTCTCTTTATCAACATATTCGATAAAGGCTGGAGTCCATTTCTCTCCGGACTTTGTTTCGCCCTGATAATATGCAGAGTCCTCAAGCCCACTGCAACAACTTTTCATTTCTCTGCACTCACTATTTCAATATTGCTGGATTTGCAGGCAGGGCAAATAACACTTTTTCCAAGCCCCTTAAATTTGTTCTCGCAATCCAGGCAAACGTATTCTTTCAAGTCCATTTCTATGTTTTCTATATTAAGTTCAGGCACATCTCCTACCATGCACATAATTTTCACCTCAATTTCATATGTATATCAGTCAACGTCCATTTCTCATACCAGGGTAATGATCTTAATATCTCATCTATGTTTTTTCCAAGCTTTGCGGCATAATTGCCCGCTCTATGAATGTATTGATACGACATGCCAAGGAAACCCTTAGATTCATGCATCTGCGCTTCCTGCAGAGCTCCCTCCAGACCTTTCTCGTATGCAGGCATAAATTTCGGAAGCTCCCCTGAAATATCGATACCCGCTTTAGCTGCGTAATTTATTGCATTTTCTATATACACATGCATTCCATATATTTGTCCTTCTGATGCATATCTTTCCGCTTCTTTAAGCATTTCAAAGATGCCTTTTCCATATGCTGACTTGAGCTTTTCAAGTTCGCTGCTGATATCCCTGTTGAGTTTTGCGGCAGTCTCCTTTGCTTTTGATACATAGAAGTCAACGTCATTCAGATTCCCATGCTCTGCATATTGCTGCGCTCTTTTAAGATATTTTTCCAGATCGCTATTTCGGTCTTCAGGAGTCTTTTCCCTCCCTGGTTTTTCTTCGCTTTTAATTTCTTCAAGTACTGAACCAACTTCACCCATTGCAGTGATTTTCCCAAGCTTCATGTGCATAGCACGGTCGCATACTTTGCTGACAAATTCCAAATCATGAGAAACTATAACGAACGTAGTCCCTGTTTCTTTTCTTGCTGTTAGAATTGAGTTTGCAACTTCATTCTTTGTAATCGGGTCCATCGTTCCTGTGGGTTCGTCAAAAATAATAATCCTCGGTTCTCTGATTAGAACCTGAGCCATTGTCACTCTCTGGCGTTCTCCCACACTGAGCTCATATGATGTCTTCTCCAGAACTTCAAGAGCCGTATTTTCATCAAAGCCCACTGCTTTCAACGCTGTTATCGCTTTTGTTCTTGCGAGTTCAGGATCAAGTTTAAGACCTATGGATTCTGTCAGATTAGACAATACATTCCTGTGAGGATAAAGGGAATATTCCTGATGCAGGTAACCAATATGTGGTTTTGCACGTCCCCTGAAATCTGTCCCTTTCTCGGTCATATCAACCCAAATATCGCCGATTCTCACATCCACTTTTCCACTGTCTTTTTCCATAATACCTGCTATGATTTTAGAGAGCGATGTTTTACCTGCTCCACTTATGCCAATTATCCCAAAAATCTCACCTTCATTTACCTCGAAGCTCACTCCATTCACAGCAGGGATCATTCCCTTAGAATAGGAGTAATATTTCTTCTTCACATCCCTGAGAAGAAGAATCGGCTCTCCAACCTCTACTTTTCCCTCGCATATCGCCCCTGTCATTGCACAAAACTTTTCAATAATCTCATCCGGTTTTCCTATCTCAATGATTTCTCCTTTATCCAAAAGAATCGCCTTATTTGTCAGATCATGTAGAACCCCCGGAAGATGTGAGGTAACCAGCATAGTCATGTTGTGTTCTTGCTTTGCCTGCAATATGTTTTCATGCACCAGCTTTGCAGTTCTTGGATCAAGGGTTCCGGTAGGCTCATCCGCAAGTAAAAGCATTGGATACTTAGCAAGCTGGCGTGCAAGCACAACTCTCTGTTTCTCTCCCCCGCTTAGCTCTTTTCCTGTATAGGTCATTCTATGGCTGAGCTTCACTTTTTCAATAAGTTCTGCTGCAATATAAGGTCGTTTTTCCTTAGGGATATCGGAATATTCAAAGCTGCGTATAATGTTTTCAAGAACCGTCTCATCGCCATATAAACCGAAAGTCCGCTGCATCATGATAGCGGTTCTATCCATGATTTTCCTGTGCATCCCATTTAAGCTGAGATAATTGATTCTTTGAAGTTCGGTCTTTATGTCGCATTTTGAGCAGATGCTACCCGCACTGCCTGGAGGATTTACTCTACCGCATCCGGGACAGGAGGAAACGTTGAAGATGACCTCACCTTTAATATCTTCGAATTCCTCAAAGCCGCGGAGTAAATGCAAAAGTGTGCTTTTTCCTGCGCCGCTCTTACCGATTATACCGATGCTGTCACCTTCGTTTATATCCAGATTTATATTCTTGAGAATTTGTTTGCCATTAGCACTTATGCTCAAATCCCTTATTTCTATTAAAGCAGTCATCTCAACTCCTCCTATTGTTTTTTACAACCTCGCAAGAAAGTATTCCTTCAAACATCTCCCTGACATGCGTATCAGAGAGGTCAAGAATCTTTGAGATTATCTCGTTTTTTATTGAGTAAACTACAAATTTTCCATTTTTCTCTGTGTTGACAAGCCCGCAGTTTCTAAGACATGCCATATGGTGCGAGATCAGGCTCTGGTCTTTTCCTGTTGCCATACAGATATCATTCACACACATACCGCCATTTTCTTTTAATGCATAGAGTATTGAAAGCCTGGTTTCATCGCTCAATGCGCTGAAGAAATACTTTTTTGCTGTAGTTAGATCTCCATTTAACATATGTATATATGTTCATACGTTCTATTATAAATAAATTATGCTTAGGACAGAAAAAGATATGTGACTACCGCCACGCTTCGTACCGGTGCCACAGCATTCTCCATCAAAAAAGAAGGATTGCGCTGGATAAAGGCAACCCTACCAAAGACCCGATTCGCACACAAGAGTAGGAGTATGTGCGAATCCATTATCTGCGCCACAATCAAATATTCAGTTTGTATGTTTCTTGTGAGACTATCCAGTAAAAGCAGACGTTTTCTCCTTGCTCACAGGACTTGTCCGCGACAGAAACATACTTTCGAGTACAGACATTTGGAGGAAATAAAACACTATGCAACAACTAACTTCCAGAGATCCTGCCGAAAATACGGGGTCTGCAAAGGAAGAGACCTTAAATAAGATGTAAGGAAACATTAAACGATGCCCTTATTTACTATCTGTTTATAAAGAAAGCCCTGATGGAAGAACTCTCGCAAATTATAGAAAAAATACAGGCTTCAAAAGACCTGGATTTCGAAGACGGGTTGCTCCTTATGGAGTCAAAAAACCTCCCTCTCATCGGAGCGCTTGCGGATTATGTAAGGCAAAAAACCGCTGGCGATGAGGTCATGTTCGTGACCAACTGCCATATAAATTATTCCAACATCTGCGCCTCCAAATGCAGGTTTTGTGCTTATTTCAGGGAAGAGGGACAAAAAGGAGCTTTTACCCTTACTATTGACGAGATAATGGAGAAAGCGGAGAACGCCTCAAGAATGGGCGCGACAGAACTGCATATCGTGGGTTCGCTAAATCCCAAACTCCCTTTTGAATATTACGAAGAAGTGCTCAGCAAGCTTCATGAAAAGTATCCCTCTATGTCTCTTAAAGCATACACGGCAGTAGAGATTGCGTATCTTGCCCGGATATCGGGAATGAGCGTTAAAGACGTGCTTTCGCGTCTGAAAAAAGCAGGTCTCACCGGCCTTCCCGGAGGCGGGGGAGAGATATTCAATGAAGAAACACGAAAGAAAGTCTGCCCTGATAAAATAAGCGGTGAAAGATGGCTTGAAGTTATGGAAACCGCACACAGCCTCGGAATAAAAAGCAATGCTACGATGCTTTATGGGCATATCGAAACGCATTCCGACATTGTAGACCATATTCTGAGGTTAAGAAAATTGCAGGAAAAAACCGGCGGATTCCAGGCATTCATCCCCCTGAAATTTCACCCTGATAATACCGAGCTTCAAAAAAACGGGCTCGTGCGATACGGCCCAACTGGTTTTGACGACCTTAAAATAATTGCAGTCTCACGTCTTTTATTAAACGGTTACATAAACAATATCAAAACATACTGGGTCATGGTCGGCGAGAAACTTGCGCAGGTGGGGCTGCATTATGGCGCAAACGACATAGACGGCACTGTCATGGAAGAACGTATCACGCATGCCGCAGGCGGGGCGGCGCCTGAATATATGCCAAAGGACAGGCTCATACATTTGATCAGGAATGCAGGCAGGATTCCTGTTGAAAGGACTTCAAATTATAAAATAATAAAAAAATATTGAAAAGCTGTGTCCTAAAAACCCAGTTCAACGCGTTTCAATTCACTTTTCTTTTTCTCAAGGAAATTATAAACCGGACCGTGGGCTGAGCCTGCAAGGAGCATATCAATACCCGCTCTTGCCACAGCATTTTGTTCAGGATATCCTATTATGCTCACTGTTTTTCCATAAACAGAGATATGCACATTGGTAAGGCTCTCAAAAACCTCTCGTGATTTGCCTCCTTTACCGATGATTCTTCCTTTTATGCGCTGCAGGTCTTTTTCCGTTCTTGCAATATTTGAAAGGTCCATCGTCTCGAACAACAGGAGCTCTTCATCGAATAGCTTGAGGGCTTTTTCAGGGCTGAAACCGCGCGCAATAGCGTGGACTACTTCTTTTGTCCGCAATCCTTTGATAGCGTCATTGGGATCAGATATTTCAATATCCCCGCTCTGGCTATCGATATTCAGCGTTGCAGTTGATTTTTCCTCAATCAACTGTTTAATGGTTCCTTTCGGGCCAACAAGAACTGCCACCCTTTCGAGTGGGATTTTAATATGCTCTGTCATTTTTCCTCCTCTTTATTACTTTTTATAATCGAAATCATCTCATCTTCATTTACCGCAATATTCAATTTTTTAAAAAACCTGGCAATATTGGCAACATCGCGCTGCAAATACTTTTCGGCATGGTAATGGTCAGTTGTGACCGACTGTCCCATATCAATTATCACAGGCTCCATAATATTCATATCAACAAGTATATTATATTCGCTAAGGTCTGCATGAACGAGTTTTGCTTTGGAATATAGAAGGCCCATATATTCAACAATCGTTTTAAAAATATGCTCTGCTTCCTCCGTTGTCAGTTTTACTTCCCTCAATTGCGGCATCGGGACGCCGTCTTTTCCGATGAACTCCATCAGCAGGATGTTCCTTTTAGTAACATATGGTTTTGGTACCCTGACCCCTGCTTCTTCCGCCCGCTTAAGATTCTTGAATTCTTTTTTGGTCCATGCAAGAATTATATCTTTCCTGCTGTGTTTAATCCCTACAAATCGGGGGTCCCCCAGGATATAATCTTTCATTGCATTAAAATTTGCAGTGGAAATAAGGTAAATTTTTATGGCAATTTCAGAACTATCGTCATTTTTCGATATGGCATGGAAAAGATTTGCTTCTTTTCCGGTGCTGAATGACCCGCCTATCGCATCGATGTAACCTTTTCTTGAAAGTTCATAAAGAGCCATCAAGGTGGCATTATCAAAAACATCGTCAAAAACCTGTCTCAGGTCAGAATCCTTGATACGCGTACGGAATTCGTCGATTCTGTCATCCATGCGTTGAATCTTCTTATCCCTGGCCATACTATTGACTTAACTTTTCAAAAATCCCTTTCGCTCAAGCCAGTTTACCTGAGGTCCGCTATATTTCCAGATTATATCCGCTTTTTCATTCTGGAAAGACCACGGAACAATTATTACCACGTCCCCTTCTCTAATCCATGTACTTTTTTTCATTTTACCCGGAATGCGAGTGAGTCTTACCACGCCATCCATGCACCTGACCCTGAGCTTATTGGCGCCGAGCAAACTTTCCACAGTGCCCAGTATTTCGTTCGCTTTTTTTTGCGGAATGCGAACCCTGGTAAATTCTTCAGGTTGCTGGCTGTTACTTTCTCGCTTATTCAGTATAACACCTCATCATTCATGTCCTTATTGTCTCCGCTCTATGTAAAGGTTACTGACAATATAATAATAAAATAATTTATAAAATTATGCGATACTTATTTTAGAAATCAATTTAATGAAGTCATTTGCAAAAATTATGTCAAAAATTTCAATTCTGGGTATTGAGGGAACTGCATGGAACCTGAGCGCAGCGATTGTTGATGAGGATGATGTGATTGCGGAAACCACAGCCACATACATGCCAAAGACAGGCGGCATCCATCCGCGTGAAGCTGCGCAGCATCATGCAAATCATATTACCGAAGTGGTCAGGGAAACCCTGAAAAAAGGCAAGGGTGAGATAAGCGCCGTGGCATTTTCCCAGGGACCGGGGCTTGGGCCGTGTCTTCGCACGGTCGCCACGGCTGCAAGAGCGCTTGCATTATCGCTTGATGTCCCGCTTATCGGTGTCAATCACTGCATCGCGCATATCGAGGTGGGAAGGTGGAAAACCCCGGCGCGCGACCCGGTCACACTCTATGTCAGCGGCGCAAATTCGCAGGTTCTGGCGTACAGGAAAGGTCATTACAGGGTATTCGGGGAAACGCTTGATATCGGAATCGGGAATGCGCTCGACAAGTTCGCACGGTCGGTAGGGTTGCAGCATCCCGGAGGTCCGAAGGTGGAGGAACTGGCTAAAAAGGCGACGCAGTATATTCCGCTGCCCTACACCGTCAAAGGCATGGATTTTTCTTTTTCCGGCCTGACTACCGCTGCCCAGGAATCGGTAAAGAGCGCCACTCTACCCGATGTCTGCCACTCATTCCAGGAAACAGCTTTTGCGATGCTGGTCGAGGTGACGGAACGTGCGGTGGCGCATACGGGGAAGCAAGAGGTTCTTCTTGCAGGAGGCGTTGGCGCAAATAGCAGACTTCGCGAGATGCTAAATATTATGTGCGAGGACAGGGGGATAGAGTTCTATGTGCCCGAAAAGAGATTTATGGGGGACAACGGCGCCATGATAGCGTATCTCGGACTATTAATGTATAAATCAGGGTACAGGACGCCAATTTCTGAGTCCAGAGTCAATCCCAGCTACAGGCCTGATGACGCAGTGGTGTCATGGAAACCTTTGGGAAAGGTTTATCAAACGGGGGGTATGCAAAGCATACCCCAACACGACGGGATAATAGCAAGCGGCGCCGAGGCGGTGATAGCGCTTGAAGGAAATACGATAATCAAGACAAGGATAGAAAAGCGCTACAGGTTGAAAGAAATCGATGAGAATATAAGAAGGGAGAGGACAAAAACCGAGGCAAGGCTGATTTCAGAAGCGCGAAGATGCGGCGTTCCCACGCCGATAATCAGGGACGTTACCGGTTTTGAAATCATGATGGAGTATATCGAAGGAACGGCGCTTAAAAATATAGTGAACCCTTCGCTTTCCGAAGAAACGGGAGAGCTTATCGGGCGCCTTCATACCTGCGGTATCGTGCACGGCGACCTTACCACGTCCAACATTTTGTATAAGGATGGAAAGCTATTCCTCATAGATTTTGGTCTTGCGTATCTTGATAAGACGCTGGAAGCAAGGGGCGTGGATATACATGTGCTTTTCCAGACTTTTGAGAGCACGCATGAGAACCATGAGGAACTTATTGAAGCATTCAAAAAGGGATATCCCAGGGCTTTCAAGGGGGCTGAGGAAGTCCTGGGAAGGGTAAAGGAAATTGAAGCGAGAGGGAGATACGCGTAACGGAAAAATATGTGCTGCCGTTAAATTACCGTTAATCATTTGCGTGTTTAGAACATCAAACTACCTATTTTCTTAGATGCTACCCCTAAACAATAATCATTTTCGCATGTTCAAATACCTTATTGAAGTCCTCACTGTTCGGCTCGTATTTCGCGAATTTTACAAGATCGCAGAGCATGAAACATCGCCTGACAGTGAGCATAGCTGTCTTGCTGTTTGCGAAGTTGTGGAGCATTTTGGGCGAGCACAGCCGCATATCTCCCAGTTAGGCGAGCCGAAGGGCAAGGTTGCGAAGCAAGCGCAGAGCTGGCAAACAGTGTTCATGTTTTTATATCCTCTCTTGTTTGCCAATTTTGGATAACGTTTATGCATTTGCGAACCCAGCGGAGCCGCAAATGCTGTGTTAGGCGTAGTGATGCCGCACACGCTACAGTCGATCTTGAATCTGCGCATACAGACGATGCGTCACTGGAGTTGGGACACCAACATTCTGACCCATCCGTATGATCGTTCCACCGAACACGTCGCCCTCGTTCTTTCGCCCCTTGGTTTCCACGTCTCGCTGATACGACGTCTTAGTGTCTGGTGGGAAGCTAAGGGCTTTCTTGATTGAGGCCTGAACCACGTCATTTGGCAGAACAATGCCCTTTCGTCGTGCAATCTCGTTGATCTCGTGAAGAACTTCTTCAGCCAAGCCAATCAGGTTTCGGTCTGCAAACACTTCACCAAAGGTCTTTCCCGAATAGGCCGTTACGAGGCCGAAGGCAGAAATGAACATATACTTTTCCCATATGCTTGGAAGAGGATCATCGATCCAGTTGTGACGAATTGACCCTTTCTCGAAAATATCCATAACCGGAGTCACGTCGAAATCGGGATTTTGTGTATCTGGTCCGAAAAGTACAATCCCCTCGCCGCCGGTTTGAGTCACAACGCCTGGTTTCTCGATGTGAGTCCCGATGAATACGCAAGCGGGCAAGACGACACCTCTATCGACAACGGCTCTAATGCGCTCGCATATGTCGACGCCGTTTAGGAGGGGCAGCATGATGGTGTCATCGCTAGCTACGCGGGCAATAGATTGTGCCGCTTGTTTTAGGTCATAGGCCTTCACGCATATGAGCCATAGATCTACGTGCGGTAGATCATCTACGTTATCGGTTGCGATGTCTGGTCGGCAAAGAAGAGTGCCTTCCGACTTGGTATTAAGGACTAGGCCGTTTGTTTGTATTTCCTTTAGGTGAGGGCCCCGTCCAACAAAGAACACATGGTGGATGTGAGGGGTTTCTTTGCGAAATGCATCCACAAGCTTGCCACCAAAAAAACCGCCCACCCCACCGACACCGAAAACGCAGATATTCTTAATGACCCGGTTAGACGCCATTACACCCTCCACTGGGAAACACGTGCGCTATGTTGCCAACTGTAAGCGATTGGATACAAGCAGAACAAGTGGATGACGCTTGATATAGTGTCGCACAAGACATGTCACCCTGCGGAATCATTTCGCCTAACTCCTTCATATACGACATCCATATCTTATATCCTTCCATTTTGGTATTGTATCTGGCATTTATGTCGTCTATACCACCATTTGCCTGAACTTCATTCATTTTGTTTTACCTCTGGATTTAATATAAAGTCCTGTGGACTTTTTATCTTACCTGAATCTCTATTATTTACATGAGTATATACTCTATGGTCTTACCGCTTTTATGCCCCAGCAGTTCTTGAATATATCGAAGGTCTATAACAGTAAATAACCTGAAGCCCACAAGGTAGAATCCGCAGCTTTATTTATCATCATCTTTTTTCCCGATAATCCGCTTTATCTCTTTGTCAAAATCGGAGATGAAGTTTCTATCCTGTATAACCCTGTATTTTTCAAATTCCTGTTCGGCTTTGAGCTTTGCTTTCAGGGCAGATATCTTTCCTTTATCTATGAGAATGGGATATTCGGACAGTTCCAGAAAGCCATGAAGTAACTGCACCCAGTCTTCCATTTTTGTTAATAGCTGCCTTTGCGCACGATTTTCTGCCAGGTCAAGATATGCTGAAACAATTTGATTGAGTTCTTTTATATGCGCTATGTTCATGTAATTTTTTGCAATGGACACATCTGACTTCATTATTTTCCCATCAGGAGCCTGCTTCCAGTTTGTCAAACCCATGTACAGCTTTTTTGCATCTGCCGAGGTATAAATTATTTCCGCAGCGGTTTTGCCTGTTATCGCCCAATGCATCTTGTTTTGTACAGTGGCGAAAAACTCCTTTGTTATTGGGGCGTTTTTATCATAATCGGCGGCAAGCGCATAGATGTCAGTAATCTTCTGATAAAACCGCCGCTCACTTGCGCGGATTTCCCGGATGCGCTCCAGGAGTTCTTCGAAATAATCCCAGCCAAAAACCCTGGTTCCCTGTTTCAGTCGCTCATCGTCCAGGACAAAGCCCTTGATGATGTATTCTTTCAGGAGCTTTGTTGCCCAGATGCGGAACTGCGTGGCTTGATAGGAGTTCACCCGGTAGCCGACCGCAATAATGGCATCGAGGTTGTAGAACTCCATTTTCCGGATGACCTCCCTATCTCCTTCTTTTTGAACTGTTTCCAAAATGGAAATAGTTGACTCTTTCCTCAATTCCCCTGTTTCATAGATGTTTGCCAGATGCTTGCTGATGGCAGGTACATTTACTCCAAATAGTCCTGCCATGGCTTTCTGGGTTAGCCAGACGGTTTCATCCTTCAGAAAAACTTCCACATTCACGTCCCCATCACTTGAGGTATAGAGGATGAAATCGGATTGTTGTTTTACAATATCGCTTTTGTTCATATACCAGCCTCTTGTTGCCCTAATTTTGTCTGATATTCCTTGCCATCTTCGGCAGTATGTGCAAAATTTGCACATACTGAATCTTCCTGTAACTCGTTGGAAGAGAATATATTCTGAAGATGCCTGGTAACAACGCTGCGGTCTACATCAAACAGTTCTGCCATTCTTTTTTGAGGCAGCCAGATATTTTCATTAGCGTACAGCACCTCGATATTGATTTGCCCATCTGGTGTTTGATAGACAGTTATCTGGTTGTCGGGTAGTTTTTTGTTTTCAGGCATATTTTACTCCTTCAATCTTCTTCGAATGCCGCAGCTCCACCGCCACTCCCTTCCCGCACTCTTTCATTTCCCATCCGCTCATCAGCGCGCGCCCGACTCCGAAAAACTTCTCACCCTCAACAATCACCTCATCATTGGGACGAATCTGCGGGTCAGCATCAAGCACGCCCGGCGCAAGTATGCTGCTGTGAGGGGTAAAATCGCCTATCTTCACCTTATAGAATGGATATTCGCGAAGCCGCATTCCTCCGTCCACAGTCAGGGCGATTGTGCCATATTGCGGTATCAATGTTGCAAGCTGCTGTTTTCCTGCGAACAACTGGAACTTGGGATACGGCGCCCTGACGTTAGCATCATCCGTGACAAGCATATCGCCTGCGCCGCATCCGAATTGGTAATCAGCGGTCGCGCGGATAACGTCGAGATTTGCTTTCTCGCTTCCACGCTTTTTTGTATGCTCAAGCCCGGAAACGGTATTTCTCAGTTTATCGAGGGAGGTGTTTTGAGTAACACCCTCATCGGCTGTGTAAATAAATTCAAGCCCAAGCTCGCTTTCCACAGATTCGCATATTTCCCTGTATGCGCCATGCACATGAGCGATTATGTTCTTGTATTTGTTTTTTTCAAGATACGAGCGCAGGCATCCTCCAACCCATGCCCTTTCTTCCAAATCCCAGTGGCCTGTTACAGGAGTATCGTAATGCGCAGCAGGGTACATCAGTTCAAGCTCGCGCGGGACAATACCTATCGGAGAAGTGATTATTACTTCATGGACATATTTTCGATACTTTCCCAGGGCATTGATGAATTTCTGGTGGGAAAGGGATATCGAGTAAGGTTTTTTTGCTGAGCAGGGAAGAAGCACAAGCGTATCAAGCTCGGGCGCGGTGTAGCGTTCTATTACACGCTCTGCAAACCTTCTGATTTCCACACGATTCAGCGATTCCGATGTATTGGCATACAGGGTACTTGCCCTGAAAACCGGAGTCCTTTTTTCAAGGAACTCGTGTTGGGCATCGACAAGGCGAAGCGCCGCAGTGAGCCACGGGCGTGCCCTGCACTGGCGTTCCACGTACTCGCGAAGATGCCCAGCCCTTATGTGCTCACGGACGGCGCGCAGTTCCTCGGCAAGTTTTAAAGAGTTGTGCAGCGATAACGCTTCAGCACGCTTTTTTTTGGGTTTTTTAAGCAACTCCGCAGGAGTATTCGCAAGACATACGGAACAGGCGCAGGGGAATTCATGCAACCTGTCGAGGTGATGTTCGCCTGAATTTGTCAAATAAATATCCTGGTATCCTTTGATTACTGGCAAGGTCTCATCCACCACATCCACGCCCAGATACACGAGCATGGCAAGATTTTCAGGAGTGGCAAGGGCGGGCGCATAGACGAATGAATCGGCGCGGGTGTTTTCCTTGAGCTTGATTATTGATTCCACGAGTTCGCGCGCCCTGTTTTCAAGCTGCTTTGCGGCGCCGAGGACGTATAGTTCTGATTCGGGATATTCGCGGGTGAAGGGATGAATGACGGCGCCTGTGTGAGCAATCGGCGGCGCCTGCGCAAGCGAATCCTGAAGCTCTTTTATAATTTCCTCTCTTGTATAGAGGGGCAATGATTTATGGGGAAGGATTATTATTTTTTTTGCCTCCGGTTCATGAGGCGCAGTCCTTTTCCAGAGTGAGCCGGAATCGATTATGGGACTATCTTTTTTATTAAGCTGGATGATTGCAGGAGTTGAAAGCTCTTTTTCCAGTACCATTTTGCCTATCCTGGCTGCTGTGTCGCGATGGGTGATTTCGAATATTTTGCTCATAAAGTTCACAATTGGAATTAAACCGCAAAGAACTGCGGATGAACGCAGATTTTGTTATTCTGCTTTAAGGCGAGGATTTTATTTAAATATGAGCTTGTATGTGGGCAATTTGACCATCGAAAGAATTTCAAGAACGAGGAATAAAAACAAAAGGGCGCAGGCATCAAGCGAGCGCCCCGGCAGTCTGTTATGAGACTGATATCTGATTGATCACGCCAAGTTTGTTATTGTATCGCTGGTTATTTAACCATATTGCTGATATATATTGCTAATAAGTCAAACGTTGCGACGGCACACCCAACCGCAGCAGAGCTGCGGGGCATGATTGTGCCGTCGCTTTGTAGTTTTGTTTTTATTCAAAATCCAAAAGTTTCATTTGGCTAAAACCTTCTTTTTCTTCGTCAGTACCTTGCTTCTCAACATAACCTTTTATAATATCTGCTGTAACTCCATCTCCGACAGTCCCTATATATCCACCTTCACTCCAAAAATGCCCTCCCCATAATTGTTTCTTAATTTCCGGGTATTTTTTAAAAATGTTCTTGGCTGTAATACTTTTAATTATTTGCATAACATTTGAAGGTGCATATCTTGGTGCTGCACCAACAAAAACGTGTACGTGGTCTCCATCCGTCCCTATGGCATCAAATTTAAACCAATATCTTTTTCTAATCTCTGAGCAAACTTCTTTAAAAAATTCAAGTCTATCGTTATCGAATAATAATTTTTTTCTATATTTTATGCAAAAAACCATATGATATCGAATTTTATAAATGCAATGGCTTGCATGCTCTAAATCAATCATCAGTGTTAAAATGCATCCACGTTAAAAAATGTTCGCGTTGTGGTTTGTCCCAGTCGCAGCAGAGCTGCGGGTATAGTAATCAAAATTAACTCTAAGAAGTATGGTCTTTCATTCAATAAAGAAGGGCTTGATGAAAATCTAAATAAATCCGTTCGCGAATTCACAATCCAAGCAGTGGATATACCAGATGTACATTATGAAGATGGAATTAATATTACGAAAATAAGTTTATATTTTATAGATAATAATTGATAAAAGCATTTTTGCCCCTCATATCTTAACAATTTGCTCATTAAACCCTTAAATACAAGTTTCCACATAATCCCCTCGATGAAAAGCTCCGAGTTTGAAAATTCAGTGAAAACTTCAAACCTTAAAGAATTGACAGAATTTTCAAAGATACTCACCTGTTTCCAGTGCGGCACATGCACAGGAAGCTGTCCCTCAGGCAGGTACACAAGCCTCAACGTCAGGAGGATTATCAAAGATTCCATCCGGAAAGACATCTCAGATGAACTTGAACTCTGGATGTGCACCACATGCTACAACTGCCAGGAAAGATGCCCGCGGGGAATAAAGATAACAGATGAGATACTCAAGCTCCGAAGCGAAGCCGTAAAAAAAGGAAAAATCCTGCCGGAGCACAGGGTTGTATGCAGGTATCTTATTGAAACAGGACATGCCATACCCATCGATGACCTGCACATATCTATCAGGGAACAAATAGGACTTGCAGCGCCGGAAACAGTTCACAAATACAAAAAAGCGCTCAATGACGTAAAAATCCTCCTCAAATCAACCGGGTTCGATGAGCTGATAAGAGAATGAAGGAATTATCTCTTTTCTTGGGATGCCTTATCCCGAATCGCTATCCTGGCATTGAAAAGGCGACAAAGCTTGTCCTTGATAAGCTTCAGGTAAAATGGAGCGAACTGAAAGAAGCTTCATGTTGCCCCGCGCCCGGCGTATTTCGCTCATTTGATAAAATAACATGGCTCACTCTTGCATCAAGGAACCTTGTGCTTGCAGAGGAAAAGAACACGGATTTGCTGACAATCTGCAACGGGTGCTTCAGTTCGCTTCTGGATGCCAACAATATCCTGAAAAACGATGCAGGTTTCAGTAACGAGGTGAACGCGCATCTAAAAAAAATAAATAAGGAATATCTGGGAACGATTGAAGTCAGGCACATAATAGAATTCCTTTACAGGGATATTGGTCCTGAGAAACTTGGGAATTTCATAGAGAAACCTCTTCCGCTAAAAGTGGCTGTCCATTACGGCTGCCATCTCCTTAAGCCCACAAAGGACAGGAAGCTGGGTGGCGCCGAATGCCCCGTGTTTTTTGATGAGCTTGTTGAGGCAACGGGCGCGACAAGCGTTCCGTATGAGGGCAAAACGAGCTGCTGCGGCGCCGGGGGCGGTGTGCGCTCAGCCATGCTTGAGACTTCGTTAAAGATGACGGAATACAAGCTTGAGCGGATTAAAAAAGCCGGTGTTGATTGCATTGTGAACGCCTGCCCTTTTTGCCATTTGCAATATGACGGCGGGCAGCTTGAACTTGCAAAAACCGGGAAGATTTATAACATTCCCGTTGTTCATTACAGCCAATTCCTCGGGCTTGCGCTGGGATATACGCCTGAAGATGTGGGACTGCACCTTAATGCGATTGTGAGCGCCGGATTTGAAGAAAAAATAGCGCTGATACAAAAAACAAACTCTGGAAAATAGCATTATAGGGGATAAGTGGGCAGGATGGTGGTGGTGTAGAAAAGAAAGTTTATTCTTCTGCCCACAATTCGTGTATAGGCGAACATAATATTTAAGGCTTACGCAATGATATAAATAAACATAAGAAAATTGTGTTATCTCCAGGATTAAAACGTATGATTCATCTGAAAATTGGAAAAATGAAGCTTGATGGGAATCTTGTTCTTGCACCGATGTCGGATGTCACGAACCTGCCCTTCAGGCTGCTCTGCAAGAAGTATGGGGCATCGCTTGTGTATTCTGAGATGGTCTGTTCAGGCGGGATTGTCAGGCGAAATGCCGAAAGCATGGGTAGATGCCTTACATCTGAAGATGAGAGACCATTCGGAATCCAGTTATTGGGTTCTGATGCTGCTGACCTTGTTAATTCTGCTCAAATCTTGCAGGAAAGATATAATCCGGATCTTTTTGACATAAACCTTGGCTGCCCGGCGCAAAGCGTTATAAAAAACGGGTTCGGGTCGGCGCTCCTGAAAAACCCTGCAATGATAGGGGAAATAATAGAACAGCTTTCTTCTGCCCTTGATATACCACTCACAGCGAAGATAAGAATAATGAATAGTTTTGATGAGACTTTAAAAATCGCACGAATTATCGAGAAATCCGGCGCGGCAGCGATCACGGTTCACGGAAGAACACAGAAACAGGGCTATTCCGGAAAATCCAGCCTTGAGTTCATTAAAGGTATCAAGAAAGAACTATCGATTCCCGTTATTGCAAACGGCGATATTTACGATGAGAAAACCGCGCTGGAAGCGCTTGAATATACACAGTGCGACGGGCTTATGATAGGAAGGGCTGCAATCGGGAACCCGTATATATTCAGGAGACTTTCGCATTATCTTTCCACAGGGGAATTATTACCCCCGCAGGCAATGGATGAGCGGCTCAGGGATTTTTATGAGTACACGGCTTTATGCAGGAAATATGACATGCTGGGTTTAAATGACCTGAAGCTTAATGCGCAATATTTCACAAAGGGCATGGATAACATAAAATCTGTGCGGATAGAGATTAATAAGGCAAATGATATTGATTCTGTGATGGGGATTATTGGGGGATTGGAATGAGGGGTTGTTTATCCATCGGGACTTAAAGCGGGGAGCTTAATATGAGGATTCTGTTAAGTTATCGTGGGATACTCTTAGCTGTTAACTATCGTGGATGTTTATTCATTATTAACTTGTGACACAGACTTCTTATGAACCCAAAAACTATGGCCGTGTACGCCTGTATCATCACTCGTCCGAATTTTAATCATATTAGTACCCGTCTTTTCTATTTTCTCAATCACACCTAAGTTCGTTTCATTATACCATATCATGTCGCCTTCCTCTATTTCAACAGATGTCAAAATTTCACCTCAAATGAAATCAATGGTGTTTTAAAGATAATAATTCTATTCATTGATGTCACTATTGAAGGTAACTACAAATAATAAAGTTAAACAACAAAAATAATTTAGTATGTAAAGCCCTTCATTTTATCCCATGATAGTAGCACCCTACCTCAACTCATGATAACTTAACAGAGCCAAGAAAATAGTATTATTTTGATTCAATAAATCTTTTCTTCTTCAAATTCGGTCGGTATGACACCGTGTTCTCTTTCATAAAAATCAATATCTTTTTTTAGCGAATCGTAGAACCTTTTAGCCGCTGTCGGGGATAAAATAAGTAAAGCATCAGAAACATAAACCCATTCGTTTGAATCTCCATCAAGGACTTTTTCATTCATTAATTCGTAGCGGAAATCTTGAGTTGTAAGACCACCTTTGATATTCGTAACATAGTATTTTGTATAATTAAACGGTCTTATAGCACGAATTTTCTCTGCTTCTGTATTTTTAGCAATTTCTTCTTTTGAATTCATTTTATTGCCTTTATGCTACGGATTTTTTTTGAACCTTGAAATCAGGTTTAATTTTTTTAGATTCATGAGGAGTAATCTTAACAATCTTGATAGGTTGCCTTCTTATACGCTCTTCTTCAAAGGATTTTTTTACAAGTTTAGTTATCAAATCAGATGTTTCCATTTCAATATCAAGGGCATTTTCTAATTGCTCCAAAGTTAATTCATTGTTTGTCATAATACTTTCACTCCATCGATTGTTTTTGAAATATTCTGATGGTATGGGTCAAATCGTTTCTTAGCAAGTTCTTCCGGCCATTCTCTATTCCTAATGCCGTCATAAGTATTAGGAATCTCTGTATGCCTATAAATTTTCAAATTAAATCTAATAAGAGTTTTCCAACCAAATAAATCTTTTCTTTCGGAATGCATCAGCCACAATAGATTAGCCGTCGTTAAAGTCATATTTTTTTCTATTGGAATATTTTTTATTTGTTTATATCTTTGTGCAACTGTAATTAAAGCATAATCATTAGAGACCAGATTTACATCATATTGAATTGCACTGGCTATCAACCTATAGTCATTGTCTTGAATTTGTGGGTCTATTGTTTCGCATTCAGTTTTGATGGTTTCATACAAACTGTCATTTACGTCAACTACTGTAACCAAAGGACATTCTTCCACCTTTCGCTTTTTCATTATGCTACCCCTACCAATCTCGTTAAGGATTTCTTGAGGGATTATAACTCTATAACTACTCTCTTGAACATATTTTATAAAATCATCCCATAAATTTATATTGGTATCTAAGAATGAAATTGGGATATTTGCATCAATTGTAAATGTTCCCATAAAAATTCTATTTGTTTCCTCCTAATAGGTCATTCATTTTAATAAGTATTAAATTTTTGTGTATTTTTTCCATTGATATTAAATCTTGCCTCACCGATTCACCAACCACATTTTCACCAAAATAAATTTACACTGACCACCAAAGATTCACCAGTGCCATGTTTGCAAAATTATTTATAGAACTACAAACACTTAGAATTATCTTCATTCGGAGGTAATTCATTATGGCAGGACAATTAAGCGGACAGCCTATTATCATACTCGACCAGGACAAAACAAGAACCCAGGGGAGAGACGCCCTCGGATTCAATATCTCGGCAGCTAAAGCCGTAGCCGATGCGGTAAGGACCACGCTTGGCCCGAAAGGCATGGATAAAATGCTTGTAAACCAGATCGGCGATGTGGTAATTACCAATGACGGCGCTACGATTTTACGTGAAATGGATATCAAGCACCCGGCAGCCAAGATGATGGTTGAAGTCGCCAGGACGCAGGAAGACAAAGCAGGCGACGGAACCACAAGCGCAGTCGTCCTTTCCGGAGAACTCTTAAGCAAGGCGCATGCCCTCGTAGAACAGGGCGTTCATCCCACGACCATCACAAGAGGCTACAGTCTTGCAGCCGAAAAGGCACTCGAAATCCTGGATGAACTGGCTATTGACGCATCAGATGATGTCCTTGAAAATATCGCAAGGACCGCCCTCACAGGAAAAAGCGCAGACCTTGCCCTCGATTCACTTGTCCAGTTATGCGTACAGGTCGCCAAGTCGATAAAAGAAGGCGGCAAGGTGAATATAAAAGAGAATATCAATATCATCCACCAGCGCGGGGGAAGCATAAAGGATACAAAATTCATTCACGGGCTTGTGATTGACAAGGCAAGAGCACATAAAAATATGCCAAAGAGGGTCGAAAATGCAAGAATCGCCATCCTTGATACCGGAATCGAGGTTGAGAAAACACAGGTCAAGTCAACTCTTAAAATCTCATCTCCTGAACTGCTCTCCGAAGCAAGGCTTGAGGAAAGCAAACTTGTTGAAGAAAGAGTGGAAGCGCTTGCAAGAAGCGGCGCCAATGCCGTATTCACGGAAAAAGGCATCGACGATATAGGAATGCATTACCTGAAAAAGAAAGGTATTTTTGCAGTGCGAAGATGCAGCGAAGGGGAAATCAAGAAATTAGTGAAAGCAACCGGGGCGCGCATTGTCTCGAAAGTGGACGGCGTCGAAGAGGAAGACCTCGGAAAAGCGGCGCTTGTCGAGGAGCGCGGCGTTGGCAATTATAAGATGGTCTATATTGAAGGATGCGAAAATCCCAAAGCCGTATCCATCCTGATTTACAGCGGCGCAGAGCATGTGGCAGACGAAATCGAGCGGGCGCTTGATGACGCATTGCGCGTGGTCGGCGTGGTAATCGAAGACGGCAAGATTGTAGCCGGAGGGGGCTCGCCTGAAATCGAACTTGCAATAAGGCTCAGGAAGTACGCAAACACATACGGCGGTAGGGAGCAGCTTGCAATAATGGCTTATGCGGATGCGCTTGAGGAAATACCCAAAGGTATTGCCGAAAATGCCGGTCTTGATGCAATCGATATTATCGTTGACCTGAGGAACAAGCATAATAAAGGCGCAAAAACAGCCGGGTTAAATGTGTTCACGGGCAAAGCAGAAAACATGCTTGAACTGGGAGTGGTTGAACCGCTCCGTGTGAAGACACAGGAAATCAAATCCGCAACCGATGCGGCTGTCATGATACTTCGTATAAATGATATCCTTATGGCAAAAGAAACCGGCATGATGGATGTCAAACCTGAACATACCGCAGATTTTTATGACGGTATCCAAGCCCCGGATGTTGGAGAAGACTAACATTAAATAGAATTAAAGCTTAAATAACACAATAATCACTCAATGAGGTTTGGTGTTAGTATGAGCTGGATGAATTGAAAAGCTGATTTTTTTATTGCGGAGTTGCTTTATTTTGAACAAAAAGAACATGAACAAGGAAGAAAAACAAATCAAAGAAGAAGATATTGAATCTTCCGCAGACGAAGTCACAGAAGAAATTAAAGCTCCGGAACCTGAAGAAAAAAGTATCCAGAAAGAGGTGGATATAACAAATAAACAACTCCAAGAAGAAAAAGACCGATATCTTCGTCTTAACGCAGATTTTGAGAATTTAAGGAAACAGACCATCAAAGAAAAGAATGAATTCGTGAAATTTGCGAACGAGAAGCTCATACTGGAACTGGTGGATGTATGGGAATCCCTTGAACGTGGTATTGAAAACGCTAAAAAAACGAACGACAAAGACAGGTTAATCGAGGGAATGGAACTGGTATATAAACAATTCAAGAGTGTTCTTGAGAAAAACGGTCTGGCCCCGATTAAGGCGCTGGGAGAAAAGTTCGACCATTACAAACACGAAGCGATGATGCAAACAATTACGGATGAATGTGATGAAGATACAATCCTTGAAGAATTTACAAGAGGCTACATGTTGAACAATAAGGTCATTCGTTATTCTAAAGTCAGAGTATCGAAAAAGAAAGAATCAGATGATAAATTATGATGAGGTGAAATAATGGCTAAAATTATCGGAATAGATTTAGGTACAAGCAACTCGGCCGCTGCAGTGATGCAGGGCGCAAAACCAGTGATAATACCAAGCGCGGAAGGTATATCCCTCGGGGGCAAGGCATTTCCGTCGTATGTGGCGTTCACAAAAGACGGACAGAGGCTGACAGGTGAACCCGCAAGACGCCAGACTGTTACAAATACAGAGGGGACGGCGTATGCTTTCAAGAGAAAAATGGGTACTGATTACAAATACAATCTTCGCGGAAAAGAATACAGGCCGCAGGAACTTTCAGCTTTCCTGCTCCAGAAGATAAAACAGGATGCAGAGGCATTTCTGGGTGAAAAAGTGGACAAAGCGGTCATCACGGTGCCTGCATATTTTAATGATAACCAGAGGCAGGCGACCAAGGATGCCGGGGAGATCGCCGGGCTTGAAGTGGTAAGAATTATCAACGAACCGACTGCAGCTTCGCTGGCATACGGTCTTGATAAAGCAGGCGACCAGAAAATAATGGTATTCGACCTCGGAGGAGGAACACTGGATGTCACGATCATGGAGATGGGCGGAGGAGTATTCGAGGTCAAATCAACCGCAGGCGATACGCAGCTTGGCGGCACTGATATGGATAATGTACTTGTGGATTATATCGCTGAGGAATTTAGAAAAGAGCACGGCATCGACCTGCGAAAAGACAGGGTAGCGAACCAGAGACTGCGCGATGCTGCCGAGAAGGCAAAAATCGAGCTTTCTACGACCCTCACCACAGAAATCAACCAGCCATTCATAACAGCAGACGCAGGAGGTCCAAAACACCTGACAATGACGCTGACCAGATCCAAACTTGAAGAAGTGATCAGACCTGTGATTGATAGATGCAAGGCGCCAATGCAGCAGGCATTGTCGGATGCAAAATTAACAGCCGCCGGTGTTAACAGGATAATCCTTGTTGGCGGACCGACCCGGATGCCCATTGTACAAAAATTTGTCGAGGACTATGTCGGTAAAAAAGTGGAAGGAGGCGTAGACCCGATGGAATGCGTGGCGATGGGCGCGGCTATCCAGGCAGGCGTACTTGCAGGTGAAGTGAAGGACATACTGCTGCTTGACGTTACACCCCTCACCCTGGGTATCGAGACGCTGGGACATGTCATGACAAAGCTCATAGACAGGAATACTACAATACCCACAAGAAAAAGCCAGGTATTCTCAACCGCTGCTGATAGCCAGACCACAGTGGAGATAAATGTTCTCCAGGGCGAGAGGGCGATGTCTTACGATAACGTGACGCTGGGCAGGTTTAACCTCGTAGGCATACCGCCTGCGCCGCGCGGCATTCCTCAGATAGAAGTCACTTTTGATATAGACGCGAACGGCATACTCCATGTAACCGCAAAAGACATGGGAACCGGCAAGGAGCAGAAGATGACCATAACCGCGCCGCTCAAGATGGCTTCTGATGAAATCGACAGGAAGATAAAAGACGCCGAGAAATATGCCGAGGAAGACAGGACGAGGAAAGAAAAGGTCGAAGTTTTGAACCAGGCAGATACGCTGGTTTATACAACCGAGAAAACGCTAAAAGAGCTCGGGGATAAGGTCACCAGTGACCAGAAAGCGAAAGTTGAAAAGGCGCTTGAGGCAGCAAAGGAAGCTATGAAGAGCGAAGATGTGGGCAGGATAAAGTCCGCAATCGAGGAACTCACAAAGGAAATGCATGCGGTAAGCACGATTCTTTACCAGCAGCAGGCAGAGCAGCAACAGGCGCAGCAGGCTGGACAACAACAGACAACAGAAGAAAAGAAAGACGAGAAAGTCACGGATGCGGAATATAAGGTTGTGGATGAAGATAAGAAATAGCTGTACGCAGCATCTTCTGGGGTATGAATGCATACCCCTTATCCGCACCGTTTCATCGGACATATCTTTTTTACATTAAAGGTCATTATAACCGCAAATCATGGCTACGAAGCGAGACTACTATGAGATTCTTGGTGTGAATAAGACCGCACCTGTCGACGAGATCAAAACAGCGTACCGCAAACTTGCGATGCAGTACCATCCCGATAAGAACAAAGCCCCTGACGCCGAGGAGAGGTTCAAGGAAATTTCAGAAGCCTATGGGGTTTTATCAGACCAGAACAAACGCCAGCAGTATGACCAGTTCGGTCATGCGGGCATTGATATGAGGTATTCACAGGAAGATATTTTCAAGGGCGTTGACTTCGAGGATATTCTCAGGGATTTCGGCGCTGGCGGCGGTTTCGGGCGTGGCGGGGGTATCTTCGATATCTTTTTCGGAGGCGGGGGGAGGCGTGAAGGACCAAGGCGCGGGTCTGATATCCTTTATGAATTGCCCATTGATTTTGAAGAAGCCGCCACCGGGAAAACCGTGGATCTTGAAATCCCACGGATAGAAACTTGCAATGTATGCCATGGAAGCGGGGCAAGACCCGGAACATCACCCAAAACATGTCCTGCGTGCCGCGGCACGGGGCAGGTGAGCAGGACCCAGAACACGCCTTTTGGCAGGTTCATGACCACCTCGACATGCGGGACATGCCGGGGAAGCGGTCAGATAATCGATGCCCCATGCACAAAATGCCACGGCTCCGGGACCGTGCAGGGACGCCGCAAGCTGGAAGTGAAAATCCCGCCCGGCGTTGATACAGGTTCAAGGCTCCGGGTTCCCGGCGAAGGCGAGGCGGGGGAAAAGGGCGGGCCTCCCGGCGACCTGTATGTAGAAATGAATGTCAGACCTCATGATATTTTCTCACGCCATGACGATGATGTATTAATGGAAGCGACCATCACCTTCACGCAGGCAACGCTTGGTGATGAGATAATCGTGCCAACGCTTGACGGCAAGGCGAAAATGAAAATCCCGGCGGGCACACAGAACGGGAATGTTTTCCGACTGCGCGGGAGAGGATTCCCGAGCCTGCATGTTTCAGGTAAAGGCGACCAGCTTGTTAAAATAAAGGTGGATGTCCCGACAAAGTTAAATGACAGGCAGAAACAGTTGCTTCGGGAGTTTGCCGAGGCAAGCGGTGAGAAGCCGAGAAGCAAGGGTATTTTTGAAAAGGTAAAAGAGCATATTTAAAAGTTAAGACCGCTCTTCTTGTTTTGAGTTGTCGTGCCGAATTTTTGGATTTGGGAGATTGTTTGCAGCAAGTTTTATAACAATTCTTTTTCCAATTTCATTAGTTCCTTTTCAAGTTCCAAAATCTTCGCTTTACGCTTATCAGAGACTTCTTTTGGGATTATTTTCGAGTCCAATTTATTAAGTTTTCTCAGAGCATCTAATTCATCTCTCTTCTTCTCTAAAACTTTTTGTAACTCCTTTTTTACCTGAATGACAGTCTTTACATTATAACAGATTCCCAATATTTCATGTGCAATCAAGATTCCCTTTTTGAATTCATCTTCATTTAGGTCAATTTCACACTCAACTAAATTAAGTGTTGGAGTTTGAGAATAATACGTTCCTAGTATAACGATTCCAAAATAGCATAACAATATTTATTAGTAAAGAGCGCTAATATAATAATATGCCATTTTTAAGCCATCGCTCGAAACTACAATTGACTGAAAAGGAAATCGAAAA
>JAHFDG010000053.1 GCA_023249105.1 Candidatus Methanoperedens sp. | reverse complement strand
GCCCTTTTTTAATACCCAGTCTATTCCTAATTTGATCCTTTTGTTTGTCATCTTCACCATCGGTTCTGATGACTTGTCATTCGCAGAAAAATCCTGGCGAAATAATTTCAGGACTCTACATACGATTTGTCATCGACATATTTATTATATAATAAGCTGTCATGGAGCGAGGAGAATCGCAATGAAGGAACAAGTTGAAGTACGAACGTTAAAAGAAGGAAAGTATGTCCTGATAGATGAAGAACCCTGTGTTATCAAAAGTATTTCTCATGCAAAAACCGGAAAACACGGCTCGGCAAAAGCAAGGATAGATGCTATCGGCATATTTGACGGCTCCAAACGCTCAATCGTAGCACCTGTGACAGACAAGACATACGTCCCGCTTGTCGAGAGGAAAAACGGGCAGGTATTATCAGTAAAGGGCGATGTTGTCCAGATAATGGATAACGCCGATTATTCCACCCTCGAACTAAAAATACCTGAAGACCTGAAAGGCAAAATAGAGGCAGGAAAAGACATATCTTATTTGATTTCAATGGGAAAAATGAAAATTGACATGCGTACTTAAATGCAGAATACTCCTTTTGCTGATGCAAACTCCGACTACAAAAATGCCAGATATGTAATCTGCGGTGTGCCTTTTGACGGCACCTCAAGCTTCAGGAAAGGGAGCAGTCTCGCGCCGCAGAAAATGAGGGAAGCCTCATACAATTTCGAGACCTACAGCAGCTTTTTTGATATTGACCTCGTGGATGTGGATATCCATGATGCGGGCGACCTTAAAGTGGCGAAGGACATCGATTCCACTCTTGAGATGATTTCAGTTCATGCAGGGAATTATGTTAAAGACGGAAAAATCCCGATAATGCTTGGCGGGGAACATTCACTTTCGTACCCGTTCGTTAAGGCATGCCAGAATAAATATCCTTACATGGGATTCGTTGTTCTTGATGCGCACATGGATTTGAGGGAAGAATTCCACGGGGAGCGGAACAGCCATGCATGCATCTCAAAGCATATCTTAGAGGATGTGACCCGGAAATACGTTTCAATAGGAATAAGGAGCGGGACGCGCGAAGAGTACGAATATGTCCGGGAGAACGGAATCAAAGTGTTTTCTGCCGATGATGTAGCCGCGGAAGGCATCGAAAAGATAGTCTCCCAGATTCGGGATTATATCAGCGGTCCAGTTTATCTTTCCATAGATATGGATGCAATAGACCCAGCTTATGCGCCCGCGCTCGGGACGCCTGAACCTTATGGTATAACGCCGCGCGATGTGAGGGCTGTAATCTCCTGCCTTGCGCCAGATATTGTGGGATTCGACCTTGTAGAAATAGCGCCTGAGTACGATTCAGGTAATACTGCTTTGCTTGGGGCGAAGCTTGTTCGCGATTTTATCATGGCGAGTGCAAAAGCGAGTTTATACGAAACCGCAGATAACCGCAGATAACCGCAGATACGTAATATTATGGGATAGCGCGGATTTGAACCGCGGTCTAAGCGTCCCAAACGCTCAAGGATGGACCAGGCTACCCTACTATCCCGTGGGGTGTCTCAATAATAGCATGATAACATAAAAAGCTTGCTAACCTTTATCCTTTATATTCCCCGCCCACCACTTCCCTTATCCTGTCTGCTGTCTTTGGCCCCACAAGCTCGACTTTCATTAATTCCTCGCGTGATGCTGCCATAATCCGTTCCACGCTCCCAAAATGCCGAAGCAGGTTCCTCGCCACAACCGGCCCTATCTCGGAAATGGCTGATACTAAATATTCCTGCTGTTCTTTGAGCGTGGAAGCGGTTTTCTTCCCGTGCAGGTTTATTTCCCGTTTTGAATCCACCTGTTCCCTTTTCGCTATGACGCTAATGAGCGCTGCGGTATCCTCTTCATCCCTGCTGAAGATGATGGGAACCCCGAAATCAATGGTAATAGCCGCAAGCACCCCGCGTATTACATTGGGATGCACCTGCCTTGCCGTATATATCCCCTCACCTTCGATAATCATTAATGGGCGGCCATAAGCGCGTTTAAGGTCTGATACCTGTCCGAACAAATCCCTGCCGTCAAGTAGCGTGCTCAGGAAATCCTCTGCGGTCTTTCTCTCGATACCGACCCTGTCACTCACCACATAGTCCCCGACTTCAAGTGTAGTCAACGTTACATCCGTTCCCAGTTTTTCAAGGGCATGCACAACATGGGAGCGAATCTCCCTCTTGTCAACCATGACCTTAACAACGGCACTGGTTTTTGATTCCTGCGTCTCTTGCGCCGGGAAATCGATAAGTTTTGTTTGCCCACCTGCCGCATCCTGAAGGTTCCCTCCCTCAACAGGAGGTTTCTCATCCACCGGGGCTTCCAGTTCCAGATTTTTCATGGTCCGGAACATGTTTTTCTCCTTGCGGTTGCTGCTCCAGTGATATGCCTCGTCCTTTGACCCTTTCGCCATCAGGACCACGACGCGCCCGGCATGTTTTCTCCCCGTCCTTCCTTTTCTCTGGATACTTCGTATCTCAGAAGGGACGGGCTCAAAAAAAACCACGAGGTCGGTTGAAGGTATGTCCAGCCCTTCCTCAGCCACCGAAGTAGCCACGAGCGTATTATACTCGCCATCCTTGAATTTCTGGATAATCTCTACCTGCTGTTTCTGGGTAAGACCTGTATCCTTGTACCTGCTCGCCTGCCCCACGAACCTGACGGGTTTTATTCCCGGAACTTCCTTAAGGGAACTGGCAACAAGTTCAGCAGTATCTCTGTAATTTGTGAAAACGATAACCCGTGATTGCGGATTTTCAATTACCTGTTTTGCAACAAGTTCTTTTACAATATTGAGTTTTGGATTATTCCCGTCGCAGCCCCCGAGATGATGCACCGCCTGACGCATGCTCAAATCATCCATCAGGCGTTTTGCAGCTTTACTCCCTGATTTTGACCTCGCCTCATTCTCAAGCCGCTCAAAATATTTTGATAATGCCGAGGCGCCCTGTGTTTCTGATATCTCTATGGCGTGGCTTACTTTGAAAATTTCAGCGAGGAGCGATATGCCCTGATATATTTTCTGGTCAGGGAATGAACGAAGCTGAGATTGCAGCTTCGCCTGCATATCAAGCATTTCCATTTTTGACAATCTTCTCTGGTAAGGTGTGATTAAACCCAGTTCGCGCAATTTATTCAACCTGTCTGAGAGGACTTTATCCATCAACTGTTTTAATCCTTTCATTTCAATCGGTATAGGTACATACTTCCACTCGATGTCCTTATCGAAAATATAGGGGCTGACATCCGGGTCGGAATCCGTCCTCATCTCGACTGATTTGATATGGAGGTTTGTACACACTTCCTGTATTTTTCCCTGGTTGCTTCCAGGGCTTGCCGTAATCCCAAGGATTAGGGTGTCTTTGTTTTGCTGGTGGTATTTCTCTGCAATATACACATACGAGTAATTTCCTGTTGCCCTGTGCGCTTCATCAAAAATAATGCAAGAGACTTTTTCAAGGTCGATTTTTTTCCCGAGAAGGTCATTCTCAATAACCTGCGGCGTGGAAACCACAAGCTGCGCATTCTCCCACATGTCAGCTCTTTTATGCGGAGGCGTATTTCCTGTGAACAGCGCAATATTTTCAGGTGGAATATTGAGAGTACCTTTAAAAAAAGCTACATGCTGTTCAACGAGCGGTTTTGTCGGGGAAAGAAGCAGGACTTTTCCTTTTGGAAGCCGTGAAACCATAACAAGCAGGGCTACTACGGTTTTTCCAAGACCTGTTGGAAGAACCACAAGGGTCGATTTGCTTATAGCCTGCCCTGCAAGTGCAAGCTGGTATAATCTCTTTTCGACTGTATCGGTTTTTAAAAGGGGATGATTAAGGTATTCAACATCATTCATTCTTATTTGAAAACATTAATCCATTGTTTCGCCTGTATCTTTCGAGCGAAGTTCGGATAAAGAATATGCCACGTTTCTTAATTTTAGTCTTTCTTCAGCCGTTGGTTCCTCGCCCTTCTTGATGGCTTTTATCCTTTCAGTGTCTATACCCGAATATTGTCCGACCTGTTCATATGTGAGTTTATGTTTGTGAAGTAATTCTATCAAATAGCGTTTTGTTGCTGGTAATCCCATGATTTTCACCGTTAATTGTATTTTTTAAATGCGTATACTTTATTACATAAAACTGGTATATCAAGGTATCTTCAGGTGAAACAAAAATGGCAGATAATGATATTGATGTTGTCCAAACAACTGAAACTGAAATCGGCGGAATCAAGAAGACATTAAAAAAATTCAAAAGGAAATGCACTGTTGTCAGGGTCGCGCAGGCTAAAGGATGGAGAAACGTAGTGGTTTCTGATTCAAAAGAAAATAAGAAATACTTTTTTGGAAAAGTAATCAATTCACCGCCGGAAATTAACCCTGGCGATGAATTATTTATTGGTTTTGAGGAACTGCCCTATGAACTTCCCGGCATAAAGCAGAAGATTGTCCTCATGACCCTTGATGGTTTTCAGCTTGACTGGACTCAGGTTTAAGGTTCTACGGTAACAGTACCAGTAAAGTTTTTCCCTTTCAGATTGAAACTATACGTTCCGAGTTTCTTGAATATATAACGATATTCTTTATCATACGCCAAAACCTGGTCGCCAAAAAATCCATCGTTACTGACAATAGTGACCGTTTCCTTTCCATCATTTCTCCAGACCATTTCATCGCCTGCCTTGACTGTCTGTTTATTGGGAATAAAACCCCTATAACTGTCTAATTTAATTGCTATTTTTTTTCCTGTCGGCGTAACTTCAGGAACCGGGGTACTTGTCGGTTGAACAGTGGTTTGCGTGATTTCAGGAGTTACAGTGGGTTGCGGGAGGTTTTCAATGGTTTTTGTTGTACCCGGATAAAGGAAAAACGCCCAAACCAGTCCACCGAGGACAAGTATTGCCAGAGCAACTGTTATGAGTTTATTGATACCTGCCGCAGATTCTGGTTTTGGCGGTGCAGGCGCCACAACAACAGGTTTTTTCTCCTTTTTTATTTCGCTGGGCGGTGCTGTGACTGATTTTGAAACTATTTCACCTGCACCTGTTAAATCTTTGCTCCAATTGCATTTCGGACACGTTTGCGAAATTGGATAATCAATACTGCCTGAGGCTAATTCTTTTTTAATAGTCTTGGTTGCCAGAGGCTCACCGCATTTTGGACATTTATCTTGCATTTCGACACCACCCTAAAAACCCTTCTTTGTCCTATATAAATATATCGAGTGATAATGTACGGACTAGCAAACCATTAAATATGGTTGTGTTATATTAAGCCTACTGCGCTCCGATAGTGTAGCAGGCCAATCATTCTGGCCTTTCAAGTTTTAAGCGTGAAATAACGCCGAAATAAAGATAGCCAGAGACTCGGGTTCAAATCCCGATCGGAGCATATTTTACTATCAATCTCTTTTTGGATTCAAATGGATAATCCCGGTTTCCATGATTTGTCTTTCTTATTCCGTAGAGTTAAAGAATAAATTTATTTATCATGAAGACAATAATTTTTCATTCCAAAAAACGATTCATAGGGAAGGAGTTGCACAGTGCCCAAAGAATACAAGAACAAAACAAAATACACAGTAATAGTACGAGAATTAGCTGACGGCGACGTCATTGAAACCGAAGGGGTAATAGAGGGATTGACCACGGTTATCCTAAAAGATGGAAAATTAAAAGTTGGCGGCGTGGTCAGGCACACCTCTGGAGAAATCTATTGAGTTTAAGAAAATCGTAAAAACCTTACTATTCCTCAGACTCTGTTTCTTTCTTATTCTTCTTTTGAGCCTTCGCGCCTGCCTGCGCTGCAAAAACATTAAGCAGGTCTGTTAATTTCTCATACTGCGCTGTTTCTATATGGGAATACCTTAAGGGTTTTTTATGCTTTCGCGTCTCTTTTTTGAGCTTCTTGTATAACTCATCCGAGTGCGACACGAGCTTCTCATCTGTCGTCCCTTCAATGAGCATTACGCCTGTAGCCCCATATTCAAAAGCGGCGTTGACAACGTCCGCATCAAGGATATGGATGGACGGGACATTTACAAACCTGACAAGGGAAGAGTACTGCCTGCGATTAACGCCAGCAATATCGGCAGCTGCATATGCATAAGGGTCTATGAACACAATCACTCCGGGCTCCTCGCTCAATATCGCTTTTAACTGCGCCTTATATTGGTTCCGTGTATAATTCCTTATCTCGATTCCTTTTATCGGGCACGCAGGCACACAGATTCCGCAGCCCGTGCATGCAAGAGGCGACAGCACAGCTTTTCCGTTTTCAAGATTAAGCGCATTATAAGGACAGGCTTTCACGCATTCGCCGCATCCGTTGCACTCAAGTATCATGGGTTTCTCCGGCGGGATGAGAATCATACCTTTCCCGAGGAACTGGGAAACCTTATGCGCAGCGCTTATACCTTCTGTAACTGAATCGTGAATATCCTTCGGGCCAAGCACACAGCCCGCAGCGAACACCGACTGGTTCAATGTATTTACAGGGTCAAGCTTGACATGTTTTTCCTCGATGAACCCGTCGTCTCCAATGGGCACTCCTAATTTGTCAGCAAGTTCCTTTGTGCCCGCAGAAGGAATGAGTGCAGGACAAAGCACGACCATGTCGAACAACTCGCGTCCCTTCCTGCCAAGGTTGGTATCTTCGTACTGCACCATGAGCGCGCCGTCTTGTTTGGGTATTATTTCAGCTACTTTCCCACGCACATAATTTACTCCCTTCTCCTGCGTGTGATGATAGAATTCTTCAAACCGCCTTCCAGCAGAGCGCATGTCGATATAAAATATCCACGCCTCAGCCTCATCTTTCATCTTCCTGACAAGCTGCGCCTGTTTCTGCGAGTAGATGCAGCATACCTTGGAGCAGTGTTTCCTGCCTTTGCCCGTAAAATCCCGGCTTCCGGCGCACAGAACGAAAGCCACGCGGCTGGGGAATGAGCCGTCTGCTTTCTGTAATCTCATTCCTGTTTTGCTCTTTGCCGAGAGCATCTCCTCAAATTCCACTGCCGTGAGAAGATTCGGGGCAGGGTAATTGTACTCTTCGATGAACGACGGGTCGATGGGCTCAAAACCTGTTGCAATAGCCACCGCCCCGACTGAAACTGAACTTGTCTTTTCTTTCGCATCGAGGTCTATGGCATCACGGGGGCAAACTTTTACGCAGGCGCCGCAGTTTTTACATTTTGACATATCAATCATGTACGCCTGCGGGACTGCCTGTGCAAATGGCAGGAAAATGGCGCCAGTGGTGCATTTCCTGGCGCACGCCCCGCAGTTTATGCATTTTTCAATATCCACGTATCGCGGGCTGTGCCTCAGTGTTATTGAGTAATCCCCCGGGCTTCCGCGCACGTCCGCCACTTCGGTCTGGGTAAACATGGTGATATTGGGATGATTATGTACCGCCACCATCTTTGGCGTGAGAATACACTGGGAACAATCAAGCGTTGGGAAGGTCTTGGAAAGGCCAATCATATGCCCGCCGAGGAATGGCAGTTTTTCAATAAGAATAACTTCATGTGCGTCCGCCAGTTCAAGAGCCGTGGTAATCCCGGCAATCCCGCCCCCTACCACGAGAGTCCTGTTAACAAGTTTTTTCTCAAGCGGCACAAGCGGTTCTATGGAACCTATTCTGGCGACTGCGCCTTTTATTAACCCTTTGACTTTTGGATTTATGCCCTCTTTGTCATGAACCCAGCTTGCCTGTTCCCTGATGTTTGTAATCTCAAGCAGGTTCGGGTTAAGCCCTGCTTTTTTTGCCATGCCCCTGAATGTTTCAAGATGCAGTTTTGGCGAGCATGAGCCGATTACCACCCGGTCCACTTTTCCTTTCTCGATATCGCTTTTTATTTTTTCCTGCCCCGCGCCGCTGCACAGGTAATCCTGGATATTCACCAAAACATCTTTATTTTCTTTCAGGCTGTCGGCGATGGATTGCAGATCGACGAGATCGCCTATATTCCCGCCGCACCTGCAAAGGTACACGCCCGTTTTTTTAGGAGGCTGCCCGTTTTCAGGTATTGAACTCTTTGTGGAGGTATTTTCATTCATGTGGGCGAGTTCGTTCTCAGTCATCTTTACCTCCCTATCTTTGCTATCAATTTATCGCAAGGAACAAGATGCTTCCCCATTCCCAGTTCATCGCAAGTGAAGCCCATCGCAAGACCCATGAGCTGTGTAAAATAAATTATCGGCATATCAAGCTTGATGTTATATTTTTTTTCAACTGCTTTCTGTTTTGCATCCAGCTGGAGATGGCACATGGGACAAGTCACAACCATACAGTCCGCGCCTGAATCTTTTGCCATTATTAGCAAGTCCCTTGCAAGTTCAAGAGCAAGGTCTTCGTTCGTTATCAGGATCGGGCCTCCGCAGCATTTTGTTTTATAATAATATTTTACAGGTTCTGCCCCGAGGCTTGCGATAAGGTTATCCAGCGACTTCGGGTTCTCGGGACTGTCAAATTTGTTCTCAGGCCGCGTGAGCAGACAGCCGTAATAAGGCACGGCTTTTATTTTTAAGGGCTTTTTGACCTTTTCAGCAAGTTTTGTAAGACCGTAATCTTTGACTATTACTTCAAGGAGGTGTTTTGGTTTTGTATTGCCGTCATATTTTACAGTAAGAGCTTCATTGACCCTCGTTTTAAGGGAGCCTTCTTCAAGTGCGGCATTTGCGCGCATGAGGTTCGAATAGCAGAGGTTGCATGGAGTTGCCATATCAAGCCCTTTTGATGATGCCAGGGTTCTTGCCGACAGCGCAGCTCTTACGGTCATGTCAGGAACATGGAGGGCGCCGCAGCAGTTCCAGTTCTTCACCTCTTCAAGCTCGATGCCAAGTGAGCGGAACACCGCTTCCACAGACTTGCGGTAATCCACAGCCGTCCCGTGCTGTGCGCATCCGGGATAATAGGAATATTTCATTTGTCAGTCTCCGGCTCTTCTTTTTCAGTTTTCATACCTGTTTCCTTATTTTCTTTGTTCTCTTTTTCTTTCTTCTCCACTTTTTCCCCAAGTTTAAAAATAGTATCAAGTTCAAGCGTATTTTCCATTTTATCAACAGCCAGTGGCAATTTTCCTTTTAAGAAAAGGGAAAGACCAAATGGAGCCTGTTTTATCATTTCAGGCTCTTTCAGGCTGTATTTGGAGATTAATAGGAATTCAGAAGCCCTGCCGTTTTTCCTGACCACATCTGAGAAAACACCATCAAACCTCTCATTTTTGTTCTTTATGCCTTCTGCTATTGCAATAGGCCTTAAGGTTTCCATGAGTTCGGTGGGGCGTATTCCCCTCGGGCAGCGCACCGAGCAGGAAAAGCATGATGTGCAAATCCAGATAGTGTTGCTGTTGAGCACTTCATTTTTAAGGCCAAGCTGAACCATGCGCACAAGCTGGCGGGGGTTGTAATCCATTTCATGGCTGACCGGACATGAGCCAGCGCATATTCCGCACTGCATGCAGGTAGCGAGCTTCTCACCGACTGGCGTACTTAAAACAAGGTCCTGGAAAGCAGGGTCTCTGGATTCAACGAGGATTATTTCTTTTTTCATATCTCCCTCGGGAGGAAGTAGATGTAGGGTTAATCGTATATATATTATTGCAATGCCCTTGCCACCTGAATCAAAACATTTATCAGGTTTGTTATCAAATCTTAAGCAGATGTCAGAGTTCTACAATACCCTTGCCGGGATACTTGCGAATAAACAAATGTCCATCAGCAGTATTGCAAGGGAATTAAAGAAAAATGGATATGACCAGCACAGGTTGATACTCACTGGCTACCTTCGCGCGCTTCATGAAATGGGGTATATGGACGAGATTGACATCCCGCCCTCAATAGTTTATACCTTTAAAGCGAACCCTAAACGGGATATTTATACAATCGTAAAAGACCATCTTAAGAATATCGATATTTCAGACCGGCTGGATATCGCGGTTTTTATCCTTTCCTCACTTTTCCACCGCCCATGTTTCAAATACGAACTTGAATTACTCGGAATTGAAGGCAGAAAGACAGAAAATGTCAGGGAATCAAAGGATGTTCGTCTTAAAGAACACAGGGCTTCGGTGACGCGCATCAAAATACCACCGGAAGACCCGGCTTTTGAAATCAGAGAAGAAAATAAAAATGTGCTGGGAAAAGGAAACGATGTCCTTATCGATATCATAAACGAATTGACTGACCTTGACGGGTTAAAGGCAAAATTCCAGCAGACGAAACTTGCTTAATTTTAAATACTATTAATATCAATCATTATTAGAGGTTGGAGTTATGGAGTGTATAGAAACTATCAAAGGGAGACGGTCTGTCAGGAGATTTAAGGCCCAACCGGTCGGAAAAGAGATGATAGAGGAACTTTTGGATGCGGCCCGGATGGCGCCGTCAGCGGGAAACCTGCAGGCGCGGGATTTTATTGTTATATCCAATAAAATCACAAAACAGAAATTGAAAGAAGCAGCACTCGGGCAGTCATTCATTGAACAGGCTCCGATAGTGATTGTTGCAGTTGCGAATATCGAACGCTCATCACGTGTATATAAAACAAGGGGAGAGCTTTATGCTATCCAGGATGCCACAGCCAGCGTGGAGAACATCCTGCTTTCGGCATGTTCGCTGGGACTTGCGGCATGCTGGGTGGGCGCGTTCGATGAGAACGCAGTCAGCGAGCTTCTTGGTATCCCCAATAAAACAAAACCGATAGCTATAATACCAGTCGGATACGCCGATGAAGAACCGGTTGCGCCGCCCAAGATGGGCCTGGATAAGGTAGTTCACTGGGAAACGTGGTAACTACAATTCCACCAGTTCTATCCAGTTTAACTTCCCCGGCAGAAAATCCTTGGGTGTTTTCCCCTGCTTCAGGGATTCTATTATCGCAATAACGGATTTTACAATGGCCAGCGGATTAACATCAGTGGTATTTATCTCAAAGACGTTTTTATTGCGTTCAGCAGATTCCACAAGTATTACATCCAGCGCTTCGGCATTGGCATTTTCCTTCACTTTTGAAAAAGAGTAATTCTTTCTTTTCCCAAGACGCTTGCGCAGAGCCACCGGATGCGTCCTCAGCACAATAATGGCATCAGCAGGCAAAAGATGCGATAGATGACCTTCCATAATAATATCCATCCCCTGCGGCACCTGGCTGATTACCTGCTTCACGCGCTCTTCCAGTTTATCCATGTCAGCTTCGTATGTGTCCCGCGTTTCATCCTTCCCTGTGTAAAGCTTTTCACCGAGGACAATTTTATTCAGGTCGATGATATGGAATAGTTTCCTGTATTGCGAATGCTCAGCTAATATACCGCAAACAGTGGTTTTGCCAGTGCCGGGTGTGCCCGTAAGCGCTATTATCATAAAGCAATACCTCGTTTTATGCGGTGAATAAATGCGGCACCGCAAAGACGCGAAGAACTCAAAGAGTTCATGAAATATGTATTGAAAATTAGGTTCTTAGGGTATGACGAAAAATAAAGTGGCAAATTTTGAAGAACAAACCGCAGATGAACGCCCCGAGTCGCGCCTCGGGAGGGCGCATCCACGTATGCCCGCAGGCATACGTGTCTATGCGTCACGGCGAGCATGACGCCGATGAACGCAGGTAACGAACACACGCCGCCAGAGTTCGTACGAAAGCCGAAACTTCGGCTTGCGCAGTGTTGGGGTATGCTTCGCATACCCCTCGTTTGATAAAACTTTCTTAAAGTTTTTCGTATTAGTTCGCTGTTACTGTTATTCACAAAACCGCCTTCAATGCTTCTATGGCCTTTTCATTCTGCTCTTCCGTACCCACGGTTATACGGATAAGAGACTGACCTGCGCCCCTGAAAGAAGTACAGTCCCGCACTATTATGCCTTTTCTTAATAGCGATTCTGATACTTCCGCTGCCGTTCGGGGTGATACATCTATCAGGATGAAATTCGCCTCCGAGGGATATACTTTACAAAGAGGTGCAAGTCCTTTGCTCAATTGTATGCGCCCTCTTTTCACGGTTTCAAGGCATATCTTAAGATGCTCCCTGTCATTTAACGCTGCAATCCCGCCCACCGATGACAATACATCCACTGAGAATGGCGTCATGACCTTCATATATTCTCTGGCAATCCATTCCGGCACCACTGCATAACCCATGCGCATCCCTGCAAGGCCGAACGCCTTTGAGAATGTGCGCCCGATTATAAGATTATCATATTCCTTCACAAGCCCCATGAGAGTATGTCCTGAAAAATCGGCATAAGCCTCATCTACGAACACTATGGCATCAACGGATTCCAGTATCTTTCTCGCGTCCTTTTCGCTGACTGTGTTCCCTGAAGGGTTGTTTGGCGAGCAGAGAAAAATCATTTTCGTGCTTTCTTTAACTTTATCCAGAATACTTTCTGGCTCGATTGCGAAATCTGAATTGCGCTCAACAAAAACCGGTTTCCCGCCATTTGCGAGGGTTGCGATTTCATAATACGAAAACGTAGGTATGGGTATTATGGTCCCGGCTTCAGGCGTCATGAAAAGCCTCATCATGGTATCAAGTATCCCGTCCATGCCGTTCCCCGAAACGACGATGTTATCCACAGGATAACCTGTATAGGCTGATATCGCTTTTCTTAAATCAAGTGCATCAGAAGGCGGGTACAGGTGGATTTTCCCGGCTGTTTCCCTGATGGCAGAAACTGCAAGCGGGGAAGGCCCGAGCGGATTTTCATTTGAGCCAAGTTTAATAATTTTGCCGGGGTCGAGCCCGTATTTTTGTGCAATCTCCTCGATGGATTTTCCCGGCACGTACTCTTTGATATTCTTAACCGAGGGGCGCACCAGTCCTTCAAAAAACTTTAAGAAAGTTTTATCAAACGAAGGGGTATGGTCTTGCGACCATACCCCTAGACCGCATAAAGCGAGGTGTCGCTTTTCAAATGTCATTCAGCACCGACACCGCCGTATCAAGCTGTTCTTTCGTAATAGTCAGCGGCGGGACAAAACGCAGCACGGATTCCGAGGTGCAGTTAAGAAGCACGCCCTGTTCGCGGGCTTTGTTCACGATGTCCTCGCACTTTATCGAGAGTTCCATGCCTACCATCAATCCTTTTCCGCGTATCTCTTTTACGTAATCCTTGTTCAAACCTGTAAGTTTTTTGATGAGGTAATTTCCCAATTCATAAGAGCGCTTCACGAGTTTTTCTTTCTTGATTACCTCAATATTAGCAAGAGCCGCAGCGCATGCAAGGGAATTCCCGCCAAACGTGGATGCGTGGTCGCCGCGCACGAAATTTGAAGCCACATCTTCAAGCGCAAGCATTGCGCCCATGGGAAAGCCTCCACCCATTGCTTTAGCTGTGGTCATAATGTCGGGTACGATACCGGAATGCTCTCTTGCAAACCATTTTCCCGTTCTCCCGAACCCGGTCTGCACTTCATCCAGTATCAATAAAGTATCCTTTTCATCGCATATTTCCCGCACTTCTTCCAGGTATCCAGATGAAGGTATTATCACACCGCCTTCCCCCTGTATGGGCTCAAGAATCACGCCTGCTGTTTTTTCATTGATTGCCGACCTTATTGCATCGGCATCGTTGTACGGCACGAAAACAGAAGGCGCAAGCGGTTCAAATGGTTTCCTGTATTTTTCCTTATGCGTGACGCTCAAAGCCCCTCGTGTCCTGCCGTGGAACGCATGTTCTGTGGCAACGAATTCTTTTTTACCGGAAGCTTTCCGTGCAAGTTTCAGTGCGCCTTCAACGGCTTCCGCACCTGAATTACAGAAAAAGACACGGTCAAGCATTGTAAGTTTTGAAAGTTCCTCGGCAAGAAGAGCCTGGTTTTCAGTATAATAAAGATTCGATACATGTATTAACTGCTCTGCCTGGCGTTTTATTGCATCGACTACATCGGGATGGCAGTGACCCACGTTATTCACCGCTATTCCTGCCACGCAGTCTATGTATTCCTTACCATTTACATCCGTCACTACTGCGCCGCATGCTTTTTTTATCGCAATGGGCTGGCGGGTGTATGTCTGGAATATATATTTTTCATATTTCCGGACTATCTCATCATAATTTAGAGCCATAAGAATCCCAAATGTTATTTTCTGGCAACCGAGTCAAAAAGACTCATTTCATCATTCATCACGGTCTCATTCGGATAAACGATGATGCCTTTATCCCTTATCTCGTATGGATGCAGGGTTTCATCATGCTTGACGCCTCTCATCTTTAATATTTCTATTGCTTTTACCCTGTTCCCCTCAGCCCTGAACACATGCAGCCTGATGACGCCGGATGACAGATACTCTTCAACGCTGAATGAATATTGATTGCCCTGTACCTCACTTGACATAAGGGTTGTACAATCAAGATACTCAAGATTCTTGATGAATTCTGATATTTTATGCCTGACTTCTGATGTATCTGTTGATATTTTAAAAGAAGTTATGGAATCAATAAATATCCTTTTTGCATTTATTGCTTCGACCTCCAGCTGGATTTGCTCGAAAATATCCCCGATATTTTTTCTTGCTGCGATGGTATTGATCGGGCTTCTTTCGAGGGATTTTACAAATTTCGTATATGTAAAGGGGTTCGCGTATATTATTCTCAATTTTTTCTGGGATATGAGCTTTTCAAGATCCCACCCGAATCTCCACATATCCCTCATTATCCTAGATGGGGTTTCTTCCATCACCACAAGGACGCCCGGTTCGTTAAAATTGACAACCCCTCCATACAGGTACTGCACCCCGAACGTTGTTTTCCCGGTGCCCGGCCCTCCTGTTACAAGGATTACATCGTTCTCGACATAACCTCCTTCGATTAATTCATCAAGACCCGGGACGGCTGTTTTTACTTTGCCCATTCGTTTCCTCGTTATTTGTAATGCGATGTATTATTAATATATATAATTAGTGGAAATGATATCAGGGGTGAGCGATAAACCTGTTTTTCTTAAATTCATTGCATACCAATTCATTTACCGGAATGTCCTCTTCCCTGCATTTTTCCTCTTTCCATGCCTCTATTGAACGAAAAATAAAAAACATGCCATCCTTTTTTTTGGAGGCTTCAAGATTAGGGTCAGATGATGCATCAAAAAATGCTTTATATCCATCTAAGACTGTCATTTGAGTATTAGACGTGCTGGTTATTAATGAAGCTTACGGAAATGGATGCACCGGGGATTATTTGTCATTCCCAAAAGCCCCCATCATCGCCTGCCCGAGGCTTATCCCTCCATCGCCGCAAGGCACTTTTGTGTGCACAACGAATTCAAAACCTTCTTCCTCCGCAATATTTCCTGCAGTACTGATAATGGCATTATTATAGGCAACGCCGCCTGAAAAACCTATCACGCCAATCTTCTTATCCCGCGCAGCTTTAATCGCCATTTCACACAGCCCTCTTGCCAGGGCAGCCTGGGATGATGCAGCGATATCTGGATACGAATACTCGTCCCTCGCCTGATATACGGTTTCGATAATCCCTGTCGTATCAAATACATACTTCCCATCGTTTTTCTTAATGGTGATGGGCATATCCACGATATCTTTCCCTTTCATTGCAAAAGCCTCAAGTTTCATGGCTGGTTCGCCTTCATACGTCCTCCCGGTGCATACCCCGAGCAGCGCAGCGATGGCGTCAAGTATCCTTCCGGCGCTTGATGTAAGAGGCGAATTGAAACCTCTTTCAATTTGCTTTAGAATAATATCCAGTTCATTTTTTTCAAAATAAGGTTTGAATATCCGGGAAAGCTCATCGGGCTTGTATTTCCCTGACAGAACGCCCGCAGCCATCCGCGCAGGATATCGCGCCGCGAGGTCGCCGCCCGGCATCAGTTGCGGCAAAAGATGCCCCGCGCGCTCAAAACTTTCGCCGGCGACAATTATTTCGCCTCCCCATGCAGTCCCGTCGTTCCCGTATCCTACACCGTCAGCCGCAATGCATACCATTTTCTCATGACCGCTTTCTGCAAGAAGTGATGCAGCATGGGCAAAATGATGCTGGCATTTTATTAAAGGAACCTTGAATTTCCCGCTTAATTCCGTCCCCAGCGCTGAAGTATTGAACGAGGGGTGCATGTCCACAGCTATCGCATCGACCTTATCCACTCCGGTCAATTCCATGAGGTTTCCGACCGCGGATTCGAGATATTCAAGCGTTCTGGGTTTTGTTGTGTTGCCGATATACTGCGTCAGGAAAGCCCTGTCCTTTTTCAGGATGCATGCGGTCACATCCAGTTCCGCACCCAGGGACAGCACGGTTCTTTTTGCTTCCCTTACCTCCACCGGGGAAGGAACAAAACCCCGCGACCTCCTGATAAATGCCGCGTTGTTATTTAGGACCTTAACAACAGAATCATCACATCTGTTTTTAATAGTCCTGTTGTGTATCAATGAAAAATCCGCGCCCAACGAAAGAATATCCTCGTTATCGATTGACATCGGTTCGCCAGGGATGTTTGCCGAGGTCATTACAAAAGCAGGCTCGTTTGAGTAATGGAATAACAGGTGATGCAAACCCGAATGCGGGAGCATGATACCAATATTGCCAAGACCCGGGGAAATATTCGTTGATATCTTATCTTTTTTCAGGACAATCACGATAGGTCTTTCCATTGACGAAAGAAGCTGCTCTTCTTTTTCGGAAATGAACGCAATCCTTTTTGCCTCAACAATATTCAGCGCCATTATTGCAAAAGGTTTCATTGGTCTTCTAAGAACCCTCCGCATCCGTAATATTGCATCATCGCCTGTCGTCCCTGCCACAAGATGAGTGCCGCCGATTCCTTTCACTGCTACTATTTTCCCGTTATCCAGAAGAGCGGCTGCGTCCTTAATCGGGTTTTTTGAAAATGTATTCTCCCTGCCCCTGTACAGTTCATAGTGAGGACCGCAATCAGGGCAGCAAACCGGCTCGGCATGAAACCTCCTGTCCATGGGGTCAAAGTACTCATGCCTGCAATCTTCACATATCTTGAATTTTGACATCGTTGTATTTTCCCTGTCGTAAGGCAGCGATTCTATCATCGTAAAACGCGGACCGCAGTCCGTGCAGACCGTGAAGGGATACAGGTGTCTCCTGTTTGAGCTGTCAAAAACCTCGTCCCTGCAGGCATCGCACATGGCAACATCAGGCGGCATTATGGAATCCGGATTGCCCTGTTTTTCGCTTTTTAAAATGAAAAAATCACTGTACGTTTTTTCTTTCCCGGGTTTTATATCAATATTCGTTATCCTGGAAAGCGGGGGGCTGTTATTCCTGACCGTATCCAGGAAATTTGAAATCTCATCTTCTTTCCCTTCAAGCAAAAGTTCCACGCTGTTGCATGAATTCCTGATATACCCATGAATATTGTTTTTTTTCGCGGCCCTGTAAATGAAAGGACGAAAACCCACGCCCTGGACGGTACCGCTGATTATGACCTTGTATTGGGGCATCAAAGCACGACCTCGTGAATTCTAAATAGAATCAGTGCTAATTGAACCATTGTTCACCAGTACGTCAAACAGCAAGCGCATAAATACTCTGCTGCCAGCCGAGTTTATAGAAGAGTTCGATGGCGGGCTGTTCGACCAGGGAATCTTCAGAGTAATCATTGCTCATTTTTCAACCCCATTGGTTGCCGATAAACTGTCAATATATTGCCGATAAACTGCCGATAAACCATATGCACGTTTCCTGTTGGATGGATTTGCTATAACCAGCCAGCTATCTTTGACCCATGTATTGAGCAGCAGGCGCGCCATACGCTCTGAAAGTCCCAGAGTAGCGGCGACCTGTGATGTAGAAATCTGTTCTGATTTCGCGAAAAGCGCAAGAACAGTCCGCGCCCTGTGATCGAGACGTCGCAGTTCTTCGGGTTCGGCTGGCACACCCCGCGCAGCATAGCGAAGCGCTTCATCCTTTGCGGCAGTGAATACCAGAGCGAGCGTTTTGGCGAAGTATTCAAGCCACGGTGTCAGGTCAGCTTCAGCGCGCCCTTCGTAATAGTTATGGTGCGGATGAACTGCGAGTGAACGGTAGTAGCCTTCCAGGTCGCGCGCATGGTGTTCTTCCAGCGAGAAGAAACCGTTAAGTCCGTAGCCGCCGCGATGCAGAATGAAAGTCGCAAGCAGGCGCGCCGTCCTGCCGTTTCCGTCATAGTAAGGATGAATGGTGACGAACTGGTAATGCACAAGACCAGCTATTAGCGGCGCAGGCAGACCTTCTTTTTCAGCGTTATTCACCCATTCTGCAAGTGCAGCGATGAGCGCAGGTACATCCCTGGCTTCCGGCGGCAAATAAACGATCGCGCCCGATGCAGAATCGCGGATCACGTTCTGACCATCACGGTAAGGAGTAGGTTTGGCACGTGCTCCCTTTTCAATGAGCGCATGAAGCCTTTGAATAAGCTCTTCGGTGAGCGGCATCTTTTTCGCAGCCCATTCCTCAACGCGAAGCAGAGCATTCCAGTAGTTTTTCACTTCACTTACATCTCTTTCCCGCCCATGGAATTGCGATGGTTTTCCCTCAATGACCTGTTGCGCCTCTGCAAGCGTGAGACGGTTGCCTTCGATACGGGTGGAATAATGTGTGGAACGTATGCGGGCGCGCCGGCGCAGTTCAGCCTCTGCTGCCGGCGGCAGGGGCGTGCCCTCGACCACGGCGCGCGCGGCTTCGATATCCATGAGCGCGCAGGCTATGGCTGGGGTGAGGGTGAAGAGAGGGCGCCAGAGAGGGCGGGTTTTATTCATGTTTCTCCGTTATTCGGCATCCCACAGGCGCTTTTCAATCTCGTTATGATTGCCTTGCATGTATCTACCTAATTGCTTTTAATAAATAAAAGGTACTCTATGCAGTATCAACTATTAAATATTGAGACTTCCTTTTCGTAGCTATATGAAAATCCTCTTATCTCACGGCGCCGGCGGAGAAATGATGAACAGCCTTATCGCAGATTCGATATTGAAAAATATCTCTTCAAGGAACCTTGGCGAAGTAGGACTATCCGACCTTGATGACGGCGCCTCGATTTCATTGGGCGATAAGGAACTTGTAATAAGCACGGACAGCTACATCGTTTCACCTATTTTTTTCCCGGGCGGGGACATTGGGAAATTAGCAGCATGCGGCACCATAAACGACATTTCCATGATGGGGGGGCGCCCGATTGCCCTTTCCCTTGCGATTATCATGGAAGAAGGTTTTGAAACCTCTGAACTTGAACGAATCATCCGCTCAATCGATGAAATCTGCAAAAGGACGGGAGTGTCCGTAATTACCGGGGATACCAAAGTCATGCAGAAAGGAAAACTTGATAAAATTGTGATAAACACTACGGGAATAGGGCTGGCAGGGCGCGGGAAAGTGGTAAAAGATTCAAACCTCTCGCAGGGGGACAAAATAATCGTTAGCGGGACAATAGGCGACCACGGTATTTCCCTTTTATCCTTCAGGGAAGGATTCGGCTTTGAGACAACACTTTGCTCAGATGTCGCTCCCCTCTGGAGCATGGTTGAAAAAGCTCTCATGGTGGGGGGCATTACCGCTATGCGTGACCCCACGCGAGGCGGGCTTGCAGCCACTCTTAACGACTGGGCGCGAAAAAGTAAAACCGGGATAATCATCCATGAAGAAAAGATACCGCTTAAACCCGAAGTTAAAGCTGCATCGAGTATGCTCGGTATCGACCCTTATACTGTTGCCAACGAAGGGAAAGCAGTAATCGGGGTCAGGAAAGATAAAGCGGAAAAATTGCTTTCGGTTCTTCGCAGTACAGATGAGGGGAAGGATGCGGAGATTATAGGCGAGGTTATAGATAATTATAAGGGAAAGGTAATACTTGAAACAATAGTAGGCGGGAAAAGAATCATGGAACCACCCGTGGGCGACCCCGTGCCGAGAGTTTGCTGATATATTAACAACATTTTTTTCGCCAACTGGGATTCACACTTTTCCCACACCAACATATATAACAATGAACATCAACTCTTTATATATTACTTTAGCAAATACCTGTATGCTCTAGACAACGAATAATCAGCAACAGGGAAAACGGATAGAAAAAAGATGGATATTACAATTGGTCGCTGCGGTGTTGCCTGTGAAGTATGCAAAAACTTCAATCAAGGATGCTTTGGGTGCAATATAGAGAACCAGTCAAAAAATTCCTGCCTTATTTTCGTTTGCGCAGAAGAAAAGAACATCCAATATTGCCTTCAATGCGATGAATATCCCTGTAACCTGATGAAAGGCTTATCAAAATCTTATTGTCCTGTTTTTTCGACAATCAAGCTATAACACCAGGTTTCCATACCTGTATGCGATATTGCACGTTCCTTCACTCGATACCATGCATGCGCCCACAGGGTTTTCAGGTGTGCAGAGCTTCCCGAAAAGCTCACAGTCCACAGGGTTTGACAAACCTTTGAGTATATTTCCGCAGAGAGGACAGTCTATTCCGCAGGAATCATTTTCGACCGGTTCGATGTCAAACCTTTTTTCTGCGTCATATCCTGAAAATTCATTTTTGAGCTTCAGGCTGGCATCCGGGATTACAGGTAACCCTCTCCATTCTTTACTGCACGGCTCAAAAACATCTCTCATCAATTGCTGCGCAGACGGATTACCTTGCGGTTTTACCACCCTCCAGTATTCATTTTCTACAATCGCTGTATTATTCCCAAGCTGCCTTAATATCATAAAAATCGACATCAGGACATCAAGAGGCTCAAATCCGGAAATGACCTGGGGAATATGGTATTTCTCTGACAACGGGATGTAAGGTGAAACGCCAATAATCGTGGAAACATGCCCGGGGTCTATGAACCCATCTATTTTATATCCGCCATTCAAAAGAAAATCCATAGCAGGCGGGACAACCCTGTGGGAACAGAGAACACTGAAATTCTCTGGCGGCTCCTTAATGAGCACCTGTGCTGTCATCGGCGCAGTGGTTTCAAAGCCGATACCCAGGAATACAACGTTTTTATCAGGATTCCTCCTGGCAATCCCGACAGCTTCGAATGGGCTGTAGATTATACGTATGTCCCCGCCGAGTGCTTTTTCTTTTGCTAGCGAGGAAGTGCTGCCTGGAACACGCAGCATGTCGCCGTATGTTGTTATTATTGCACCCATACGTGATAGCCGGATGGCTTTGTCTATTTCAGTCCGGGGCGTTATGCATACAGGGCAGCCGGGACCAGGGACAACTTCAACGTTCCGGGGAAGGAGCGCCCGCAGCCCGTTTTTCGTAATTGTTTGTTCATGCGTTCCGCAGACGTGCATGAGCTTTATTTTCCTTCCGCCTGAAATGTCCTTTATCTTCTGGATTATACGTGACGCAGTGGATTTATCGTTAAATGTATTCTGCATTAGGGAGCCGCCTTTAGCATTTCATCCCAGAGTTTCAGCGTCTCGCGGGCTTCCTCTTCATCCATCTTTGAAATGGCATAACCCACATGGACAAGTACGTAATCCCCGACTTTGACATCGCTCAACATGCTGATATTGGCTTTCCTTGTTACGCCCCCGTAATCGAGAACTGCTTCATCTCCTTCAATAACTGTTACTCTGGCAGGCACTGCAAGGCACATGAATGTGTAATTATTCAAGAAAGTATAAATAGATGCATTGAGTATTAATTTTCAAGGAAAAACGGGATGATGGTGACATTATGTTAAACAGAAGAAATTTTCTAAAAATAGCTGGTGCAGTGGGCGCTGGAGTGTTCCTTGACCTTTATGGTTCGGGTGTTGTTCGGGCGATAGAACAGGCAGGAGAAAAAGGCGTCAAGCTCGTGTGGCTCCAGGGACAGAGCGACACAGGATGCACGGTTTCATTATTACAGGGCACGCATCCTGACATTTATGATGCGATAATGAAATTGAATGTGGATATCCGGTTCCATCCCACAATCATGGCAGCGCAGGGTGAGGAGGCGATGGCTGCACTGAATATCGAACCGGATGTGCTTGTCGTGGAAGGGGCGATCCCTGACCCGAAATTCGCTACAGTGGGTGAAAGACCTGTAAAAGACCTGGTCAACGAATTAGCTGCAAAAACCAGGGTTGCTGTCGTAGCTGTGGGAGCTTGCGCCACATACGGCGGCATCCCGGCTGCTAACGGAAATGTAACCAATTCAAATGGAGTACAATATCACAAAGGTAAAAAAGGCGGGGCTTTGGGAACAAATTTCCTTTCAAAAGCCGGTCTTCCTGTGGTAAACCTGCCCGGATGTCCTGCACATCCAGACCATGTGCTTCTTACACTTTCGGCAGTCATCCTCGGAGTTATTCCCGAACTTGACGAAAAAGGAAGACCAAAGCTCTTCTTTAACGATAAGATACATAACCAGTGCGCAAGACGGGGATTCTATGATAAGGGTGTCTTCGCCAAAAGCTTTAAAGAAACCGATTTCTCCTATGAAAAATGCCTATACAACCTCGGATGCCGCGGTCCTGTGACAAATTCGGACTGCGCTTTTCGGAAATGGAACAGCGGGATTAACGTATGCATGAACGGTGGCGCGCCGTGCATAGGCTGTTTCCATGAAGGTTTCCCTGACGAAATGTCACCATTGTTTGAACCTATAGAAAAGGTGCCCACGCTTCTTGGGATTAACGCTGTCACGGCAGGCAAGGTGGCTGTCGCGGCAACTGCTGCCGGCATAGCCGCCCATGCGATTCGGCGCGGGATAACTAAAAAACCTGGTCAAGAAGATGAGGAGGAGAAATAATGGCAACAGAGATTAAGATAGACCCGATTACACGCATTGAAGGGCATCTTGGCGTTACAGTAAATGTGGATGGCGGAAAAGTGGTAGAGGCAGAGGTCAGCGGCACGATGTTTCGCGGGTTTGAGACCATCTTAATAGGCAGAGACCCTCGCGATGCTCCTGTGCTTACCCAGAGGATATGCGGCGTGTGCCACCAGAGCCACAGGATTGCAGGAGTGCGGGCGCTCGAAAATGCTGCGGCTGCGAGCGTGCCTGATGGCGCCAGGAAAATGAGGAACCTTATCGAGGCTGTTACCACGCTTTATTCCCATGCGTTGTGGTTCTATGCCCTCGGAGGACCTGATTACAGTGATGCGGTAACAAAAAACGGATTGAAAAGGCTTGACCCGATTACCGGGCAGGGATACAGGGAAGCGGTGGCTAACCAGAGGAAACTGCACGAGGTATTGTCCATACTTGGAGCAAAAGTCCCGCACCAGATGACCTACATCCACGGCGGGCTGACGCATGAGCCATCGGTTGAAAAGATACTGGCGATGAAAACAAGGATGCTTGAGGTTTCGGATTGGGTTGGTAAAACCTCTGACCTGCCTTCCGTGCTTGAAGACAAGCTGGCAGGAAAGCCAAATGATTACTCCAAGGGATATGTATTAAACGATGTGGTGGACTGGGCTGTATATGCCCTGAAAGAAAAAGCTGAGACGTGGGGTGTTGGACACCAGAAATACATCTCATACGGCGTTTACGACATGGCAGACGGAACTTCATTTCTACCCGCAGGCGTCTGGGACGGCGCAAATGTGATACCAATGGATGAAAAGAAAATCACCGAATACGTAAAATATTCATGGTACACGGATGATTCAGGCGGCGTGACGCGTGATTCTCCAACGCTGAAAATTGCTCCTGATAAAGCCGGAGCATATTCATGGGCAAAAACACCCAGATACGGCGCCATGGCAGTAGAGGGCGGACCTCTTGCGCGGATGGTGATAGCAGGACTTGACCCGTTTGACCTTCGCAAAAAACTCGGAGGTGGCGCTGAAAAAGCATCCACATTCAACCGCACCATAGCGAGGATGCAGGAAGCGCTCGTCCTCAGGGATAAGATAGTGGAATGGCTTGATGAGCTTAAACACGGCGAAAAAACCTACGCCGATTTTGAAGTTCCTGAAAACGCCCTGGGCGTGGGACTCTGGGAGGCGCCGCGCGGTCCTGTGGGACACTGGACTGAGATAAAAGGAAAGAAAATAAGCAGGTACCAGGTCATCGCAGGCACTACCTGGAACGCCACGCCAAAAGACGACATGGGGCAGCGCGGGGCAATTGAGGAAGCGCTGATTGGCGTGCCTGTGCCTGATGTGAAAAATCCGGTAAACGTGGCCAGGACGGTGCGGTCTTATGACCCATGCCTTGCATGCACGGTTCATGTGATGACTCCAAAAGGGCAAAAGTACAGCGTGCAGGTAACATAGGTGAGAATATGGAAAAAGTAACGGTTGAAAAATTCGCTCTCGGCGTCAGGACGACACACTGGCTTCATGGGGCCCTGATAATAGGATTTTTAATTACAGGATACGGGATTTTCAGCGGAGCGTATCTTTTCGGGGATTATGCCACGAATCTTGCCCTGCATATGATAATGGCTTTTGTCATCCTGATGAACGGGTTATGGCATATCTATTTCATGACTGTGACTGGAGAGCCCCGCTCTATTTGGATTTCATTAGATGACATTAAGGATATAATAAAAATCGCAAAAAATTTTATTGGCATATCAAAAGAATACCCTGAATACGGAACGTACGATGTCGAGGCGAAAAGATTTCATGGGAAATACCATCCTGTTATTAAAATCAAATACTGGGGAGACCTGTGGTTCCTGGGTTTTGCCGCAATAAGCGGGTTCAGTTTGTATTACGTTTCGGTCTTTAATTATGTCAATTTTTATATGAGCTTTATTGGCATAGAGATTAACCTGTTGTGGTTCAGGGTAATCCACTTAGTCGTTTTCCTGTATTTCTTCTGCGTATTGATGTTCCATGTATATCTGGCGCTCATACCTGTGAACAGGGAGCTCCTGAACTCCATGATAACAGGAAAGGAAAATGCAGAGGTACATAGATAATACTTTGAGAAAAAAAATAGTCATAATCGGTGTGGGAAACCTGTTGATGGGAGATGACGGCATAGGTATCCATGTGGTCGAATCACTCAGGAAGGAAAAGCTGCCCGAAAATGTACGGGTCTTTGATGCTGAAACAAGGGCTTTTGATGCGCTTGAATATATGGACGGATGCGATAAGGCTGTGATAGTGGACGCATATAAGAAAGGAGGCGCTCCCGGCAGCATTTACAGGTTTACGTTTGACCCTTCAACCGATGTACTGGATGAATCGTTTAACCTGGGCATGCACGATATCAACTTTGTTGATGCGCTCAGGGCTGGCAGGGGAATTTATAAACTGCCGGCTGAGATTGTAATAATAGGGGTTGAACCTGAAATACTTGAGTGCAGGCTTGGTTTATCTTTTAAATTGAATGATGCTATTCCCAATTTAATTGAAGCAGTTAAATTAGAACTCTATTAGATTCACCTGGAAAGTGAGGGTTTTATTTTAATATTAAAAGACCAAATTACATAGCGAGGAAAAAATATGGCTGAGATTATACGCGAATACGTAATTGAAACAAGACGCTATACAATGAATGGAAAAACAAAATTCGACAAGTGGGTAAGCAATAACGAGAGTATTAAAATCGAGGAGAACTATATCCGTTTTACCCCCATAAAAGGTAAGGAAAAGGGGAAGAGAATGTACATTCCCTTTGATAATATCCATATTGTTCGAGAGGTTTGAGCTGATTTTTCAATGTGGGTTGTTGTCTCTACAACATCTCTCTCACATACTCAACCGCATTCCTGAATATTGCCACCCCGGCGCCTTCCTCAGGCAGCTCTTCCCGCGTCCATGCAGGATGGTTCGTCCTGTGCTGGAACGCTTCAGGATGCGGCATCATACCGAAAACCCTGCCCGTCTCATCACAAATAGCTGCAATATTATCCACCGAGCCGTTGGGATTGTGGGGATATCCTGCAAGGCTTCCCTCTTTATCCACGTACTGGAATACGACCTGGTTATTTTTCTTTAATCTCGCAAGTGCCTGCGGGTTTTTAGCCACGAACTTGCCTTCGCCATGGCGCACCGGAAGATAGATGTTCTCAATACCTTTTGTAAATACGCATTTTGAATTCTTGTTCCCCAACAGGTGCACCCACCTGTCCTCGAATCTGCCCGAATCGTTAAAAGTGAGGGTGACATCCTGCGTCGTGTAATCGCCATCAAAAGCTGGCAGTAACCCCATCTTTACCATTGCCTGGAAGCCGTTGCATATGCCGATAATCAGTTTTTCCGCATCGATAAACTCCTGTATCTGCTCGCCCAGATTGTATTTTATCATGTTTGCGAGCACTTTGCCTGAGGCGATATCATCCCCGAACGAGAAACCGCCCGGGAATGCAAGAATATGGAACTCAGATAGTTTCCTTGTCCCGTTAATCAGGTCTGTAAGATGCACGCGCTCTGCGTCAGCGCCTGCAAGTTTGAAGGCGTGCTGCGTCTCTATGTCGCAGTTTATGCCGTAGCCTGTGAGGATGAGGGCTTTTGGGGTCATTTTATTCATCTCCGAAGGTCTCCCTGTAAAGCTGCCTGCGAACGCTGCGGATGTCCTTTAATATTTTATCTTTCGTAATCTGTTTCGCCTTTGCCTGAGACTGTAGTCTTAAGAAGAGTTCAGGTACCTCAGGAGCTTCCATAATATGCAATTTTACCACCTCAACGTCTTCTGCCACGCATCTTTCAGCTCGTCAATCCCAGCGCTCAGCACCACTTTCTCCCCGTCCAGCACCGTGAAATTCTGCTGCGCTGTAACTGCGCCCACATCTGCAAATACATTCCCTCTCATAATCTTCTCAAACCTTTCTACCTTATCCGGCGCCACAGTCACCACAAAGCGGCTCTGGGATTCTGAAAACAATATCGTATCCGCACGTCTGATATTCTCAACAGGCACTTTTGTCAATTCGATGGTCATACCAAGCTCGCCTGAAAACGCGCTCTCAGCCAGCGCAACGCCGAGACCACCGTCGGAACAATCGTGGCATGAGGCTACAATGCCTTCATTGATGGCTTTTTCAATAGCGTTATAGAGTCTCTTCGCGGATGCTGCATCCACTTTTGGCACATCGTTGCCTATAAAACCAAGAGAAGCAAAATACTCAGACGCTCCGAGTTCATCCTTCGTTGCGCCGAGGACATAAACCCTGTCGTCAGACCTCTTCACGTCCATTGTCACAGCTTTCCTGACATCCTCTATCTTGCCAATAGTCGAGAAAAGCACAGTAGGCGGTATGGATATTTTCCTGTTTCCAATGATATAATCGTTCTTCATGCTGTCCTTTCCCGAAATGCAGGGCACGCCGTAGGCTTTCGTGTAATCATATAACGCCTTGTTCGCCCTCACAAGCTGCGCCAGCTTGAACTCGCCATCCGGGTTTTTCTCGGATTTCACAGGGTCGCACCAGCAAAAATTGTCAAGACCTGCAAGGTGGTCAAACGAACCTCCCACGCAAATATGGTTCCGCACGGCTTCATCGATGGCGCAGGCTGTCATGTGGTATGTATCGATGTCACCGTACCTGGGACATATGCCGTTTGCAACCACTACGCCTTCCATGCTGTCAAGGAGAGGGCGGATGACTGCGGCATCGCTTGGGCCGTCGCCCGTAAGCGGCTTGACGACAGAACCACCCTGCACTTCATGGTCATACTGCCTGATGACATATTCTTTGGAACAGATATTAAGACGCGAGAGGAGGGTTTTTAGCGCCGCTGTCATGTCCACAATTCCAAGCACAGGTTCTTCGAACTTGCGGGGTTCCCATCTGGCATTCAGCTTCATCGGGGGAAGACCGCTGTGCAGGAAATCCATATCAAGATAAGCTACGTTTTTATCGCCGTACTTCGCATGGAATTTTCCACTGTCAGTGAATGTACCTATGATACTTGCCTCTACATCTCTTGTTTTAGCGAGGCTCAAAAAATCATCAATTTTATCAGGCGAAACAGCAAGCGTCATT
>JAHFDG010000052.1 GCA_023249105.1 Candidatus Methanoperedens sp. | reverse complement strand
ACCTGCTTGTAATTATTGATGATGAAAAAGAAATCGACGAAATAAAAAAGCTTACTAATGAGATTCATGAACTAATTGGAGAATATATAAATATTCACTTCCTTAACTCGCATGACGCTAAGAATGAATATAATAAAAATGAACTTATAAGAACTGCGCTCATAAATGGTATTCTGGTTTACGGTGGAGATCATGTGCGAGAGATCATGAAACCACCTGATGATTTAAAAGAAATTAAATTTATAAAAGAAAGAATAAATGCTGCATTGAGAAATTATACAAACAAAGATTACGAATCAACCCAGGAAATAGTTATTGCAGTAGCGCAAGATTTGGCATTTCTTGTATGTAAACTGGAAGGAATAGATGCCTTATCACGAAAAGATGCCATTTCTAAAGTCAAAAAAATAAATAAATACAAAATTTTAAGTGAAATCGATGCACTCAAACTTGAAAATATGCTGGAAGTTTTGGAAGATCTTTACATCAAAATATTTAACAGAAAAATCCGCAAAGGTGAATGTATTGAAAGATGAATTAAAGACCGAGATAATTGAAGATTTCAATCGAGCCAAAACTGCTTTTGCTTCTGCCAGGCGAAATTTTGACGACGGAGACCTGTTCACCGCTGCCAATAGACTATTTGTAACCTGTGAAAATGCGGTTTATTCATGTATGAAACTCAGGTTTGGTGGAACAACTATTTCCAGAAAAAGGATTATCTTGAAAATCCAAAGCGTTAGCCCAAGGATGATGGAATTATATGAACGTTCGTATGATCTGAGAGTGCAGGCGGATTACGGGAGAAAAAGCAGAATTGCGGAATTGAACAAAGAGCGAATTGGGGAAATGATCAATAAAGTTCAAAAACTGATATCAGACATTGAAAAAGAATTAAAAAAATCTGGAGTTATGTAACTTTCCATTCTCTATACACTTTGATGAACTATGCGCCAGCCGCACAGCCAAAGCGCGAAGCGGCGCAAAAAATATGGAAAAATTCAGACTGTTGTAGAAAACTACTTAAGCCTTGGCAGAGAAAGAATAATTTAAGATATGACTGAAGTTAAAACCATAAAAAAAAATATACACAACATCCCAGAGACAATGGGAGACGAATTTGTTCTGGTTGATAGAAATTTACTGTCAAACGTGATTGCTGAAATAGAAGATAAATTGGATGAACTGGAAGCAATTACAAACCCTGAGTTCATGAAAGAAGTATCTTCGAGGGTCAGCGACATAGAGAGTGGAAAAGTAGAAGGTCTGGATGAGAATAAGATTTTCGAACTCCTGCGAACATGACTTATGGCTTGGTAATTAAAAGCACATCCTCTCTTTGAGAGAGACATAAAGAAACTGAGTAAAATCGATAAGGAACGACTCAGCGGACTGATTTTGAGAATAAAAGAAAATCCCAATCGGTTCAAACCATTAACAGGATGCCATAGATGTTTTCGCATAAGGTTCAGCAATTTCAGGCTCGTCTATGCACTCAAAGATGAAACCATATGGCTCATAATCGTAGATAATCGCAAGAAAGTTTATAAAGAACTTCAAAAAAGAATAAAGAAGTGACAGATAGCGTGCGCCAGCCGCACAGCCCAAGTGCGGAGCGGCGCAAAAAGTAACCGTTGAAAAATGAAAGTCCACAGCTTTTAAATACCTGGCAAAATAATATAAATGAGTAAAGGAGTTCTCATGTCTGGCGCCATCGAAGCTGCAAAAATTGTATCAAAAGACCTTGGAATAAATGAAGATGCACTCATACGTGAAGGTATTGGAGAGTATATAAAGAACAGGATAAGAGCATGTATGAGGGACAGGCTGGAAATACTTTCAAGATATAAAATTTCTTCAATAGATGAATTTGAAAAAAAGGTTCATGAAGGAATTATCCCGGAACATCCTGGCTGGGAAGACCTGATCACTCTTGAAAATCTTGATAATTCGATCGCGAAACTGAAACGAGAACTCACGAATGTTAGAAACATATCTCTTTCTTGAATCAATCGCGAGAGAATATTTAGAAGTTGTTCTGGAAACAAGGATTCTTCACTGCCTTCTGGCGAACCTGCCAAATTGAGGATTGAACTGATAGACGGAAGTTTTGCAGACGTCTGGATTTCAATATCAGGGAAATATTCATTCCACTGGGACAGGCTCGAAATTGATGGAACGATTTATCGTTTTGACAATGCTCCACACAAAGTCTGGGCTGATGTTGCCACATTCCCGCATCATTTTCATAATAAAAATGAAAAAACAGTAATTGAAAGTGATATGCCTTCAAAACCCGATATGCAGATGAAGCACTTTATGAATTTTATAAGGAAAAAGATATTGCAGCAATTGAATTAAAAGGTTTTCAAGTTCATTTTTGTGATATGCTCCGACCGCTTTCCTGCTCCTGCACCAGCTCCTGCTCGGCAATTCGATAAGTACCCACCGCCTCTGGTAGATGAATCGAAGGCGGCGGTGGTTTTTCGCACTCGTCTATTATAGTCAAAAACTAAACAAATAGAACTAATCTTTGCGGACTTTGCGCTCTTTGCGGTGAATAAAATCAAACATTGCAAAGCACGCCAAGAACGCAAAGTGTTCACAAAATATGTATCGAAAATTAGGTTCTTAACTATAATTACATATTTCCGATAAAAAGGGAAAATATTGTACTCCACAAAACATCTTCCTTTTATATTAGTATATCTTAATTACCACATATGCCAACACCCGGCAAATATGATATACTGATATATCTCCATTTCAACCAACCAGTAACATTCAGCACTCTTGAAAATATCCTCCGTCAAAACATATTATTTGAAGACCTGAACACCCAGATATTATACAGGCGAATGCGTGAATTGATAAATAGCAATTTCATTCTGAAAAAACCATTATCGACTGCAAGAAACTATGATTACTCCCTGAACCTGGAAAACGATTCCCTGGTAAATCACCTGTCCTTCCTGCTCTGGTGCAGGAAAGAAGGGTTATATCACAATGAGCTCCTGAATCCAAAAACAGAAGCATTGATCCTTAACATTCTAAAATCTGGAGAGATCTCCAGTGAAAATCTATTAAAAAATTCAAAATTGTCTGCAAAAACTCTCAGGAAACATATCAGGAATCTTATAAAGAACCGGTTCATTCGCATAATTCGGCAAAAACCGATGGTTTTCGAGTTCCTTGTAAACGATGTAACGCTGTGGTACCTGACATTGAAAGGACTGCAAGTTCCGGATATGGAAAGTACATGCAAAGATCTTATCGCCGAAATGGATGCAAGAAGAGATATTACCGGCTCAAAAGAGATTATGAACAAACTCATAAATCTGCACATTTATTCTTCCACAGTAACAGAAGGAAATACAGCGTCCAACGAAGATGTTGAACGCATAATAAATGACCTTCCAACAGACCTGACCCCAAAGGAGATCATCGAGATAAAAAACACAAAGGATGCCCTTGATCATATACTTGAAGTATACAAAGATACGGACTTGAATATTAATCTGATTAAAACCACTCACCAGATACTGATGCGTGGCTTGATTAAAGAAGCAGGTGTGTTCTTTGGTTCTTCTACAAAACGAATCGTTGGTTCAAAATTGAAATTGCCTTCAAACAATAAGGAGATAGAATACCTGATAAGGTCACTTATGAGTTATTATCATCTCAACAAAGACCATATCCATCCCCTAATACTTGGTTCGATATTCCATTTTCTTTTCGTTTCAATCCATCCATTCAAAGACGGTAATGGCAGGGCAGCACGACTTATTCATTCATTTATACTGCTAAAGAGCGGATACCCGATTTTTGCTTTTAATCCAGACAGGAAATACGAGTATTTCGACTATCTTGATAAAGGAAGAGAATCAGATATTAGTGATTTCGTATGTTTTATTATCGAGGAACACAAGAATATACTACCTGAACCACTATAAAAGTTCCAGCTCCCTCAGCTTCTCCTTAGTCGGCACACCATTCTCATCCCATCCCCTGAGACTATAATACTCATCTAGCGCCTTTTCAAACTCTACCTTATTAATCCCGCCGCTCCCAAAGAACCTCTCCGGCAGGGTATCATCCTTTCGTGAAAATCCCGCCTTTATATTGAACAGCCGCTCAAGATTCCAGGTTCTTTCGCCGCATTTGCGGAACTCCCCATTAGAATAATCCACCCCTGTTGCAGCGCTCAGCATGTTCGCGAATTCCACTTCCGAAATCGCAAACGATGAAAATATGCACAGCACCAGCGAATCAAGGGCTGCCGTCGCATTCTGGAATACCTGTACAAGCCCTGCCTTTCCCGAAAATGTTTTTGGCTCAACCTTCATGGGCTTTCCCAGCACCTCAGGCGCAATCATATAGGCGCGCAGGTGACATCCCCCGCGGTTTGATGTTGCGTAGGCAAGCGCCATCCCGAAGACGCCCCGCGGGTCATAACCCGGCAATTCAAGCCCCTTTATCTGCATCCCGACATCTTTTCCGTGTGATTTTGAAAGAGCCTTTGAACCCCTGCCAAGCTCTACCCCGACCCCTTCTTTTTCGCCTATTTTTTTAACAAGCCCAGACAATTCTTGTATGTCTTCGCCCATAATCTCAGCATAAGCCGCAATCGTCGAGCCTGAGGAGATGGTATCCATGCCGTAGTCGTTGCAGAGGCGGTTGATTTTGATAATGGTATCCATATCCGCATTGTTATTATCAGGCCCGTATGCCCAGAGGGTCTCGTATTCCGGAACCTCATGCCCCTCAAATGCCCCGCTTTTTATGACGTGCTTGCATGCGATTGTGCAGTTATAGCAGGCATTGCCTTTTATGTCATAATTTTCTTTAATGAATTCACCTGAAACTTTATCCATACCCGCAAACCCGCTTTTCCTGAAGTTCTGTGCAGGCAGGAGCTTCATATAGTTCAGGAGGTTTGCCATTGCTGAAGTCCCGTATGTTGAGAGTCCTTTTGATGCGCCTTCATTTAGGAGTTTGCTTGCTTCTTTTCGCGCTTTCCCAAAAGCCTCTTCATCCGCAATAGAAGGTTTTCTGTCGCCTTTAACCACAATCGCTTTGAGTTTCTTAGAACCCATGACAGCGCCAAGCCCGCCGCGCCCGCAGGCATGGAAGTAATCGTTCATGACACTGGCTATTGGAACAAGCCGCTCGCCTGCGCGCCCGATGCATGCCACACGCCCCCCGGATGACAGCATATCCGTGCATGCCCTTACGTTTTTTCCCCAGAGTTTTTTAGCATTGTGTATCTCGATGTCATCATTTTCGATGGAAACGTAAACAGGCTCCAGAGCCGCGCCTTTTACGATAAGGGCATCAATACCTGCAAATTTCAGCTCTTTCCCGAAAAAACCGCCGCTGCTTGAATCCAATATCGTGCCTGTGAGGGGGGATTTTGAGACCATCACATGCCTGCCTGACAATGGGGCCAGCGTCCCAGTGAGCGGGCCGGTTGCGAATACCAGGAGATTTTCAGGGCTCAGCGGGTCGATATTCGGGTCGGTATTATCGTAATATTGTTTTACTCCCAGTCCCCTCCCGCCGATAAAGGAGCGAAGAATATCGGAGTCGGTCTTCGTTTCTTTGATTTTGTTACCTGTTAAATCAATAGTAACGGTTTTTCCTGTCCAGCCATGCATATGGTTAAGAACAAGGTTTTTTGTATTAAATATATGGATTGGATTTCAATTATAGCCTTTAGCAATTCTTAAATATCTCACCGCATATTTGAATTGAAGGCGAATTTATCAGATATCCCGGGAGGAATCAAATGCACAACTCGAAACATAATTACTGGGGGGGTAAACCAATAGCTCCTGTCCCTATTTCTGACGGCATGACGATTACCCGACTGGTTGACGAGGTCTTTGACTGCATGGGTTTTAATGCAAAACGGCTGGCTGAAGCATGTCATCTTTTCAAGACCATGATAGACGAGAACTCAACTGTATGCCTGACGCTCGCCGGCGCCATGACTCCAGTAGGACTTGGCGGCGGCATTATCAAAATGATGGAGAAGGGCTTTATCGACTGGATCGTAACTACGGGTGCAAACACATACCACGACCTTCATTTTGCATACAATCTTCCAGTGCACCAAGGAGATTATTCAGCGGATGACAATGAACTGGCTGAGCACGATGTGGTACGCATCTATGATGTGTATATCGATATGGAGCGAACACTCATTGCCCAGGATAAGATTATCCAGGCGCTTACCACGGAAGCGGTAAAAAGGAAGAAGTTCCCCGAAAAATACTCAACCGCATATTATTATAAAATTCTTGGCGATGGGGTGCTTGAGACTGCAAAAGCCCCTGAACGCTCGTTCATCGCTTCAGCTTCAAAAAATGATGTCCCGGTCTTTGTGCCAGGTTTTGCCGACTCATCCGTCGGTATGGGGACAAGTTACCTGCCAATCATGGCAAATGCAGGTTCAACGCCAGGGCAGCTTGACCCGAAAACTTTCATAGACCCGAGCCCCACGATGGACGTGCTTGAAAGCGCTGCAATCGTCCACAATAGCATGCTGAAGGAGATTCCCCGCGGCGTGCTTGAAGTGGGCGGCGGGGTGCCCAAGAATTTTTTTCAGCAAACGGGGCCCATGATTTCCCAGATTATAGGAATGGAGTGCCCGGGTGAGAATTATGTCGTCCAGGTGACTGTTGACCGCCCCGACGTGGGGGGACTTTCAGGCGCTACGATTAATGAAGGCAAGTCATGGGGAAAGATCCCAAAAGCCGGGGAGGGAAATGTAATCCCGTACATTGATGCAACCGTAGGCATCCCGATAATTTTTGCGTATGCGCTTGAGAACTGCAAGCCGAGGAAGCTTAAGAAGCTAGGCGGGAAGCTGCCTGAGATAACGCAGGAATTGGTAGAAGCTGCGAAGAGAAATGCTGGAAGATAAATACTGCGACATCAACATCGCCAATTAACTGCCAAATTCATTCAATATCATAGTTTCAATTTCAGCCACTACGCCGGTGAGCCCCACCTCTTTAGAAGGTCTGACTTCAGTCCTTACATGTTTATGATGCGGGAAAGTTGTTATTTCTTTATGATGGGCTGCATTATCATATCTGAAAATCATATCTCCTTTACTATCCGAGAGATTAAATCTATATTTTGGTCGCTCTTTTCCCATCTGGATATATTCCATAAAGGTTAGTACATACCCGCCCAAAAATAACAACCGCCCTCTTACCATTCCCTCATCACTGCTGAACTCTTTAAAATCAACCGTTTTATCAACAATGAGTTTGGAATTGACGAGAAATTGCTCTATTGTTTTAAAATAATCTGCGATTACCAATAAGTAATCACCGCTTTTGCCTTGCCCAGTCTTTCTTCGAGTGTCTTAAGACCCTTTATTAACCCCCACCACTCAAAATAATCCTGCGAATCACCAAGGCCACCCTTATCGAATTTTTTCTGGAACTCAAAAGACGATAAATGATATTTTTCTTCGAATTGTTTTAGTTCACTTTTAACCAGATGGATTTTTGATTCTAAAAGTAAAATTTCCCTGTGGATTGAATCCTTTATTACGGGTCCTGCATCTTCAGAAATAGCGACATCCATGAATTATTTTATGTTGGCATTCTTATTAAACTTTTGTAAGGGCTTTTAATGCCAGAATCCTCTGAAAGTTAATGATACTATATCGTCCTCAATTGAATTCATCTTTTGAGTTCAATATACGCCCTGGTCTCCCCTGACTCAAAAGACACCTTCCGGGAACCGCATCTTGCGCAGACAGCCGAGCCAACCAGTCCTTTATTATCCCCGAATATCCCGACTGTAAAGTGCTCAACTCTGTATTTCTCTTTCATGGTTTTATCAAGCCATTCTTCTTCTTTTCCCACTGCAGGGCATCTTGATAACAAAAAGAACCTTTCTTTGAATTCCTCTTCATTCTCACAATCCAGGCATTTTTCCGGTCCAAATCCTTTCCACGATTCTTCTATTTCCTTTGAGCTGCGAAGCTCTTTGAGGGATATTTCCTTTATCCCAATTGGTTTTTCTTCATTCGTATCGTCTATTTTTTGCGATGCCACAAGTGCTTTTCTTCCTTCCTCATGACGTTTTTCAAGAAGGCATATCTCAGCGCATACGCGAAGTGTCTCCTTAGTCGGGGTCTTACTGGCTAATTCGTAAGCTTCCAATCCCGACGTGGTCTGCCCTAAATTGAAACATTTAGTTCCGCAGATAACGAGTTCTTCAACCGGCGGATTTTTATTTGCCAGTTTGTAAGCTTCAAGACCGGAATAGTACTGTCCTTCTTTAAAACACACGCTACCGCAGATAATGAGTTCTTCAACCGGCGGATTCTCTTTTAGGAGCTTGTAGGCTTCAAGACCGGCATTAAGTTTCCCTTTCGAAAAACACTCTCTGCCGATTATGATTATTTTTTCCCTTGGAAGCGGAATACCAATAATTCTGGAAGCCTCATTTGCAGAATATATCCGCCCCTCGTCGAGATATTTATTGATATAATTTATGAGCGCTTCTTTTGGAAGTTCTATCCCGGCAGCTTTTGAACCTTCGATAGCTTTTGAAACCCATCCGTTTTCAAGATATTTTTGAATGTAATTTTTGAGTTCCTCTTTTGAAAGCTCCACTTTGGCGATTTCGGAGGTTTCGATGGCTTCGGACATCCGCCCGGCATCGAGGCATTTTTTAATGTATGTTAGAACCTTTTCGTCCGTCATTTCTGTTTGTCGATTTGGTATGGGTTGTAATAAATCTTCTCATGAATGATTCCATGATATTGGTATAGCTTCCTGAAAGCAAGGAAAATTAAACATTAACAACGAACTAAGAGCAAGTCTTCACAAAAAAATGTATCTGCCGAAATTATATAAATACATAAGTAGTTTAAGAATCACTTTACGGCGGAGTGTATCTGTTTTACTGTCACTTTCCAAACTACTCTAAACTATCCAAACAGCAAGCAGAGAAGCCTCTGGTGTTGTTTGTGAGAAATAGTTTATAATAACCTTACTAAATATAGATTAACTCCATAAATTTATTATGTCTTTTTCCGTTAGATTTAGATGCCCTTTATACTTTTTAAAAATCTTCGTTAATACTTTTTTTGCAGTATATGCTTTAAAATTATGAATATTATCTATTGCTGCATTAAATATTTGAGCGACTTGTTCGGGTGTATAATCAGGAAAATCCTCCAATAATTCAGCTCTTGCATTAGCCTGATAATAATTTTCACTTCTTTTAAAATTATTGATGACAAAGCTTTTCATATCTTCCCCAAATTCATTTATTATTACTTTAGCAATTTTTTCGGCATTATATTTAAAGGTAGATTTAACATACTTAGGTCTTCATCTCTAATATCAGGTAATTTTATTTTTAAACCCTGCTTCTTTCCAATAAAACCATAAGGAGGGAAATCTACTTGGAGAGAAATTATAAACTTATCAGTTGCTACCGCTATACCTGTTTCTTGGTCAGTAAATTTAGATTCTCGAAAACTTTTTGTTAGCAATGGAATGAAAACATCACAGCTTTTTAGGTTTTTTATAATTTCATCTTGCCATTCGGCGCTTGGTTCAATATCATCATGTGCTAAAAAAACTTCAAACCCCATGAACTCAAGCTGTTTTTTAAGCATCCCTACTATCTTTTTATCATCTATTGAGTAACTAAAAAATATTCGTAACGAATTCATAGAATTTACCTTTTACATAATCTGCTTCCGTCATATTTCGACCCACGCTTAAATTTGATGAGCGAATATAAAGATGCATCGGAAGTATGTGAAGAACTAAACGTACTTCTACTTGGGAAAATAAGAAAAATATATCAAAATTAGAAATAGATTGATAGACGGTGGTGAAATTGAGTAAAGTTATTGTGTTTGGAATACAGGTTCTCAACCATAATTTCAATTTGATTTGCCAAATCCCCTTGCGCTCTCAAGCGCTCCGCATCTTGTTCCTTCCAGTGTTATGACTTTTCCTGAGATGCTGCCGTCTTCAATGCGAAACTCGATTGCAGCCGGCTCGGATAATCTCGGAACCGTGGGACTGCCGGGGCAGGCAAGAAGCACATCGGATTTTTCTATTAAAGGCCTGTGGATATGACCGAAAATCAGGACATCAACATCCATCTCTTTTGCCATATACCTTGCTCCTATAGTATCCTGGATTGACAGCGCAGCCTCATGGATTATTCCGAGGCTGAGACCATCGAGCTCCAATACTTTTCGCGCCGGCAGCAATCGCTTCAATTCCGGCTCATCCATATTCCCGTGGACTGCCTCAAGCCTGCAGATGCCTGAAAGTTCATCGTATGCCTCTTTTGTGACAAAATCACCTGCATGGATAACAATATCGGCATCCTTGATTAATCTGGCAAGCCCGGCCGGAATCTGCGCCAGGATGGAACCCTCTTTTATGTGCGTATCAGAAATGGCGATAATCTTCATGCGTATCCGTAATCCATGTAATTCAATTCTTTTTTGAGGCCGGCAAGCAGCATCCTGTATGTACTGGTTGAAAAATCAAGCCAGCCTTTGAAATCGGAATTTAATTTTTTCCCGATTGTCTCTTCCTTGTCGGTCTTGCTCGCTTCGGCATATTGTTTGAAGTCTTCTATGTTTTTTTCCATATACCAGTAAAGCGCGGTCTCGGCAAAGGGTTTCGGTATAAGCGGCGAATGCCTGGAAATCTTAAGCATGAGGTCATTTTCACTGGCAAGCTCATCAGGGGTTATACCCGACCTTTCAATCGCCTTATGAAGCGTATCTTTGCTTATTTTCCTTTTTTCCCCGGGTGAGAATTTCCGTATCCCATTCCTCATATTTTCCTCGTATATCTCTTTTTGCAGTAATTCATGGAACAGCGCGTATTTTATCATGGCTTCGCTTGCTTCTTTTAAATACTCGGTGTTGAAAGTTATTATCGAATACCATGAGCCTAGGTAATAGCGCCTGTTCATGGCGAGAGCATAATCAAAAACGCCCGGCATGGGCGCAAAGATGCTTTGCGAGAACACAACCGCTTCGGTTGAAAACAACAGGATATTCGGGGGCGCAAACTGCCTGACAGCGTCGAGACCTTCAGTGCCGTAAACAGATTCGGGTTTTTCCAGGTACTGCTCGTTTCGCGTGATTATGCTTTTCACTTCATCGGGCATTAACTGGTTTAATGCAAAAGCTACATCCTTAGCTGCGGATTTTATCCATTGCGTGTATTCTTCCTCGAACTTTTCTTTTGAAAGCTTTTGCATGGGTAATAAATCGTATCGGCTCAATAAATAGTTAGTGGGATGGTTTTATTGCAATTTTCTAAAATATTCCATCAAACTCTCAAGTGTTGTAGTCTCTTCTTTCACAAGTGAAATTTTTGCAGTAATATTCTTGAATTCAGGAATCCCTCTTCCACCAGACTCTTCTGATACAAGAACATTTGACCACGGGCTGTTCACCATGAATGCTACCCCGCCGGGTTCATCTCTTTTGGATTCCCTGACCTCGACCACAATGCTTCCATTATTGTTGGTAACTTTCACCCTGTCCCCTGGTTTTAATCCCATTTTCGCCATGTCGTTTTTACTCATAACGATGCAGGCCGAGAGTTTTTCATAATCTTTTCCAAACCTGTCGCATTCCTGCGCCTCGACCTGGAAAATATCCCTATAGGTGGTGATTTTGATTTCATATTCCGGGTTTTTCAGGAATTTCCCGACATCGATTCCCATTAAAGCGCCCCCATCAATCGCGAAAGCAGTTCCTCATCTGTCGGGTAATCGCTTTCTATTATCTTTGATAGCTCGATTATTTTCCCATCCATTCTCACGGCGGTGCCACCTGATTCCACTCCCGACACAGCACACGGGATTGTTACGGTGGCTATCTTTGAAGTCATGGTGACGCACGGGTCTATGCAGATTACACGTATGGATGCAAGATGTCGTACCAATGAACGGGGAAGGCTTGATAGTGGGTCAGAACCTGCAACGAGCAGGGCATCTATGCTTTTTTCCCGAAGAGCCTCGACTATGGAATACCTGTTATCGTGAACCACCTTTCCGTCAAATTTTACCCGGTTCACAAATCCCGTTTCTTTGAACAGGTTCTCGTTGAAACCGCGCATATTGTAATGACCTACCATTGGCATAATATGAAAATTCGGAATCTTATCTGCAAGCGCAACAAGAATATCAAAATCATCTTTTATCGAATATGTCAGCCCGATACCTGCAAAAATCACCCCATACTCTGCCTTTTTCAATATGCTTGCCAGCTCAAGTATTTTTTTTGGCTCATACGCCGGGACTTTTCCCGAAAGGGCATCTATCAGGGCAAGGATAAATTCCCTGTCGCCCTTTGGCTGTATCCTGTAAAAGTGTCCCTTGCAGATTTTTGCGGTATTTGATTCTCGCACATCTATGGCTATTGCAATTCTATCCTCTTCGTACCCTCGCTGGCGGGATTCGCCGCGAGGGAAATACGAGAACCGGGAGAGATGACGCGGCTCTGAGTCCTGCGCATCCGACCCCCAGTAGACCAGAACATCAGCTTTGTTCCTTACTTCTTCAAGCGTGCATGTCCTGAATTTTTTCTGAAGAAGCTTTTCAATCAGGAGCCCCTGGCAGAAGGATGAGGTATCATCTATTATTGCGCCCAGTTTTTTTGCAAGCTGTATCCCTTTTACCTGGGCTTCGCATGTTGAGTTGCTCCATCCAAAAAGCATTGGCGATTTGGCATTTCCGAGTATCTCTGCGGCTTTCCTGACTGCACTTTCAATATCTGATGGTTTTTGGGCAATTTTTGGCTCTAACCTGTTAATGCAGCCCTTTATCCGCGCAGCCCCTCGCCTGCATGCATTTTTCGTCTCTTTTATCCTGTTGTTTTCAACTATGACCTCAATATCATCGCATAATAATGCACAGCCGGGGCAGGTTGCCATATGAAACACCTACACAAATTCGATAGCGCCTGTCGGGCATGGGTCTATGCATGCATAACAGAGCACCCTGTTCTTCCCGAAGCGGCGGCATTCCTTGATATTTGAAGCCACAACCTTTCCATCCACTACCCTGAATATTACTTTATCATTAGTTGGAGCGCATCCGATAGCTGCGCCTTTTGGGTCGTTCGCCACATCCACGGGGCATGCAACCACGCAATTACCGCAGCCGGTACATATTTCAGGGTGGACTATCATGCCTGTCTCCTCTGCCCCGGCTGAAGGCAGAAGAAGTGCTTCCAGTTTTTCTTTCTGTTTTTTAAAATCCCCTTCAAGAATGGGAGTACATTCGGATATGTTCTTTTTCCTTCCCAGCAATGCAACCGCAAAAGCCATACATGTAGATTCACCGCATATCTTGCAGTTGGTTTTTGGTAAAAGCTGGTAAATCTCCATCACTGTAACCATGCCTGGGGAATTGGTTTTATAATGGATAAATGTTATGATTCCCGGCCATCGGAGAAATAAAAAAAATATAAATAGTAGAATTACCAATCAAATATTATGAAAGTAGTTTTCAGAATTATTGGCGCAGAGGAAGACCTCAAAGATATTGACGGGAAAGAAGAAAATGTACATTTTTGTTTCAGGCCATCTGAAAAAAACATTTTTGAACTTGTGACAAAAACTCCAAAACTGAAAAGGATACAACTGCCATCGTCGTATCATAAAACGATTTCGAACACAACGAAAACGCTTTTAAAAATGAAAAATATCAAGTTGTTAACCGGGGATATCTGGGGTCATCGGACTGACATAGACAGGTTTGCTGAAATAGATATTTGAAATTAATATACGGTTCTGCTGGTCAGGGCTGGAAGTAGAGGAATACATTTTTTCCGCTGCCTGAAAGGAGGATTTATAGGCGAAAAACGATAGCTAACGCAGTATCCTTCAAGTACGTATAGGTGACTGCAACCGATGGGTTTTTCATGCTCGTATAAGGCGATAGGAACCAAGAGTAAACCTGCAAAAACCCAAAGTAGAGGCACACGATTTAGCGAATACTTCAGGATATTATCTAAACTTGAAATTAGTAAATTATATCTACTCTTGAACCTTAGAAGAAGGTTGCTTATGATTGGATTTGTTTTTGACGCTAATGTTCCTTGGGATTTGGATAAAATTGGCAAATTGGATCAAATAATGCAGGCATTAGAGAATATAAATTTCAAAATTTATATATCGGATATAAATTATAATGAGATACCAGTTCGTGTGCGCAATAAATTGGGAAAGTATCAAAATTTTGCCATCGATGACCTTGATAACGCTGAACTCGATACATTTATAAAGGAAATACGCCAAAGTGGTGTTATTTTAGATAGCAAGGATTCGGCGGTTCTATTCACTTCTGGTAAAGTCGATGCAGATTATATTGTTAGTTCGGATACGAGGGTGCAATTAATGACTAAAAAATATGCAGAAAATCACGGTAAAAAGGCGAGGCCTTTCCATCTCATAGATCTGCTTAGTTTTTTGCATAAAGTCAATCTCATCGAATCTAATCTGTGTATAAAAATGGCCCTTAGTCTGTATAAAAATAAAGAAATACCGCATATGGTTGAAACGCAAGGAAAAGAACTAATAAACAACATTACGCAACGGAATGCTTGGATAAAAAAAGAAGTCCAGTTATCTGTAAATACATTTAATAATTATGAAAAACATATAGTATCACATATAAGTTGAATTTTAGAGAGGTTAAAATATGGACGCTGCAAGAAAAGAAGTTATAGATGGCCTGTTTCAAGGAAAGATTTCAATCGAAAAAGCAGCCGAAATATTAAACGTATCCGAAGACGCTGTTCATAAAATGATTGATGAATACGAGTATGCACCGACTCCGACCGAAATTATTGAAGCTAACAAAATCATCCAAGAAAATATAGACTATATCGAAAGAGAAGTGTTTATAAGTTATAAAAGAAGTGTTCCACAAAACTTAAATCTTACTGATGCAACGGAAATTTTGGGAAAATGTTCTGAGACGAAAAAGATCCCAATAATAGATGCAACAGGCATAATAAAGAGCGATTTAATAACAGCAGGGAACGCAAATGCTCTTAATCCATACGAGCACAAATATCATTGGTGAAAATTATGAAACTTTCCCAAAATTATAGGGATATAATAGCAAATGAAATTAAATTCTGCCGAAATAAAATTAATGAAGAAAACGATCCAAGAAAGAAAGTTTATTATTATAGTGCTCTATATGGGATGACACGTCGAGTTTTTAATTTAGAATTCGATCCTCAGTTGCAATTTATAGATTATATTCTTAATAGTACTTATACTGTAATTCTTAGTCGTATTTCTGCCTTTATGGCAGGAGATACTACAATTCCAATATCAAATGATTTCTTCATCAAACTTAACAATTGTCTTGAAAAACTGGAAGATAGGATTAAAAATAATGAAGATACATATGATGTATTGGAAAAAATTGTGAATTTAACATCAACCTTAGATGGAAATGGATATTATCTTGTGCAGAAAGGCATATCTGTTTACACTGAATGATTAATTTTCTTAGATGAAAATAATATCCGTTCTAATTAGTATTTAGCGCCTGAATAATATTTCAGAAAGCATACATACCGACAAATATCCAAAACCATGAGCATGGGTAGATTCCCCCGAATTCATTCGGGTGGTCGGTTACTGCAAACAATGGGCATTAGTTGCATCCGTTAAATCATCTTGAACTTAGTAAAAATTGCAGCGTTTAGAGCTAAAAATATAAAGTTACGGTTTAAAATTTCTCGCCCGCTTCGTGCCTGATAAAACAGCGAGCTGCTCGAACATGAATCTTTTCTGACTCTTTTCCTCGACTGTATAATTCAGGGACTTCATCTTACACTTCACCTCTTCTATTCCGGTCAGTGACGACACTACCATCAAAATCCTTCCATTTTCAACAAGGTGAGGCAGCGCATCCTCAAGAAACCTGGATATTATTTCCCTGCCATCATATCCCCCATCCAGTGCCACATTAATCCAGTCTTTATCCCCTGCAATTTTCTCTTTTAAATTTGGAAGATAGGGCGGGTTAAATATTATAATATCGAATTTCCCCTTAACACAACTTAACAGCTCCCCCCTGATTGCATCCACGCCATTTTCTTTGGTGCATGATGCTGCGTGTGGGTTAATATCAATACCTGTTATTTTTGCTTTCGTATTGGCTTTTATGATAGCGGAAATTATCCCGCTCCCGCAGCCTACCTCTAAAATCCTCTCCGAATCTTTTATTTCTGATAATGCAGCCTCTGCGAGCAGGAAAGAGTCTTCGGATGGTTCATAGACCGAATTCGTATATTTTATGACAGTGTTTTTATAATGAATATTCATCGGAGGATTCTGACATTGGCAGTTAAACTGATAATGGTATCCATATAATTTTATTATAATGTATGATAATGATAAATACAAAAACGTTTAAGTACATTGATGTGAATTAGGGCTTAAACCCATATTCTACTACATCGGTAAATTATAATATTATGAGGCGCAGACAGGATAGGAAAGCACAGCAGGTAAATGTAATCATCGGAGATAATAAATGATAGTTAAAAAAGGAAGTTTTGTAATAGAAGGATTGGAAAATGTCCAGATAAATATAGGTAAAATCGGTGAGGAAGAGACGCAACTGGAAGCCGAAGGACCCACACCCAGACCTGAGGTTATCAGCCTGCGCAACTGGGACTACCGCATCCTTGACAGGTACAACCCTGTTTATACGCCAACGAGCGACATGTGCGACTACTGCACCTACGGGAAATGCGACCTGACAGGCAACAAGGAAGGCGCATGTGGGATAGACCTTGAAGGGCAGTCCGCAAGACAGGCGCTGATGACAAGCGTAATGGGCGCTGCGTGCCACAGCGCACACGGGCGGCATCTCCTGCATTACCTCATCAAGAAATATGGCAAAGAACATCCCATAGACGTGGGACCAAGCAACCTGAAAGCCCCGCTCACAGAGACCATCATGGGCATCCAGCCTCAGACCATAGGAGATTTTCTCCCCGTGCTTGATTATGTTGAAGAACAGCTCACGCAGCTTCTGGCGGCAGCAAATACAGGACAGGAAGGCTCAGCCCGCGATTTTGAATCAAAGGCGCTCCATGCAGGCATGCTTGACCTCCTGGGAATGGAGGTTGCTGACATAATCCAGATATCCTGCATGGGTCTTCCCAAATCCGATGAAAAGACGCCCATGGCTGAAATTGGCATGGGAATACTCGATTCTAAAAAACCTGTTGTTATTTGCGTGGGACACAATATCGCCGCGCCTGCATACATACTTGATCACATGGACAAGAACGGGCAATTCGATAAGATCGAGATAGCCGGGTTGTGCTGTACAGCCCATGACATGACACGGTACAACAGGAACGCAAAGATAATAGGTTCCATGTCAAAGGAACTCAAGTACATCCGATCAGGCATACCAGACGTGCTTGTCACTGATGAGCAGTGCGTAAGGGCAGACATATTGAGGGAAGCACAGAAACTTCATATTCCTGTAATTGCCACCAACGAAAAAATCACATACGGATTGCCGGACAGGTCAAATGACAAAGTTGATGATATAATAGACGACCTTGTGAGTGGAAAACAGGCAGGCGTACTGCTTCTTGATTTTGAAAAAATCGGGGAACTTGTACCCAAACTTGCAATGAAAATAGGACCTATCAGGAAAGCCAAAGGTTTGACTGCGCTTCCGAATGAAGAAGAATTCAGGAAACTCGTTGCAAAATGCACAAAATGCCTCCAGTGCACGCGGGACTGCCCGCAGAGCCTTCCGATTGCAGAGGCGATGGTTGCGGCAGCGCGGGGAGACCTTACGCCATTTGAAACTCTCCACGATAAATGCGTGGGATGCGGGCGGTGCGATTACAGTTGTCCCGTTGATATCCCGGTTCTAAACGTCATTGAAAAAGCTGCCCAGCGCGTAATAAGGGAAGAGAAAGGTAAAGTAAGAATAGGAAGAGGGCAGATAGGCGACCCTGAGATACGCGAAGAAGGGAGAAACCTTGTGCTTGGTACAACGCCGGGAGTGCTTGCTTTTGTAGGCTGCGGAAATTATCCGGACGGCACAAAGGACGTTTATGATATTGTTGAAGAAATGATCCAGCGCAGTTATATTATAATTACTTCAGGCTGCGCTGCCATGGATATAGGAATGTACAAGGATAAGGAAGGAAGGACACTCTATGAGCGCTATCCCGGACGATTCATTAAAGGCAACCTACTTAACACCGGTTCCTGCGTCTCAAACGCCCACATAGCTGCGACCACGATAAAAGTGGCTTCAATATTTGCGGGACGAAAGACCAAAGGCAACTGGGAAGAAATCGCGGATTATGTGCTAAACAGGGTTGGAGCCGTCGGCATAGCATGGGGAGCTTATTCCCAGAAAGCATTTGCCATAGGAACTGGCTGCAACAGGCTTGGTATCCCTGTGGTTGTCGGGCCTCACGGGACAAAATACAGGCGCGCTTTCATCGGGAAGCCGTACAGGAAAGAGGACTGGAATGTACTTGATGGAAGGGACGGCTCGGTAGTGAATGTTGAACCTGCGCCCGAGCACCTGATGATAACGGCAGAGACCAAAGACGAACTCATGCCTCTTCTTGCCAAGCTCTGTTTCAGGCCAAGCGATAACAGCCTTGGAAGAGCAATCAAACTCACGCATTATATTGAACTGAGCGAAAAATACCTGAAAAAGATGCCCGATGACTGGCATGTCTATGTGCGAAGTGAGGCAGACCTCCCGGTCGCAAAGAGAGAGCAGCTTATGAAATTGCTGGAAGAGAGGGGATGGAAGATTGACTGGGAAAAGAAAAAAATTACTGAAGGGCCGCTTCGGAAAGTGGATGTTTCCTTCCAGCCAACCAATGTTCCCCGCCTGTGCAAGGAGGTCAAGAAATGAATACGAAGCCTTCAGGGAAAACGACTGAAAAACATGTAGAAAAACACGTTGAAAGACCTGTTGAAAAAAAGGTCGAGAGTGCTGAAAAAATCTTGGATACCACAAGGCAGGCTGTACCTTTTAACACAGGGAATATACCCGGGCCGAAAATGGCGCGTGCGGTGATGCCTGCTGTGCCTGGAAAAATGCTTGCAAAAGCCAAGCGACCATTACTGATAGTGGGTTCTGAAATTGATGATGAAGATGTTCTGTCAAGAGTCGTCACTCTGGGAAAGACTGGAATACAAATAGCTTCTGTTGGGGACTCATATAAATACCTGGGTGATAAAGGACTTGATGCCCATTATGCGAATATGCATGCGCTTGCATCGTATCTTTGCGACCCCCAGTGGCCCGGCCTTGACGGGAAAGGCGGATACGACCTTGTTGTGTTTTTCGGGATAACCTATTACTACGCATCCCAGGCCATATCAGCGCTAAAGAATTTCTCAAATATTAAAGTAATATCGATAGATAAATATTATCACCCGAATGCGGATATGTCATTCGGCAACCTCAAGAAGGATGTGTTCATTGCGGCACTTGATGAGGTTATTGCGCAATTACCCAAAAAATAAAACCCCGTATTTAAATACGGGGATTAATAAATCAGGACGATAATTACCAAAAAAGGACTATAATCATGGCAAACGAATTTCCCTTTGAAATCTCACCCATGTTCGAGGGTGAACGTGTACGAAAAGACGATATGTTTGTTGAACTCGCAGGCCCCAAATCGCGTGGATTTGAACTCGTAAAGGCTGCTGGCCTGGATGAAATAACAGACGGAAAGTTTACACTTATTGGCCCCGACCTCTCACAAATGCAGGAAGGTTCACGCCACCCTTATGCGATGATATACCGGGTTGCAGGGAAACTTGTTGAACCTGATCTTGAGGCAATCGTAGAACGTCGAAACCATGATTTCCAGAATTATATCCAGGGATATATGCATCTTAACCAGCGCTATGATGTCTGGGTAAGAATTAACAAAGATGCGATCAAAAAAGGATTAAAGTCGTTTGAGCATATCGCCAAAGCCACAATGATGCTTTTCAAGAATGAGTTGCCCTTTATCGAGAAAATCGAGGCAACCTACATCACTGATGCTGATGAGGTTGAAAAACAGAGAGCAGAAGCTATAAAAATCTATGAGGCAAGAGATGCAAGAACACGCGGTCTCCATGACGAGGATGTTGATGTGTTCTACGGGTGCACATTGTGCCAGAGCTTTGCCCCTACGAACGTTTGCGTTGTTACGCCTGACAGGATATCCCTTTGCGGCGCTATCAACTGGTTTGACGGGCGCGCTGCAGCCAAGGTTGACCCTGAAGGACCGCAATTCGCTATTCCAAAAGGCGAAGTAATTGACAAGGTGGGAGGCGAATATTCAGGCGTTAATGAGAAGGCTGTAGCACTATCGGGCGGTGAATATTCACGTATAAAAATACATTCCTTCTTCGAGTATCCCCACACAAGCTGCGGGTGCTTTGAAGTGGTCGGGTTTTACATTCCGGAAGTTGACGGCATAGGATGGGTTGACAGGGATTTCAACGGCACAGCGCCCAATGGGCTTGCCTTCTCGACGATGGCAGGACAAACTGGCGGCGGGAAGCAGATAATAGGTTTCCTTGGCGTTGGTGTGAATTATTTCCGCTCACCTAAGTTCATCCAGGCGGATGGCGGCTGGGAGCGCGTAATCTGGATGCCAAAGAATCTTATGGAAAAAATTAAGGCAGATATACCGCCAGAACTTGCTGATAAGATACCCACGGAAGCGGAGGTAACTGATTTAAAGACATTGCGCGATTATCTTGAGAAAAAGCAGCATCCGATAACCCAGAGATGGACGAAAGAAGAGGCTGTTGCGGAAGCAGCGCTCACGGAAACTGCGGAAGCGGCACCGGCATGGTCTGTACCTGCGCCCGCCATGACAATGCCTGTTGGAATGCCCATGATGCCGATGGGCGAAGGCGGCGGCATGAAGCTCACGTTCAAGAATGCCAAGATCAGTATTGATCGCATAGTGTTTAAGAACAAAGAGAAATGAGACGCACTTAAGAAATCGTTGCGCTCTGTTCGGTATGGAACACGGATGACACAGATTTTACGGATTTCCACGGATAATTTTAATCCGTGAGTATCCGTGTAATCAGTTCAATCCGTGTTCACCGCTTGTTCTGGTATTGGTAATCATTTTATTGGGCTTCAATCGCATCAACCAGTATTCGTTTCATCCTGATATCCGCTGTTTGCAGCGGTTGCGTACTAAGAAGTGCAACCTCAGAAGCTCTAACTACTCCAAAATTTAGGCGCATCCTAAGAAAGATTATATGTAATTGGATTGTATGATTTAGAATGATGGAAGATAACAATATGAATTTTCAAAGCAGTGAAAATATATTATTAACTGGGGCTGGTTTTACTAAAAATTTCGGGGGTCTGTTAGCAAGTGAGATGTGGGCTGAAATATTTAACCATGAAAAAATCCAGGCTCAAACGAGAATTAAAGAATTAATGTCGGATGATTTTGACTATGAATCAATCTACTATAATATAATAGAAGGTTCATATACAAATGATGAAAAAGAAGCTATCGACGATGCTGTGAAATTTGCATATGAATACATTGACTCAATTCTTAGGCAGTTTATTATTAATCACCCATATCCATTAGAGCTTTCTATTGTTAATGATTTGGTTAGTAAGTTTAGTGAAACAGGAAGTTATAGTTACATTGGGACTAACAATGTTACACATTACGTTTTTCCTGAAACAAGTATCAAAAGTTTTATCTTTACGCTTAACCAAGATTTGTTTTTTGAAAGACTTTATCCTAGCCATGCAGATGCAAAACTTTCTATTCCAGGAATCAAAAATAATTCCAACTGGTTCACAACTCATTTTAATAAACCATTGAACCGAGAAGATTATTGCCAGCTACCTGAAGAAGAGGAGCTAAATCGAAATGCTGATTTGTTATCAGATGGAAATTTTTTCCTGATAAAGCTTCATGGTTCGTATAACTGGAGAAGTTTTGATGGCTCAGATATAATGGTTATTGGGAGAGGTAAATACGAACAAATTCAGAAAGAACCGCTTTTGAAGTATTACTTTGAAATTTTTGAAAATGTACTTTCGCAGAATGAACGCCGTTTGCTCATAATAGGTTATGGTTTTAGTGATAAACATATCAATCGCATAATATCTAAAGCCGTGAAAGATAAAGGACTGAAGATTTACATTATTTCACCAGATTCACCAGAGGAATTTAAAAAGAAATTATGTGAAAAATCCGGCCTTGGCATAAATATTTGGCAAGAAATTTCAGGTTACTTTCAATATAGTTTAAAAGAGATTATTTTTTCAAAGAATACGGGAAAGAATACAGCAATTAAACAACACTTTTATGATGTTTTTTGGGCAAGTTTAAACAAGATTTAGTGCATGCTTTCAAAAAATATATATGTAGAGGAGTTGTTTAAAAAAATAGGGAACTGCTGATTAGCAGATTGGTCTAATTTATGCCTATTGACAAAAATGAGGATGAACAGAAATATTTCATTAAAGAACTTACTAAATACTTTGTGGATTTTCTTGAAACCGATTTTCATAAAAGAAAAAATCCAAAAAGAAGTATAAAGATTCGCAATGAAGACAATCTTCTCATTGGTTTAAATACTAACAAGTATCCAGATTTCAATAACCTTGTGTGGAAGTTAATTAATCACGGATTTAATAAAGATATTTTAAACACAATACATAAAAGTGCTTATAAAATAAATATTCCCAAAAACCAACTTTTAGACATAGTTAAAATCCAGACGGATCAAATATCAACAAAACATATCAATAATATTATCATTAAAGCAAGCGAGACAATTGAAAAAACATCTATTTTACACCAAAAACAATTTAATAAAGCTCTTTCTGTTTCTCTGGAAGAAGTATCTACGATTATTAAAGATGATTTAGTCATACCATTTATTACAAACCTTAAAAAACCATTAGATAATTTAAGTTTAGGGGACGAAAACAGTATTTACTTAATAGAAGAGGAGCTAACAGCCGTTTTAGTCAAAACAATAGAGAATAAAATATCAGAAATATTAAAATTAATTTCAAAAGAAAAAGTTGATATAAATAAACAACTAAAAACCGTTTTAGATATTAAGGATATAAAAAATAGTATAGTCACATTTTTTGAAAATTATAAGGCATTGGATTTATTTGCTGAAATATTTGAGATGGAGCGAAATAGAAATATTTTGGATAAACAAGAATTTTATCTTTATTTTTTTGATATTGCATACAAGAAGTCAAAATATCCTATTTTTTACATTCCTTTTAATATAGAAATGCAAACTGATTTTTTGTTAATTAACTTTGACTCACAGGTTTATATAAATAAAAAAGCTTTGGAATATATTGCCCAGGAATATAATCAGGAAACAGGCAAAAAAGGTAGTTTAAAAACCATCTCTGATAGAATAATTTATCTCGCACAACACGAAAATGATTTTGGTATTCTTTTAAATAATATTCTTAGTGAAATTATCAATTTCTTTGAACTTGATAAAAAAATCGATATCAATAATCCTGACATGCAAGTCTCAAAAAGTTTATGGACGAAAGTATCTAATTCTTGTTACATAAATATATTTGATAAATCGGATGAAGCACTTCTAAATGATTATGAGGAAATACTGCAACTTTTAGAGTCCGAAGATAACACACTGGCTAATGCCTTTAATAAATTAATTGAGGATTTTATACATAAAGACCCTGTGCCATTTAACCCAGAGGTTGAAGATGAATGGGATAATATGAGCATAAGTGATAGGTTAGTTTGTTCGAGTCCCATCCCGCTTAACAGCGAACAACTACAAATTCTATCCGCGATTAAAAAAGAAAATTGTAAATATATTACTGTTCAAGGACCGCCTGGAACAGGTAAAAGCCATACTATTACTGCAATTGTTTTTGATGCAATTTTGAAAAATCAATCTGTGCTTGTTTTATCTGATAAAAAAGAAGCCTTGGATGTAGTCGAGGACAAAATAACTGAAACGATGAATAAGGTAAGAAATGATAAAAATTTTCAAAATCCAATACTGCGCTTAGGTAAAACAGGTAACACATACAGTCAGATATTATCACCAAAAGCAGTAGACAATATAAACATTCACTATAGAGCTATCAAAAAGGATTATGAAACACTTGAACAGAATATTCAAAAATCTAAGAATACTTTAAAAGAAGATTTGGAGGCTGAAATTCTTGCTTATAGTGAGATTAATATCGAAGAAATTTATGAATTATTCGAATTAGAATCTTATTATGAGACACATGAATATATAGTTGATATCGAAGAAGTTATAAAAATACCCGAATCATCAATAGAGCTTGAAGAATTTCGTAAAATTCTTAAATCTTCTAAAGATAATTTAGTTAATTGCCGTAGAGATACAGATAACCATAATGAACTTTTTAGAGTGCTTAATTTTTCAGTTGATGATTTTGATGATTTAACATGTTTTCAAGAAATTCTCCCGCTTAAAAATGTTTTACCATCTTTATTAGCTCATATCCAGAATTTAAAGGATACTTATATAGAAAAAATTGAATTAATCCATAATTTTGATAGTTTTTCTGATGGTCAATTAGTTAAATTAAATGAATTCATAAAAGAATATGAAAATTCAAAAACTTGGCTATTTGGATATTTCTTTAAGGGAGACGCACTTAAAAAATTGGATACAGATTTCAAAAAAACATTCTTAAATTCCAAATTTGAACAACCCCATAAAAACCTAAACGAGTTAAAAGCGATATATGAGATTTATAACTCCATAATTAACCTTAAAAAACAATCATATCCTCCTCTAAAATTCGACTATCTTTATGTTACTCATAATCTATTACAGAACGAAAGTACTATCATTTCACTTCAAGAGATAATTAAATTCAGCGAGGACATTAATTTCTTAAGAAATAATTTAGAAAAGTATCCTAATACTTCTGCAAAGATCAATCTCAATCTATCTTCGTTGGAAACATTTCATGATAATCTTTTAATAAAAATGACTGATTCGGATTTCAATAAGTTAATTCGATATATAAATATTAAACAAAAAATTATAAAAAATTTTGCAAATCTCCCGACATTAAATTATGCTGAACAAAAGCAAAATATCGAAGATTTAGTTACTTCACAAATGACATATTTGTTAGATGGTACATTAATCAATTTTTATCAATACAACAAGAATACAGCAAAAGCATTGAGAGAGATTATAAGAAGTAAGCAAAAATTCCCGAAAGATGAGTTTGTAAAGCTTAAAAATGCCTTCCCTTGTATATTAGCAGGCATCAGGGATTATGCTGAGTATATACCATTAGAGCCAGAAATATTTGATTTAGTAATCATCGATGAAGCCTCGCAAGTTAGCATTGCTCAAGCTTTTCCTGCTTTGTTGCGTGCAAAAAAAATAGTTATTTTGGGAGATAAGAAACAGTTTAGTAATGTTAAATCAGCTCAGGCTCGCTCTGACACAAACAGAGAATATCGGAATAATTTAAAGGATGTTTTTAGAAAACATGTATCAGAGGAAACAATAAAATTAGTAAAGCTCGAAAAATTCGATATTAAGACATCAATTTTAGAGTTTTTTGAATCTATTCATAATTATAACACTCAACTTTCAAAATACTTTAGAGGATACAAAGAGATCATCTCTTACTCTAATAAAAATTTTTATCAAGATAGTTTACAGGTGATGAAAATAAGAGGCAAGGCAATAGATGAAGTGATTAAATTTTCATTTATTAAGCATGATGGAAAAGCTGAAATTTTCCCCAATACAAATGTGCCAGAAATAGAATATATCATCACGAAGCTAAAAGAATTCAAAGATAAAAATAGCAATTTGAGCGTAGGTATTATTACTCCTCACACAAACCAGCAAAAATTAATTGTTGAAATGATACATAAGCTACCAGAAAAAGATTATTTCTTTGAGAAGTTGCACTTAAAAATAATGACTTTTGATACATGCCAGGGAGAAGAACGGGATACAATTTTCTACTCAATGGTTGCAACGAATGAATCGGATCAATTATGGGGAGTATTTATTAAAGATTTAAAAAGCGTTGATGTCGAAGAAGATGGAAAAATAAAAGCTCAAAGATTAAATGTAGGATTCAGTCGAGCTAAGGAGTGTATGCATTTTATTTTGAGTAAACCAATTGATAAATATACTGGTTCTCTAGGAGAAGCGTTAAGGCATTATTATTATGTTTTAGAAGAAGCTAAAAAGGAAAAAGGTGTATCCCAGGTTGATCAAAAATCTAAGATGGAACCAGAAGTTTTGAACTGGTTTTATCAAACAGATTTTTGGAAAAAATATAAAGATCACATAGAATTTAATCCACAATTTGAGATTGGAAAATATTTAAGACAGCTCGATAAAACCTACAATCATCCAAATTATAAAGTTGATTTTTTATTAGTTTATGAAGATGAAACACATCGAGAGCATAAGATTATTATTGAATATGATGGCTTCAGAGAACATTTTAAAGAAGCATATGAAATAAATAAATTCAATCATCAAGATTATTATTCTGATGAAGATATATATAGACAAAAAGTGCTTGAAAGTTACGGCTATAAGTTTTTAAGAATAAATAAATTCAATATTGGCAATAATCCAATTTTAACACTTGATGAAAGAATTGGGAAACTAATCAAAAATGAAATTAACACAAATAAACTATTGAATAGATTTCATGAAACAGTAGAGAAACTTCAAAATGGAGAAATGAAAGAGTGTCCCAAATGCAAAGAAATAAGAAAATACGATGATTTTAAAGATGCCTCGTTGATTAAGGGAATTGGCAGGTTTTGCAGATACTGTAAAGGTATTACAAACAATAATATTGTAAAAACTATAGAGCCCAAGAAAGATAAAGTGATTGCTATTAGTGGCAGTAAATTTTGCCCAAAATGTGGTTCAAATATGATTTTACGAAATGGCAGATATGGTAAATTTTATGGTTGTTCAAAATTTCCGTACTGCAAAGGCACTATATCCTATCAACAATAAAAACAAATATATAATATAATGGAGACTAAAAACATGAAAATAATCGCAATTACAGGCAAGGGCGGAACAGGAAAAACAGCCGTAGCCGGGATGCTTATTAAACACATCTCAAAAGAAAACAGGACACTTCTTGCCATCGATGCTGACCCTGACTCGAACCTTCCGGACGTGCTCGGGGTAAAGGTCGATAAGACCATAGGCGACATGCGGGAATTCATGCTTCAGGAACGCGATAAGATGGCTCCCGATACCAATAAGGAAAGGGTGCTTGAATCAAAGGTTTATGAGGTTCTAACCGAGATGCCAAGATACGACCTGCTCGTTATGGGACGACCTGAGGGGTCAGGATGCTATTGTTTTGCGAATAACCTCCTGCGCGGGATAATGGACAGGATTCTTAAGAACTATGACATCACGATAATCGACACCGCAGCCGGGCTTGAGCACCTGTCGCGGCGGATAATCCGCGATGTGGATGAACTGCTCGTGGTCACAGACGGGTCGCGCCGGGGGTTGCAGACGGCTGAGCGGATACGGGAATTAGCAAAGTCGCTGAATTTGAATATAAAAAAGATGCATATCATAGCGAACAAGGTCACACCAGAGAACCGCGCAAGGATTGAGGAATATGCGATGGAATTGAAAATGGACCTTGTGGGAGTTGTGCCTTTTGATGAGACGCTTGCGAAATTTGACCTTGAAGGAAGGGCGCTTTCGGAATTGCCTGAGGATTCGGCGGCGTTCCTGGGGGTCGTGGAGATTGCAAATAAGATGGGGTTGTAGTGAAAACAGGAAATAAAAAATCTATTTCCTTAAACTTATCTCTTTTAAAATCTCTTCCCTTGATGCTCTTCCCACAAATACGACCTCTCCATCGATCGTTACGGTTGGAACCGACATTATATTAAGTTCAGAGGCGCGGCGCTGCCCTTCAGGATAAGACACATTGATTTCCTTGAATTTCATGGTTTTGGGAAGCGTCTCAATTAAAAGAGCCCTGAGCGTGTGGCAGTTTGAGCATGTGTCCGAATAATAGAGTTCAACGGTTGTCATTGGTATCACTTTTATACTTTGTAAATAAACCTGTTATCTTTGAGGCAAGTTTTGCTTTAATACATTATTTTCGGATAAAGATTTTCATTTCAATGCAGCATATGGTATTTTTGAATTCAAAATGGGGTCGCTGAGATTTGAACTCAGGTCTCATGCACCCCAAGCATGAAGGATGGACCAGGCTACCCTACGACCCCGTAGAGTAAGCCTAAGATACCTTCTCAGTATTTTATCCTTTCTGATTTAACGGCTTTGGGACAATATTCATCTAAACCCCGTTCCTTGGCCATTGAGGGTTTATGTCATACAAAGTCTCGATGTAGCCAATCCTTCTGATATCATGAGCAACAAATTTCAACTTGGTTTC
>JAHFDG010000051.1 GCA_023249105.1 Candidatus Methanoperedens sp. | reverse complement strand
TATGTCAATATCTTGATGATATCAACAAAATGCCTGTGATTTTCAAGTGGAAATACAAGATGGATGAAATGCCTGGAAGAATTGAGTCATTGTAATATTAATTTGGAATTGATATACTAGTGAAAATGCAATAGATTATATAAAATGTTATACTCCGAAACAATTGCCGAGTAAATGGTTTTGAAACGCCGTATTATTGTCTTGGAAACTCAAAACATGTCAGTCTCTTGTAAATAAAGGGCATTTGCCACAGCGGATACTGCCCCTTATTCTTCTCAAGTTCCTCAATCAGCTTCTTGCCGAGCCTGTCTGCATCTCCTAAGGCATCATCCCAGTCTCGCGTATGAGCCGCTATGCCCGTTAAGACTCTCTCACATTCACTGAGCAGAGAGAAATTAATGTGTTTTAGCACTGTCTTCTGTCCGCCGCTGTGCCCTGCCTGGGCAATACCGGCACCCACTTTCCAGTCTCTGTTCTGTTTCAACCACTCATCTATCTTACCTTCTTCCTTTGCCCTGAAATAACCTGACATACCGGTCTTACGGTTCCAGAAGTTGATTAACAGCCCCGGCAGATTGAAGTTGAAAACTGGTGCACCGTATAATAGCGCATCTGCCTGATAGCTCTGGATATCGATTAATAGTTGTGACATATCGTCCTGCAGAGGGCGGAACCTTTAATGCATGTATAGCACCCTCTACAGTGCTCGATATGGTAGTCTGCCAGGTGAATTAAGCTGGTTTGCACACCTTGCTTTCCGGCTGATGCCAGAATTGTTTCAAGCAGTTCGGCTGTATGTCCGTTTTTCCTGGGGCTGCCGTTGATGGCAAGAATTTTCATAAATTTTCAATTATCCCATCCCTGAAGTGTATAATCCTGTCCGCCATCCCGCCAATCTCCGGGCTGTGCGTTACCATCACGATAGTCTGTCCCCGCTCCTGGTTCAATTTCCTGAAAAGTTCAATGATCTCTATAGAAGATTTAGTATCCAGGTTACCCGTCGGCTCATCAGCCAGGAGCATTTTCGGGTCGTTGGCAAGACTTCTTGCAATAGTAACACGCTGCTGCTGCCCGCCAGACAATTCCGATGGGAGGTGGTGCAATCTATCACCAAGACCCACAAGGTTGAGCAGTTCCTTCGCCCGGTACTTATAACCGGACTGCTTATTCAGCATCATAGGGAACATCACGTTCTCAACTGCCGTAAGCTCATTAAAAAGGTTAAAGAACTGGAATACGAAGCCTATATGCTTTAACCTGTACTCTGCCCTCGTGTTGCTGTTCATTTTTGTCACGTCGCTGCCGTCTATGTATATTTCCCCGGAAGTAGGGGTGTCAAGCATGCCGACTAAATTGAGAAAAGTTGATTTCCCGCCGCCTGATGGACCCATAATGGCAACAAATTCACCATGTTCAATAGAAGTATCCACACCGTTAAGTGCTTTAACCTCGACTTTGCCGGGCATATAGCTCTTTTTAAGATTACCAGTTCTTATCATTTCCATTTCAATCGCCCCATATCGCTTTTATGATGTTCATCCTGCCGGCAATAAATGCAGGATATACAGCCGCCAGTATTACGGTGAGCATGGTGACCAGTGAGGCATCATAGAGGAGATACATATAAAATCTTGGAGCCATAGAACCCAGCATCGGCTCAGGAAAAGGGTGGGCTTCCAGATATTTAACTGCGAAATATCCAACACCATCCCCAATGGAGACGCCAATCACGCCAAAAAGTACAGCCTCCATTAAAAATACTGTAAAGATGAAGTCATCTTTTGCTCCTATGGCTTTCATTATTCCGATTTGCCTGGTTTTATGGATTACGTTGATATATATTATAATTCCGACCGAAATCGCTGCAGCCACCAAACCCACTGCCGATATAATGCTGGAAAAACTTTGCCATGCCTCGGCAAAGCTTAATAAATACTCTGTCTCTTCCTTCCATGTTTTTACATTGCTTACTCCAAGAACCTGCATTATCACAGGCATGTATGCGTCAGCCAGCTCCTTATCTGAAAGCTTAATCAGGATAACTGAAGCGCTATTATCAAAAGCAAGCTGTTGATTGGCTTCATTGAGGGGCATGATAACGGTCGAACTGTCGAAATCCGCAGCTCCGGTGCGGATAATCCCTTTAACATTGTATACTTTTGATTTCCCGTTCTCAAAAGCAAGCTCAGCCTCATCCCCGACATCCAGTTTCAGGTCTTCTGCAAGCCGGTAGGAAACGAGGATAGCGTTATTATCGTTGGAATTTAAAGCCATGCCCTTTGTAATTTTGTCAAGAAGCTTTGTCGTTCTCCTCTCTTTATCAGGGTCGAGAGCCAGTATTGCTACGGATGCAGATAGCTCTTTGTTGGATAGAACTCCGCTTGCTGAAAGCCTTGGGGAATATGCTTCCACTTCTTCCAGTGCAGCCAGTCTCTGCTCCTTTACCCCGAGACCTTCTATAAACCGCTCATTATCTGCCGGGTAAATATTTAAATGGCCTGAGGACGACTCGATGGTATTATCGACTAAATCTTTAATCATCCCGTCCGTAAGCCCGTTGATAACAATTATATTCGCAGTTGCGAAAATTATCGATAATGTAATAAATGCGAAAATCTTTTTGTTTTTAAAAATATCTTTTCTTGAATAGAAAAGGGCGCAGCGTAAGTCAACAGGCACTCCTTAGCCCCTCCGTTTATATATTAGAACAAGAGCGAATATTGCAAGTACCGGTATGATCAAGGTAAAGCCCGGAGTACTATAACTCTCTCCTGATTTGCCAGATTGGTTTGCGGTTTCAGCGGTCTTTGTACTTGTTCTCTTGTCAACAGTAAAAATCTTATCGTAGTTGACAGTGAGATCTTTCCCGTGTAATGATACTGAGACGATATACGTACCTTGGCCTAAATTATTGGTCCACAGGATATTTACGGTTTTCTCCTTGTCGTTTGACATGATAGACGGGGCGGCGATTTCCCTGGTTTCCACTATCCTGCCGCCCTGCTTCAGGGTAAAAATTATTTTAGCGTCCAGGGGAACCATAGACATGCTTTTTATGGTAGCACTTGCGCCTATGCTGTCCCCATATACTTCGGTTATTTCAGCATCATTCCTGGCTGTGAAATTCGAGCTTGTAGTAAGGTAATATTCGGGGATTCCTTCCCTGTACAGATACACTTTTGCCAGTCCTGTGTAGCTCTTGCCCTCTTCCAGAGCCACATTCCCATGGTGATCAAGTACTATAACTCCTTCTACCTCTGCAGATAATGGGATCTGTTCAACTCTTTTGGAATAAACAACCTGCCCCTGCTTTATCAGGATATATTCTATGTCAGCAAGGAACGGCTTGAAATTAGTCTCCGCATGCCTCTCGTAAGTCCTTAAGATCAGCTTGAAACCATTGGAATTTGTACTGAAGCCATCCACATAGATTTTTGAAAATCCTGACATTGAGCTGCTTTCGTTAAAAAAATTCTCTTTTTCAACAGAACCATCTATTGAAGCGCCTGCGGCGGACGCAATCAACATAATCAAAGCAAGAACCATCACGATGCGTTTAAACATACAGCACCTTGCCCACGTGTCGTAGTGTTGATAAATTTGAAACATCTCTATCCAGCAGCGGCAGGCGCGACCTGAGCAAATCGCCAAAGCGCGTGTCTATTTCTTCCATGTACCGGGCCTGCAATTTTGCTCTTGCAGCTAGGAAGCGGTTGCCTTCCACAACCTCCGGAAGAATGCACTGGTTAACTACAAGAGCCTGGACAGGGATGCCAAGTCGGCTCAGCCCCGTAATCGCGCTATTGGTCTCCTCGATTGGCAGCCGTTCGGGCAGCAGCACCAGAGTGAATACTGTGGTAGAGCGATTCCCCAGGACGTTCAAAGCGTCTTCGTAGCGCCGTTTATCCCTTTCCAGATCCTCAAAAGCATTGCTGTCCATATTCATCATTTGAGCCAGTTTCTTTCCTTCCTGTATCTGCTTCTGCAGGAACCCTGCCCAGTCAAACGGCATGGCAAGTTCCCGCAAAGTCTTGCCTGTAGGGGCAGTGTCGAAGACTATGACATCGCTGTCCGGCTCCTCTATAAAGGTTACGAACTGATCGAAGGTCGCCATTTCTTCCATGCAGGGGGTACTGACGACATCACTGCCAAATGTACCTGTCATCTGCCCTATCACGGAATTAAGACGCCTCTGGAAGACTCCTTTCGCATCTATGGGGTTGATGTTGAGCCCGCACAGGTTTGATACATGGCGGATTGGAACCCTGGCATCGCCCTTAATCTCCTGGTTGAACATTGCCGAAAGGCTTACAGTGGGGTCGGTAGAGACGATGGTTGTCCGGTAGCCATGATCGGCGAACCACACAGCCGTAGCAGTTGCGACAGTTGTTTTTCCCACTCCTCCTTTACCGCCGAAGAACAGGTACTTTGTCGTCCCTTCGGGCAGCACAAGATGCTTGAGTTCTTTATTCATTTGAATTCTCCTTGATTTTCTTTGCATCCAGAGTTTGAAGAAGTGCTGTTTTTATGTCCTCTACCTTCGGCACGCCGTACGAAACTACTTCACCGTTTATCAGAATGGCTGGAAGAGGCATTTTGCCAGATTGACTGAAAGCAATTATTTTGTTCATCACTTCTTTGGGAACGCCCCCGAAGTAGGCAGTGCTGGCAGGGATTACCTTTACCTGGGCTCTTACTTCAGCCTCGGATGCAGCCTGCTCCACCACGCGCTTAGCCTGCTCATCAAAGGGGGCCATTCCAGGGATGCAGCAGCTCCCGCTTATAATGATAACTCCTGCTTGGGAATCCTTTTTACGAAAACTGAGCTGCACGAAACCAGTCTCCTTTAATTGTTTTTATCAAGCTCTGCATTATTTTACTCATGGTATTTGATAAAACGCCATCAAAAAATATAGATTTTTACCCATACATGTAGGGTTATATTTATATGGTTACTATACAAATAAGCTGTCTATGAGGAAAATGACCGTGCGCGCTGCAGGCAATGTCCTGCATTGCTGTATTCCGTTTGCTGGCATGGTGGAACGATTTGAAGTCATTTCGATTTTCAATTTTACACCCGCCGCGCATACTGAGGTTTGCAATATTACACTCGCGGATGGAAACAGTATCGAAGGGATAAAAGGCGATTTTATCACTGACTTGATCGTTTTAAGAAATGAAGGCAGAGATTACACCTGCCTAGTAAAAGGAAAGTTCTCGGATGAGATATCCAGGTTCATTGGTAAATTCGACCTTAAACTGGAGTATCCTATAATTTTTGAAGGAGATACATGTCAATTCAGCATGGTAGGTTCATCTGAGGAATTGTTTAATATCGTGAAAGCAGCCAGGGAAAATGGCTGGGGATTTGAAATATTGTCTGTGCAAAAATACGACCCTCATGTCAGCAGCGTGTTCAACGCACTTACAGGAAAGCAAAAAGAAATACTCCTGCAAGCGTACAATAGCGGCTATTTTGAGCATCCAAGAAGGATCGATGCGGGCGAGCTTGCGAAGAAGATTGGAATGCATAAGACGACTCTGCTTGAACACCTGCATAAAGCGGAGAAGCGCCTTATCGGGCATATAATTGAACAGACGAGTTAATCAGGATTTTTAAAGATGTTATTGTAAAAGTTTCGAGATTGAAGAAAAAGCTGACGATAATTGGAACGTATCACCTTTACCCAACAAATCCATGGGCAATCCAGGGAACAATAAGCGTTCCCCTCTTCATCTTCAACCAGCCGAAGACTATCCCGAGCACGAATGCGAGTATGAAGAGATGCCATGCATCCGAAGGATAGTATCCGATGTGTGCAATAGAAAAAGCCGCCGCCTGAAGAATGTTACCTTTCCAGTTTCCAAATCTTTCTGTGAGAACACTTTGTAAGAATCCCCTGAAGATTGTTTCTTCCTGGAATCCAGCTATCGCCAGACCAAAAAACAACATCAATAAAAATTCAATCGGTGAAGGTTGCGAGGATTGATTCTGCATCATACTTGCTGGGACCAAACCAAGTTTCATAATAAGTGTTAATACCGCTACAGCAGAAACCATGGCAATGAAAAAGCCTAACACACCCCATCCTATATCTCCTAAAATTCTCTTTCTGTCAAACCACCACCATTGCTTCAAATCTATGCCAATCCATTTGGTGAATCCAAGATAAACGAGACCTACAGATATAATTAAAAATGCGCTGGTTAGGAAGAGAATAGACTGCGAACTGAATTGAACACCTTGATCCACTCCTCCAATTTTTGCTATTATCGCTCGCAATACTACAAAGACTGCTAATATTATTATCCCCTTTTCGATTTGTTTTTTAGAAAGCTTTTCTCCCCTCATCTGCGAATCTCCTATTTTATTTCCGCCTTCCTATGACAAGCTGGCAAAGCTTTCCCCTGAAGCAGGTTTGATGAGTTCTCCTTCGTATATGAACAACTCTTCAATTCTCATATTAAATAATTTTGCTAGTTTGAAGGCAAGACTTATGGAAGGATCGTATTTTTGTGTTTCTATAGAATTTATTGTTTGCCTGGTAACACCCACTTTCTTAGCAAGATCATCCTGGGTCATATCATGAATTGCCCTTTGTACCTTAAGAGTATTTTTCATTCGCTATCGCCTATATTCTGCTCTTGTAATATACATAGAAGACTAGATTGCATGTCATCATCATAGAAGCGATGTATGCAAACATACTGCCTGCATCTTCGGATGTCAACGGTCTAATAAAAGGATGGTAGTAGTTGATAAAAAATAATAATGCAAACCCAACACCAAACACTCTAAAGGTTGCATCGCCTGCTTTTAGCCTTATCTGTTGTATTCTTTCATCTGCCAATATAACTTTATACTTTCTCTGGATGCTGTACAAGAGGATCATTCCAACCACCACGCTTATTAAAGCGATGATGGGAGTACCACCTATCAGAATACCGCCTACAATACCGATTAGAATCGCCAATCGCAAGATATTATGTGTTTTCTCATAGTTACTTTCTGTCAAATTGTATCATCTTTATGTAAAGCATTAGTTACATAAAGTATTTAAAACTTTTCTTTTTGGCAGTTATAGTGTTTTTCCTTACATAGCCCTTAACGTCTCCACAGAGTCAAGCCCAGTTTGCAGGCTGACCTCAAAAGCCACTGTAGTGGTAATCACCCTAAAAACCAGTCATATCAGGATTAACATGATAGGAGTCATGGACACCTGCGTAGATAATATAACACATATTGCAATAATATCTTAGCCTTCCCGTACATACTTTATCAACTCACTGATCGTTGGTTTTTTCCCGTACACCAAAAGGCTCGCCTTGAAGATCCTGACAGAAAGTTCCAGGATAATGTAGGTCGATGCCGCCAGTATCAGGATGCTGATAACTATTTCGTATAAAGGCACCTCTGTTAAGGAGAGTCGCATTATCATTGTAACTGGAGACGTCAGGGGGAAATAACTGAGCGCCCTTGGGAGAATTGCATTGGGGTTTGTGATTATGAATTCAGAAATTATTAATGGTATCGCCCCTGTTATCGAAAATATTCCTGCCAGTTGCTGTCCCTCCCTGGAAGTCGTTGCAACAGCCCCTACTCCTGCCATTATGCTTGCAAAGACAAAGTAGCCTAATATAAAATAAATGGATGCTAACACCAGTATCGGGATAGAAACATGAACCTTGTCCAGTACAATAGCAGAAACTATCGGATTCGAGGACAACAAGGCTATCCCTATTATCTGCCATATAAGTATCTGTGTCAGGCCAACTGCTCCAAGTCCGAATACTTTACCTGTAAGCAGTTCTTTGTGTGAAACCGAGGACAGCAGTATTTCCATAACCCTGTTCTCTTTCTCTTCTACAACGCCCTGCAGGAGAAAATTTGATGAAGTGTAGATGGAGAGCATAAAAAGCATTGCAAAGGCGATAGGGATTAAAATTGTGGATATTCCTTCCTTGCTGCTTCCTCCCTTTTCATTCAGAGTGAAATATTCGCTGCTTATCGGGTTCTTGGCTCTTTCCACTATCTCTCTTCTCTCTCCTTTCAACAGGTTATCCAGGAGGAAACTTTTTATTTGATCTTCAATTGCTGTGGATTCCGGAGATCTCGTTTTTGCTGAAAATATATCTATCTCCCCGGTAGCGGTATAATTCGCAGGTATAACAAAGAAGTGTGTTATCTTGTTTTCAAAAAGGTCTTTTTTTGCAAGTTCTTCATTAGCATATTTAGTGAAATTCCCCGAATCAAATAAACCTATTTTATCCACATAACCTATCCTGTATTCTTCGTGGCTGATACTGCTGCTCATTAAAAGAATCGGAAGTCCTCCTATCATAAAAATAAAAAGTGGAAGCCCGAAAGTTACGAAAAGAAATTCTTTCCTGTGTATATTGTATATGTATTCATGTTTTGCTATTGTGCTCCACTTTTTCATGTTCCCTCCACCACCTGTATGAATATCTCGTTCAATGAGGGAGCGGAAATCTCGAATTTGTTTACCCTGACACAGCCCGCTACGGTTTTTAAAACATCCTGAGTATCAGTGTCCGCTTCGAGGATTAATTCAGCATAATTGCCTGAATAATTGATTTTCTTCACACCATGTATGTTTTTCAGTTCCCCCTCGAACTCAAGGAAAATAGTGTTTTTCCCGTATCTTGATTTTATCTCGCCTATACTGCCATACAGCACTCCGGTTCCCCTGTATATCATGAATATCCTGTTGCACATACGCTCCACCTGATCCATCATATGCGTGCTAATCAGGATGGTTTTTCCCTCTTTGCCAAGTTCAAGTATCAGGTCTTTCACGAGCTTCATGTTTACAGGGTCAAGGCCGCTAAAAGGCTCATCAAGAATTATGAATTCCGGGTCATGGATAATCGCTGCAATGATCTGGATTTTCTGCGCCATGCCTTTGCTCAGTTCGGAGATTTTCTTATCCTTATGCGAGATCATTTCCATTTTCTCAAGGAGTTCCAGCGCCCTCTCCTTGCTGTGTTTATTCTTCAGTGCGCCAAGATATACGAGAGTGTCCATAACTGTCAGCCTTCGATACATGCCCCTTTCTTCAGGAAGATAGCCTATCCTGTCTTTTGTTATCTCAGAAAGCAGGGTATCCAGGATTCTTATTTCACCTGAATCCGGCTTTATTATATCAAGAAGCATGCGTATTATGGTGGTTTTACCCGCCCCGTTTGGCCCTATCAAACCGAATACCTCACCAGGCGCGATATTAAATGATATATTCTTAACTACCGACTGTCCGTTAAACGATTTTGATATGTGTGAAACTTCAATTGTATTTCCCATTTTCAATCATTCCGATTCACCTTAGTTTATTTTCGCCTTCCACTGACTCGTTTGCATGAAGTTCTCTGGTAATAGGTTTTTTGATTTTCATATTTTCAACAGGACGCCAGCCCATCATTTTTCTGATTGTTTCAATAAATGTGGTCATTCCTTCCTCTTTTATCCGACTTACTGAGGGCAATATCTTTCAATTTCAAAAAGTCGTGCTCATTGCGAGGATAAAGTAAAATTTCCCTTCCGCCTGCATGTATTTTTATCATCTCAGGATAATTGGATATGCGGATAAAGGCATATGATAGATAAACAAATAAGAAAATTGCAAGAATATACAATTTATTCATGACAGGATTTTGCATGGTAACCGTGAGGAAAAACAATAATACAATAAGCAATATAAATGAAACCAAGCTTCGAAGCCTATGCCTGTTGGCATAGTTTTCAAATATTTCTATGTTCTTGATGCTGCTCCTAGGAATTATAATATCATCTAAAATCGGCGTGCTTATTCTCAATGTTTCACTCCCCACAGACACTTTTGTATGAAAGAATATGAAAAGCAACGCGACCAAGATAAACGAAGAAGGAAACAAGTACCTATACGTGCCCACCCATGCACTTACGAATAAAATCAAGACTATGAAACCCAAAAAAACAGCCCAAAAGCGCCAATCAAACATCTGGATTGGCACATCCATACTCTCAATAGAGGTATTACTGGCATAGTCTGAAATAAACTCATCTTCAGTACTGTAAACTTTTTTTGTCTTCGGGCACCAGCCTATCAACCTCTTTATAGGCTCAATAGCTGAGGTCATCTTTTGCCCTCCGCATTTATTGTCACATTACCCTCCTTAATTTCTCCTGTACAACCCGCAAAAGCAGGGGGTCATTTCACCGACCCCGCTACTTTTATCATCTCTTCTTTGCTCAATGTCACGGACAGTATTAATTCGAGCTTTCCGTTGTTCCAGACGAGCATATTGGAACCTGGCAGGGATATCAGCTTCCCTTCAGCACCATTGATGCTGACCTTCTCGACCTCGCCAAAATCCGGCCTCTGGATATCATCAAACAGTTTTTCTGTAAGCACAAACGTACTCGAACTGTTCCGGTATAACAGGGATACGCTCTCCTTACCATCATATTTGAATACCGTGGCGCTGTCAAATGTATAGCCGGAAGGCACATATGAAGGCGAGAGGACAGTGAAATTGACTTCTTTCCTGGCTTCCTCAAGCGTCATCTTTTTGGGCGGCGCCGGAAGCTCTCTTGTAATAACCTTCGCACCTTCAGGCACCTTGAACTCGAATTCGCTATCGGGTATGCCGGTATTGAACTTTATGTCGCGGTATTCTATTGAAGTCATGAGCTTATCATTCTTATCAAACATTTCTATCTTGAGGGGCATCCAGTTTTCGCTATCCACCAACATGCTATAACGTATGCCCATGAGCATGCTGCCGTTCTTGGGCGATGCTTTGATAATATATACACTTCTTCCCTCAAATTTTTCCGTGCCCTGGTAGGATATGTCCGTCTGGTTCAGGAGTTCCTTAATGGATTGTGTATAATCCTGTTCCGACGGCTTGCTGATTTCAGGCATATCCATCCTGGTTACCTCATTTTTCTTAGGGTCGTAACTCCAGATGGTCTTGCCGTCATTGACCATGACCTGACCCGCCATCTCGGCAGGCTCAAGATATTCTATCCTGCTCTTATCCGGCATCTTGTTCATCATTTTTGCTTTTGCCATCTCGCTCTTTCCCCCAAACTCTGAGGCGATGACCATTGTGGCTGAATAGTCTTTAATACTATCCTGTTTCGTTTTCATCTGCTCTGCAATCTGCTCGGCAGACATGTTTGCAGTACATCCCGATATAAGGGATATTACAATGACTGCGAGCAGAATTATTCCTGTTCTTTTAATCATGTATTTCCTCCTTTGTTATTTTTGTCAGAAACGCGACCCACAAATCCCGTTTTTTATCACGTTAATAACTGCAATGTTTAATGGTTTTATCAAATATTCCCAATACGAATTTCCCGGATATGACTTATGGTAATTAAATACAACAGCATTTCAAACACCTGCGCTATTTTCAAGTGGCAGATAGGAAAAATCACCTTTAAGCCCTATGTACAGGATCTTTGCTTTTTGGTTCTCCGATGCGATTTTTTTAATCTCATTTATTTTGTATATTAGTTTATATGCTCCCGCTTCAAAAATTTTATTTAAGAATGATGACTTAAACTTTTTATTCTCGGCTCTTCTCTCGAATTCCTTTAAAGATTCGGCAAGCCTCTGGTTCAGTTTCAGATAACTATATACAGAAGTTTTAATAGGCATGCTAAGCAGGAAAATAGCATCTTGTAATCCGGTTATTTCGTCTCTGGTTTTCTGGAGAAGGGTTCGGCTCCGACCTCTTTCCTCCCTCACAACGTCACTGGCGAAGTCAGGCACATATAGATGGTAAACCTTAAACTTGTCCTTAACATATGCATCAATTTTATTTATTAACTCCATCCTTTTTTGTGCTTTGCTCTTACCTATTAGAACAGGTGCGCATGATACTTTAAGCATCATCATGTAGAAATCCATATCAAGGATAACGACATCAGGAGCGAAATCTTCTATGGATTTCACCGCCTCTGCATATTGTTCTTCATTTAAAGGAATCCCTATTGCTTTCATTCTTAAGCCTCCTTAGCTCGGTTTTTAAAATTTTTCCAACTTCCCGGAATACATCTTCTGCAATATCTGCGATCTTATCAGGGTCAACAGCATGATAGGCAAAGTTCTTGCCTTCCTGCTCACGGTAAACAAAACCCTTATCGAGCATTTTTTTCATCAGGGTTGATGCGCTGTATTTTGAGTTCTCAAGAGCTTGAGCCATTTCCACCGCAGTTGATTTATTGTTCAACAGTTCAAGATAAATGGTAGCCTCTGTTGGGGAAAGTCCTATTTTGGTTAGCGGCCATATCTCATTTCCCTGTCCTGTAGGCAAACTGCTTTTGAGTAAACTCTCTCTCAGGAATGCCCTGAGCCTGAAGGTGTCTTCCATATTAAACATTAAACATTTAACGTTTAACAATATAAAGCTTACTGCTAAAAGCTCAGCTATCGTTAATTTGCCCTTCCGACGAAGACTCCTCCTCGAAAATAAAGACCTCCTCTATTTTAGATTTCAAAACTTTAGCTATATCATATGCAAGTTTTAACGAAGGGTTATATTTTCCTTTTTCCAAAAAAAGGATGGTTTCTCTCCTCACACCTACTTTTTTAGCAAGTTCTTCCTGGGTTAAATCGTATCTTGCACGAAGCTCCTTGATTCTGGTTTTCATTTATATATACCTTTTTTTCTAAAATAATATGCGAATAAGATATATAATGAAAAGAGGCCAAAACAACCAAATAATGCCGCATCTAAAAGAGTCATCTTTATCTGGTTATTGATATTGAAAACTATGCTTATCACAACTAAAAAAAGAAGGGCTAAAATTATAGTTACAAAAACATAATATCCCGCTTTTTCCCTGAGTCTTTGCATCCACTCGTCATCAATGACACATGGAGGCTTTGGCTTTGTTGCCCGATATAGGGAATCTACAAGCACAAATGCTCCCAGGCCCACTAAAAAGAGAGTGTCCGGATTCCTGGTTTGAAGCCAACCCCATCCAGTCACGAATATCCATGCAAGGCTAATGACAAAATCAGTTAACATTTCTTTGTCTGTCCTGAATTTCATTATTCATCACCTTTTTTATCAAGATAAAACCCAATAATTAACAACGAAAACGCGCCGGCAACCGAAATCAAATATACCGTGCTTGTATATTCCAGCCTTAAATTAAAGATGCTATTGGCCAGGCCGGAAACCATCAAGCATGCAATAAGCAGAAAAAATGCAAAAGATCCGGCTTTTTCGCCGACCCGCCTGGACCGTTCGTCCGCGATTGTTTCTCCTTCAGATTCTGCTTTAAACCTTTTGATGTTGAAATATGCACCTATCAAAAGAGTCAAGCCAAGGAGAAAGCCAAAAATCGCACCCCGCTCGTAATACGGTTTTCCTTCATAAATGTTTTGAATCGTCACAAAAGATGCAAATGCGAGCAAAAATATGCTTAGGGCCAGGTTAATCTTACTCATTAATAGCATTTTTTTATTTTCCTTAATCTTCATTCGATATCACCTTTTATTGCGAAGTAAGATGTCCTGTCCCAGTGTGGAAACCAATTGATTGGGAGATTCGACATCACCTTTTCTTGCAAAGTAAGCATAGAACAATATCAATGTTCCAATCATCACGAGCATCACAATGCTAAGCACCTTCAGAACGGTCATTTCAAGCAGAGTGAAGTAATTTAAATAAAATAAAACGCCGACAAATGTTAGCGTTATAAGCCATGAATATGTTGCAGCAGATGCACTTATTTTTCGCGTTCTTTCATCACGTTCCGCTTGAACACCATATTTGCAATGGCTATAAATACCATTTATTGTGCTTGCTAAGCCTCCCGCCATAAGCCCACTTATGATGATACCAGGTGCGTTCTTCCAAAATATTAAAAGAACTACCCCTATAAGCAATAGTATTGGCCCGAAAATCAATCGTTGTTTATTTACTTTTGTCATTTCCATTCTATCGAACCTCTGAAATGTTGATTATATATAACATTATGTTGTGTATATATAACATTATAGTATTTAAACCTTGTTAGAAATACATCACTTATTGTAGGCTAATATTTCGCTATGTTTCAGGCTAAAAAACTAAGCCCACCGTTATTCATGATTTTGCCTCTCTCCTGCCCTCACGGTACTTTTCCAGCAGCAGAATCCCATATCCGTAGAGGAAAATCAACATGCCTGTTGTTCTCAGGATAATCGTCTGACCGCCGCGCTCCTGAGGCATAAGGAAATCCAGCAGGTAAAGAATCGCGCCGATAATCATGAGGTCGAGGGTGCGCCGTGCCTGGAATACCTCAAGGGTACGCAGTTGTTTTATCGTGGTATAGGCTGCATAAATAATTGCGAGGGCTAAAAGGACAAACAGAATAGTAGTTTCTATCATTCTATCACCTGTTGTTCAGGTTTTTTTATCCAGATTTTCTAGCCATTGTGCGAATCTCAAGAGCGCCCGGTACCTGTGGGATAACCTGTTTTTCTCATCCTCTCCCATTTCCCCGAAAGTCGCGCCGCCAACCTCGAATATCGGGTCGTAGCCGAAACCGCCGGTTCCCTGCATCTCATCCGCAATATCACCCACAACGTCCCCTGAAAATAAATACGGTTCCTCGCCGGGACGGCAGTATCCTATAACGCATTTAAAAACTGCTCTCCTGTTCGTTTCACCCTCCATGAGTTTTAATATCCTCGCGTTCCCGATTGTATCAAAAACATACGCGGAATACGGGCCAGGAAATCCTCCAAGCGCCTCGATGAAAAGCCCTGAATCATCTACCATGACCTCATTGTTCAATCTATCAGCAGCCCACTTTGCGCCGAATTTTGCAATATCTTCGAGTTTGTCTTCCTGCAATTCAGGATACCCGCAATTATTTTGCTCCACGGTTATTCCGACATGCGACAGGATATCACCGGCTTCCCTGACTTTATGGGGATTGCCTGTTACGAAGATTATTTTTCTCATGGGTTCGACCTTTAATCACTTTTTTTAATCCCATCAAGGTATTTTTTCTTAAATAAAACATAAGCAAGTGTTATGATTAATGCGAGAATTGGCACTATTATCAGCTTATTTTTATCATAATCCTCCCCTCTCATAATATATCCCCTTAAAAAACTGCCGCTAACAAAGAACATTGAAAATAAGAAAACTATGGCGGCTTCTGATATCTCTTTAATCACAGGATTTGATATTTGCATATTTTTCCCCTATGCTTTTCAGTAATTGACTTTACCTCATAATTGTTTTCCTTGATTTTTTTCGCTCCAATGTTCTTTTTATAAATTCCCGATATTCAGGACTGTATTTCATCAGAATCAACATTATAGGATATCGCAGGAACAAAATAAAAGAAATTATTCCTATTGTAAAACCTGCTATGAGAATAACCTTGGATACTAAAGGAAGACTGTTGAAATCTATCATGAAATATTACTTCTCGCGTTCAAGCCCGAATTCCTTGTGAAGCACCTGGACAGCTTTCTTGGCGCCGTCTTCACTTACTGCAAACGAGATATTATGCTGGGATGAACCCTGGCTTATCATTATCACATTGACTCCGGCTTTTCCAAGAGCCCCGAAGACCCTGCCCGCAACGCCCGGTGTATTTGCCATGCCCGCGCCCACTACCGCCACAACTGATATTTTCCTGTCGTGGGTCACTTCTTTAATTGTGCCGTTCTTGAATTCCGCTTTTATCGATTTTACAGCCTTGTCAAGATGAGCCTCATCGACTACGATAGAAATGTTCGCCTCAGACGAGCCCTGGCTTATCATTACAATATTTACCCCGGCATTTGCAAGAGTGGTGAAAACGCGTGCTGCCACGCCTATCGTGCCCACCATGCCGGCGCCGGAAATGTTAATGAGCGCAACTTTTGTTATCACCGTCACCGCCTTAACAATGTCCCTGCTCAGTTTCTGGTCTTTCACCACAAGGGTTCCCGGCGCATCGGGATGGAATGTGTTTTTCACCCGCACGGGTATCCCGTGCCTTATTGCGGGCTCGATTGCTCTCGGGTGAAGCACCTTGGCTCCGAAATACGATAGTTCCATGGCTTCGATATAGGAAATGACCGGGATAGGCCTGGCTTCTGGTACGATATGCGGGTCGGTTGTCAGGATTCCATCCACTTCTTTCCACAGCCATATTTCATCTGCTTTTAACGCAGCCCCGAGTATCGACGCCGTGAAATCCGAGCCACCGCGTCCGAGCGTTGTGATAATACCCGCTTCATTCTCTGCAATGAAACCGCAAACTACCGGGATTCCTTCATTCAAAGGCTGTTCAAGCCGTTCCTTTACAAGGGAATAGGTAACCTCAAGGGGTTTTGCATTGCCGTATTCCTCTGTGGTTATTATCCCGGCTTCGCCTCCAGTGAATGAATGGGATTTTACAGCAATGGAGTTGAGCGAACCGCACAGAATAGGGGCAGCCAGCCGTTCGCCGTACGATGAAATATAATCTATTGACCTCGGGGTAAGTTCACCAAGGTAGCAAATGCCGATGAGCGCCTTCTCAAGTTCTTCTATGCGCGAGTCAAGTTCCCGTATTACCTTCTCCAAAATACTCCCCGTATACGGGGTCTTTATGGCTTCATGGGCTGCTTTATGGTGCTGTTTTGTGAGATCTGCGATAAATTCTTTTATCAGTGATGTTTTTCCAGACTCTGAAGCGTCTTTTGCATTTTTCAGGAGCGCATCTGTGACCCCGCTCAGCGCCGAGGTCACAAGAATAATCTCATTCCCGCCGTCGCGGTATTTCTTTGCAAGCTCTGCAACATGTTTCATGCGGACGCCGTCGCCAACGGATGTGCCTCCGAATTTCATCACGAGTCTCATGGGCTTTTCAATCGTTGGATGTGCTATTAAAGATTTTGCAAAAAATTCTCAGACTGGTAAAGTTAGGTTATTTATAGCTAAAACCCAACAATTAAACAATCTTTGCGACCTTTGCGTCTTGGCGGTGAATAAAATCGCACACCTCAAAGGCGCCAAGTACGCAAAGTATTCACAAGAATATGTTTGAAAAATTAGTTTTTCAACTATAAAATCTTAATTCTATAAAAAGAATAGATACGATAAACAGCGAACCAGAGAGATGGTAAATAAGATATTTTGTTTTATTGATTCAGCACACCGGAATCTTCCCGTATGCCAGCTCCATACAGAACTCCTGTATGTTCGCAAGCTCCTTATCGATTACCTCATTCACTTCTTTTTCCACGCTCTCAAGAGTTCCCCTTTCCATAATCACCTGCGCCGCAGCTATCTTGGGCTGGTCTATGGGCTCACCAATCTGGCTCAAGAGCCACACATAAACTTCCTTGATATCGGGGACGTTTGTATAAATCTCGCTGGCAATCCTGTGGCTCAGTACATTGTAAATCTTCCCCACATGGCTCACCGGGTTTTTTCCGGCGGCAGCTTCACTGCTCACAGGTCGGTTCAGCGGAATAATGCCGTTCACCCTGTTGCCGCGTCCCACCTGGCCGGAATCGGCATCCTCGGCAGAGGTTCCGGTTACTGTAAGATATATCCCGCCCATGCCCCGCCCTTCCCTGTCGAGCGTGTTCAGATAAACCGAAGTTTCAAGGTCAGTTCTTTCCGCAGTGTAGGTCTTTATCTCTTCAAGAAGTTCTTCTTTTTTCCTGAAATACTCTCTTTCAGATTCAATGTATCTGTCAACAAGAGGGTCGGCGATGGTTAAATGAAGCTCGTTCTTTTCACGTAAGCCCATGACTTTAATGTCCTCGCCCGATTCGGGGAATCGTTTCTTAAAATCCAGTGAATTCAAAAATCGTTCAGTTTTAAGCACAATTGTCTCAGTCGGCGTCATTGGAGCATATCCGACCGCTGCCGAAGTATCGTTTGCCCCGAGTATCGTGCCTTTTCTTTTAAAAATATCAGTAAGTTCTGCCGAACCGTGGGCAAGCTCGACCTGGTACTGGACCGAATTGCCATTCACGAAACGCAGGTTGTCCTTGAACCATTGTTTTGCGGCGTCTATTGCAATAGTATTAACATCAATGATTTCGCCTTCCACTTCAAATGTTGCCCTGTCCCCGAAAATCAGGCGCATCGGCTTCAGGATAACGCCGCCGCCGAATTTTGTTTTAACTTCCCCTGCTACCAGCATCCCCTTATCGATATTATGGTGCATGATGGCGCCAAATCTTTCCATGTACTCCTTGCAGAGTTCGATTGAGACCTGGTTCATTATGGAATCGCATATAAAATCGGGATGCCCGAGTCCTTTTCGTTCAACCACTTCGACTTTCCGTTCCGTTATCGGCGTGGCGCCGAGTTCTTCTATTTCGATGTTTCGCATATTTGTAGACCCCCACGGGTTTGCTTTGCGTTCTGGTATGAAAAAATCAACAACTAACTCGTACGAACTGATACGAACTCACGCCGTCGGAGTTCGTACGAGTTCGTATTAGTTCGCTGTTAATGTTCATTTTGTTGTTTTTTCGTTTGACCTGAGGACAAATATCTCTCTGTCAATATCTCATAATTCCTCAGGGTACTTTTTAGGAGCATAATATCTTCCTCTGTCGTCGTCCTGACATGCTTGCACGGCACTCCCATAACCACGCTTCTTGCCGGGATTTTTTGACCGGGCGGCACTAATGCCCCCGCGCCCACGATTGCATATTCCCCTATTTCGGCGCCGTGCAGTATTGTGGCATTCATGCCTATGAGCGCATTGTTTTTGATAAGACAGCCGTGCATGACGCACCCATGCCCCATGCTCACGCCATCGCCAATCTCCACATTCCTGTCATCCGAATGTATGACAGCATTATCCTGGATATTACAGCCTTTGCCAATGCGGATTTTTGCCCTGTCGCCGCGGATGACGGCGTTGAACCATACGCTTGAGCCTTCCCCGATTGAAACGTCCCCGATGATGCAGGCTGTATCTGCTATGAATGCATTTTTCGCTATTACGGGCTTTTTACCGTCGAAGGTGTATAACATAATATATTTCCAATTTGCCTTCTCCCGTTTATATGAAGGGTTTTGTGGCATAAATAGGTTATTCAAAATCGGATGTTTTGTAAATTCCAAAACCTTGGAAACTCAAATAACTTCCAAAAACCGATAATTCTATTAATCATGCAAGTTATCACAGCGGCAATATGGAACTCCCGAAAGAATACGATTCTAATACCATTGAAGAAAAATGGCTGGATACATGGCAGGACTCCATGTATTACTTTGACTGGAACTCTGAAAAACCCCAGTTCATAATAGATACACCTCCACCTTATCCGACCGGGAATTTCCATATCGGCAATGCGCTTAACTGGTGTTATATCGATTTTGTGGCGCGCTACAAGAGGATGCGCGGTTACAACGTGATGTTCCCCGAAGGCTGGGACTGCCACGGCCTTCCCACTGAAGTGAAAGTTGAGGAAAAACATGGCATCACCAAGAGCCAGGTCTCCCGCGAGGAGTTCCGCCGCATGTGCGTGGAATTGACCGAAACGAATATCGGACGCATGAGAAAAAGCCTGCGGCGCCTTGGGTTTTCAATCGACTGGAGCAACGAGTACATCACCATGGAACCAGCATACTATGGCAAGACGCAGCGGTCTTTCGTTAAGATGTACGAAAGCGGCATGATATACCAGCAGAACCATCCCGTGAACTGGTGCCCGCGCTGTGAAACTGCCATTGCGTTTGCCGAGGTAGAATACGATTCACGAAATACCAGCCTTAATTACCTTAATTTTGATAAACTCAAAATCGCTACCACAAGACCAGAATTACTTGCCGCCTGCGTTGCGGTTGCAGTAAATCCTGATGATGAGAGATATCGCGATTATGTGAACACCGAACTAAAAGTCCCGGTATTCGGTCATAAAGTCAGGGTCATAGCTGACAAGAATGTTGACCCCACCTTCGGCACGGGCGTTGTCATGATATGCACATTTGGCGACAAGCAGGACGTGAGATGGTGGGTCGAACATAACCTTCCCCTGCGAAAAGCCATAGATAAAACAGGCAAAATGACTGACCTTGCCGGAAAATATGCCGGAATGAGCACCGGGGGATGCAAGAAAGCCATAATCGAGGATATGAAAAAGGACGGCATCCTTTACAAACAGGAAGAGCTGCCGCAGAACGTGGGTCTTTGCTGGCGATGTAAGACAGCTATTGAAATCCTCTCGGAGCGGCAGTGGTTTGTAAAGATAATCCATGACGATATACTCAATACCGCAAACCAGGTCACATGGGTTCCTGATTACATGAAAGTGCGGCTTGAGAACTGGACAGGTACGATGGAATGGGACTGGTGCATATCAAGGCAGAGGATTTTTGCAACGCCGATTCCGGCATGGTACTGCGAAAAATGCGGCAAGACAAAAGTCGCAAAAGAAGAGTGGCTGCCGCTTGACCCGACGCAGAAAGCACCGCCTGAAGCGTGCGAATGCGGCTCCTCTTCGTTCCGAGGGGAAGAGGATGTCCTCGATACCTGGATGGATTCATCAATATCAGCGCTTCATGTCTCAGGCTGGCTAAGCGACCATCCGCTGCTAATGCCTGCCCAGCTTCGTCCCCAGGGTTATGACATTATCCGCACATGGTCTTTCTACACAATCCTCCGGTCAAAAGCGCTGTTTGATACAAAGCCGTGGGATACCATACTGCTCAACGGAATGGTGCTTGGCGAAGATGGTCACAAGATGAGTAAGTCCCGCAATAACTTCGTTATACCTGAAGAAGTTATCAAGCAGCACGGGGCTGATGCGTTCAGGCAGTGGGCTGCCATTGGCGGGACTACAGGCTCGGATATCATTTTCTCATGGAAAGACGTTGTTGCAGGTTCGCGGTTTTTGCAGAAACTGTGGAGCATTGTGCGTTTCTCCATGCCTCATATTTCAGATACGCCTGCCCCGTTTGCGCCCATTGACCTCTGGCTTCTTAGCAAATTGAACAGGCTGGTAAAAGAAGCAACTGAAAAAATGGATGCCTACCAGTTTGATGAGACATTCAAAGCTATCCGGGGATTTACCTGGGATATCCTTGCAGATAACTATATCGAGCTTGCAAAATCAAGGCTTTATGGTGAGGATGGGGGGAGAAAACAGGCTGCACAGTATACACTTTATGTTGCAATTGAAACACTTTCCCGGCTCCTTGCGCCGTTTTTGCCTTATTTCACCGAGGAAATCTATTCCCATATAAAGCAGGAAAGCGTCCATATTCAGCCGTGGCCGCATGCGGATGAATCGTTAATCGATGCAGAGGCAGAGGCGACAGGTGAATTGATAAAAGAGATAACTGCTGCTATCAGGCGATACAAATCCGAACACGGCATGGCTTTAAACACGCCTCTTAAAGACATAGAGATTTATTCATCTATCCCGGATGCATCGGATATAGCGGGGGCTGCCAATTCTGTAATTAAACTCAACACCGGAGCGCCAGATTTTGAAATGGTGCCAACCGGAATCAAGCCCGATATGAAGGTTCTTGGCAAAACATTCAGGAACAAAGCAAAACCTATTGCGGAAGCACTCCTGAAAGCAGATGCAAAGGCCGCTGAATCGGGAAGTATCACAATCCATGTGGATGAGGAGGATGTTACTCTTGACAGCTCATATTTCACGGTTGAAAAGGAAAGGCTCCTGAAAGGAAAAGCGGTGGATGTTCTTGAGGTAGGTACTGCTATAATAGTTATTATGCGTTAGTTCATAAAAATTGATTCTTTTTTGCGGATATCAAAACAAGCCATTCGTAGGCAAGGACCATGAGGAACACAAGCGCCATAAACTCTAAAATTTCGGATAGTGAATAAATTAAATCGCCTGTGATAAAATTTAATTGCATCAGGAAACCTATGAACTGATGGGCTGTTAATGAAGCACCTGTGAGAAAAACATACCACCAGTTCTTTTCCAGGAACTTTTTATTAAGAAAAACCCTGGCCTTAAGTACATCCATATCGATATTTCTCCATTTTATCCATATCTGGACTACAAAATAGAACCCGATAAGAGCAAGTATCACAGAACCGCCTGTAAGTATAGTATTTAAGGAGAAATTAGCCATTGATATTCCTGTAGCAATAATTTATTTCAACGAACATAAATCTTGTTGTCTTGCTTCGAAAAGTTTATAGTTGGCGCAAGCCCTATTACACTAGGGTAAAATTATGACTAATATCAGCGAGATACACGTTACAAAAACGATAGTTAATGAATTCATGGATGATTTCATAGAGAATATTCTTGACAGCGATGTTGTGGTCGTTGGCTCAGGACCATGCGGTGTCACGGCTGCAAAGTACTGTGCCGAAAAAGGTCTCAAGACCGTTATGATCGAGAGGAACATCTATGGCGGCGGAGGTATGTGGCAGGGAGGCTTTCTACTGCCTAAAAATACTGTCGGTGCTCCCGCAAACAAGCTGCTTGAAGAGTGCGGTGTAAATCTCAAAGATGCTGGAAACGGACTTTATGTTTGCGATTCATTTGAGATGGTCTCAAAGATGCTGGTAAGCGCATGTAATGCAGGTGTAAAATTACTTAACTCTACGAACGTTGAAGACCTTGTACTCAAAGAAGATCATGTTGATGGCGTGGTCATCCAGTGGTATCCGGTACAACAAATGCCCAAATTCATTACATGTATGGACCCGATAGCGATCAGGTCAAAAGTTGTGATCGATGCAACAGGGCACGATTCGTTCCTTGTAAAGCGCTTGAGCGAGCAAAGATCAGGCATCCCTAAACCCCCAGGCTGCGGTTCGCTCTGGGTGGATGAAGCCGAGAAAAAGACTGTGGAACTCACTCATGAGATATATCCCGGTCTTATCGTCGCAGGAATGTCTGCAACCTCAACATACGGCGCGCCGCGCATGGGACCGATATTCGGCGGCATGCTACTTGCAGGAAAGAAAGCGGCTGAGCTTGCGCATGAGAAGATTATGGGCGCAAGTGTAAAGGGCATGGGCAAGGGCATAAAAATCAGCCATCGCGCGCCCGATGTCCTTGTGACTGAATAATTACAAAACAGCATTTTGGGCGTAAGCCCAATTTTTTTAATTTTTTCTAACCTATCTTTTTATAGTACAAAAACCAATTCTTATCAGTGGAGGTAAACTATGCAATACAGTATGATGGACGGTTACAGTTATGGGGCGATGGGCTATGGAATGGTAATTTTTGGTCTGATATTCTGGATACTTATCCTCATCGGGTTTGTGCTGTTAATTAAGTACCTGTGGGAGCATAGCGGAGCTAAAGTAGAACAGGAATCTGCCATTGAGCTCCTCAAAAAAAGGTATGCCAGGGGGGAAATAAGCAAGGAAGAATTCGAAGAGAAAAAGAAAGACCTGTTATGAAAAGCCTGCATATTGCAATAATCCTTATTGCAGTCGGCTTGGCAGGTCTTTTTATTGTGAACCTGTATTCGCCCTCTTATAGCAGGTACGCTATAAGCTCATCAGATTTTCAAACCAATGGTGAGCGGATTTATTTCACGGCTACTTCAGATTCAGGTAAACCCATAATTTCTTCGATTGGGGCAATGACAATGCACGGCAGGATGATGAGCTGCGCCACATGCCACGGCGCGGATGGAAAAGGAGGGCGGGGACGAATGATGATGTGGACGTTCAATGCTTCTGATATAAGGTATTCCTCGTTGACAGCGGGTATCGAGGGTGAAAAACCATACACAGATGAACTTATAAAAAGAGCTATCACAGGGGGTCTTGATTCTGAAGGAAAGCAGCTTGAGCCGCCAATGCCTGTATGGCAGATGTCAGATAATGACCTGAACGACCTTTTAGAATATCTGAAAACTTTAAAATAAAAGTTTTTGCCAAATTCACTTCACAGCCTGCCGCAATGCCTCAATCGACGGCGGTGCGCCCACGAAAGCCCGCTTGCCGTTAATGAATACGGTTGGAACCGCCTGTACGTTATACAGCGCAGCCTTTGCGAACCCCTGCGGCGTGGCAGTCGATTGCTCCACAACCTGTATGCCTGGCATTTCCATCGCAAGCTGCTTTGCCATCTCAAGCGCCCTCGGACAGTGCGGGCACGTCGGGGAGGTGAACACTTCTATGACGGCAGGAGGTTTTGGCGTAAGTATATCCTGCCTGCGTTTCATCAGTTCTTCAAGTTTCTTCTTTTTTATCCGGGCAAGTTCATCGTCTTCTGTCATACTATTTCCTGTTTTTAATTAACGAAATTCCCATAATAAAGCTTATCAAACTGGCAGGTATGCCAAAAACAACCGAAATTGCGAAAGCCATTCCTCCAAGAAGCAAAGCCACAATCGATGGGGAACTCAAGACCAGAAAAAGCATCGTAACAGGAAAAATGAGAAATTCTGCTGCGAGCCCTATGAATGTCCAGCCCAGTATTTTTTTAATATCTGGAAGACGGTTCAATCTTTGCGAAACAAGAGGGGCGACTACCAATAAAGAAAAAAAGAAAATAAAAAGAGAGATGCCCCTTTGAACCTGTAAGGAAAAACCCGACGCTAAGGGCACGGTCAATAAAACCAGGATAATAATCAGTCCCGATGCAAGCACAACCGCGCTGCCAGTTGAAAGGATGGATTTTTTGTTAATATTCATTTTTGGTCTTTCTTTATATGGACATCCATCTGGTTAAAAGGTATCTCGATACCCTCTTTCTTGAATCTGATGAACATCTCCCTGAAAATCGAATCAAGGACAGGATGCCTGTCATCATAATGCCTTATCCAGACAAGAAGTTCAAAATTCTGTGAGGAAGCCGCATATTCAGTAAAACGGACAGACGGTTTTGGGTTTTTCAGGACATGCGGTGTTTTCGTTGCGATATCAAGGAGAATCTCATCCACTTTTTTAGGGTCTGTCCTGTAAGCAACGCTTACCGGAATTTTCACCCTCACGGTTGTATCAGGGTCAGCGAAATTGGTTATCTGCTCATTAATCACTCTTGAATTAGGGATAGTGATAATCATATTATCCAGCGTTCTTATCCTCGTATACCTTGGTTTAATCTCATAGACATCGCCATAAACCCCGCTGAGTTCAATCCTGTCCCCGACCTTATAGAGCTGGTCAAGGGTGATGGTCACTCCCCCGAATACATTTGAAAGCAGGTTCTGGGCAGCCAGGGCGATTGCAAGACCCAAGATACCCATGCCTGTGATAAGAGGTGTTATCTCGATGCCAACAGCGCCAAGGGCAATCATAATGCCGATAAACCAGATTATGTACATTGCCGACATATCGGCAAGGGCGACAAGCCTGTCATCCAGGTGCCCGTCAGTCCGGGAGGCTAATTCATAACCGTATTCCCTGATTATATTTTTGGCAAGGGAAGCTACTATCCACGTTCCGAAAATGGTAAGGATAAAGTGCCTGTACCCGTATCCTTCATCAAAACGATTTATCAAATCCCCTAAATACGGCGTCTGGTGGATCGCATAATAAACGCCTATTACAATAACCAGGATATACAGCGGCCTCCCGAGCGCATGTAATAAAATATCGTCCAATTTTGTTTCTGTCGTTTCGGCTTTTTTCCTGAGTTTTTCGAGAACAAAATTAAGGATATTGGCGATGACAAAACCTGAGGTAAGGATGATTAGTGGTAATATGAAATCCTGAATTTGCATAGATGGCTTTGATGAAAGGATTATCTGAAATATCTTTCTATAAGACAAGATGGACAGGTGATTAGCGTTTGTTGAAGGAGAAAATTAAAAATTAATACACCATTGTACCTTTTTGAGCAGTATTGTAAGATTATTTGCCATTTGTGATATATACTCCTTCCGCTATCTTAAACTTGGGTCTGCAAAGTCTTAGGTTAAGTATTTTATTTTTGCCTTGAAGGTGAGATAATGAGGAGAATATATATACGGATAATAGGGTTCATAATGTGCCTGCCCTTCATGTATGCACTGTATGTGTGTTACGGCATATCGTCCAGCATGCTCATTCCCTGTGTCCTGGGTGGCTCAACTTTATCACCCTACGTGGTTGCTGCATTAGCTATCGGCCTTTACCTCATAGTTACAGTTGGCAGAAAAGACGAATAAATCAACAACCAACAAATAGCAAGAACAATAATATTTTGCAGTTTGCATATCACAAATTACTTATACATTATCATCACTCTTTGAGCGGTAGCGTGATAATATGAAAAAAATCGTAATTATTTTACTTGCAGCCATGTTATTACTCAGCGGCTGCGTTGGCAAAACGGTTGTTGAAAAAGGGGATAAGATTTCTGTCAATTATATCGGGCGCCTTCCAGATGGCAAGGTTTTCGACACTTCAATTGAGAAGGTCGCAAAAGAGAATGATATCTTCATTCCCGAAAAAACCTATAAACCTCTTAATATAACAGTCGGAAAGGGCGAAGTTATAAAAGGATTTGATGCTGGCGTAATCGGGATGAAGGTCGGGCAAACGAAAACATTGACGATTCCTCCCGAAGAAGGATATGGTCAGGTTTATCCCCAGTTAATGCAGGCAATTCCTGTAATCCAGGTTGAACCTACAATATATCCGAGAATAGTTGAACTGCCTATCGAGAGATTTAATGCAACATACGGTGCGAATCATACTATAGGTGACATAATTACTATCCCGGGTTCCTCAATTAATCTCACAGTCCAGAATCTCACCGGGAATGCGTCGTTATCCTACAATTTCAAGGTTGGGGACTTCATTCCATTACCTGGAGCGCCATGGAACCTCACCGTGATAAAAATGGACGCAAAGAATTTTACCGTGAATTACAGCGTTAAAAAGAATGATGTTATCCAGTTCCAGGGTGTTCCATGGAACACTACCGTGGTTGATATAAGTAACGTGAATATCACCTTAAGACATAACCCCATTCCTGATACAATGATACAGGGAACGTTCGGGCCGATGAAGGTAAGTTTCAATGAGACTTCCATATTACTGGACCAGAACCGTGAACTTGCAGGCAAAACATTGATTTTCACGGTGACCGTTGAGTCGATAGACAAATAAATGCTGCAAAAAGAAGAAAAAACAGTAGTAGTACTGCTGGTGATGGCAGTACTTTCACTTATTATCGCATATTTCGGTTTTTCTCAGCAAACAAACGCCTATTCATCTGATTCAAAAATCGATGAACGAGTGTATGCGGAAGGGACGATACTCAGCAAGCAGATGACAGGGAAAGGAGATAATCTCATACTCAAGCTTTCAAACCTGAACGTCAAGGTTTTCATATCCAAGAATAACGGCGCCAGGGAAGTGTTTGATTCTATAAAAAACGGCGACAATGTGAGAATTAAAGGCAAGGTTTCAATTTATAGGGATGAAAGGGAAATTGTGGTTGAGAGCGCAAAGGATGTAATTCGGGTATAAGCGCAAACCATTCCGTTTCTGAAGCATCATGTGATGGTAGATTTAAAGTTAATAGACAAATCTGTAAGGAATCTATTTCAGATTTTTTTTAATATCTCTATCTCCTCGCGCGAGAGAGGATATTTAGCATATTTATTTAGAATTATTACTTTGCTTCCTAATCTTGAGAGATTATTATCAATTATAATATGAGTAGCATCTTCTTTGATAAATTGTGTATCATCCGAAAGATAAGTTTCGATATTGATTATAACCGCACTTAGGTTTGTAAACTCGTATACAGTCTCCTCTAAAGCATCTATAAGCTTTGAATAAAAAACTTCCATATTTTCAGGCCAGAAGTTAGAGTCGAAAATAAAAAGTATTCCGGGATTTTCTGCTTTTAATTGGGATTGCTTACTTTTTATTGTCCCTTTAATCCTGAACAGCTCATCGAAATCTGGGATTTTACTTCGAGTCACTTGTTTTTCTTTTGGAACCATGCCGCGATTCTCTTTTTTAAAAATATAAACATCAATAATTTTAGGTATATGTAACTCTTCAAAACTGCTTTCCTTTGCTTTTATTACCAATTCTTCACATTTTTTTATTATTTCTTCAGTTCTTGGCGTTGATAAAGGTTTGAGAATATCAACATAACAATTAACCGTTTCCATTTTTGAGAATAAAAACCCAAGTATTTTATTTTCGTTATGGGAAGCTTTCATATAATCTTCAGGAATATCTTTAGTTGTTACTTCTAAAAATATATCCCGATTTTCTAAATGTATAACGATATCTGGGTTTTTCTCATTTTTAGGTTTTATAAATTCAAATGAAACCCCAGCTTTGATTAAAGAATTTCCAACCCGAAATTCAGAATATGCACTTTGAAATGTTACTTCTGAGAGTAGCCTCTTTAAAATGTCGTTAAAATTTTCTTTTCTCTCTAAAGTTTTAATCCCAAAACCCAATTCACCTACCCATCTTAAGCTCCACGGAGCACTATTATAGAAGTAACTTCTTAGAGGGTGCCGCTTACTTTCATCTTTTTTGAACCAATCCTCTCCTAGTGTCTAGTCAAATCTCTATAGTCGGATACAGTTTAGATAATTTTATCCGTGCATCTTTGGATGTAAATTGCCAATTGACTTTTGCATTTTTGTTATTTCTGCAATTCCCCCATGCC
>JAHFDG010000050.1 GCA_023249105.1 Candidatus Methanoperedens sp. | reverse complement strand
AATCTCCGATGAAGAGCTATCTGATGTCAAAATTCTAAAGGATGATTTCCATGGCGAATGGAATTATACCATTTGCCCAAAAATAGTGGGTAAATAATCAAGTTATTTCGTAACAATTCCTTAGTATCTATATCCAATAACATAAGTGTTGCTTTACTCTTATTCCTAACAAGTAATTTAAGAAAGTTTTTCCATGAACCATTCCCTTCGATATTTAATAAAATGACCCCTTCTTCAGATAAACTTCTATCATGGCATTTATTATACAAAATTGGAAGTGCATTATATTCCGTGGGCCCTTCAACAATTAAGAAGCAGCGCTCAAAAAATATGCTACTGTTTTTTATTCCTGAAATCTCAGACACCTTATCCAGAAATTCTTTGATATCTGAATCATCATTTCCTGTTAGATATTCTACTGTCGAAACTCCATTTTCATGCACTAAATGATTAATATTTCTTGCTGGAGCCCGGTCAATCATTGATATTGAGTGGGTACAAATTATTGGTTGGACTTTTGCCTCTTCATTTTCTGAAATTTTTTCTAGGGTGTAGTAGATTTCCTTTTGAGCATTGTAATGTAAGCTTGAATCAGGTTCATCATACCCCCTTATGACTCTTTTATGGCCCTCTCTGTATCTAATTTCTTTATCCCATTCCATTATTGCAAGAAACAACCTTTTCTTTGAACCTTCACCGATGTTGTTTATTGAGCGACTCCCGGTACCAAAATCAACAATGATATTTGATAGACGAAAGCCCGCTGCAAAATCTATATTATAATCTCCAGCGATTGTTTCCACCTTACCAATTATATTTTTTACCTTTGTTTTTAACTCCTCCTCAATTTTTCTATCTAACTCTTTTTTTATTTCATTTTTCTTACTTTCCAATTCTTCTTTAATGACTTCGTTTCCTTCTTCATCTTTGTTGAAAAAAAAGGTTCTATAAACCGAAGATAGTGTATTTTCTATCAATTTCTGTGGATCTTTATAATCAGAGCTTCCATAGTATTCAAAGAGAGGCAAAAATTCAGAAACTTGATTCCATTTTATCTTACACCAATTTTGACTTTTATCTAACCGGTTAAAGTTCACACCTACAAAGTCAGTAATTGCCTTTCTAGCATCTTCCGCATTGGTATATTTTCCAAATTTAAATTCTTCATAAAGAGTTCTCAATTCAGGAGCCTTTAAACCTTGAATTTCATTGAGCTCTTTTTTCATAAAAACATATTTTTTTAATAAGTTTTCTTGTTCAATTTTATTTTGGTCATTTAATGTAAATATCTTTTTCAAAGTAAACTCGTTATTTATGATATAGTCTTTTGGAATCTCTTTTGACTTTTCTGGATCAACTTTAAAAATCAATTCGATTTCACTTTTTTTTTCTATTTTTTCTCCTAGTTTATGGAACATATCTAGCGAAATTTTCTCATCATTAAAGAAAAATTCTAGAGCTTTGAGAATTGAAGTTTTTCCACAATCATTTTCCCCAATAAAAATTGTCATTTTATGGATGGGAATATCTCCACTTTCTTTAAAACATTGAAAATTTTTTAAACGAAGACATTTTAATTCCAACTATTTCACCTTCTTTGTTGGATACTTGTCCCTTATAAAGCGAAGAAAATACTTGCCATGCGATGGGGCTTTCATTAGCTCATGAAAAATATTCTCAGGAACTTTGGAATACTGGTATATTCCTCCATTGTTAAACTCTATCTCAAGAATTCCGACTGACTTATCATATCCAACCGATTTTAAATTACTTGATTTTACGGTTTCTCGTTTCATCATTTCGCCATCGATGTTTTGAGGTTTGATATAGCATTCACACCCCCACCCCATACCTCTTCCTGTCCTTCAACTCCTGCTTCTTTCCCTCATTCCATCCTGAAACAGCCTGAATGTAACCAGTCACTCTCGATAGATGCTCCACATTATCGCTCTCGCAGTTGGGGCACTCATCCAGAAGCCCTGACGCCACATGGAAATCATCCATGCACACAGTCATGTCCTTCGTGAAAGCAAAATAGCCCACCTGCGTGTTCTTCGCGATGTTCATGGCAAACTCCTTAAGCCCGTGCGGGTCAGGGGCAGCCTCTCCAAGCCAGATATGCAGGATATTGCCTCCGTCCACTATGGGGAAGAAGGTCTCCTCAAGCTTGATGCGCTCCGGTAGCGACACATCCGCTGCCGGGGGCACATGCGTGCCGTTAGTGTAATACACCGGCAGGTCGCGCGTTTCGTGGATATGCGAAAGCGCCGCCGGAACATTGCCTTTGATGATTGGCTCTGCGCACTTCCTGTATTCCTTGTGCAGCAGGTCTGAAACCGCAAATCTCTGCGCCGTCGTTTCCGCCGGGGTTCTTGCAAGCGCTATCTCCATGCCATACTTCTCAGAAAGTTCCTTTGCATAGAACTTCATCTCGAACATCGCCCTGATGGCAAGGCGGCGTGCCTCCTCGCTCTCATATATTTGCTTCCCGGTATGGTGCTGCACCATCTCATTGATGCCCACAACTCCAATAGTATAAACAAGCCCTTTCGTATCAACAGCGATTTCGCCGTGCTGCATGGTATAGGGGTCCTTGGGTCTTTGCGTGGCGAATGGCATCCTCTGGTTCTTGATAATGATATCCATCCACTTTCGCTTCACCTTGAAGAGGTCCATGCACATATCCATCATCTGCTTAAGCTCTGCAAAAAGCGCCTCGTCGTTCTTCTGCGCCTTGTATGCGGCCCGCGGGCAGTTAAGCGATACTACCTGCCAGGCGCCCATCGAAAAGTGCTTGCCGTTCCTGAAATAAAGCTTCTCCTCAAACTCGGAGTCTTTTTCAAGCGAGGATGAGAAATTATATGCGCAGCACTGGTAGCAGCTTATTCCCTTTCCCGCGCCCCTGTACTCGGGCAGCTGGTTATCAAAATACGGCGCTCCATACTTGGCGGCAAGTTCGAATGCCTTTGTATAAAGCTCGTCATAGCTTAGAATATCAGGATGCGAGCGGTTAAAATCCTCATCCTCAACCATGAAATCAGGCTCGATGCTTATCTCGGGTTTGGGGAAATTGAACGGTTTTCCCCAGTAATCGCCTTCAAGCATAACGTTCATCAGCGCCTCAAATGAAAGCCTCACCTCACGCTCGAATTCCCCGTATGTGCGTTTCGGGGACATTACGCCGTCCCAGACACTCCCTTTGTAAACAACGGGTTTATCGCGCCAGAGTTTAGGGACGCCGGGGGACAACTGGACGGAGGAGAATACCAGCTGCCCGCCGCGCGCCACCATCATCTGGGTCATTTCATAAACGAACATCTGCATGAGCTGCTCTATCTCCTTGTAACCCATGCCTTCAAAAAATGGCGCCATGAAAGTAAGGAAATTATAGAATCCCTGCCCGCCAGCAAAATTTGTCTGGGCGCTTCCCAGCGCTTTCACTGCATGGAGAATCGCAACCTCGGCTTTCTTTGCCGGCCCTGCCACGCTTGCCTTTGTGCCGCTGCCGTCAGGCATGAGACCGTAATAGAAGAAATACCGCAGGTCCCAGTCCTGGCAGAAAGCTCGCGTTCCCAGGTATTCAAGGTCATGGATATGGATATCGCCGTTGAGATGCGAGTCTGCAAGCTTTGGCGGGATCATGAGAAGATACTGTTCCTTGCTCATCTTATCCGCTTTTTTCTTATGGCTTGTCTCTGCATTCTCCTGGAGGTTGGCATTATCATTAGCCTCAAAACCTGTTCCCATATCAATGCGATAAGCGTCAAAAACAGGCGTGCCTACCCTCGTTGAGATATTGCGCCATTCGGTATGCCCGCGTTCAAGAAGTATAATATTTACAAGCTCGCGCACCAGCGGCCCGGAGAGGAATTTCACTCCCATATCCTTTATTCTCGTCTCGGTTTCCCTGGCAATCTCTTTTGCTTCCTCTTCGGTAATGGGCGCTATCCCGTGGAACTGCTCGCAGAGTTTTGTTTCCTTAAGAAGCTGTTTGACTATGGTGTTCCTGTCCCAATCCATAAGATGCCCGTCAGTCGTCCTGACCTTGGGGATTACTGATATCTGGGAGCCGCCAAGCGTTTTCTGGATGGTCTGCGTTTTTCTTGTTTGAGCGGGTTTGGTTTTCTGGCTGGTAAGGGAATTTTCTTTTTCCTTCTGGAATGCATCCAACAATTCCCCTTTATGTTCCTGCATTAAATTTAATATCTGAACTTCAATATATTTGCCCATCGTTACTGCACCTCTTTTTATTCGGTCACGCAGATTTCATCCGTCACAGCCACTTTGAATTGAAACCCTCGGGTTCACCAAAGTCAAAGCATAAATGGCTGATAGCCCTACTTTCCTTCGTTAAGTAGGGATTCTACCTTGTTCTGGTCAATCCTGTCCTGTGTAAACAGGTCATTATATATATGGAATTTATTTCCTATTTGCAGCACAGGAGCCATCATAGTGAAAACTCCGTTCATCCGGAGTTCGGTCAGTGCTGCCGGGGTAGCCATATCTACCTCAGTAAATCGTACATTTTTGTTTTCCAGAAATTGCTTTAGTACCCTGCAATTTGGACAGTTTCTGGTAGAATATATCTGGATTCCCTGCATGCCATATCTCCTTTGTAAATTACGAGTATATCTTGAAGGGTTATAACAGTTTTTCAAACCACATCTGAATACAATTATCTATCATTTATTACCATATCTTTTACCATGTTTGAATAACATATAACTTATTTGTTATCATATTAACTATCAAATAAGGTACTATTAAAGATAACATTGTTTATTAAGTTTGTTAAGAAAAAATTATGTACTAAGCTTGTGTGTTTATTTCGATTTATGTACCTTAAATTCAAAGATGAAGTTCTATCTGTATTATCGAATGCAGTGGATAAAGCGGGATTTGAAGCCGAAGACATGGCCTTAACAGAATCCCCGCACGCGGACATCTCCTCTTCGGTGGCATTCAAGCTAGCTCCGAAATACAGGAGAAGCCCAAAAGAGATATGTGAAATCATATACGCGAATATCAAAATACCCCCCGATTCCTTTATTGACAGGGCAGTGATGGCAGGACCTTACATCAACTTTTTTGTGAGCCGCCCCTTCTTAAATGAAACCGTTCTGCGCGTACTGCTTGAAAGAGAGAATTTCGGGAACCTTGATAACAGGGGAAAAGTCATACTTGAGCATACGTCTGCAAACCCGGACGGTCCGCTGCATATCGGTCATATCAGGAACTCGGTAATCGGCGATACGCTTGCCAGAGTACTTACGCGCGCCGGTTATGATGTCGAGACGCAATATTACATAAACGATATGGGAAGGCAGATTGCCGTGGTGGTCTGGGGACTTGAGAATTTCAAATTCGATACTACTAAAAAGAAAGACCATGCAATAGCCGAGGTCTATATCAATGCCAATAAGAGTCTTGTAGATGAAAAAGAGCATTCACCGGAAGTGAATGCCATCATGAAAAAATACGAGACAGGCGACCCGGAAACTGATAAAAAATTCAAAGACGCGATTGATGCCGCAATGGAGGGGATAAAAGAATCCCTGAGCCGCATGAATATCCACCACGATAAATTTATCTGGGAATCGCAGTTCGTGCGGGGCGGCGATGTCAACAAAATGATGGAGGGGATAAAAAAACTTGAACGCGCCATGATAAAGGACGGGGCGCTCATGGTAGATTTAAACGACGTGGGAATTCAAAAGTCGCTGGTAATCCAGCGCTCTGACGGGACATCCCTTTACACTACCCGCGACCTTTCATACCACGAATGGAAAGCAAAACAATGCGACAGGATGATAGACATACTCGGCGCAGACCACAAGCTCATCTCATCCCAGCTTAAAGCGATGCTTAGGATTCTCGGTCTTAAGGAGCCTGAAATAGTGATTTTTGAGTTCGTATCGCTGCCTGAAGGCTCAATGAGCACGCGAAGGGGTGTTTTCATCTCGGCTGATGAACTCCTGGACGAGGTTGAAAAAGCTGCATATGAAGTGGTGGATAAAAAGCTTCCTGAAAAGGATGAGGATTTTAAAAGGAAGGTGGCAGCGTTTGTGAGCATCGGGGCTGTAAGATATGATATTATCAGGATATCACCCGAAAAGGCAACCACGTTTGACTGGAAGGAGGCTGTTGACTTTGAAAAACAGGGAGCGCCGTTTATCCAGTATTCACATGCCAGGGCATGCAGCATTATCAGGAAAGCGCAGGAAGATGGAATTTCCTTTGAGGTATTTGACCCGAATGTGCTGCTTGAGGAACAGGAAATAGGGCTCATAAAAAAATTGTCATGGTTTGAAAATGCAATCGATATCGCATCACACGATTTAAAACCAAATATCCTTGCCATTTATGCAAGGGAACTTGCCGATGCTTTTAACCAGTTCTACAGGTATGTGCCGGTGCTCGATGCCGAACCCGAGTTCAGGGCTGCGCGACTTGCTCTTGTTGACTGCTCCCGCATCGTGCTTGCAAATGCGCTGGATACGCTCGGGATTACAGCCCCCGAATCCATGTAGTGGTTTATGAAAAAACTTTATGAAAGTTTTATCAGACGACAGGTATGCAACAGCATACCTGAACACCGCATAAAGCGAGGTGTCGCTAAACTTTTAGAAAAGTTTAATAAATACAACACGTATGGCGAAGCCATACGTGGACACCGCATAAAGCGAGGTGTCGCTAAACTTTTAGAAAAGTTTAATAAATACAACACGTATGGCGAAGCCATACGTGGACACCGCATAAAGCGAGGTGTCGCTTTATGAGAATCATCTCGGTCGTGGGATACAAAAAAACAGGGAAAACAACATTAGTAGAACGGCTGGTAAGTGCGCTTTCAAAGCAGGGTTCTGTCGGGACAATAAAACACATGCACGAGCACAGGATTAACACGCCAGATACAGATACATGGAAACATGCAAACGCAGGCGCAAAAGTCGTGGTCGCGGTTACACCTGATGAACTTGTGAAATTCTCAAGGAATAATAATCTTACAACCGCAATCGATGAGCTTGCAGACGAGGGAATGGATTTTGCAGTTGTTGAGGGTTTTAAGGATAGCAAGCTCCCCAAAATAGCGCTTGGTGAAGTTAACACCGCAGGAATTATAATAAAATTGGATAATCAGGAAAGCGCAGACATCGAAGAACTTGTGGATATCATCATTGAGCAGCCGGAATATCATACACTGGACTCACTCATTAAAAAGCTTCGGAAATCAAACGATATAGAAAAAACAGGCGCTATAGGAACATTCACGGGTATCGTCAGGGCGCAAAATAAAGGCACCAGAACCGAGTATCTCGAATTTGAGGAGTATGGCGGGCTTGCCCGGCAAAAAATGGATGAAATATGCGCACAGCTAAAGGAAAAAGAAGGCATAATCGATGTGCTGATGCATCACAGGACAGGCATCATCCCAAAAGGCGAGGATATCGTTTACATTGTTGTTGCGGCAGGCCACAGGGAACAGCTATTTCCTGTATTAAGTGAAGCCATTGAACGCCTGAAACTTGAAGTCCCTATCTGGAAGAAAGAGCACACGGTAAAAGGAGAATGGTGGGTTCATGATGAGACGTAATACGGTTGGGAAATAATCCTGTTTCAAGGTTTTTGCTTGAAATACCGCTCTTTTTCGCTGAAGATGCAGCCGCAGTATTTTTGCATATATAATTCAAGAGCCCTTGCAAGCTCGCGCGATTCCCTGTATCCTTCCCTGAAATCCTCATAATAAAATTTTATGCCGTATTCGTTAGCGATTTTTTCCCCGGTTCTGGCGAGCAGTTCATGTTTCTGGTATGGCGAGATAAGGAGAGTTGTCGTGAACGCTTCAAATCCCAACTGGCTTGCGGTTTTTGCCGCTTCAGTTAGCCTTAAGGAATAACAGAATTCGCACCTGTCAGCAGAAGTAAGGGCGCCGCGAAGGTAATTTTCCATATCATAATCCTTATAAATTACTTTTGTTCCCTTCATTTGCGCATATTTTTCAAGTGCTTCCATCCGGTTCTTATATTCCATGTAGGGATGGATATTCGGGTTGTAAAAAAGAGCGGTCACATCGTGCCCATCCTCAAGCAGCCGTTTATGAGGATATGTAAAGCATGGCGCGCAGCAAACATGGGCGAGGATTCGCATGATTTCAATAATTAGGTGGCTCTTTCACTTGAATTTATCCATCGGCTCTTAACCAAACATCATTCCCATGCCGCTTGCAGCATTCTCCTCTTCAGCGACAAAATAGGCCGTGACAATTTTCTTTTCTTCGCCAATGAGCTTTTCCAGGCCAATCCCCTCGAATTTCTCTTCTGCGCGGTCGATGTCTTCTGAATTGGCTTTGATATACAGGAAATAACCCTTGCGCTCAGACCCCAGGAGCTTGCACTCCCTGACCGTATAGCCGATGCGTTTGAAGAAATCGTCTTCCAGTACTTTTGCTGCATCTTGACTGACCTTGTCTTCATAGTAATAAACAGATTCCATAATGTATCCTCCTATATTATTTATTTACTTTTTTTGTAACAGGTATAACAGACTGGTTTTTCATAAGTGGTGGCGGACTCCTTTCCACACACATGGCAGAATTTCTCCTGATATTGGGGGTCGCGGTACTTCTCCCAAGACTTGTAACAATTGAAACAAAGTGGATGTTCAGGATTAAGATTTAAATCAGCTCCACAGCGAATGCAAAAACCATTACCGTTGCTTGTAGCAGCTTTGGAGCTTTTGTTGCTGGCAGGAATAATTTTTGAAGCAACTGAAGTTTCTCTTTCTATTTTTTTAATTGAAAATGGAGTTTTTTTGCTATTTTGAATTATTAACATCACTTCATCGGATATTTTCTTATATAACTCTGAATCAGTATTTTTCTCAATTTTAATCCCCATTTCCCAATTATTCTGCTGAGAATGTTGATACAAATTCATAGAAGTAATTATTGCTGTATTCTCATTTAAATAACATTTAGCATGAAGATTTTCGCAAGACAAAACTTGAACACTGGTCAATTCTTGCAAGAAGCTCATTTCTTCCGCATTTAATTTATCAGTCCTGAAAACAACTCTAATATCTATTTTTCTGGAATCTCTTTCCTTGATATGAAGTCTAAGCCTATCTGCTATTTGAAGATACGGACTCATTAAAAATAATTTTTCGTTTGAATTTTTAATTAAATCTGTTAATGCAGCGGATATTCCTGTCGTGTCTAAAAATTCTGCCATTTCTCTCTCCTTTAAGGTACTTTATTGGAGGAAGCGGTTAATAAATAATTCTAATATGTTTAATCGAACGATAGCTTTGTTATGTACTCCTTCAACATACCATGATTCGCAAGCACCACATCCGCCCCTTTCAACCTCTGCGCCTCAACGTATGTGGGAATTGCAATGCAGAATAAACCCGCCCCCTTAGCCGATTCCACGCCAAGCGGCGCATTCTCGATAACTATACACTCATCTTTTGCAATTTTCAGCATCCCAACGGCTTTCAGGTACGGCTCAGGCGACGGCTTCCCTTCTTTCACATCATTTCCAGTTACCACGGCGTCAAATATTTTTGGGAAAAACCGAAGAAGCAGCTCCATGACAACAGCCCTGTCAGAACCCGATACTACGCCGAGAAGGCATTTGTTTTTCAATAACTCAAGACATTCATATATTTCCGGGAATACGGTAACTTTATTTATTTTTTGAAAAATCTCTCTTTTTTTCCGCGCAAGCACATTGAAATCCTCTGGCGTCGGGTTCCTACCTGCCTTCCTGAACACCAGCCTGATTATCCCTTCATGGTTTGACCCCTCGATATCATAGATATCTTCCCGACAGATACGGATACCCACATCGGCAAAAACGGTTATCCAGGCATCAGCATGATATGGCATCGAATCCACAAGCACGCCATCCATGTCGAAAATCACTGCTTTTGGCAACATTCCATATCGCTCCTGGGCTTCCTTGTGCGGCGGGACTGTAAAAAGGTTTGGTGTTGAGCAAATTCTTTGCGTCCTTTGCGCCCTCTGCGGTGAAAATCCTGCACCGCAAAGCACACGCCAAGAGCGCAAAGTTGCTTTAAGCGAATTTAACGCAAAAGATTTTAAACACACTTCGCTGCAAAAGTATTTTATACCTCTCTTTGAATGGTAAGCAACATGAAGGCTTATGAGTTTGAATTCCCGGATGACCGGTATTACATGAAAAATCACATATGGTTGAAGCCGGAAAACGGTGAGATACTCATCGGGATTACGGAACTTGGCCAGTCCCTTTCCAAAGGAATAGTGCACATAGACCTGCCTGAAATCGGGGAATCGGTTAAAAAAGGGGACATGCTGGTAGCGTATGAAACAATAAAAGCAGTCTCGCAGATATCACTTCCGTTCGATGCCGAGGTCACGGGAATCAATGAAAAACTCTGGGAAGACCCCAACATCATCAACAGCGGCCCGTACAGCGAATGGCTGGTAAAAATAAAAGGAGAGCTTCACCATGTCATGAAGGTGAAAGAGGCTGTTGAATATTATACCGGATTAATCGCAAAAGAGCGCGAACGGTATGCGGATAATTAAGTTTATATATAACAATGGATTAACGAAATGAAAGAGGAAAAAATATGGTCGAAATAGAGGGATACAATCTTCCGGATGAGCTGTATTATACAAAGGATCACACATGGGCAAGGGTAGAAGAAAATGGCAATGTGACAGTTGGAATGGATGCTTTTGGTGCAAAAGCAGCGGGCAATATTGAGTTTATTGACCTCCCCATGGAAGACGATGAGTTCGAAAGCGGTGAAGCGTTCGGCTCACTTGAGTCTGCAAAATGGGTAGGCGGGCTGCTGATGCCTGTATCAGGTAAAGTTATTGAAGCCAATGAAAACATAGAAGATGATCTCGATCTTCTATCAAAAGACCCTTATGGCGAGGGATGGTTAATCAAAATCAAGCCGGGCAACCTTAAAGACGACCTGAAATCTCTTGTTCATGGACCTGATGTTGCTCCATGGATTAAGAAAGAGATTGAAACCCGGAAGAAAAAATAATTACCAGTTTTCCTTATCTTCCTTAAACTCATAATCGACTACCTGTAGCTTTACAGGTTTACCTTCATTATCATAACTTGTCCAGCTTGAAATAGTATAAGGCGCGCCCACAATTATGTGTATTTTTCCTTTTGTATCGAATAGTTCAAGGTCGTCTCCTGATGGTCTTGTGTCGCCTGTTGGATGGCTGTGCACCGTTCCCACGGTGTGTATATTGGGGAGCATGAATAATTGCATCACCGCGCTCTCATCGGTTGACTCGGTACCGGGGACGACCACCACGTCTGTTATGACATCGCCATCTGCTGAGAGCATGCCTGCAAACTCATTTGGATACGAGGATTTGCAGACTTCGAGTATGAAATTTAATGTATCGCGTGCAATTTTCATGATATAGTAGCTGCGAAATGTATATATTAAGATAGCATTATTAGAGGAAAGCCCTTTCTCTTGGGCTGGTAGCTTAGACAGGCAGAGCGTCGGACTCTTAATCCGACGGCCGTGGGTTCAAATCCCTCCCAGCCCGCTTGCGTTTTTTTTCTTAGACAGCGATTTTCTGACAGGCCAGCCTCCCAACCAGAACAAGAATCGAGAAAAAGGTTAAATATCGAGAACCTGCTATAATTGGTTATACAGGTTTCTCATGAGGTGGGTGTTATGAATGGCAAAGAAAAAATAAGTACCGGGATTAAAGGATTGGATGAGATGACAAAAGGCGGCATAACCCGGTCGAGTGTTATTGCTATTGTTGGTCCGCACGGAAGCGGAAAAACGCTGATGTCATTGCAGTTCCTGAATGCCTGCCTCGCAGCAGGAAAGTCGTGCATGTACATATCGTCGTTGCACAATGATAAAGAACTCGTGGAAAATGGTGCACATTATGGATGGAAATTTGAGCCGTTTTTGGAAAATAAACTTATGCTTAAACATATCGAGCCAGTTCATATCACGCAGCAAGGCGTTGAACTGCATCTGATTTCGAATTATCTTGATGAACTGCCAAAAGTGGTCAGCGAAACAAAAGCCGAAATAGTCATCATAGACACTATCACCGATTTCCTCATGCTGTGCAAATCAGAAATCGAGAGACGTAGCAGGCTTATGGGCCTGCTGGATATCCTTAAGAAAAACGGCTCGACCGTCCTTATCACGGCTGAAGCCGCTGTCGCATCTGATATGACACCATCCGGGATCGTTGAATATATCACCGATGGCGTAATTGTACTCAGGCGCGTTCAGTCCCAAGACTTAAGCGAAGTTGTACATATCATCCAGATTGTGAAATTGCGGTGGGCAGAGCACTCAAGGGAGATAAGGCAGTTTGATTTTACAAACACCGGAATAGAGGTATACAGCAAATATAATGTAATGCTGGGGTGGCATGGCAGGTAAACCATTGGTGGATGTCATATCAGAAGGCAGCGTACTCTTATCTGCGAAGCCCTCGCAGGACGGTGAAGAGTTATACAGGTCTGTTCATGCATCCATCGCCGGCGGTATCGGCGTCGTCATCTGGGTTTGCTACCAGCATACATCGAACGATGTTGAAAAAAGATTAAATTCAAAGAACCTCAGCTTTAAAAATATAATATTCATAGATATGATAAGCCAGATGATGGGACTTTTGGCTGAGAAACAAAACACCATTTACTGTTCCTCTCCGACCGATTATGGCTGCATGTTCAGGTCACTTGAAGAGCAGTTCAATAAATATGGGAAATGCGTTGTTGTAATCGATAATCTCAATGCAATGATGTCCTATGACACACTTGAGCGTCTTATCAAAACGCTTCGAAACCTGAACAATATAATACCCCAGAAAAATTCAGGTGTGGTGTATCTTGAAATCCTTGGCGCCTGCGATACCCGGACGCAGATTACCCTTGAGACCACAATGAACCGTTCCCTGACAATAGAAGGCGGTCATATATCTGCCCTGCCTGAGAAATGGGAAACTGTCAAAAAAATAACATGGAACGATGTATTCACATTAAATGCTCCGGTCTTTTTCGGTCTCATCCTGACCATGGCGACTGTAATAATTCTATTGACTTTTCTCCTCGTATTGGTCATTCTTAAAAAAGGAGCTTAAGCTTGCGCTTTATTCCTTACATGGTAAACATATACAACATATGGTTTTGAATTCAAACTCATGCCTTATCACCACTCTTCGCCGCCGCAACAATAATCGGCAGCGTGATGGTGGCATCCGAATACACGGTCACTGACCTTGCCTTCTCCCCGATTTTTCCCCATGAGCGCGCCTCATCGAGCGTGGCGCCAGAAAGCCCGCCTGTTTCGGGCCTGTCCATGGTAAGCTGGATGGCATAATCAAAAGACTTTGGCGTGACAAGCATGGACTGGAGAATAAAATTCTTGGGAACCCCTCCGCCAATAATCAACACGCCTGTGCGTTTTGCCTCGTAGCACCTGTCAATCAATCCCCTCATATCTGCAAATACATCCACGTTGAGCGGCTTTGTCTGTTTGTATAACCATGCCTGGAGACCGATTATGGAATCCTGGATTGCAGGGCAGTAAACGGGCACTCCCATATCATATGCGCTCTTTAATATGGAGTTGTCATCATCCAGTTTTGACCCGATGTGTGAGAGAAGTTCTGTAATCGAAAGTTTTTCAGGGATTTCCTTGAAAATCGACTGAAGCTTCTCCTCAAAATCCGTAAAATGATGCTCAGGCAGGAACACATCATAGATGCGGTTAACAGCATCATGTTTTAGCTGCACATCATCGGCAGCGTCCGTTCCCTTGTAATGGTGAAGCCCCATGGATTCAATGATATCATGCACGAGATTGGCGCCAGTGGTGACAAGAATATCAATCTCCCTGTCCCTTATCATGTCGCTTACAATCTGTCTCATTCCCGCAGGAACCATAGCACCCGCAAGACCGAAGAATTTCGTGCACTCATTGTCGTTCACCATTTCCCTGTAAATATCCACGGCTTCAAAAAGGCGCCCCGCCCCGAAAGCGCAGCCTGAGAACGCCTCTACAAGCTCGTTTACTGTCATATCGGGTTTTATCTTGGCAGGTTTGATGGGGTTTTTCAGTTCCATATTTTAATTACCTGAAACACTTTACACAGGATAAAATAATATCCTTTTCATTTGTCAATTTTTTTGCAAGTTCAATCCCATCTGCCAGATTCCCGGCATAATGGATATTATTTTCAGTATTGACAAGCGGTTTCATTCTTTCTCCAACTAGCACAAGGGCTGCAAGTTCATCGAGGTGCTTCCGGATGAACTGTTCAACACCCGAAGGGTCAAGCCCTTCACATACCTCCTTTGCTTCCTCACCGAGCACCATGACGATTCTACCTCCCTGCGCCTTTGAAAAATCGAGCGCCTTTTCAGCGACCCTGATATCCATCCCCGAGTTTGAGTTATCTATCAGCGTTCTTCCGGCAAGGGAGGTTTTTTTCATGCGCCCCTCGGCGCCGCCAAAATCACAAAGCGCATGCCCGATGGCATCGGCGCTGGTATTCATCGTAAGAGCCACGGCAGTCGCACACGCAAAAGCGGTTTTGTAGGCGTTAATATCGTAACCCTGCGCATCGGGGAGATGGATCCTGCCGTGTTTTTTATCAAGATAATACGCTATTGTCTTTTCGTCCTCGTAATAGATATTACATGAGGCATCGATAGATTCCGTAAAAGAAATAATCTCCACGTCCCTTCTGCAGGCTCCAAAAAACCTCAAAGCATCGTTGTTTACCACTACCGAGCTTTTGGGTTTTGCATTGAGTATCATCTGGCGTTTGGCGTCGCTTGCCAGTCTTGTGCCGCTTGCTATTTTGTAGTCATTGGCTATTGTGGTAATCACTCCGATATCTGCAAAGCCAGTCCCGCCAAGTGAAATTTCGGAAATGAACACATCAAATTCAATGCCAGCCTCTTTTACGGCATCAAGCGCCAGGAGGACGCTTGCAGGCGTTATGCTCAATCCTTTTTTGAATATTTTTCTGGCGCTCCAGTCCTCAGTCCCGCGGCTTGTGTGCGATACCACCTTTTTTTCTCTGGATAAAATCCCGGCGAGCAGGACAGCAGTACTTGTTTTCGCTTTCGTGCCTGTTATCTCAACCAGGGTTTTATTTTTCAAGTCGTACCCGGATAAAATTTGCCCAACTGTTGCATGATGCGATAAAACAGGTATATTATTCGTTCGCGCATCCTTAAGCATCGGATAATTGGTATCAAGATGCACCGGAGCGATTATAATATCAAAATCCGATGCGTAAAGGGGTTCCTGTGAAGTCCTTATGCCGCAATTTTCCAGAGCGTCTAACTCCCCGGCGCCGAGTGTCTTATACACATCTATCGCAGCAATTTCTCTTACAATGTTCCTGAGCTTCCAGGCTAAAACTGCGCCGCCGTGTGTCAGGTCAAGTACAGCTATTCTTGATGAAGATTTAAAGTGCATCAATTCAATGAAAGGGCTTCCTTGGCCCTCTTGTATGCCAGCTCAGCAACCAGTTCATCGACCCCGAGCGGCTCTGAATATACAAGCGTTACATCCCTGCCATCCAGTTTTATTGTGGTTCTCCTGTCCTCGCGGCTAACGCCAAGTATCTGGGGTATGTCTTCCGTGGTATGAACACCATGCGCCAGGAAAATCGGGACGGCTACAATTGTGGTAACACCAGTACCTTTAAAAGCGTCAAGCCCCTCTTTCATTGTGGGGTTGTTCATATTCATAAAACCGGTCTTGACGACTATATTCCTGTATTTCTTCGCGATAAGCTCGGCAACCCCTGTTACCACGTCTTTGTTGTAGGGGAGTTTACTTCCATGCCCGAGTGCCAGTATTCCAATTTTTTCATTCATAAAAATCCTCGTTTAATCGTGATAGTTGAGTGGTTTTTTATGGTGGTGGTTTCTTATAACACTTTTGATTAAGGCTACGGTCAAGTTTACTTAAGGAAACTCACCGCAGAGTACGCAAAGTTCGCAAAGATGTTAGCCTCTACTTTGCGTTCTTCGCGCTCTTTGCGGTGATTTATCAATCTACTGATTTAATCCATAGGCATTAATCTTGAGTTACACCATCTAGGTTGTTCAGTTAAGATATTCAATTAATTTAAATTCCCGCAAGTACATTCACTAAAACCTATGCGAATAATAATACTCCGTCTCGGTCACCGCATCCAGAGAGACCAGAGGATAACCACCCATGTTGCCCTCACGGCACGCGCTCTGGGAGCAGAAGGCATGTTACTTGATTCTGATGACTCTGGTATAGAAAAAAGCCTGGAAGAAGCGTCGGGCAGGTGGGGCGGCTCATTCTATGTCCGAAGGATTTCAAGCTGGAAAAGCGAGATAAAAAAATGGAAAGAAGCAGGCGGGAAGGTGCTGCATCTAACCATGTACGGCGTCAATCTCCCGGATGCGATACCGCAAATAGTGGCGGATGCAGGGAATCTTATGATTGTAGTCGGCGCAGAGAAAGTACCGCCTGAGATATACGAGCTTGCAGACTGGAATGTAGGTGTGGGAAACCAGCCGCACTCCGAGGTCGCAGCGCTTGCCATTGTTCTTGACAGGCTTATGGCGGCGCAGGGTAGGGATGCTTTGAGAACGCAGTTTACGGGGGGCGAGGTTGAGATTGTTCCCAAAAAAAGAGGGAAAGAGGTAATAAGCAAATGAAAGTGCTGGTTATAGCTAACAGCGCCCGTAGTATCGTATGTTCTGCAAAGAAAGCCGGATATACGGTTTTTGCTCTTGACCGTTTTGGCGATGTTGACACATGCATCTGCTCTGATAAAGCCCGGGTTTTTAAAAGCAGCCGTGAATTGCACGAATTGGCAGGAACCTTTGGCGAGGTCGATGCCGCGATTCTTGGGCCGGGATATGAAAATTTAAAATTTGAAAACATATTGAATAACACACCCAAAGTCATGGAAGAGATCAGCGACAAATCAAAGCTCCCGAAGAAGCTTTTGTCAATGGATATCCCCCATCCTGAAACAGAATCAATAGAAAAAGCCCATGAACTTGGATTCCCGTTAATGATAAAGCCAAAATCTGGTTCTGGTGGGATTCGGAACATGGTCGTAAGAAATGAGGATGAATTGTCTTTTTTTAAAGAGAGAAGCGATGCCCGTGAATTCATAGCCCAGGAATATATTGAAGGGATACCCTGCAGCGCATCCATAATAAGCAGCGGGGAGGATGCCGTTGTCGTTGCACTGAATGAACAGCTAATAGGCGTTCCCTCATTGACCGGGCTGCCTTTTGCTTATTGCGGCAATATCACCCCTTTCCATTCAAAATCCAATAATGAAATGATACAATATGCAAAGCAGATTGCTCTTGAATTCGGGCTTGTGGGTTCAAATGGCGTGGATTTTATCCAGACTGAAAAAGGCATAGTGGTAATCGAAGTAAATCCGCGTTTCCAGGGAAGTATGGATACTGTGGAGTCGTCTGTCGGGATAAACATTTTCGATGCGCATGTTAAATCCTTTGACGGGGAACTTCCAGGAGTAAGAGACCCCGTATGTTTTGCAGCCAAGTCAATTGTTTATGCAAATGAAAAAACTGTGATTAGCAAAAAGGTCTCAGATACACTTAAAGGATGCTTGGAAAAAGGGAGAGCAGCCGATATCCCCCAATCTGGAACGGTCGTTTTGCAGGATGAACCGGTATCGACAATGCTTGGCACCGCCCAAACCCGTTCGTCTGCTTTGGAAATGGTCGTTAAATCCTCGCGCGCTCTCAGGAGTATGTTTGAAAAAAGAGAAAATTAACAATTATACAGGACGGAAGTTTAAAGTCCTATAAAAACAAGAATAAGATGGTGATATTTTTGCTTGATTTAAATGATCCGGTTATTAAAGGTTATCTCATAAATCTCGTCGGGGAAGAAGGGTTTAAAGTCGTGGCAAATATGCCCGAAGGTGAAGTCACGGATGAAAAAATCGCCCAGGCGACGAGCGTGTTACTGAATATTGTGAGGCGTACGCTATTTATCTTATATGAGAACAGGCTTGCATCCTATCGCAGGGAAAGAGATACGGACAGCGGATGGCTGACTTATTTATGGCAGCTTGACCTGTCCAATTTAAACAACCAGCTTGAGCTTGAGTCCAAAAAACTTCTAAAAAATCTTAAGACAAAGCTTGAATTTGAAGACGATAAAATATTTTATGTATGTGAAAAACAGGACGGGCGTTTTCTTTTTGAAACCGCGGCAGAACTTGAATTCAAATGCCCGCTTTGCGGAGGGGAATTAAAATACCAGGAAAATGAACCCGTTATTAAAGCTCTAAAACAAAGAATCAACCGGCTTGAAGAAATGATTTCAAGCCCTTCTGCTTAAATGAGTAATTCCCAAAACCTGACAGAAAAAGACGCTATAGCTCTTCTTATAAGTTCAGGATGTTCACCCGATGTGATCGACCACTGCAAAATAGTGGCTGAACATGCCCGGCAAATTGCAATCAATATCAGAAAAAGTTCACAGAAGAAAGGGCAATCAATAGATATCGACATGGATGCAGTCTATCTGGGCGGATTGCTTCACGACATCGGGAGGTCAAAAACGCATGGGATAGGCCATGCGGTTGCAGGTGCGGCGATAGCGATTGAAAACGGGCTGGGTGATAAATTAGTGAATATTATAGAACGCCATATAGGCGCTGGAATTCCCAAAGAAGAAACAGTGGGTCTTGGACTTCCGAAAAAGGATTACATGCCTGTTACGATAGAGGAGAAAATAGTCGCGCACGCGGATAATCTTGTTTTTGGAGATAAGATAGGGACTCCGGATGAGATGGTCAGGAATTTAAGGAAAAAAAAGAGTGATGAAAAAATAATCCACAGGTTCATAGAACTGAATAACGAGATTAATTCTATGATGGATTAACAGCGCTTTTATTTAATGCATTTTTTATTATATCTATATATTCTTCCTTCAATGAATATACAATTGGTGTTTTATATGATTCCTTATAAGCGTGAAGTATCCCGAGTTTGGAATGAATATATCCCAATGTTGAAGCAACCGCGCTGTAGGAAACCTTGAATTTGCGGATGAGTTCATTGTATAACTGGTCTACTGTTACTTTTTTTAATCTGAGCAATATATCTATTATAGATTTCCTGATACCATCGATATCAAGCTCTATATATGTCTCAAGGCGTCTTTTTATTCTAAGTTTTAGCGACTCCATCGTAATACCCCTGGGTTATTCTAAAAATAATCTTTTATAATATATATACTTTCCTATCGCAAAAAGCTCGTGGCGAAACAATTTCGGGCTTCTGCACGATTCGGTGAATGTAGGGACATTTATTACATTTGGAACCCACATATAATGGGTGAAACTAAATGCCATTTGTCAAAATAATCGATACCGTTGGCTCATCCCCTGAGAGCTGGGAAAGAGCGGCTAAAAATGCGATAGAGGAGGCATCAGAACTCCCGATTTTAAAAGGAAAGGCATGATTACAAAAGCTACTATCAAGGGCTTTGATGTGGAAATAAAGGACAATAAGATAGCTGCTTATCTGTGCAGGGTAGAGATGTTCCTGAGCGGAAACGACTGATATGCCTGAAATAAGTGACGATGAACTTGAAGCAATGCTTGAGCGCCGCCCCACCGTGCGCGAGGCAAAAGTGGACGACCACGCCCTCATGGTCAAGGCGCTGGAACATCCCGTCAGGCGGAAGATGATTAAGGCTATCGGCGTATTCGGGAAAACGAAGGGTGAGCTTCAAAAAGAAGTTGGCGTGGATGATGCCGTGTTAAATTTCCAGACCGATTTCCTGATGAAAGGGAATTACCTCAAGATTGAAGGCGACACCTTCAGGCTGACAGACAGGGGGCTTGTGCTGTTATCGAATATCCCCAAGTAGTAGAAGTACACGTTGTGCAAGCGCTTTACTTTTTTCAACCGAAGTCATAAGGGTATCGTATCTAGCCACTTTGACCGTGAAGTCCTTTTCATCAACAGTATCCCTTTCATCTATAACCATAATATCCAGGATTTCCTCATAACATCCAACAACGCCTGTCGATGATACGGGATGTCCACAGGCCTTCATCAATTTCCCCGCAGGTCCGCTCACAGGCGAATCACCGATTATCGGGCTTATTGCAAGTACTTTTTTCTTCTTTAATAGATTCCTCATGCCTTCTAACGCAAGAATAGGCCCGATACTTGTTATGGGGTTGCTCGGCCCGATTATCACGTTATCCTCATTTTCAAGAGCGGCCATAACCTCTTTCGTAGGTTTTGCATTCTTTATTCCTGTAATTTTAACATCCAGAACATCAGGCTCACCGTGAGCCTCTATCCAGAAATCCTGGAAATGCATAGACCCATGCGGCGTTTTTATCATTGTATCCACTTTTTCATCGCACATGGGAAGAATACTGGCTTTTATTCCAAGCGCCGATGAAAGCCGTTGTGTCGCCGCTGTCAGGCTTGCTCCTTTTCGCATTAATTCCGTGCGGAAAATACAGGTAGCGCGGTCAGCATCCCCGAGCATGAGCTTTTCATTGTGACCCAATTTTTGTAAAGCCTTATTCGTGCGAAAGGTGTCTTGTTTAATCCCCCACCATTTTGAAGTATCAAGAACACCTGAAAAAAGATATAAAACCGTATCCACATCAGGCGAGACAAGATTCCCGGAAATTGTAATGTCCTCTGCCGTATTCACGATTACCGTTATATCCTCATCCGGGGCAAGCGTGCGAAGACCCTGGATAAGCTTGGGAGTGCCTGTTCCCCCTGATAGAACTATCATATTATACCCTCATTTTCCCGAACAATTTTCCTCCCAGTGCTGTCATTGCAATTGCGAAGATTAACAGGACAAAAACACTTAACAAAATCGGAATAGTGGAGCTGCCCAATAAACAGAAGCGAAGCGCCTCCACGCCGTACGTAAGAGGATTTGCATATACAAGCGCCTTGAGCCATACCGGAAGATTTGAAATCGGGAAAAAAGCCCCGCTGAGGAGAACAAGCGGCATCGTAAGGAAACTCATGACCATCTGGAAACCTTCATGGCTGTCGATTTTCGATGCAAGGGCAATACCCAATCCCATGAACCCGATGCCTGAGATGAACATGATAACAATGGCGGCCAGCACACCCCATATCGAGACATAGTGGACCCCTATCAGCCATGCAATAATCATAATCAATATTCCCTGTATCATGGCTGTTGTTACCCCGCCTATTGCTTTTCCGAGCGCCACAAAGAAACGGCTGACAGGCGCGATTAAAATTTCCTTGAGAAATCCGAATTCCCTGTCCCATATTATAGATACGCCGCCCATCAACGAAGCGAAAAGAACCGACATGCCTATCAGGCCAGGAGCCAGATAGCTTTTGTCAAAAGCTCCGCCTCCACGGACCTGGAAAGACGAACTGAATCCTGCCCCAAGGATGACCAGGAAAAAAAGAGGGGTTGCAAGAGCGCCGATAATTCGCGATTTTGAGCGTGAAAACCTGATCATCTCACGAAGCCACATGGTATATACGGTCTGCACAGCCCTGTTTACCGACGCGCTGACCATCATTTCCTCCTTGAGCGGATTTTATAACCCACTGTTTCAATTTCACTTACTTCCTTATCCCTTATGGCGCGCCCCGTATGATGAATAAAAACATCGTCCAGCGTTGGTTTTCGCAGGCTGACCGACTGTATGGAAATACCTGCAGTGGATGCCAGAGATAGTATGTGGGGAATCTGGCGTTCTCCATTTTTAACGGTTATAAAAACCTCATTCATTTTCTTTGAAACTATATTGGCGCACCCGTTTTTTTGATATATCTCACATAATCTGGATATATCATCGGGTTTTTCAAGTTCAAGTGTGATTACATCTCCGCCGAGTGAGTTTTTCAGGGCTTCGGGGGTATCGAGCGCAACAATCTCACCATTGTCGATTATCGCAATCCTGTTGCACAGGTGGTCGGCTTCTTCCATGTAATGCGTGGTGAGCACGATGGACACACCTTCCTCTTTATTCAATTTTTTTATATATTCCCATATATGCAGCCTTGTCTGCGGGTCAAGACCGAGGGTAGGCTCGTCAAGAAATAACACATGCGGGTGGTGCATAAGCCCGCGCGCGATTTCAAGGCGCCTCATCATTCCCCCGGAATAAGTCTTGACGATAACGTCTGCCCTGTCCGCGAGTTCCACAAGGGAAAGCACTTCTTCAATCCTCTTTTTCCTTGTTTTACCGTCAAGACCATAGAGCCTTCCGTGAAGGTCAAGGTTCTCCCTCCCTGTCAAACGGTCATCCAGCGTTGTATCCTGGAACACCACGCCGATATTCTGCCTGACCGACCCGGGTTCCAGTGCAACATCATAACCCCAGACTTTAGCGCTGCCGCTTGAGGGTTCAGTCATCGTGGACAACATATGGATAAGAGTGGTCTTCCCTGCTCCGTTAGGACCGAGGAGCCCGAATAGTTCCCCGGGTTTGACAGATATACTTACTTTGTTTACTGCAGTAATCTCGTCAAAGTGTTTTGTTATCTCCTGGGTTTCGATTGCATAAAGCATATTTTCGTGTAATATTATTTTTAAAGATAATAGAGATTCCCATAACCGAAGGCTTTATCATTTATCATTCACAATGAAGAGTTTACTATTTTTACTCCAGTAGCGGGGTAGGGTAGTCAGGATATCCCGACGGGCTCATAACCCGTAGATCAATGGTTCGAATCCATTCCCCGCTATAAGCGAATTATTATTTTTTGTGACGCATATCGTTTAAACAGTCGATTTTATATACAATTATTATCAAATTGACGGTTATGAGGTGGTTAAATACAGGTCTGATAGTTTTAATTTTATTCTCTTTATTCATTCAACCCACTTATGGAATTGCCAGCCCCACAATCCAGATAGAAGTGAACGGCACTAATAATTTGCCGGTCAAAGAAGCAACAATAGAGGTTTTTTCCTTTAATGTGCCTAATGCATCCGGTTTATACCTTTATTCAAATGAAAATGGGACAGCATTTTTTCAAGGGGAGCAAAATCAGACATATACTTTCAAGGTTACGGCTGAAAACTACGAATCTGTATCAAAGAACATAACGATTTTACCGTTTATAACTGAGAATAAATTAAAGTTTACGTTAAGTCCGCTTAAAAGCCAGAAAGACTCTGGGTTTTGGCCTATTTTTATACCGGCATTAGTGGGACTTTCAATGTTTATATTCTGGGCTTATAGATTTTATAATAACCATGTATCTCCCCCCGTTTATGAAAAATATATAAGAGATTTTTTTCTCTTGATGTCATTATCTTCATGGGTTCCTGTTCTTATCTATTTGCTGTACAAACAAAAAGAGTATATCGTATTATCAGATAATCTTCGCTTTCCTGTATATATACCAGTAGCTGCGCTAATTGGCGTTCTTTCCTATTTGCTAATGAGCATAGAAGAGATTTTTTCTCAAAACATACATGTATATAAGAAGAAAAGTATCGTGTATGGCTACATACGACGAATCATTATTGCCCCATATATTGCTATTTTGGGAGTTTATATTTTGCTGGATGCTGTTAAAATACAGAATTTATGGTTCGTTCTGTTTTTTTCGTTTTTTACCGGTATGTTCACTAAAACAATTGAGGTTTGGTTATATAAATCAATTCAAGGATTATTGCCTGAAGAATTACGAAACGAAGTTAAAGAACGTGATAAATACAACGTTGAAAATTCCGAACTTGTGGTTCGGCTTAGTGTAGAAGAAGATGTTGCCAATCAGTTGTATCTTTACAACAATATAGACTCTGTGGAACAACTTGCAGTCGCTGATTTTCTGTTTAAAAATAATGAAGGGAAAAATGAAAAATACTTTAAATATATTTTTGAAAAAGCTAATGAGCAACTTGCTGAAATAAATAGATTAAAAGAAATTTTAAATTTGACCCCATCTGAATTGAAGCTACTGATTGATAAAGCCAAAGTCTATTCAATAAAAGATTTTGCAAATACCGACATCGATTCAATTAATTGGGAAATGGCAGTAGCTACTGAAAATACGAAGATGACAAACATATTTAAACAAAAACAAATTAAAGCAAAAGAGTTTGCAAAATCTGAAGACTTCAAGCTTCTTTCCTTTGAAGATTTAAAAAAATTGCGTGACATTTGCGAGAAAAAAACCGAGGAGGATTTTCAAGTTATATTGGGCTTGCATATAGACCTCAAAAAAGTAGGAATTTCTGGCTGGAGCGTGGACGACACAATGAAAATCAGAGATATCCCGATCGCAACTCTCAAGCAATTAAAAGAACAATGTTCAACCGAAAGTAATATGAAAATTCTTCAGGATAAAATGAAAGATAATCCTCATATCCTAGAGTTATTGAAGAATATATAAATCAAAATAGCAAAAATTCTTTTTTATTCCTACTCATCTCGCGTTATCCAGTAAAGCGCCTTATACTTCTCTGCAAAACCAAAGATATTTTTTGCCATTACCGCCCTTCCATATTCTTTAAGATCGCCACCCTGGTCATATATGAAAGTATTTTCACCCAGTTTTGTTACTTTAAAGATTTCCTCCTTTTCCTCTGTCCCGACATGCAGGACATCCCCTATTTTTAAATCCTGGATCTTTGGCCGGACTGTTGTTTTCTCTACCATAATATCAAATCCATCTTTCTGTTGTTGCTTGTGTTCATCTCTAATAAAACTTACCTTACGGTGCAGCCGATACCCTTAAGAAGCGCCTCTACGCTATCCTGTACAGAAGCTGCATCAGAATCACCAAATATTGTGATTCTATATGTAACACTTTGTGCGTTTTGTTTAGTATAAACATCGATAACTTCTGCTGAAACCACTCCGTTTGTGCCCTTTACTACGTTTTTTATAATCTCAGAATCTGAACCCCCTGGAATGAAAATTGAGATATCTCGTGTCACATTTTTTAAATTCGTGGTTTTCCATGCGAATAATTCCTTTTCATTTAAAAGTCTCACATTCTCTATCAAAAGCTCGGTCGTCCTCCCCCCGCGGTCAAGCAGAACAGTCCTCGGGGTCACTTTTTTCACGATACCGAAGTGAACCACTCCTGAATAAATGTGTTTAAGCGCCCTCTCGATACCGATAGAGCGCACAAGCTCCTCATGTTCCGCTATTTTGGTCCCGATAAGTTTTTCAGACCGCCGCAGAGCCGATTCCGTATCCCCGAAATGCGCCGAAGCTTTTTTCATAAGGCCCACAAAACCCTCCACATCCTTCTTTTTGACTATGTCTGCCAGCAGGTTGCACTCTTCGATATATGCTTTATGCACCTTCGCAACCTCAGGGTTCATCTGTATCATGGCATACAGGTAGGGGTTTTGTCCGAGTATCCGTCCCACGAGGTCAAGCATGATATCATACATCGGGCTCATGAATCTTCTCGAATTTCCAACATCGAATTCAAGTTCCCCAAAAACCGCTCCTATGGAAATATAAGCAAAATGCGTTAGACCCTGTACCACAGCCATCATTTTATCATGCGCCACTGCATCCATTATTTCGATATGGGCGCCGTTGTCTTCGTAAAGGTTCCTGATAATCGGGAACCACTTTGTGCATCTTCCTTCGATTGGTGTAAAAATCACTATCTGTCCCCTTATATCAGGGATAGATGGCCCGAACATTGGATGCGACCCCAGGATTTCCACGTTTGGGGGAGCATGTTTTATCATTGCTTCTATCGGGCCCTTTTTTATGGATGTGATATCCATGAGCAAACTCCCGGCTTGCATTTTTGGTGCGATTTCTTCAATGGTCTTTTCTGTGATATTAATAGGCACAGATATCATTACAACATCGCTTGATTTTATCTCCCTATCCAGGTCCTCGGCAAATTGCACGCCCAATTCCAGAGCTTTGTCTTTTTTCTTATTAATTCCCCATATTACCACGTCAAACCCGTGTTTCTTGTAAAATTTTGCAAAAAATCTTCCGGTTTCGCCTGTCCCGCCTATGATTAATATCTTCATGCAAGCTTCTCCCGGACCGCTTTTTCCATGACCTCAACAGGCGGATTCTCTCCTGTCCAGATTTTAAATGCCTCTGCCCCCTGATACACAAGCATCATCACGCCATCGATTGTTTTTGCGCCTGCTTTTTTAGCTTCCGTGAGAAGCAGCGTGTTTACGGGATTGTAAACAATATCAAACACCACAAGGTTTTTGTGCATCATATCCGATGTCACTATGCTTTCAGATACTTTTGGGAACATGCCTATAGAAGTTGAATTTATGAGAATATCGCTATTCTGGATTAGATTTTTAAGATCACCAATATCACCTGCAGTGGCTTTTCCTATCCTGCTCACCTCTTTCGCGAGGGCAATCGCCCTCCCCGGCGTCCTGTTTGTTATAGTCACGCTTGCCCCATCTGATGCAAGCTGGAATGCAATTGCCCGTGCAGCCCCTCCCGCGCCAAGGAGCAGCACGTTCTTTCCTTTTATTCCAACGCCATTATCTTTTAGCGCCATTTTAGCCCCGAGCCCGTCTGTGTTATATCCGATTATTCCATCCTTAAAATCCACAGTATTCACTGCGCCTATCTGTTTTGCCATGTCTGTGGGCGCAACTATCTCAAGGGCTTTTTCTTTTAAAGGTATGGTGAGGTTTAATCCCCCAAACCCGAGAGCGTGTGCGCCATGTATCGCATCGTGTAAAGATTCAGTGCTGACCCTGAATGCATGGTACTCACAGTCCATCCCGAGAGCTTTAAACGCTGCATTATGCATAACGGGAGACAGGCTGTGTGAAACAGGATCGCCAAGAACGCCAAATAGCTTCATGCTATCCTAATTAATTGTGATGGTTAAAAAGTATTTTGATGGAAAAGATAATGGAAAATATCCATCCTGATTAAGGCCAGATATGATAGTATGCATTCAAAGCCAGAATAGCTAAACCTGCTGCTACCGCTACAGTAACAACCGTTTTTGGCTCTACTATAATTGCTGTCTCTTCAGCATCGTAATATCTCATTAAACCCGCTGAGGACATAAGGCCGCTGCCTTCTTTCTTCTTTGCCATGAATTCCTTTGATGTTTTTATAGCATTTGAATGTATCGCAAGGAGTTCCCAAATGTATATTTCCGAAACCTTTGATTATAAAAACCTATCTTCCCGGCGATATTGTCTAATTATAGGGATGGCAAATAAAAATTGCTACTGAAATTCTCGATATTTTTAAACCATAGATACCAATCGCTATTGTGAAAAAGTTCTATAAGAGTTAACAGCTTGTTTCTCTCCAATTTGAGGTTTATGCCAGCCTTTTCAGCAGGTGTTTTTCCTTTTAAACCTTAACACCGCCAAATACTATCCTGACTTCCACATTGTGGACATTTATACGTTTCTTCGGCCACCATGAAATTAATATATGGCTGGGAAGATATTTAAATTCATCCCCTTAAATTGACAATATCGGTTAATAGACAAATGCATTATCATTTTAAAATTCTTTTCAGCCCATACGGGGTTATAAAAGTAGTGATGATACACATCGCAACCAGCATGGTATATACTTTCATGTCTATCAGTCCATATTTCAGTCCTATTCCTGAAATAACCAGCCCCATCAATCCCCTAGCGTTTAATCCAATACCCACTGCAACTGCGTCCTTTAATTTCACGTTGGCAAGTATGCCTCCTATAAAGGCACCACCACTTTTTCCTACCATTGCAAACAGTATTGCAGTCAGAAGAAATATTCCCTGCTGGAGGTTTTGAGTAGAGAATGGGCTAATATGATCGAAAATAGAGGATATGTCCAACAGCAGTCCCAAATATACAAAGAAAATAGGAGAGAAAAGCCCGAAGGTGATTGAGGATACCACATTATATGCATTAGAATATGCTTCCTCGCCAATGGTTATATTTTTTATAAGAATTCCTGCATAAAAAATTCCGATGATAGATGTAATTCCAAGCAGCCCTCCTAAGTATGCTGTAAAAATCCCAATGATGAGAACGGCGAAAAACTGGGATTCCTTGGTTAATCTGCTGAAAAACAATTTTATATAATGTGCTTGGAGTCCACCTTTCATTGTCAAGAGTTTATTAATATAGTTTACTATTAATAAGAATATACCAATTTTAATGATCGTTACGAGGATAAAACCCGCATCCGGACTTTTTGAGCCACCTTCGGTTATGGAGAGCACTATTGCAAGGAATACAATGCTGAAAATATCATCTATTACCGCGGATGTCACAATTATTTTACCTATTGAGGTGTCCATTTTACCTAAATCCATCAAAATTCTGATGCCCACAGGAAGGGCTGTAAGGGAGAAAACCACACCCACGAATAAAGAACTCAGAAAATCTAAGTTGAAGATTTTTCCTACTGCTATGCCTGAAAGAATTGCAAGGTTATTTCCCATTAAAGCAATAAAAATAGCAGGACGGGAATATTCCTTAAAGCTTGCCAGCTGCATTTGCATTCCTGCAAGAAATAATAGAAAGAAGACCCCAAAATCGGCTAAGATATCTAGTGTCTAGTCAAATCTCTATAGTCGGATACAGTTTAGATAATTTTATCCGTGCATCTTTGGATGTAAATTGCCAATTGACTTTTGCATTTTTGTTATTTCTGCAATTCCCCCAT
>JAHFDG010000001.1 GCA_023249105.1 Candidatus Methanoperedens sp. | reverse complement strand
TTTTCAAAGCATTGAGATACTGCTGGAAGCAGTAAATAAACAATTCAGACTCTGGCAATCACCAAATAATATTCTTCGGAGTTTATGCGCAATTACTTAAGTCGTCATGTATAGTATAATATCATAAATATTAAACTCCCGGCGCCAATATGTTACCGAAACAACCTCATTTTTACTATTCTTGGCACAAGGTAAGCAGACACGCCCTGCCGGTCGCATGGAGGCTGACGCAGGGTTTTGAGCTCCGAGAGAAGATTTAAGTAATGTTGATTCAATTTTACAGGCATGAGATGCATGGTGACTGGCGGCGCGGGATTTGTTGGATTGAAGATGGCGAGGGGTTAATGCCACCAGGTCATATGGGGTTTTGAAAACAGGAACCGCAGATGAACGCAGATACCTGATTAACGGTGTAGCCTGTTGGAGTAACTCATAAATCTCACCGCAAAGAGCGCAAAGGTCGCAAAGATTTTTGCTACTATGCTTTGCGCTCTTGGCGTCCTTTGCGGTGTAAAGCACACACACATTTATTACTTCAAAAATATTAATCTCCCGGCGCCAATACGTTACCGATGCAACCTCCTTCTTACTATTCCTGACACAAGGTAAGCAAAACCCGTCTCCCGCCAGTGCTGCGGGTCATATGGAGGCTGGCGCAGGGCTTTGAGCTCTGAAATTGAAGATTTGAGCATTGCAAGTTCAATTTCGGAGGCATGAAATATCTGTCGACCGGCGGCGTGATTTGTTGGATTGAAAAGGACGACTGGAGAGGCAGATGCGCGATGGAAGACTGGCGGGATAATGTAATATCACCTTCAGTGATAAAAATCCAACGGTTTAATGATGCCAGACCTGAACACGGATCAAAGCGCCATAAGATAAAATTAACATTAATTATAAATATATGATTATATCACATAATCATAACTCATATACCAAAAGCAGCATCAATATCTCTAAGATCAAAGACCTGGAAACCTTTATCCCTGAGCTCTTCTTTGCCTTCTATTGCTTTTGCGATGATCCCGAAATGTTCTTTTCGTCCCTGATCGTTCCATTTGACCAGGGCTGCTTTGCGTTCAAGGTCAGAAAGGATATTCAAAGCCTCCCTATGGCTTAATATGCTCCATTTGCATTCGAAAAAGGCGATCTCCATTTTATCTTCATTAAGAGCGATTATATCTATTTCTTCTTCTTTGTGCCACCATCTTCCTATTTTAGAATAATTACCTCCACCAGTTTCCCAGAGGAACTCTTTTGCGATCTCTTCAAATGGCTTTCCGATATACGAGTTCAGGTCCCTGGCTATCCTGGTAAGCACTTCTTCCTGCCTTCCCAGGCTTATCAGGTCTTCATAGGGATAAATAAACCCAAACCAAAAAGAAAAAATGTTATCTTTGAGTGAATATATCCCTTTTTTTGTTTTCTTAGGCATAGTTATGGAAATTTCTCTTTTTACAATGTCAAGCTCTATAAGAACGTTCAGGTATTTGCCGACAAGGCTTCGCACAAGTCCTGTGTAATTGATTATCTCACCAAGCGAGGCATTGCCTGCCGCTATTGCTTCCAGTATGGAGAAATAATACCTTGGTTCTTCAAGTTCTTCCATCAGGACAAAACGCACATCCTGGTAAATAAAGGAGTCCATTCGCAGGAATTTATTCTTTATGTTATCTACGATATCTTTTGATTGATCCGCTTCGGTAATATACGCAGGTGTTCCGCCGAATACGCTGTAAAGCTCGACAGCATTCCGGGTGTTCTTAATGAATTTTGCGACATCCTTAAATTGAAAAGGCTGCAGTCTGAGCTGTCCTGTACGCCTGCCGTAAATGGGCGATTTATAGCCCAGAAGACGTTCCATCATTGAAATACTTGACCCCATAAGGATCAGGAATACCCGGGAATTCTTGAGTTTATTATCCCAGTAATCCTGAAGAATAGAAGGAAGGGCTTTTTCCTCTTTTACAAGATATGGGAACTCATCGAGTGCGATTATTGTCCTGCTGCTCTTTGATCTCTCATAAACGTACTCAAAGAAGGCATCCCAGTTATTTAAGCTCTGTTTTTTCAGGAGATCATCATTGAAATGTTCTGCAAGCTGTCTTGAAAAACGCTCAAGCTGCAGTTTCTTTGATTCTTCTCGTCCCATGAGTATGATCCCCCCATACTCTTCTATTATCTTCTTGATCAATTCTGTTTTCCCGACCCTTCGTCGTCCGAAGATAATAAAAAATTCTGCTCTGCTGCTACCTATCCTTTCTTCTAATAGTTGCAGTTCGGTATCTCTATCAATGAACATTGTTATACTTTAGAGTATATTACTTCAAAGTATATAAATAGATATTCTGATATTCCTGATATATCGTAGCCTTTAATCCATAATCAGGGCATATATATTAACAAGCATCTCAGCAGCCGCTTTGCTTGCAGGTCATATGGGGTTTTTAAAACAAGAATCACAGATCAATGCAGATGCCAATTGCATACTGCAGGATGCACGGAATTAGCATGAAATATTATAATATAATAAATATACAAATAGTGGCGCTTCACAAAAGCCAAAACAACCATGAAACTTCAGAAAAAACCGCAGATGAACGCAAAACTTATGAAAGTTTTATCAAACAAGGGGTATGCGAAGCATACCCCAACACTGCGTAAACCGAAGTCTCGGTTTATGAACGCAGATATTTCCCTAAAGCAGCCGTTGTTTCTTGATTTTTGACAGGATTGACAGGAACTATTATCACATCCTAAATATTAAATCTCGGCGCCAATACTCCCCCGAAGCAACCTCATTTTTACTATTCCCGGCACAAGGTAAGCAAAACCTGCCAGCGCTGCGGGTCGTTTTGATAAACCCGTCTAAAAAGGATGAATATCTTTGGGTTTATCAAATGGAGGCTGGCGCAGGGGCTTTGAGCTCTGGGAGAAGATTTAAGTAATGTCAGTTCAATTTTACAGGCATGAAATGTCTGGTGACTGGCGGCGCGGGATTTGGTGGATTGAAAAGGATGACTGGAGAGGCAAATGCGCGATGGAAGAATAGCGGGATAATGTAATATCTGAGATGCAAATCCTTTTAAGTTGTGAAGTTCAATTAAAAGTGACGAATATGGAAAGCGTTACACTTAATAAAATCCATGAGGATTTGTTGTTGATCAAAAAAGATCTGAGCAAAATTCGAGTCTATTTTGATGAAGATGAATTTAAACTTTCGGATGAAATAAAAAAGCAGATATTGGAATCCCGCAAAATACCCATGTCCCAGATGATACCTCAGGAAGAGGTTGAAAGGGAATTTTTATGAATTTCGTGATCTTATGGGATCCTAAAGCTGTCTCGCAATTAAGAAAACTCCCCAAAAACATTTCCTCACGCTCAGTAAAAAAGATTAGGTTAGTGGGCGAAACTGGAATTGGACTGGAAGTGTTAAAAGAGCATGAATATGGGTTCAAGATTCGAATCGGGGATTACCGAGCTTTATGCGATGTGTATTATAATCCAAGTACAATTGTTATTAGGATAGTAGAACATAGGAAAAAGGTGTATAAAAAATAATAATTGGAAGCAGAGTGCCGATTATCCCCCGAAGCAACCTCATTTTTACCATTCCCGACACAGCGCAAGCAAACCCGCCCTGCACCATTGCTGCGGGTCGCATGGAGGCTGGCGCAGGGCTTTGAGCTTGGAGAAAATATTTAAGTGATGTTGGCTCAATTTTACAGACATGAAATGCATGGTGACGGGCGGCGCATTTTTTATTATCACATAGTAAATATTAAATTCTCTGAGTGACTAATCCCCATTTTGGTTCGTTCCGATAGAGTTAATATTGATTAAATATATGGTTTCCTCCATGCAGACTCAAATCAGAAGATATAATATCGTGGTCAAAGGCAGGGTGCAGGATATAGGATTTCGTGATTATGTGATTGCCCTTGCAAATATGGTAAAAATAAGAGGATATATCTTCAATGATATAGACGGTTCTGTTAGAATGGTTTTAGAAGGGGTGAAGGAAATTGTAAATAATTTTTTAAGCGAGATAAAATCCAGTAAAGATATTGCAGGAGTGGAAATAGAAAGTCTACAGCAGAGAGAAATAGCTGGAGATTTTGATCTTCCTGTGAGATTTGTTAAGCTTTCAACAGACGAAATGTATGATATTGATCGAAAGTTAGGAATCGGTAATGATTATCTTAAAGAAATTAAACATGATACTTCGACTCTGCATGATATTAAACACGATACCTCGATGCTTCCTGATGTCAAACGCGATACTTCTGTGCTTCCTGATGTCAAACAAGGAATCGACACCTTGAATGCAAACTTTGATTTGTATATAACTGAAGAAAAAGAGCATAACAAGCGCATGGATGAACACAATCAGCGTCTTGAGAAAATCCTTGAAAAATTGGCTGAGAGATAGCATACTTATTTTATCACATAGTAAATATTAAACTCCCGGCGCCAATATGTTCCCGAAGCAACCTCATTTTTCCTATTCCCGACACAGCGCAAGCAAACCCGCCCTGCCAGTGCTGCGGGTCGCATGGAGGTTGGCGCAGGGCTTTGAGCTCAGAGAGAAGATTTAAGTAATGTTAGCTCAATTTCACAGGCATGGAATGTCTGGTGACCGGCGGCGCGGGATTCATAGGCTCACACCTGTGCGAACGGCGTCTGGAAAAAGTGTAAATCACCATAGAAAATCTTAAATACCTACACGAATTATACATAAAATCTGTAGGTAATATGTTTATCAACAGGCGTAAAGAACTTGAAGAATTAAGGCGGGCTGCTGAAATGTTCAGAAATGGCAATCCCGTTCCTATTGCGATTGTAGGACTTCGAAGGATAGGAAAAACTGAACTCATTCAAAAATTCAGGGAAGAGCGCATGGATATATTGATGCCTTATCTTAATATCCAGGGATCGGTATCCTCCCCTGAGATTTTCGTACAGGATTTTTATATATCAATTCTGGAAGAAGTTGCTGCAAACAGGAATCTCTCGATCCAGAAGGCGGGTTCAAAAAAAGAAGTAATAATAAGCTTATCTTCAGCGCTTGGAGATGATTTCAGGAGGCATTCCATTTCTTTTATCCAGACAATCGATAGCGGGGATTACAATGAAATGCTAAAAGCCGCTTTTCGGGCTCCAGAGGAAATAGCACAATTCTTAAAAACAAAATTCATTGTCTGCATTGATGAATTCCAGGATCTTGAGGAATTGAATAACTTCAGGTTCGGGGATATCTTCAAGATAATGCGCTCGATATGTGAAAAACAAAAGAATTCGACTTATTTTGTTTCAGGTTCTGTGATCAGCTTCATGGAAAAGCTGCTCAAAAGCCCGAATGAACCTTTTTTTAATCAGTTCAGGCAGATGTCGCTATCCTGCTTTACAAAAGAGGATTCATTTGAGATGATAAAGCAACTGCTTTCAGGGATTGAAATTGATGAAAAAGAGGTATTATTGATATTTAAATATACGCTTGGACATCCATTCTATATTACAGCAGTATGTGAAAGGATATACCTTGAAACAGATGGGGCCGCAAATGAAGTTCTTGTAAATTATGCTGCGGTAAAAGAAACTGTTGATAAAAATGGAAAGATCAATCTACTGTTTAAGTATATATTTGAGGAATCACTCAAGAAGGCAAAGAGGAAAGGACATCTAAGGACGATCCTCTTAAACATTGCGGATCAGGAAGGGCTTACGCTCACAAGAATAGCTGAGTCGATAAAAAAGCCTACCGGACAGGTAAGCAATTATATGAAATCCCTTTTGAGAACGGATATTATTTTCGAACATGAAAAAAAATATTATTTCAGGGATCCACTTTTTCGTTTCTGGATTGCAAAAACCCAGCTTGGAAAAGATATAGTTCTTGAGCGGGACACGATGTCAGCAGATGATTATATCCGCGACCTGAAGGAGAAATACCTTCGCGCTTCAACAGAACTTGGAAGAGCTGCAGAAACAGAAGCAGCTTTTTACCTTGAGAAGAAATTCGATATAGAGCTTGGCAGATACCTGAAAGGGAATATAGAATTTGATCTTGTTGGAGAAAAAGACGATAGACCTTATATTTTTGAAATAAAATGGAAGACGAAAGCTGCAGGGTATTCAGATATTCGGAAATTCCTTGAAAAGGTCAAGAGATCTGAATTTGCAGGGCAAAATCCTGAACTTTTTATCCTTTCCAGATCCGGTCTGACAGAACAGGCTGAAAATTTTGCAGTTAAGAATAAGATACATGTATTAAACCCATTGGTGAAATAAATGAATCTATTAATAACAGGCGGCGCGGGATTTGTTGGATTGAGGATGGCGAGGCGATGAATACCAGGAGGTCATATGGGGTTTTTAAAACAAGAATCACAGATCAATGCAGATGCCAATTGCATACTGCAGGATGCACCGAATTAGCATAAAATATTATAAAATACTAAATATACAAACTGCGGCGCTTTACAAAAGCCGATGCAACCAATTTAACTTCAGAAAAAAACCGCAGATGAACGCGAATGAACGCAGATCGACTGGTATGCTTTCTGAAAATCAACAATGAAATTCCACTCGCATGAATAATTATAATATAGTAAATATTAAATTCTCGGCGCCCGATACGTTCCCGAAGCAACCTCATTTTTACTATTCCCGGCACAAGGTAAGCAAAACCTGCCAGTGCTGCGGGTCGTTTTGATAAACCCGTCTAAAAAGGATGAATATCTTTGGGTTTATCAAATATGGAGGCTGGCGCAGGGGCTTTGAGTTCTGAGAGAAGATTTAAGTAATGTCAGTTCAATTTTACAGGCATGAAATGTCTGGTGACAGGCGGCGCGGGATTTGGTGGAGCGAAGATGGCGAGGGGTTGTTGGATATAGGAGAGATATCATGTGTTCGGATAATTTTTGACTTATAGCGAGGTTATTGTAACCAATCATAGTTATATAATATTAAGGTTTTAAAGGAAATGGTAAGATATGGTATCAAGTATTAAAGTCATTATCCTCTGTGGCGGCATGGGTACAAGACTGAGAGAAGAGACCGAATATAAACCTAAGCCTTTAGTCGAAATTGGTGGAAAACCGATCCTGTGGCACATTATGAAAATCTATTCAAGCTATGGTCTTAAAGATTTTGTGCTTTGTCTTGGATATAAAGGAAATATGATAAAAGAATATTTCCTTAATTATGAAATGCTAAATAGTGATTTTACGATAGAACTTGCAAGTAAGAATATACAAACACATAATTCAATTTCAGAACATGATTGGCGTGTTACTCTGGCAAATACAGGTGAATCTGCAATGACTGGAGCACGAATAAAAAAAGTGGAAAAGTATATCGATGACGATATATTTATGCTGACTTATGGCGATGGTGTTGCCAATATAGATATCTCAAAACTTCTCGAATTTCATAAATCGCATGGCAAGATCGGTACGGTCACTGGTGTCAATCCAATCTCAAGATTTGGAGAGTTGTCCGTAAAAGGGGATAAGGTTCTTCGATTCAATGAAAAACCTCAAATGGACGAGGGTTTTATCAATGGAGGTTTTTTCGTATTCAATAAAGAATTTCTTAAATATTTGAATGATAATGATGGATGTATACTTGAAAAAGATCCTCTTGATAATCTGGCAAAGGATGGAGAATTGATGATGTATAAGCATACAGGTTTCTGGCATTGTATGGATACTTACAGGGACTCTTTACATCTGAATGATCTCTGGAATTCATCCCGCTCACCCTGGAAAATATGGAAATAGAAATGGCAGATATCTGGAAAAACAGGAATGTGTTCATAACCGGCGCAACAGGTTTACTCGGTTCATGGCTGACAAAACTCATGATCGATGAAGGAGCTAATGTAATTTGCCTGAACAGGGATATGACTCCAAAATCCATTGTATGGAGCAGCTCTTCCGAATTCATTTATATCAAAGATAAATTGACTGTTGTGCATGGATGTCTGGAGGATTATCAACTACTTGAAAGGGCACTGAATGAATATGAGATCGAAGTGGTTTTCCATCTTGGGGCGCAAACAATTGTAGGTGTAGCCAATAGAAATCCCCTTTCCACATTCGAATCAAATATCCGGGGTACATATAATCTTCTTGAAGCATGCAGAAGGAACCGGGAAACCATAAAAGCTATTGTGGTAGCATCAAGTGATAAAGCATACGGGATACAGAAAAAGCTGCCTTATGATGAAAGTACGCCATTGCGCGGGACTCACCCATATGATGTCTCAAAAAGCTGTGCTGACCTCATATCATATACATATTACCATACATATGGATTGCCTGTGTGTGTGACTCGATGCGGGAATTTATTTGGACCGGGGGATTTAAATTTTAACAGGATAGTTCCTGGAACTATAAGGTCGATATTGCATGGTGAAAGACCATTGATAAGGAGCGATGGAAGTTATATTCGCGATTATTTCTACGTTAAGGACGGAGCTTTTGCCTATAAGCATTTGGCAGAAAAAATATATGAACAGAATATAGCGGGTGAGAGTTTTAATCTCAGCAACGAGATACAGATGACTGTTCTTGAACTTGTTGATAAGATACTTGATATAATGGGAAGCTCACTTGAACCCGATATCTTGGGAAAAGCATCGAATGAAATAAAGCATCAGTACCTGTCAGCGAAGAAGGCGCACGAAATCCTGAAATGGCATCCGCGCTATACGCTAGAAGAAAGTCTTAAGGAGACTGTGGAATGGTATAAGGATTTTGATAAATTGAAAAAATATTAAATAACATTAAAGTAGATATGAAAAAATTAATTAGTGTTGTCACAGCCTGTTTTAATGAAGAAGAAAATGTCGAATTACTTTACAATGAAGTTAGAAAAGTTTTTGAAAAACTCAGTGAATACGATTATGAGCATATTTTTATTGATAATGCATCAAAAGACAGGACTGTTGCAATACTAAAAGAAATTGCGAAGAAGGATAAAAATGTTAAGATTATCGTGAATGCAAGAAATTTTGGTCATATTCGCTCACCTTTTTATGGCTTGCTTCAAGCTCGAGGAGACGCTGTTATTTCGATAGTTGCGGATTTGCAGGATCCACCATCGATGATAGCAGATTTTATTAAAAAATGGGAAGAAGGATATAAGATTGTTGTGGGAGTTAAAAAAGAAAGTGAAGAAAACTCTCTTATGTTTACAATCAGAAGGCTTTATTATAACCTGATTGAGAAGTTGTCAGAAGTTGATCAAATTAAAAATTTTACTGGTTTTGGCCTATACGATAAGAGAATAATTGAGATACTGCGGACAATTGACGACCCATATCCTTATTTTAGAGGTCTTATTAGCGAAATAGGCTATGATATTTTCCATATAGAATATATACAGCCTGCGAGAAAAAGAGGGATAACAAAAAATAATTTCTATTCTCTCTACGATATAGCAATGCTGGGGATTACCAACCACTCAAAGGTTCCACTCAGATTGGCAACCATGCTTGGATTTTGCCTGGCAGTATTCAGTTTACTTGTTGCATTTATTTATTCAATTTACAAAATTATTTTCTGGGAGAGTTTTTCGGTAGGAATTGCTCCCTTAGTAATAGGGCTCTTTTTCTTTTCTGCTGTGCAGTTGTTTTTTATAGGGATAATAGGAGAATATATTGGTTCAATTCACACGCAGGTGTTGAAGAGGCCTCTGGTAATCGAAAGAGAGAGAATCAATTTTTAAATTGGAAAAATTCTTAGAGAGGCTATAGGATGTATGAATAATAAAGAGAATATATGGTGCATATGATAGACATTTTATGGTATGCGATTGGTTCAATGGCTGCATTCCTTACGATGCTTGGCTTAGTACCTCAAATTATCAAGATGTTAAGAACGAAGTTTGTAAGGGATATAAGTTTTGCGATGCTGGTGCAGATAAGCATTGGTGCATCTCTCTGGATTTTATATGGGATACATATTAGCGATCCTATAGTAGTCGTTGCAAATGTAGTATCACTGACAACATTAGTTATAGCTATTTTGCTTTACATCAACTACAGGTCTAATAACGAAAAACAAGATTGTTTTCATAAAAACGTTGAAGAGCCTTATAATGACCGAACGACCAGACTGAATGGCTTTATTTCAAAAATTTGCCATTTTATAAATAGCAGGGGTTTTCAAAAGTGAAAGTTATATTTCTTGGCACCAATGGTTGGTATGATTCTAACACCGGGAATACTATATGCACACTTATAGAAACTGAGCAATATTTTCTTATTCTCGATGCAGGCAATGGGATCCATAAAGTAGATCAGTACATACCAGATAACAGTAAAAAACCAGTTTATCTTTTTATCAGTCATTTCCATCTTGATCACATTGTCGGTTTGCATATCTTGAATAAATTCAATTTTACCCAGGGATTGCGGATATATGGGCAAACCGGCACAAAATACATGCTGAATACAATAATTAATGCTTCTTACACAGTTCCATTTGATAAACTGCCTTTTAAAGTTGACATCTATGAACTTCCAGAAGGAATACATCATATTCCTTTTTTAGTAAATTGTAAATTCCTTCATCATTCGTTACCATGTTTAGGCTATCGTTTTGAACTTGATAATAAAATAATTACATATTGTACTGACACCGGATTTTGTGAAAATGCAATTGAACTGGCAAGAAATGCTGACCTGCTTATTGCTGAGTGTTCGTTTAAAAGCGGACAGAGCGATGCAAATTGGCCGCATTTAAATCCCGAGGATGCGGCGCAGATCGCAAATAAAGCAAATGCCAGAAAATTAGCTTTACTTCATTTCGATGCGAATATATATCGGACATTAGAAGAAAGAAAAGAAGCGCAAGAGAAAGCAAGGGAAATATTTAATAACACATTTGCAGCAATGGATAATATGGAAATTAAAATATGAAAAATAGAAAAATAATTGTTCCCGCAATAATTGCAAAAACGCAAAACGAATTAAATGAAAACCTGAACAAAGTTAAAGATTTTTCAGAATTAGCTCAACTTGACATCATGGACGAGACATTTGTCCCAAATAGTTCCCTTGATTTCGATTTTGATGTATCAGGTAGTAATATGAGGTTTGAAGCTCATTTGATGATCAACAACCCCATGGAATGGATCGAGAAAAACAGGATGAAGGTTAATACTATCATAGTTCATTTTGAATCATGTAAAAACCCGACGGATGTTATAAGGTTTGTAAAAAACAAAGGTAAAAAAATTGGGTTTGCACTTACTCCTGAGACACAAGTTAATAATATAGAAGCATATCTGGATGATATTGACCAATTACTGATCATGACTGTTAATCCGGGGTTCTACGGCAGTAAATTCCTGCCGGAAACCATGAAAAAAATAAGTGAGGTACGAAAGATAAAACCAAATCTGGATATTGAGGTTGACGGCGGCATTACACCTGATACAATCAAATTAGTAAATGATGCAGGAGCAAATATGTTCGTTTCAGGATCATATATTATAAAATCAGTTAATGTTAAAGAATCTATTGATACATTAAGAAATCTAATAAGATAAAAAAAGGATACAAAACTTCATGAAGTTGAAAGCGAAAAGTTTAATTGACGAAAAGCTCACGTTGGAATAGAAAATGACTATCAAACTATCAGATTATGTAATTAATTTTATCTCAAGGCTTAATGTTAAGCATGTTTTTTTATTGTCAGGCGGCGGTTGTATGCATCTGGTAGATTCTCTTGGCAAGTGCAATGAGTTAGAATATGTTTGTTGCCTTCATGAACAGGCAGCAGCTATAGCCGCAGATGCTTATGGACAATATACAAATAATATAGGAGTTGCACTTGTAACAACGGGACCCGGTGGAACCAATGCTATTACAGGTGTTGCTGGATCATGGATTGATTCAACACCAGTCCTCATTATTTCCGGGCAGGCAAAACGTTCTGATATGATAGGTGCCAGCGGGGTCAGGCAGATGGGGATCCAGGAAGTAGATATTATCAAATTAGTAACACCCGTCACAAAATATGCTGTAACTATTATGGATCCACCCAGCATAAAATATCATCTGGAAAAAGCGGTATATCTCGCACGAAATGGACGCCCGGGACCTGTATGGATTGACATACCTTTAGATGTTCAGGGCGCTACGGTCGATGAAGCTAATTTGAAAGTATTTGATCCATCGGAGGTAGCCCAAACGGATGATCAGAATGAATTGAAAACAAGAATAAAGGAAGTTATCAGTTTACTCAATAAATCAGAAAGACCAGTAATCCTGGCTGGAAACGGGATACGGCTTTCAAAAGCAGAAAAAGAATTTTTATATTTAATAAATTCACTTAAAATCCCTGTGCTTACCACATGGAAAGCTATTGATTTTTTGCCAGAGAATCATGAACTTTTTTTCGGAAGACCTGGTTCAGTAGGACAACGAGGGGCTAATTTTATTCAGCAGAACTCTGATTTTATACTTACAATAGGCGCCCGTCTTGATCTTGCTCAGATCGGTTATAATTATAATAATTTTGCCCGCAAGGCTAAAAAGGTGATAGTGGATATTGATGAAACCGAAATCAACAAGATGAAACTGAATATTGATGTTCCTTTATGTTCAGATGCAAAAGCCTTCATACAGGAATTAATCAATAATCTGGGTATGGTGCAATATAAAGACAGGTCGGACTGGATGTCCAGGTGTGCATCATGGAAGAACAAATATCCTGTGATAGTTCCCGAATACTGGAAGAATAAGGAACCTGTAAATACCTATGTATTAATAGATGTTCTGTCGGAATTGTTAACCGAAAGAGATGTTCTTGTCCCTGGGAGTTCCGGAGGCTGTGCCGAGATAACAATGCAGGCATTCAGGGTTAAAAAAGGACAGCGTATTTTTAATACCCCCGGATTAGGATCTATGGGGTTTGGGCTTCCAGCCAGTATCGGAGCTTGTCTTGCAAGCGGGAAAAAACGGACAATTAGCATTATTGGCGATGGGGGATTGCAGCATAATATCCAGGAGTTAGAAACATTGAAGAGGTTAAATCTCCCAATAAAATTATTCGTTCTTAATAATAATGGATATGCATCAATAAGAAATACTCACAACCGGATTTTTGATGGACGGCTGGTTTGTTGTGACCCGTCAAGCGGCTTAACTCTTCCGGATACATGTAAAGTTGCTTCTGCCTATGGGCTTAATACAGTAAAGATATCGAACCAGGAAAACTTAAAAAATGATGTACGAAATGTTCTTGAAATGCCCGGCACTGTAGTTTGTGAAGTGATAATTGATCCTGATTTACAAACAGCTCCAAAAATGTCCTCAATAGCAAAACCGGATGGTTCAATTATTTCTAAACCCCTGGAAGACTTATGGCCTTTTCTGGATAGAGATGAATTTAAAGAAAATATGATTATAAAACCCTTAGAGGAATAAAACAGTGAATATATTAATAACCGGAGGAAACGGGTTCATTGCCAGGAATTTATTTGAACAATTGAATAGTGAATACACCGTGTTATCCCTTAACAGCAAAGAACTCGACCTTCTGGATTCTTTTAAAGTTTTTGATTATATAAAGAGCAATCAATTCAGAGAAATTTTGGGTTGGAAGAGGTTTAAGTGTGGTGAAAAATATCAATAAAGCAAATAAACAAAAAACAATAAGATTAGGAAATACTAAATTTAAAATGATAAACCTGACAGAACCCCTGAGGGAGGATGTTGAGGTCTTTCCCGGAGACCCGAAACCCCAAAAAAAGGTTTTTTGTACATTTGTAAAAGAAAAATGCCAGCATAACATATATTCAGTAAGTGATCATAATTTTCATCCACATGGGGATGCACCCAATCACCACAACCCTCAATACAAAGATCGGGGTTTTGAATTTTGGAATCTTGACTTTGTGTTCAATCAAGCCTGTTTAATTGATTTAGCGGAATCAAGAGATTCCGTTAAGCTTGGTGGGATAAAATTTTTGAAAAAAATAACCGGCGAACATATACTGCCTTACATGGACCAAATAAGGAAAAATAGTGCTTTGATATTAAGAACGGGCTATGATAAGTTGTTAGAATCAAATAAAAAACACTTTCCTGGTAATATTCCTTATATAGATGAAAGTGCCGTTGATGTGATTTCAAAATTTAAGAAACTTAAAGTAATCGGAATAGACAGTTTAACTATTGACGAAATAGGAAAGAACTATGCACACAGGAAGCTTAAAGACAAACTGATAGTGGAATCCCTTGTTAATCTTTATAGTATTCCTAAAAGATACAGGTATAGTTTTTATCTACAGACAAGCCCGATTGCAATAGTCGGGGCTACTGGTGGTCCTATTTTAGCTTATGCTTACATACCATTATCAGGGCGGGATTAAAATGACATTGAAAAATATTGGTTTTATCGGGCTTGGCAAAATGGGTTCTCATATAGCGCAAAGAATTATGGAATCCGGACAATTAATTTTTGTATACGATTCTAAAAAAGAAAAAATTACTAAAATGGTAAGGAAAGGGGCGTATGGATGTGAATCTATAAGGGAACTCGCCGGGAAATTAGCAAAACCAAAAGTCATCCTACTCAGTGTTCCGGCAGGCAAAGTTATCGATGAGATTATAAAACAATTGGATTCGTACCTGTCTGAGGGAGATACTCTAATTGATTTGGGCAACTCTTTTTATAAGGACAGCCAAAGAAGGGCTAAAAAGCTTGGCAAGAGAGGAATATACTTTATAGATGTTGGCGTGAGCGGAGGAATTGACGGAGCGAAACATGGCGCATGTTTAATGATAGGAGGAAATGAAAGCAAGGTATCTGAGCTGGATTACTTGTTTAAAGCCATGTCCAGAAATGGTTCATATGAATATTTTGGCAAGAGCGGATCAGGCCATCTTGTAAAGGGATTTCATAATTTAATCGAATATGGTTACGTGCAATCATTGGCTGAAGGATTGGAAAGCTTGCATGAGATATCTAAAAAAGAAGGTATAACTCTGAGTCTTGAGAAAATCTGTGATATATGGAGTAAAGGGAGCATAATTGAATCTAAGATACTATTAGATGCAAAAAAAGCTTTTCAAAAATACCACGCTTTAAATGAAATTGATGGCTCTGTTTATGGACAAACATTAGAAGAAATGAAGAAGTTGATAACAATCGCGGCTAATTCCGGGGTAAAGGTTTATTCTTGCAAGGCTGCTGTAAAAGCCAGGACGGATTCGCAAAAGAATCCGACCTATAGTGGGAAGATAATAAATGCCATAAGAAATGTCTTTGGAGGACATAAAGATTGGAAGAAGCAGTAGCCGGGTTGGATGTCGGAACCTCTTCAATTAAGCTGGTTTTGTATGGAAAGAATGGGGTCATTTATTCTGAAAGAATAGACCATTCAGAAGGAAGGTCTAATGGAAAAGAAATTGATCCTGAGCAATTAATTAAAGACATTATCCGCCTGATACGCAAATCCAGAGACAAAAATAAAAACATAAAGATAAAAGCAATAGGGCTGAGTTCCCTTTTCCCAAGTTTCATTGCACTGGATGAAAAAGGAAAGCCGTTAACCAAAATAATTACCTGGATGGACAGCAGAGGGGATGAGCTTGTAATTAAATATAAAAAACGTAAGAAAGAAGCGGTAAAATTGCAGGAAAAGACGGGTTGTATCGTTCATGAATCCTATACTCTCTGGAAGATATTATGGCTGAAAGAAAATAAAAAAGAGATTTTTTCAAGAACTGGCAAATTTTTATCCCTGCCGGACTATCTGGCATATAAATTAACCGGAAAGTTTGCTATCTCATATGCATTAGCCTCAACTACCAGTCTTTTTAATATAAATTCTCTGGAATGGGACAAAGAAATATTGAAGATGGCTGGTATATCAGAACGTCAACTGTCAGAATGTAATAGTATCTACCATTCTGAGAAACTTCTTAAAGAAATCAGGCTGGAAATGGGTTTGGATGAAGATGCTGTATTGGTGCTTGGTGCCGGAGACGGACACTTAAGCAATATTGGCAGCGGATGCTTAACTGATAAAACTATCTGTTCAACGATAGGCACAAGCTCTGCGCTGAGAATTGTCGGAGGTTCACAAAGATATAACAAATCAGTATGGAGATATTATCTATACGACGAAAAATATATAAATGGCATTGCGATTAATGCCGGTTCAAGCACGTTGGCTTGGTTCTACAGGAATGTCTTCCATAAAGAGTCTAAGAATTTATTTAACGACATTGATAAGACTGACTTGGACTGGTCAACTGACATAGTATTTTTGCCTTTTTTAGACGGGGAGAGAGGCCCCAACTATAATCAAAAGATGTCTGCTTCTTTATTTGGTTTAAATTCAAGAAGCACTGGAAGTGAAATCTACAGGGCAATAATCGAAGGAATGTTATTCAATCTATATGACTGCTACAGGATTTTAGTTGATGGCAATAAAGGGCTTATAGAGATGGTTGCGACTGGGGGCTATATAAATTCAGAAAAAATACTACAAATGCAATCGGATATCTTTAATATAAAGATAAAAGTGCCATCCGTTAAAGAAGCCAGCGCCGTAGGCGCAGCGATTGTTTCTTTGGTTGCAATTGGGGAAAAAAGGTTTCTATCGGAAATAGAAACAAAGTATGAAAAAGTTTATATGCCTGACCCAGAAAAACATAGAAAGTACATGAAAAAATACAGAAAATATAAGGAGTTGTATGATATAATTTCTAAAATTAACATGGAGAAAAAATGAGGCCAATTACAAATACTCAAGAACTTACTCCGGATTTGGTAAGCGTTATAGTCCCGGTATATAATAGCGAGAAATATCTTCGCCAGTGCATCGAAAGTATCATTAATCAAAGTTATAAAAATATTGAAATAATACTCGTTGTAGATAATGGTTCAACTGATAGTAGCGGCGAAATTTGTGATAAATATGCACTTAGTGACAAAAGAATTATAGCAATACATAAAGAACATTGTGGACCAGCAGCCGCAAGAAATACAGGCATAGAGAATTCAAAGGGCGAGTTCATATTTTTTCTTGATGCTGATGACTACATAGAAATTGATGCTATAAAGTTGTTAATTGAAAGCTATAACAAACACAAAGCAGACTTAATCATAGGGGATTTTAAAAAAATTAAGAATGGTATTGTTGAAAACAGGAATGATATTTGTTTATCAGGTAACAAATTGTTAACTAAACAAGACCTTGCAGATTATTCAAGGTTTTATTTAAAAAAACCAAACAGGTATTTATTATTTGCATTTTCGTGGGGGAGATTATTTAAGTCATCAATCATTAAAGACAATAATATTTTTTTTAATATTGATTTACATACTTTTGAAGATGTCGCTTTTAATTTTGATTATCTGAATTATGCAAATGAAGCATGTTTTTTAAAAATACCGATTTATGACCACATTATTCACGATAGTTACTTATCAGCAACCATGTCTATTGGCGGAAATCCTAAAAAATTATTTGGCTATAAACAGGCTCTTGTTAATATAGGTAATTTTCTTAAAAATAGCCTTACTGAAGATGAGATTAAAAAAGAAGTCGGGCATGCATACATTTTTCTGACGATAATTCAATTAGTTCGTATTTGTGGGCAGATCAACAACAATAATGAAAAAAAGATTTTTCAACTTATTCAAGAGCTGGTTAATGATCCAAATTTTAGAGATAATTTGAAATTTTATTTTCCCTCAAAAGGCGATAGTAGAATTCTTCCTCTCCTGATGAAATTAAAACTTGTTTCGCCTATTATTTGGATGTGTAAGTATAAGGCTAATAAAAGATATAAAAAAGGACGTGATGTTAAATGAATATTATTGAAAAAATTAAGAATGAGGGGCTGCCGGTAATAATATTTGGCGCCGGTATTGTTGGGGAAGTGTTATATCGTGCTTGCTGTACGGCAGGGATTAAAGTCGAATGTTTCTGCGACAATAATATTAATAAAACAAAAAAACCTTTATGTGATATTGAAGTAGTCCATGCGCCATGTTTGAAAACGAAATATAAAGATGCACTTTTTCTAATATCCGCCTCTGATATAAAAGATGTAGTTGATCAATTACAGTCTTCAGGATATTCCAGGTGGTATACAAGCAGTTTGTTATTAAGAGATTTTGATATATATCAATACCAGTTCAGTGCACCGATAGACTTTGTTGAATATGCTGTTGCTACAGCTATTCTATGTCAGGATAATTACTCAACTCCTGATAAACTCTTTTTAAGAAGTGTAGATATTATTATTACAGAACGATGTTCTTTAAAATGCAGAGATTGCTCCAACCTTATGCAGTTTTATAAAAATCCTGTAGATTGTGATATTAAAGAATTAATGCAAAATATAGAAAGATTTTATGCTGTCGTAGATGAAATTAATGAATTTCGGGTTCTCGGCGGAGAGCCATTTATGAATAAAGAGGCTCATTTAATAATAAAAAGGTTAATCGATGAACCCAAGGTAAAAAAAATAGTAATCTACACAAATGGAACAATTGTTCCTAAAGATGAGCAAATTGAATATTTAAAAAACAAAAAAGTACTATTTATTATTACAGATTATGGCAAACTTTCAAGAAAACTAAACGCTTTAATTCAAAAATTATCAAGCAATAATATTGCTTTTTATTTACAAAAAGCTAAAGGTTGGACTGATTGTGCAAAAATAATGAGGAATAATCGTAGTATTGAACTACAAAAAGAAATATTTAGAAACTGTTGTGCTAAAAATACTATTACTTTATCAAAAGGAAACCTGCACAGGTGTCCATTTTCTGCAAATGCCGCCCGGCTCCGTGCGGTTCCGGACTTTAAGGATGATTATATTGATATTTTTGATGAAACCATCGATATTAATAAGATGAAAAAGAGAATTAGAAATTTTCTCTTAGAAAAGAGCTTCCTTGAAGTTTGTGATTATTGTAATGGAAGGTCGTTTGGAGATCCTGAGATACAACCTGCTATTCAAATTGTTAAACCTATAGAATACTATAATTACTACTAAAATGTTAAGCACAAATGTATGCCTGAAAAACTAAAAAATATAATACAAGCCAGATTAAAAGAAAGTTAGGAATAAAAATATGTCAACTCAACAAGGACAATTAAAACCAGATGAAACTGAAAAACGGAACCTGTTAAAAAAAGAAAAACCGTATGTTTATGAGAAAATCATGAAATTTGACGGAAAGATTAAGAGGGGAGAAAGCATTGCCATCATTCAGTTCCAGTGCAATTACAATTGTAATATCCACTGCACGCACTGCTCTGTAAAAAGGTTTCAAGGCAAAAAAGATGGACGGCAATATACCATAGCCGATGTAAAGGAACTTGCACGACAGGCGGATGAGTTGGGGCTTGCGCGTTTCGTGATTACCGGCGGAGAGCCTTTGATACTTAAGAATTTTGATGCGTTTGTGGAGGCTATCGACCCTCAAAAATTTTATATTAACTGCGATACGAATGGATGGTTTCTGGATGAAAAGAGAGCCAAACATCTGAAGAGCATAGGTGTTGATAGGATTCAATTGAGCATAGACAGCCTTGATGCTAATGAACATGACACCTTTAGAAATGCCAAGGGCTCGCATGAAAGGGCGATGAAAGCGGTTGATGCATCTTTGGACGCAGGTCTAGATATTTTTATACAAACTGTTGTCACAAAACAAAGGCTCCACTCAGATGAGTTTATACAATTTGTAGAGTTTTTTAATAAAAAAGGTGTAGGAGTGTTTGTGACCTATGCAAAGCCGGTAGGTGCCTGGGAGGGTAATTTTGACGTTCTGGTTAATAAGGATGATATGAATTATATGAAAGAGCTTGAAAAAAGACATAATGTTTATACACATATAACCCCCGCCTATGGGCTTAATATGGGTTGCATAGCGGTTAAGGGAATGTTTTCTGTAACGCAATATGGCGATGTGTTGCCTTGTCCGTATATTCATACATCGATAGGGAATATCTTTGAGGAATCATTGAAAGATATAATTCAAAGAGGGCTGAATATTAAATACTTTGGTGAGTATGTTAACACCTGCCTTATTGCAGAAGACAGGGATTTTATTGATAAATATATAGTGAATCGGATATACAATAAGCCTTTGCCAGTTCCCTGTTCCGACGTCTTTACGGATGAGGATAAAACACAAAAGCCTTTTAATGAAGATGAAAGATTATTCCAACCAAATTTGTATTGGAATCATTCAACCCGTGCAAGCAAGAAGCAAATTGTTCAATAATTTGGAAGTTTCATGAACATTACAGATGCTATAGCGATTCTTGAGGAGCAGGTTCCAAATCCATCAATGGGTTTGCCTGATGAGTTGTTCTATTACATTAGTAAAACAACTCCGTTAGTGAATGTTGACCTTTTGATAAAAGATGAAAAAGGACGCATACTTTTATCGTGGAGAAATGATCAATATTGTGGAAAAGGATGGCATGTACCTGGCGGGATTATTAGAATAAAGGAAACCTTAGAAACAAGGGTTAAAAAAGTAGCTGAAACTGAAATAGGGGTTAATAATATCAGTTTTGACACGAATCCGATAGCGTTAAACCAAATTATTAATCCTGAGCATGATATAAGAAGTCATTTCATTTCGATTTTATACAAATGCTTTCTACCCAGTACGTTTAACCCGGAAAACAAAGGACTTTCTAATGAAGACAGCGGCTATCTTATGTGGCATGATTTTTGTCCTGACAATTTGCTAAAATTTCACGAAATATATAGAAAGTATATCTAAATTAGGAGGTTTTACATTGAAAGCAAAAGATATCAGCGGGCAAACACTGGGAGGAAAGAGAACAAGACTTGCAGACGCACTTCCTTTGAGCACTCCATTTCCAGTGCCATAGGATAATGTATTTACCAAAGAAGATAAAACAAAAGAGGGATTTCATGAAAAACTGTAAAATTTGTGGCGGGGCTCTTGACGCTCTACTTGCCTATAATAAGATGCCGAAAGCGGCACAGTATTTTCCAGACGTTAAAACGATACCGTACGATTTGGAGATACCGCTGGAAATTTACCAATGCACTGCGTGTGGAATAGTCCAGATACCAGCTAAACCAGTGTCTTATTATTCCCATGCTATTCGGTCGCCGTCCTGGGATACTGATCCCTTCAGAAAGAGGCAGTTAGATGAATTCATTGAGGAATTCCAGCTGAGGGGTAAACGGATTATGCCCATTGAGGATGAGCCAAAGCCCGATACCTACAACGCGTTCCTTATGTTCAACTACTTAGAACACTTCCCGGAGCCGAGGGAGACTTTAACTCAGATTTGCAATAACTTGGAAGATCCTGGGGTAGGGATAATCGAAGTTCCGAATTTCGATGAGATTATTCGCGACCGTATTTTTGGTGAGTTTATTATTGATCATTTATTTTACTTTACACGAAAAACCTTAGGTTTTATCTGTGAAGCTAGCGGCTTCGATGTCCTGCGGATACAGGAAATCTGGGACGGAGCTAGCTTATCAGCGGTTGTAAAGAAGCGGACTCCGCTAACTGCGTTGCCTTTTAAAGAGAACCAGAAACAACTAATCCAGAATATCGACAATTTTGTAGGCAGGTTTGAGTCAGCCACAATTTGGGGAGCAGGCCACCAAACATTGATGATGTTGACTATGATGGAACGCCTGGATAAGATACCCTACGTGGTGGATTCTTTTAAAGAAAAGCAATATAAATATACGCACGTTACCCATAAGCCAGTTTTACCGCCGGAGCAACTCATTACCCAGCCAGTTGGAGGAATCGTGATTATTGTTGGTTGGCAGTACAAAGAAGTACTTAAGCGCATTGAGGACTTAAATCTTAATCCAAAGCCGGCTATAGCGTTGATTAAGAAAGCAACATTAGAAATCTTATAGATGAGTTAACACATAGGTTGTTCCCGGAAGATATTTTGAATGATAATGCTGAGCGGCTTAAGAAGTATTATGAATGAGTATCTTATAATATGAATAAATCAAAAATTGCCATCTTAGGTTCCACTTCTCACATCGCAAAAGGATTGATCAATAACTTTCTCCAGAGTGGAGAGTTCAGCTTACATTTGTATACGACGTCGCTGGACAAACTCTGCAATTTTCTTGGCTCGATAGGAAAATCTGCTGACAAGGATTGTATTGTTCATAAAGGTTATGAGAATTTTAATAAATCTTCTTATGATGTCATAATCAACTGTGTCGGAGTAGGAACTTATAATAAACTGCAAGGCAATTATTCCAATTATTTCATTGTAACTGAAGAATATGATAATCTGGTTATTGATTATCTATGCAATAACTACTCTGAAGCTCTTTATATTAGTATCAGTAGCGGAGCAGTTTATGGCAGGGCGTTTTCAAAACCTGTGGAGAAAAACACTATGAACTGTATAGATGTAAATCATATTAATACAGAAGATTATTACGGTATTGCCAGACTTAACTCCGAAGCGAAACATAGGGCATTTAAAAATTTGAGGATTGTTGATCTGAGGATATTTTCCTATTTCAGCAGGTTCATTGACTTGACGGACGGCTATTTTATCACTGAAGTAATGGATTGTATTTTAAATAAGAAGTTGCTAGTCACCAATGACATGAATTTCATCCGTGATTACGTTCATCCAGAAGACCTTTTTTCAATGATCCGAAAATGTATGGATGCTGGAAAGATCAATGTAGCGTTTGATGTGACCAGCGCCAAGCCTGTAGAAAAGAGAGAAATTCTTGATTATTTTTCATTGGAATATGGTTTGAAATATGAGATAAGCCGGTCTTTGAGCCATGTCAGTGCAACAGGCTCGAAAAATATTTACTGCTCAAACTATAACAATGCAGCCTGCATAGGCTATAAGCCGGCATTCAGCTCCATGGATGCAATTGAACAGGAATCAAAATATATTTTAAACATTTTAACCGATGATTGAACGATTTTTAAATGGGAAAGGCGAAGGAGTATTTGTAACATATGCAAATTAGATAATTATGGATAATTTTAAAATTAATAATATAATATTCGATTTAGATGGAACTTTAATTAATTCAGCGGGAGATGTGGTATATTGTTTAAAAAACGCCTATGGTTCAATTCCCGAATTTCATAATGTGGAAATCAGTGAATCTTTTATAGGGCCACCGCTGAACGAATTAATAAAAAAAATTACACCGGATTTAACTGAGGAACAAACTCACACAATAACTAAGGAATTCAGGAACTGTTACGACAATAGCTCTTTTTTGAAAACGAGATTAAATGAAGGTGTTTACAAACTTATCCAGAATTTGAAGCATTTAAATATCAAAATATTTATTGCAACAAATAAACCATTTTTGGTGACAAAAAAGATATTGAAAACATTGATGATCGATGATTTTGATGATATAATAACATTGGATTTAGTGGCGGGGAAAAAAATGGATAAAACAGAAATGATATCTTATCTTATTAATAAATGGGGCATTGAAAAAGACACCACTTTAATGGTAGGGGATGATGCATCAGACATTATTGCTGCGCATAATAATGGTTTAAGGTCAGTGGCTATATTGGGTGGTTATGGTGATATAGATAAAATGCATAAAGCCAAACCATTATATGCTATAAAGTCAATTGATGATTTTGATAATCTATTAAACACACATTAAAAAATTAATATATATTAACGAGGGTCTAAAATGGTTAGAAACGAAATATTTAATAATTTATTCATTTTTGAAATGGCTAACAACCATATGGGAAGCTTAGAACATGGATTGAATGTTATAAGAGAATTCCATGAAGTCAGTAAGAAATTTGATTTTAATTTTGGTTTCAAACTCCAATACAGGGATCTGGATACATTTATTCACCCGGATTTTCAAGGAAGAATGGATATTAAATATATAAAACGTTTTTCAGAGACAAGATTAAGCGAGGATGAATTTAAAAGATTAAAAGATGAAATTAAAAAATTTAACTTCATAGCTATATGCACTCCTTTTGATGAAAAATCAGTTGATCTTATTGAAAAACAAGATTTTGATATAATAAAAATTGCCAGTGCTTCATTTACAGACTGGCCTTTATTAGAAAGAATCGCGAAAACTGAGAAACCCATTATTGCATCCACAGCTGGTGCTTCATTGGAAGAGATAGATAAAGTGGTATCTTTTTTTGAACACAGAAAGAAAGATTTTTGTTTAATGCATTGTGTAGGCGAGTATCCCACAAGTAAAGAGAATTTAGAACTAAACCAGATTGATTTTCTATGTAAAAGATACCCGGACATTTCAATAGGTTATTCAACACATGAAGAACCCGATAATCTTAATGCAATTAAAATAGCCATTGGGAAAGGAGCAACGGTTTTTGAAAGACACGTTGGAATAAAAACTGATATATACAATCTTAATGATTATTCTTCCACACCTGAACAGATCAATAAATGGTTGTTGGCTGCCCAGGAAGCATATGTTATGTGTGGGGTTTTAAATAAAAGAAGAGATTGTTCAGAAAAGGAAAAGACTGACTTAAGTGGTTTGAAAAGAGGAGTTTTTGCCAAAAATCATATAGGGACAGGTGAAAAAATAAACCTTACAAATACGTTTTTTGCAATACCGAACATTGAAAACCAGATACTTGCGAATGATTTCTCGAAATATATGGAATTTTCTGCAAATAAAGCAATAGAACCAAACAAACCAATAGTGTTTCAGGATGTAAATGCAAAAAATTTAAGAGAGAAATTTTTGCAAATTATCCAGAGTGTGAGGCAGATCCTTATTGATAGTAAGATAAATTTGCCAAATAAGATTGAATTTGAATTGTCTCACCACTATGGTATTGAGAAATTTGAACAATGGGGCGCTGTAATAATTAGCTGCATAAACAGGGAATATTGTAAAAAATTAATAATAATGCTCCCTGGACAGAAACATCCGATACATTATCATCAGAAGAAAGAGGAAACATTCCAGGTTCTTTATGGAGATGTTTTTTTTAATCTAAAGGGCATGGAAAAAGAATATAAACCCGGGGAAATTATTGTTGTTGAAAGAGGCGTTAAGCATAGTTTCCGTTCCAGGAATGGCGCGATTTTTGAGGAGATATCAACTACACACTATAAAGATGACTCATTTTATGATGATGAGCAAATAATAAAAAATAAAAATCGAAAAACTGAGATGACTTTCTGGTCTGACTGGTTGGTCAGGCCAATATCATAATTGGAGTTTCAATTTGACCAGAGAGGAACTCAAAAAAGAAATTTTTGATAAAGTCAGGGAATATTATTTATTATCTCATAAAAAAGAAGAATTTATTCCCGGAAAATCAAATATTCCATATGCTGGGAGAGTATATGATGAGAACGAATTAATAACCCTCGTCGACTCAGCCCTTGATTTCTGGCTCACCGCAGGTAGATTCGCCCGGCAATTCGAGAAAGAATTCGCTGAATTTTTAGGGGTAAAGCATTGTTTATTAACAAATTCAGGCTCTTCTGCTAATCTCTTAGCAATTTCTGCTTTAACTTCACCTGAGCTCGGAGACAGGAGATTAAAACCAAGGGATGAAGTAATTACTGTGGCTGCTGGTTTCCCCACAACAGTCAATCCTATAATCCAAAATAATCTTATTCCAGTGTTTATAGATGTGAATCTTGGAACATATAATATTCAGTTTGATAAGATTGAAGATGCGATTTCTGATAAAACAAAAGCCATTTTTCTTGCACACACAATGGGCAATCCTTTCAATCTGAATGCAATAATGAAAATTGCAGAAAAGCATGACCTGTGGTTAATCGAGGATAATTGTGACGCACTTGGATCAAAATACAATGGAAAATATACAGGGACTTTCGGTCATATAGCGACTTTCAGTTTTTACCCACCCCATCACATGACAATGGGTGAAGGGGGCGCTCTGGTTACAAATGATACGAAGTTAAAAAGGCTCATAGAATCTTTCAGGGATTGGGGACGTGATTGTTGGTGTGAACCAGGATGTGATAATTCATGTGGTAAACGATTTGAATGGCAACTGGGAGAACTGCCGTATGGTTATGATCATAAATATATATATTCCCATATAGGCTATAATCTGAAGGTTACCGATATGCAGGCTGCAATCGGGGTGGAGCAACTCCGGAAATTGCCCGCATTCATCGATGCACGAAAGAGGAATTTTAAGCTACTGTACGAGGGATTGAAGATATACAAAGAATACTTTATTCTGCCAGAGGTTGAAAAAGGAGCAGACCCGAGCTGGTTCGGATTTTTGTTAACTGTTCGTGAAGGTGCGGGATTTACCAAAAACGATATAGTAAAATTTCTTGAGGAAAATAAAATAGCCACACGAATGCTTTTTGCAGGTAATATTATCCGTCATCCGGGTTACAAAAATGTTAATTATAGGATTTTTGGAGATCTTGGTAATACGGATCGCATCATGCATGATACATTCTGGATAGGAGTTTATCCAGTGCTGACAGGAGATATGATTACATATATACTATCAGAATTTGAGAATTTTATTGGTGGAATTAAAAAAAAGTGATTTATTCTAGAAGAACAATGAAAAAGGTAAATATAATGTTTGAAAAACAGATATCCAGATTCGTGTTCGTTGGTGTATTGAATACTATCGTAGGGGTTGGAGCATATTTTATATTATTAGATTTAAATATGTATTATTTGCTTGCATCCTTATTGTCGCATATGATTGGTGTTACTAATAGCTTTATATGGAACAAAAAATGGACTTTTAAATCAAAAGGAAATCCGCGAAAGGAAGGTCTTAAATTCATATCAGTATATGGATTAACATTCTTGATTAATTTATCATTATTGGCATTACTTGTAGAAAAATTTATGTTTAATCCAAAAATAGCCGGGGTTTTTGCATTAGGCATATGTGCAATGATTAGCTTTTTTGGGCATAAATATTGGAGCTTTAGATTGTGAATTATAATCCCAAATGCTCAATCTTGTTTGCTTAATTTTACTTGAATTTCCTGCCAATTTGAAAGAATTTCATTTTCTGATAAAGAACCGTTTGAAATTCTGACCTCTTCGATCAGCCCGTTAAATGGACGGTCTCCGTTTATCCAGTTCCCAACTTCAAGAGGCATTTTACTATTTTTTATTGAATCTTTTGCATCTACAGAGGCAACAAGTATGCCATTATTAAAAACTTTAATCATATTTTTCTCAACCACTACAACTGCTAAGTAGTTCCATTTTTCTTCATTTAATTTAAATTTAACCCCAGGTAACCATTCCTTACCATTTCCAAAGCCAAAAGTATACACATTCTGGTTCTGGTTATCTTGTTGAATAACAAAACCTTCATAATAATTATATCCAGGATGATTGCCAATAATATCGGCATAAGCAACTTGATTCTTGGATGGTTTTACAATAACCTCTATGGTGAAACTGTCACTTAAATATAATAATGGTTCAATACCCGTAGCCAGAAGCACCATAACTCCTTTATTAAAGTAAAAGGTCGTTTCATGGTCATATTTATAATGAAGTATGTTTTTTTCAGTATCATTCAATAAATACATTTTCTCGTCATTACGTTGAATATTTGTCCCCTTCGTGAAAAGAATTATGTTTTTATCTTGGCTTAGATTCGAAGCTTTATAATTTTGAAATAATATTCTTAGTACTTCAGAATTGAATTTATAATTGGCATTCACAAAATCAGTATCTAAAAAGACCTTATTGCCTTCACCATTTTTTAAAAAATCGTATATCTTATCATAATCTTTTTTTAGATATATTTCTATAAACCCTGGTATTTTCAATGGAGAAGTAGTCTGCGAATATAGGTAATAAACGCCAGACTTATATGATAAAATCAGAACTTCTTCACCTTTAGTAGTATGATTCCTAACAAAATCTGCATCTCTGGTAACACTAGTAGGTTCTTGTTTTAATGTGATTTGAACTCTATTATCTATTTGTTTATATATTGCAGGATAATTATCAAGTATACTAAAGACAGACGATGATAAAACGAATAGCAAACTAACAAATAGTAATATTTTTCCGTAATTTTTAATATCATTTTTTATGCTATAAAATAAATCATCAGCAAAAATAACCAGTAAAAGAATAGCAGGGTACCAAACATCCATCAATACAAGATCATGACTTCTTCCTTGATAATAGCTAAAAATACCTACTCCTAAAATAGAGAGCAAAAATACCATATTTGCTTTGGCGGTATTATTTCTAGCGACTAAAGTCTTAACTGAATATGATAAACCAACCATGTAAATAAGAATTACTATATTCCATAAATGAATGAGTTTCATCGGTAGCATGAGATAACCAGAAATATAAAAATATCTTTGATAGGCAAAAAACATATTGAAATCGGGAAAATCACCATATCTAAAATAAATATATAATATATAAGAAATAAACGTTGTTGAAAAAATTAATATCCCTACTATTAGATGTGAAAGTATCTTTTTACTAGCTATTTTTAAATTCGATTGAAATAATTCTTGATATAACAATGTTAATAACCAAGAGAAGAAAACTACTAAGCCAGTGTCAAAGTTCCATAAAAAAGCAATAGAATATAGTAAAAAAGAACTATAATATAAGCTTCTGCTATTATTAATAAAATATCTCCAGGAAAGATATATCATTAAAGCAGGAAATAAAATTCTGACAGGATGGTATTGGAAATATGGGTCAGGGACTAAAAGATTCATAAATAGATAACTATAAAAAATAAAACTAGCGAATCCGCAGAAGCATATTGTCTTATTTTTTATAATTTCATTAAGAAACTTAAATATGCATAATATAGATATACCCAATAAAACTTCCATTATTACTGTAAAATTAAATATACTCAAACCTATAATTTTAAATATTGGTTCCAAAAAATGAGGGTATAATCCATATTGGTTCACTAAGTCTACGAGTAATGCTTTACCAAAATAAACTTGTACCATGGCATAAAAAACTGCGTTAAAATGGCCACGAACAGCGTAATCGCTATGTATATCGAAAATATACATCAAAAGTATGGATAAAATTAAAAGTATAGATAAAATTAAATATATATTGTAATATTTTGTTGACAATGTTTTTTGTGTAGCAAACACTAAGGATTTGTTACGAAATAACTTGATTATTTATCAACTACTTTTGTGCAAATTGTATAATTCCATTCTCCATGGAAATCATCCTTTAGAATATTGACATCAGATAGCTCTTCATCTGA
>JAHFDG010000049.1 GCA_023249105.1 Candidatus Methanoperedens sp. | reverse complement strand
TATATTCAAGAACTAACTGACCATTTCAACGAGTTATTAAGATCATAGGGTCAGAAAGTATTGTTGGATAAGCAGGACTTATTGAATTATTTTACTATTGGGGGTTTTGGGACAGCCTGACAAACTGATTTTAGTTTTGACCCTCCTCCATTATAGAAATTAGTTTCTATTAAAAACAATTTTCTCGTTTTTTTATTAAATACAGCAAAATCAAAACTCCTGGCAGATATATCAAATTTTACATCATAATCCCATTTTTGTTTAATTATTGATGGGGTTGCTTGAGGTATGTACTTTAGATCATCATTTTTTTCAATACTTTGTTTTACAAAAACTTCAACAAGTTCTTCCATCAGAGTTCCACCTCTATTTTTTCGTCCATTTGAATCTAACCCAACTTCAACGCCGAACACATAATCAACAAAATTTTTTATTTTTTTTTCGTGGAATAGTTCTATTAATCCACTTTTTTCTATAAATAAAAAATATTTTTTTGCATTTTCATCAGTTACTTGATTTCGGGGGTTAAAATCAAAGTTTAAATAGCTTAAATCTCGATTTTTGTAATCTTTTAAAATTTCAAATTCGGCCTCTCTCACTGCTAATAAAAAAGGAATAACTTTTACAGTATTGGGATATTTTTTTATTAAACTTATAAAATCTTGTTCTATATTTGATGAACCAATTAATGAATTAAGCAAATTTAATTCTATATTAATATCCTTAATATTCCTATTTACTTTATCCCAATTAATAAAATATTCCCATACTTTAATCGATGATTTTAAGCTGTTAATTAATGTATCGAAAACGTCATTTTCAGAAATTTTGTTTCTTTGATAAAATTGAATATATTTCATAATATATGCACCTTAATTTCAATGTTAAATTTTTAAATTAGTACCATTTAAAATAAAATTTTAATAATTTAAAATCACTGCTTCTGCTATTGCTCCTCTTCCATTACCATTGCAGTTTATCATCCTCTTTGCGCTCACTGTCTCAATTCTATAATCACTATACAATTCCAAAATGAAGTCTGAATAACTGTTGCTTAACATTAGTTGGCAGCCTTTTTTATCAAGTTCGCGATATACATCTGCGAGACGACGCTGGTCTTTTTCTGAGAACGAATTGCTTGTATAACTTGTAAAGCTGGAAGTTGCTGAGAGTGGGTGATATGGAGGGTCGAAATATACGAAATCTTTTTGCTGGGCTATATTAATTATTTCCTCGAAAGGCATTGCTTTTATTGTAACACCCTGAAGCAGCTTTTGTGCCTCTCTTAAATCTTTTTCCTGGAAAATGGACGGATTTTTATAGCTCCCTATTGGGACATTAAATTTTCCCTTAGAGTTTACACGAAAAAGACCATTAAAACAGGTTTTATTTAAATAGATGAAACGTGCTACTGATTCGATTTTTGATAAATTAGTTGTATCTATGTTTCGCTGATAATAATAATATTCTTTGCTATGTTTTAATCTGTGTTCTCTTAATAGCTCTATTAATCCTTCTACATCTTTTTTTACAATTTCGTAGCAATTTATAAGTTCAAGATTGTTATCCGAAAGGAAGAACTCCTTTTCAGGATATAACTTTTTTATATAAAAAAATACTGCGCCGCTTCCTAAAAAAGGTTCATAATATTTATTAAAATGTATTGGAAAAAAAGTTTCAAATTGGCTCAATAATTGTGTTTTTCCACCAGCCCATTTGATAAATGTGGGAATGGTAGTTTTTTTTTGGGATTCTTTCAAAGAAACCTCGGAAAACATTTGCTGTTGTAAGGTTTCACTCATCACCGATGTTTCCTCCAGTAATTTCATCAATTTTGGATAAAACCTTCACTCCCTTTTCAGTAATTTTGTACAGCTTTGTTTTTCGTCTTTCAGGTGTTAAGCAAATTACTATTTTATTTTCCATTAGTTCGCTCAATGTACTGCTTACATGACTAATCGGAAAGCTCAATTTTAATGAAATATCGCTTGGGGTGCTTACTGAATTCTTTAGCATTGATAAAATACGAAGCCTCTTGTCGCTTGATTTTACAAAGCTTATTAAATCCCAATCGTTCATCTGATCTTGATTTAGGTTACAAAGTGGTTTAAACTTAGCTACAATACAATTGTAATTAAATTGTAATTATTGATTTTGAACTAAATCTGTAACCAAGTTATAATTAAAATGTAACTATATTTATTTATAAACTATTTTTATTATATGCTATGAAAAATAGCAATTGGGGTAAGTAAGAATGAGGATGGAGCAAATGATCCAGAGGGTCATCAACTTACCATTTGAAACATATGATGTTATTCTTACTGATAATGAAGGTGTGGAATTATCAGTTTTTCGACCAAGAGTGGTTCCTCGAAGACTTAGACAAAACTATGACCCAAATAAAAATTTTCAGATTTGGTTGAAAGAGGGAAGCGAACATTTTAGACCTAACCACCTTAGATTGATAATAGATTTGGATTTGAGGGTCAGAAGTCGCCCTGACTTACAAAGAAAGCTTGCACAAGCATTTGATGATATTTTCTATGGGGAAGACCCAGATATTGCAGTTGAAAGATTCCAAGAAGATATATTTGAACATAAATTGAACAGCTTAAGCGTAATTGCGACTATGATGCAACTTTTTGTAGTTGAACAGGCAATCAATTACACAAGTGAAAGTAAATTCGACCCGCCGACATTATTTTTGTTGGGGTGGGTCAGAGCAGCAATATGTCGATATAAAGAAATTGATAATTTATGTATGAGTATTGGACGATTTCAGCCTCCACCTTCCAGATTTACTGAAATGGATAACAAGAAAAATCGAAAATATAACCTTAATAGACCTAATCTATGGTATTTTGGTGATTAAATTATTTAAAAAAGCCAGATTTTCGTACCGGATGCTTTAAAACAATTTTCCCTTGTTTAATGGATTCATTTTCATCAATCTCACTACCACAATCACGGCAAAAAATTTTAAAATCAGCTTCTATGTATTCTGAATTAATCACATCGAAGTCACCACGAATAAATTCTAGGATGTCGTAGCGATTTGGTTCGCTAACAAAAAACCCAAAACCACATTTGGGGCATTTAAATTTGCTTGCTTTTTTCATAAATTTTTCACTCCTCCAGCATATCAGCAAGATAATACATTACTTTACCCGTTTTGATTTTTTTCCACGATTTCTCTTGTTTCTTTCCATTGATTACATTGACAACTTCGATAGGAAGAAACATGCTTTCATTTTCATAATCTTTCGATGCTTCACGCAATAGATTCACTAAATCATTTACCTTCATCCAATCATCCTCTTTGTAAGAGTCATATAGGTTAAAGAAGTATAAATAATTACAGTTTAATTACCAATTAATTACAATTAAATAAACAAATAAGAACAAATATTAAGAGCCAGTAGAATTCAAGGGTTATAATGGAATCAGAAGACTCAAAGAAAGAACAAAAACCACATTATATCCCAATGAAAGAAATAACTCATCAAGATTATTTAAAATTTTTAAAAAAACACGACCATATTGTTATAGAAAACGTAAAAGTGCCGCTAAACGCACATCTCAAAATTAAAAAATTCGCCCCCTCCACCTTCGCCCCCGAAACCACCACGGTCTGGAGCTTCCCCGACCGCGGCGACTGGGCAACGCATGTGGGAAATTACAGGGGCAACTGGTCGCCATACATCCCGCGCAACCTCATTTTGCGCTACACTGCGCCGGGGGATTTGGTGCTTGACCAGATGGCTGGAAGCGGCACTACGCTTGTGGAGTGCAAACTTCTGGGACGGCGCGCCGTGGGTGTGGACATCAATCCCGATGCTGTCATGGTGGCGCGCAACAGGCTGGACTTTGCTTATACGCCGCTGGATGCTGAGTATCAGGCGCCGGAGATAAAGACTTATGTTGGAGATGCGCGCTCACTTGACCTGATAGAGAATGAGTCCATCGACCTCATCGCTACCCATCCTCCCTACGCCAGCATCATCCCGTACTCGCACAACCGCGAGGGCGACCTGTCGAGCGTGCACAATATAGCCGAGTTCGCAGAGGCGATGCAGGTGGTGGCAGGTGAGTGCATGCGTATCCTCAAGCCCGGAAAGCACTGCGCCATCCTCATGGGTGATTCACGCAGGAACAAGCATTTCATTCCAATAACTCCAAGGGTGCTCATGAGCTTCCTTGAAGCCGGGTTCATCCTGCGCGAGGATATCATCAAGATGCAGTGGAAGATGAAGAGCACCAGGGAGAAGTGGTTCGGGAAGAAGTATGATTTTTATCTTATCGGGCATGAGCATCTGTATGTGTTCAGGAAACCGGATGCAGAGGAGAGGACGGCGAAGTTCAGGGAGAGCATGAAGTGGTGGTAGGCTTCACCTTTATTTTAATCCTGTCAATCCTGTTATCCTGTCAGGAATACACAGAGCCGTACAAGTTCGCTGTTGATTTTAGTACGATAGTGTAAACTTTCAGGAATGGTGGAGCTACCTGAACTATAATCTTATGCAGTTACCTGAAAAGATTGTCCAATAGGCTGAAAATTGGCTACTTCTTTGCGTTCTAATTTCTTCCGGATTTGTTCGAAAAGCCTAACCGTTTCTTGCGAATAGAGGCGCTCTCCGCAATGCAGACATACTTCTGCCCTGACTTTAATGATAGCGGTATGAACGCCTCCCCGTAATAATTTCTCTACTTCTTTTTCCTCAAGCTCTCCGCTGCAAACAGGACACTTTTCGAAAGGCTTTGTTTGTTTCATTATTGTATGCCCAGACGCTGTGAACGGGTTCATTTTCAAATGTATTACCATATATTAAGCAACTCGGATAAGGTTTATCATCAGGGTAATCCTCAATAATCTTGCCTGTAAGTACTGAAAAGAATATCGCGTCATATGAAAGGTCATCATTTTGTGCTTCTTCATCAGAGTGATCGGTAATGCGAATATGTCCTTCTTTAACTGCATTCTGTATGTCTGATAGTTCCATTCATAAACTCCTCTATGGAATCTTCTATTATTTTATTGCACATATACCCTATCATTTCAAAATTCGCCCCCTCCGCCTTCACCCCCAAAACCACCACAACCTTTCGCTTCCCCGACCGCGGGGACTGGGCTACGCAAATAAACAGGTATGCACGCTTGCCATACGTGGATGCGACGTCAACTGGCGCAACGGTTGTCGGGAACTACAGGGGCAACTGGTCGCCCTACATACCCCACAACCTCATCATGCGCTACACTGCGCCTGGCGAGCTTGTGCTTGACCAGCCCGATTACCCTTCGGGAACGGGAATCCACGTATGCCTGCGGAGCATACGTGTCTGCGCCCTCCCGAAAACCTTTAAGAAAGGTTTATCAAACGAGGGGGTATGCGAAGCATACCCCAACACGCCCTCCCGAGGCGTGACTCGGGAGGCACGACTCGGGATGGCTGGCTCCGGCACCACGATTGTGGAATGCAAGCTTCTCGGACGGCGCGCCGTAGTGTGGATATCAATCCCGATGCTGTCATGGTGGCGCGCATATCTCGTAAACTTTAAATAACAGTTGTAAACTAAATATAACATATGTTAACTGAAGATAACAAAGTGCATATCCTTAGACTTTTCTTTGAGGGGCCAAATGTTCGCCTTCATTTAAGAGAAGTCGCTCGCAGGGCAGGACTTTCAGCAACAGGCGCAATGAAGATACTTGGCGCACTTGAGAAAGAAGGGCTGGTAGAGAAAGAGCGCACCGCTGTCACGGTCGTTTATCGCGGGAACTATGATAATGAAAATTTCATGGCTCTAAAAAAGTCTCTTAATCTTTATTCTCTATATTCCTGCGGGCTGGTATCGAAACTTGTAGATTTTTACAAGATTCCGGGGTGCATAATCCTTTTTGGAAGTTATGCAAAGGGCGAAGATACCAGGGAAAGCGATATAGATATTACCATCATAACAAGCATGAAAGAATTTCCAAATGTTGATATCTATGAAGACTGTCTGAAAAGGAAAATAAGCTTGCATTTCATTGAAAACACAAAAAATGAAGAAAAGGAATTTATCAACAGCCTTGCAAACGGTATCGTGCTTTATGGGTATCTGGAAGTGGTATAGTTGAAACCTTTGAAATATTATATCGAAACCGGGCTTGTGAGGCAGGGTTCAAAAGACCCCGGTGAGTCAAAAGCCATGCTCGTGCGTGCCTCCAAAAGGCTTGAATACGTAAAATCGCAATCAATTACTGAAGGCAATGCTTCTTTTTTATTCGAAGATATATATGAGATTATGAGGGAGTGCGTTCATGGGCTCATGGCAGCAAATGGATACAAACCATATTCCCATGAAGCGACTGTTGCTTTTCTTGATGAACACTACAAACCGTATTTCGGGGAGAAATTAGTTGAGGCGTTAAACAGGTACAGGATAATCCGGAATAATATCATGTACAGGGCAAATTTTGTAAGTAAAGAAGAAGCCATAAAAGCACTGGATGTAGCTGAAAATTTTGTAAGGAAAACATCAGATTTATTATAGCTCACCTTCTTTGTAATACCTTGCTTTTGTCTCCTTCCTGTGCCTCGCCGCCCGCGCATAGACATCAGGATTACCGGGCGTGCCCGGGTTATGGTGGCGTGCAACAGTCTTTCGCTTCCCCGAACCGCCGGCTACCCCTGAGACTCTAACTCCGGCTTGGGTTCCACATCATATTCATCATATATCTCCCCCACAAGTTCCTCCAGGATATCCTCGATAGAAACCAGTCCGATAACCTTCAAGTTATTATCCACCACTACCGAAATATTCATTTTCTTTTGCTGGAGTTCCTTCAGAATTACAGATATCTCTCTTCCAGCTTTCACAACCAGAAGCGGGCGCAAAACCTGGAATACCTTAATCTTCCCGAGTTCATAGTCCCGGAACTTCAGTAAATCCTTTGCATAAATCATCCCAACCATATTATCAAAATTTCCTCTATAGACCGGTATTCTTGAATGACCGGAATTATTAATTAATGCAAGTGCGGCATCAAGTGTCTGCGATTCTTCGATAGCTACTATCTTATCTCTGGGAGTCATTACGCCGTGTGCTTTTTCATCTGTGAAATCAAAGACGTTGCTTATTATCTCCCGCTCATGTTTTGCGATAGTCCCCTCCTTTTCCCCGACCTTCAACATCATTTCAATCAGCTCCTCAGTAACGAAAGGATGCTTTACCCGTTCTTTCCCTCCAAAAACTGCAATAATGGAATTTACAACCGTTGTCAAAAACCAGACAACAGGTTTCAGGAATACGATCAAAAATGCTATGGAATTCGCAGCATGCAGCGATATATATTCCGAGTTCCTGGATGCAAACGTTTTTGGGAGAACCTCACCGAAAACAAGGATGAACAGTGTCATTGAGCCCGTCGCAATTGCAATACCCGTTCCTCCAAAGAACCGCAGGGCAGCGTCCGTAGCCAGTACGGAGGCGCTTATATTAACGATATTATTTCCGATTAAGATAGCTGTAATGAATTGTTCCGGGTTTTCAAGTAATGTTATCAATATCTTTGCATTTTTGTTCCCGGTTTCAGCTAAGTGCCTTATATGAATCTTACTCACTGAAAGAAGCGCTGTCTCTGAAAGCGAGAAAAAAGCAGAAAATACAATCAGTACCGATATAATTATTATTTCAATTGTAATCCATGAATCCATTGGATATTTGATCAATTCTAATAATATCGATAAGGTTAAAAATTTAACTGCAAACGTAAATATATAAACGCAGCCTTATCGATATTCATGCTCGTACTTGCGGAATTCGAATTTGAAGCAGGCGACAATGCCAGGATAATCTACGAAGCATTGCTCCCCGAACTTGCCGAGGATTACCAGAGGACAAAAACAACCATCAAGCTTGAGGATAATTCACTTATCCTGAATGTCGAGGCAAATGACCTTGTATCGATGAGGGCTGCCCTTAACGGATGGCTTCGGCTTATTAAAATCACTTATGAGATGTGTTCTCTCTCCCTTTGAGATGGTATTAAATTAAGATTAATTTTAAAAAGAAACATATAAGTTAACCAATGAGCTGGAGTCTATGAAACACCGCAAAGAGCGCGAAGAACGCAAAGCTGCGAGCAATATCTTTGCGAACTTTGCGTACTCTGCGGTGAGTGATTCCATACTCACACAATATGCTTCACACTAAGTTAACGCACCCTCTTTGAATACACAAGTTATAAGTTAATGTTGTGCAATACTACACCAGATTTACCAGGAGAATTAAATGAGTTCAGAATTACCCCCGCAAATTCAAAACCAGCTTGCCCAGTTGCAGCAAATCCAGCAGCAGGCCCAGGCACTTGCAGCCCAGAAAAACCAGGTCGAAATAAATTTGAAAGAGACCGAACTGGCACTTTCGGAACTTGAAAAACTCGATGCTGATGCCGTGGTATACAGGGCTATCGGCGATTTGTTGATAAAAACCGAACGTGACAAGACAAAGGAAGTTCTCGTAGAGAAAAAAGATACTCTAACCCTGCGGATTCAGACCCTTGCTCGCCAGGAAGAACGCATCCAGAAGCGTTTCCAGCAGCTGCAGGAGCAGCTCAAACAGGCACTCGGTACTCCGGCCGCCCAATAGGTATGGAGTTAAACGAGTCGGAATTTTTTAATCAACTGCTGGATTACAACAACATCCTTTATTTATGCCACAGGAATGCCGACCCTGACGCCCTGGGAAGCGCATTTGCGTTAAAAGAAGCTATCGGAGGCACAATTGGCGTCATCGAAGGATGCGACAGGGTAGCGTCCCAGATTGCCCGGCAGTTGAATATCGAATTTGTTAATGAACCGAAAGGGGATTTTGACCTCGTGGTAGTGGTGGATACGTCCACTCCTGCCCAATTGAACGGATTCCCATTAAAAACATATGCCGTTATTGACCATCATGCAAGCACATCCCTGAATGAAAAAGCAGCTTTTTATCTTCACAGGAATAAGAGTTCAACAGCCGAGATCGTTCTTGAAGTTTTAAGGACCAATGGGGCGCCGATAATGAGGCGGACAGCATTTGCCCTGATTTCCGGCATTATCACAGATACCGGCAATTTCAGGCATGCGACCTCGGATTCGTTCAAGGCGGTAGCCGAATTGATTGAATTAAGCGGCATCGAGTACAGTGAAGTAATGGACATGCTGTCATCCATTCCCCAGGATGTTTCTATGAGGATTGCATTCCTGAAAGCAGCCCAGCGCGCTGTGATTGAAAGGGTGGATGACTGGATTATTGTCACCTCGCGGGTCAGTTCGTTTGGCGGGGCTGCAGCTTCAGGTTTAATCTCAATAGGGGCTGATGTTGTATTTGTAGCTTCAAAACAGGATGATGCTATCAAGGTGAGCGCCCGCGCAAGGAGAGAAGCCCAGAATGCAGGCGTGAATCTTGCAAAATTGATGGAAGATATTAGCGTAAAATTCAACGGGACAGGGGGCGGGCATGAAGGGGCTGCCGGAATGGATGTGCAAGGGGAAACGGAAAACGTGCTGTCGGCATGCGTAGAGTATGTTAAGAAATTACTTAAAAAAAGCCCTGAGCCTGACGCTGTTTGAAAAAATAAAAGAGAGAGCCTTTCATGTCAAAGTAATGCCAATAGCTTCTTGATATACTTCATCATATTTGCTTTCTCTGATGGGGCTATGTATGCACCTTCGGCAGTGTACCGCTCCTTGGCGCTTTCCTGCCTTATTTCATCCAAGAGTGAACCATATTCAGTATATGTCAAATCTATGAGAGGAATTTTAACAAGTTCGTCTCCTTGCTCATATTTTTGGAATAAAAGAGGCCATATCGCTTTACCCTGTTCCTTGGAGTAGCTTAGAAATTCCTCATATTGTTTGGATTGAGTAAACATTCTTGGGTTACTGTGAATGATTAGATTTGGGTCATCCCATGTTTCTTTCCACGCTACATATTTAGTATTGAATTCCTGTTTAACTTTCTCTGGAATTTTATCTATCAAATTCGACTGTTTGGCTTTTTCATCTACTGATAATTCAACATTTTCTACTATTGTCAAACCGCGTTCTTCTTTTGATTTCTCTTCATTGATACATCCGCTAATTAAAATAATTCCCATTACTGAAAATGCTGTAATTAGTAAAAATTTTGAACTCATCAGCTATATTTTATATTTAAAAAACTTAAATCTTGTCCCTTAAAAGCTGGTTGATTGCAGCCACAAGCGCTTCAACTGAGGCCATCACAATATCCTCGTTCGTGGCGCGCGCTGAAACAACCCTGCCTTTTTCATCCTCGACTCCGATAATTACTTCGGCAAGTGCATCCGAACCACCTGTTATAGCCTCTATCCTGAAATCGCGCAATTTGACTTTATAGTCCCCGAGGATACTTGTTACCGTATTAAGCGCCGCATCTACAGGTCCTACACCGATATGCGCCCCGATGCGCTCTTTCCCGTTCACAATTGCTTTTACGGTCGCCGTCGGGGTAATAATATTACCTGTCATGACCGACACTTCCTTCAGTATGATAGCCTGCTCACCTTTTGAAGTGCTGCCCATTATTGATTCTGCAATCGCATACAGGTCTGCATCAGTAACGCGTTTACCTTTGTCGCCTATATCTTTCAGGCGCTTCATTATGGCGTTTAGCTGCTCATCCGTGGGATGGAGGCCGGCGAATTCAAGAGACTGTTTTACAGCATGTTTACCTGCATGTTTCCCAAGTACAATGCGCCTCCTGTGGCCTACCATCTCAGGCGTCATGACCCCGGGCTCGAAGGTATCGGTTCTCACAAGGACACCGTGTGTGTGAATGCCGGACTCGTGGGCAAAGGCGTTTTCCCCTACAATAGGCATTGTTGGCGGCATACGAACTTTGGTCAGCCTTTCAACCATATGCGAGGTCTCAACCAGATACTGTGTTTTGATGTTTGTCTTCGCGCCATACAGTGAGTGCAATCCCATAACGGTCTCTGCAAGGTCGGCATTTCCTGCACGTTCCCCGAGCCCGTTAATCGTGACCTGCACCTGGCTTGCGCCGGCTTCGACTGCTGCGAGACTGTTTGCTACCGCAAGCCCGAAATCGTTGTGGCAATGCACATCAATCGGTATTTTCACGTTTGAGGCAATCTCAGTTATGAGTTTAAACATAGCAGAAGGCACTATCACGCCCACCGTGTCTGGCACGTTAATAATATCGCAATGCGCGGATTCTACGCCTTTATAGATATTGAGCAGGTAATCAATATCGGTTCTTGTGGCATCCATGGCAGAGAACATGCATTTTACGCCATGGTCTTTTATGTATTCCACTGCGTCTATTGCCATTTTATAGACTTCATCCCTGCTCTTTTTTATGGTGCTTATCCGCTGGACATCGGATGTGGAGACAAATGTATGTATCATATCCACATCGCAGTCAAGGCACGTATCTATATCCGATCTGATGACCCTCGCCAATCCGCATACCTGTAAATCCAGTCCGGAGCCGGCTATCCTCTTTACTGATGTTTTTTCTCCGTCTGAAGACATCGGGAAACCGGCTTCAATGATATCAACGCCCAGTCTATCAAGCTGCTGCGCAATGAGGAATTTCTCATCGTGGGTAAGTGATACCCCCGGGGTCTGTTCCCCGTCGCGGAGTGTGGTATCAAAAATACTTATTTTTTTGTTCCGAAGCGATTCAATTGTGTAAAAGACGATCCCTCACGTTTATCATGGTTATCGTATCTCAATAGCGTTTTAATGTATAAAGGCTTTTTCTATGATTGTTCAAATTGTTGAGTCCTGATATTTTTTCACTGTTTTTTCAGCATCTTTCTTTCCCTCATTCATATTTTGTTTCATCATCAAAAAGTATTTTGCCCTAAAAAGCCTTCAAATATACGGAGGTTAGCCATGAAATCATTAATTACAGCCGAACTTGAGATTGTCGCTCTTGGAACAGGAGACACGGGAATGAGCAAACATATAGCAGAAGCGGTTAAGGCTATCGATAAACTTGGTATAAAATACCAGTTGACCCCGATGGGCACGGTAATGGAAGTAGCAACGATTGATGATGCCTTCCGTGCAGTTAAAGCGGCCCATGAAGCTCTTGTGAAAAGTGGTGTAAAGAGAGTGGTCACTCACCTCACCATCGATGACAGAAGGGACAATCCAAAAGGAATGGCTGAAAAAATAGACGCGGTAAAGAGGAAACTTTAGAACCACTTCTTTGTTTCTTTCTCTTCAAAATTCACGCTCATGCCGTCTTGTGCAGCCATGACGTTCACCCCTGTTTTTTCCGATATTCTCCTTGCCTGGAGTTCCGGGCTTGCTTTCAATACCTGTAAACCAAAATGCGTCAATATCGCACGCTTCGGACGTATCTCATCTATTAACTTTGCAGCTTCATCCATATTCAGGTGGCGTATCCGTTTATCGGTTTTCATACGCACCACGTTAATTATCAGGAAATCAACACCCTTGAAAGCCCCGGCAAGTTCAGGAAAATATTCCGTATCGGGTATATAACCAAGGCGACCTTGTTTGAATGAGTAAATGATCCCGTATGTTTCAACAGGATGCATGGTCTGGATAGGGAATTCGATTTTAACTTCTCCAAGAGTTATTTCCAGGCCCTTTTTCATTTCAATAATTTCAACAAACGGCCGTATGTATTGCAGGACAACAGGGTCGGAATTCAGGCAATCCGCCGGGGCAATCAACCGTCCGCGAGGCTGAAAACCACCTCCAGTCATTGCTTCTGTAACTACATTGACATCGTTTGAATGGTCAATGTGCCTGTGAGACAGCATAATTGCATCAAGGTCACGCGGCTTGAGGCGGAGCTGGTGAACCATTACGAGTGAACCGGGTCCCGGGTCCTGCAAAATATTCACATTATCCAGTTTAAGCCAGAAACCTCCGCTCTTGCGCATCTGGTTCAGTACCACCATCCTCCCGCCGCCCGTCCCAAGAAATGTTACACTTGACATTTATGATTAAACATTGTATTTGTTATACAAAAAAATATCTGAAAAAGGTTCTGTAAGTCTTCGTAGGATGGGGGGTGTTAACTAATGTGGGATGACAATTTTAATGAAAGATAACATTATATATCAATAGATTTACACGGCTTATCTATGCGATGGATAAACTATTTTTCATCTATAATATATATAGAGCTTTCAATATTGGTATTCACTGCCATAATTTGGGCTCATCAATCAAATTTAAACTCCTTGACGTTGGTTGCAGCATTGGCTGCTGTAGTAGGTGTAGTGGGTGGTATATTGCGTATCCTTGAAAAGCTGGTTAGTGAGTTCTCCAAAACCAATGAGAGTAAATTAAAACATTCAGAAGACTTAATTAAAGAAGTCTTCGAACACATTGCTATTAATGGGTATGTGGATTATAAGAACGATGAAATAATTGAGTCGCCTGTAAAGTGGAGCGAATCAGATAGGGAGTATCAGGCAGTTCAGCATTTAAAAACTGGATATAGTGAAATTTACCACGAATACCTGTTTGCACAGGAATGTGCAGAGATACTAATTAAGGATATTGTCAAGAAGTTTCAACAATATAGAAGGATAGTAGAACAGAAACTAACTGAAGCTCAAATACAGCTTCCTGCATCAGATAAATTCGTTGACTTCAAAACAAAACGTTACAACAAAAAGTTTGTTAAAAACAGATTATTTGATGAGGTTCGAACTGGAAAGTTTACTGATATTGTGATAAGTGGTTTTGAATCCTCAAGCCTTGTTTGGGATGTGACTAATTTTGCTTATGGTAATACTGATTCACTTGAACACTTAAAAAATGTAATAGAAAAAATCAGGAAAGATAAAGAGATAATCGATATTATAACAGAAATCGAGTCCAAGAAAATTCAACTCAGAAATAACACTGCATTGGACAGATTCAACATCCGAAAGAAAGAAATCATAGAACAAGTACGTATTAAACATAAGCCATTGTATGGCAAATGTGATGATAATCGTTTTTTTTGATTTTTATTATTTTCTTATTTCTTCTATTTTATTTATATACATATTATCTGCTTTATTAATAGTGTAATAATATTTTATTAGTCCGATTACTGAAATGAGCACCACAAAAAAACCACTCATTACTAACATTATCAGGATTACCCCGTCTTTAGTATAATTGCTACCGATTTCACCGTATGTAGTACTTGCAAGAAAAACAGTCCCAATAAACATAAGTATAGCTCCAATTACCCCGCCCAGACTTCGTTGAGCGGAAATATACTCTTTCCCTCCCGGCAAATTTTCAATATATTCTTTTATCATTTGTATCCTCATTTTTATATCGTATTATTTAGTAATATGTGGATTACGTATGACGTTATCGTTTAAATATTTAATCTGATTTATACTGAATTTTAATTATTTGGTTTTTAACTATAATTTGGATAAACGATTTAACTTATTGGTTCATGATAATGGGTGTGAAAGAATTCAGAAAACTCGTTACCATGGATGAGGCAAGGAATATTATCGAGAGCCTTGATATCCATGCCAGCTCAACCGAAGTGGACATCGAAAACGCATCCGGATGCGTCCTTGCAGAGGATATAGTCTCTGACGTGGATGTGCCCCCGTTTACCAGGGCTTCAATGGATGGTTATGCTGTTTGCGCCCCTGATACTTACGAGGCGCGCGAAGACATGCCTGTGCGCCTGGTGCTCGTGGGCTCCATTCCGGCCGGGTCAAATCCTGATATCAACATGGGACGTGGCGAGGCGATTGAAATTTCAACAGGCGCGGTCATGCCCGCAGGCGCGGATTCGGTGGTGATGGTAGAGTACACGCATATCGACAAGTACCTGTATGTCCACCGCCCGGTTTCTATCAATGAAAATGTAATGCATGCAGGTGCGGATATCATGGTGGGTGAGCGGGTATTGAAAAAAGGGGCACTTCTAACGGCGCGGGAAATCGGGGTTCTGGCTTCGATAGGGAAAAAAACAGTTAGCGTTTTCAGAATAAATGTTGGTATTATCTCCACGGGAAATGAGCTTGCAGAGCCCGGCTGTGAACTTGGTGAAGGGGAAATCTATGATATTAATTCTTTTTCGCTCTTTTGCGCGGTAAAGGAGTGCGGCGGAACACCTGTTCGCTACGGCATAGTAAAGGATAACGCGAATGAAATGACAAAAGCCCTCAAAAAAGCGGCGGAAGTATGCGATATCATCCTTACATCAGGGAGCACTTCAGCAGGTTCGGGTGATATAATGTACAGGATAATCGAGAAAAACGGCGCCGTTTTGGCTCACGGGATAGATATCAAACCCGGAAAACCTGCGATTATCGGGAAGGTATTCGGGAAACCGGTTTTCGGTCTTCCCGGGTATCCCGCATCCTCGCTTACGATTTTTAATGAATTCGTGGCGCCGCTTATCAGGAAAATAATTGGGAAAAAAGAGGAGCGCCTGCAAATAAAAGCAAGAATGGCAGTCCGCATCCGTACCGAAGGGCGAAGCCAGCTCCTTCCGGTCGGCATTGTCCGGGACTTTGCTTATCCTGTTGATAAAGGTTCGGGCGCCATCACCACGCTTTCCGAGGCAGATGGTTTTATCAAAATTCCCGGAAACGTGGAGATGATAGGTGCAGGTGAGTTTGTGGACGTTACGCTTTTTGGAAAACTTGAATCTTCGGATTTGCTATTCGTGGGCAGCCACTGCCTGGGGCTTGATACGCTTGCCGACCTTACCCGGCTTAAAATGCGCGTGATAAATGTGGGCTCTTCAGGCGGGTTAAGCGCCATCCGGAGCGGTATTGCTGATATTGCAGGAATACACCTGCTCTATGAATCAGGAATATATAATGTTCCTTTTCTTGAAAAGTTTGGAATAACGGACGCAGTGCTTGTTAAAGGGTATCTGAGAGAACAGGGTTTGATTGTGAGAAAGGATAGCGGTATAAAGAAATTTGAGGATATTCTCGATGCAAGGATTATTAACAGGAATACAGGTTCGGGAACAAGAGTCATGATTGACTTAAAACTTAAGGGTATCGCAAAGCAGAGGGGAGTAACATTTGAAGAACTTACAGGCAAAATAAATGGTTATCATACTGAAGCGAAAACGCACAGTGCCGTAGCGGCTGCGGTGAAACTCGGGAAAGCTGACGCAGGAATTGGCATTCGTACGGTGGCTGAATTAAACGGACTGAAGTTCATCAAAATGGCGGATGAAGAATATGATTTTGTCATACCTTCCAGGCTTTTAGGGACAAAGGAGATTAAGACCTTCCTTGAGGTCCTTCGCGGGAACGAGTTCAGGGAAAAACTGCCTTCGGGCTTGAGGGTATATGAGAGAACCGGGGAGATAGTAAAAGCGTAAGCATTATTAGTACTGCAAGTTTAATAAGACCTGAGAATAAATGACCACAAAAAAAATCCTTGTTTTTTTCCTTATACTGATGCTGACCGCTTCCCCGGTATTGGCAGGAGATGTAACGCTTAATAGATGGGTGTTGAACGTAACTTTGAACGATGCCGGAGCAGTAGATGAGGTTATACAGACCGAGATTGAGAATGGAGGTTCTTTGCCTCTTGAGGGTTTTTCATTTGTAATTCCTGCTTCCAGGGTAACAATAACAAATGACCAGATAATAAGTATCCCGGCAACAGGCCAGGAAGTAACGCAGCAAACAGTTCCTGATGGTGTTAAGATTATCATTAAATTCAATAAGCCGCTTGAAGCGGGAAAGAAATGGAATGGGCGCATCGGTCTTAAGGCGGAAAACTGGGCAGTAAAACAAGGTTCGGATTATTCTATCGATATACCCGTCAAGGCGCCCCAGGCAATTATCGCAGGTAAAGACACTGAAATATCATTGTCCCAGGATAGCGAAATCAGAAGCCAGGTTTTTCTTCCAAAAGGTGTGACTTCCACCTCAGTTGAGGTAAAATCCAAAGCTCCGAAGCCATATAAAAAATTGTTACAGTTCGAACATGTTGTTCTTACCTGGTTCCAATTGAATAATGGCGATGTTATCAGTATCAAAGGTTCATTTTCAGATATTTTAATGAAAATAGTCGATAATGATGCAAAATACAGGGAATTAAGTGCCCGGGTTAAGACAGCAAAAGCACAGGGTCAGGATGTTTCGGAAGCGCAAACTCATCTCAATAATGCCGAGGATTACAATAACAACCAGGCGCTCCAGTCTTTCTGGAAGAAAGATAACGAAGTTGCATTGCAGTATGCGGGATATGCTAATGATGAATTGAAACTTGCAGAAAATAGTCTTTCATCACCTGAGAAAACAACTCTCCCGCAAGAAACAGCGCAGGGCAAACAAACTCCGGGGTTTGGAATTGCAGGTCTCATACTCGTATTGCTGATTTCCAGAATTGTTAAAAAGAAAAAATAGGGATTCAAGCCTTCTGCATACCGGATATTCCATAATTACGTAAGGGAGCATCCGGCTCTCAACTTATTTTTAAAAAATTCAAAAAATGAATAGCCAAAAAGGTCAACAGGCTTTTTTATAATATGAACAAGTTTCAGAACATCCACATAGAGACATTTTATTTATTCTACAATTAGGAATATCAATAAATCTTTTTTCCCCTTCTCCAAGTTTAGTAATATCATCCTTTGAATATCCAAAATCAGCACATTCTTCTTTTAAAATCATTTTTTAACCTCTTGTAATGAATCATTTCGAGAAGGGATATAGTTATCTTAATCAAAATAAATTAACAGTGTTCATAAATCAACTGAAATTTTACAGTCTATCCTATCAACCTAAGACTTGACAGAACCAAAAAGGATACTCCGATACTCAAAGGCTATCAGATATTCCACAATTTCATAAGAACCCATGAAGGTCTTGATGGCAGGACTCCCGCCGAAGCCTGCGGAATAGAAGTCACGGGAGATAATAAGTGGATAACTTTGATTCAGAACGCAAGCCAATCAGAGCACCAGAAAAATAATGGTGCTCAGTAATTTTTGGGTTCATGTTCGTAAAAACCGTTTTTAGTACGTACAAAAATAGTAATGTCTTTTTCTGAGCAGAAAGAAAGAAATTCTTGGTCAATAATATGTTCTTCACATACTATCCCCTTCTTTGTTTTTTCATTGGGATACACTTTCTGATAGAGATATTCGTAAACAAAGACCTGCCCGATAGCTTCATAAAATTGTGTCGATTTTGCTTCAATTATTTTTGCTTCAATTATGAAAGTAAGGTCTCCCCTTTTCCAGACAGCATCTATTTCTTTAGACCGGGATTCATAAACACGTATTGGGAACTTGGGTTCTGTTTGGGATTCTGCATAATTTTTAAATAACTTCAATAAGTTGGATTCAAGTTTTTTATTTTTTGAGGTAATTTCTTCTATTCGCTCCAAGTTTTATCATCAAATTTATTCTTTTTTTAACACAAATACTTAACCGACCAATCAAATTTCTGGTGTCCCATCCCATGATAGTTAACACCCCCTTTCTATCCCACGAAGACTTGACAGAACCCAATTTAGCAAGGCTTAAATATGGCAATGATTATTACAAATTTGGGAAAATGATTGTATTTTTTAAATACATCATGTAGAGGTGGTTATAACATGATTAAAATAATGCATGCTCAGACAGTCCTCACTGAAGAGGACATCGAAGCCCTGAAACAAAAGACTGGTGAAAGCAGCTCAAAGGATGCAGTTGCCAAAGCTGTTGCACATTATCTTGAGTGCGAATACACAAATGTTGAGGATATGTGGGCAAAGAAACTTGAAAAAGTAGTGAAGCGTAAGCAGAAATAATGATTTATTCCTGATTATTACAACCGCATCCGCCCGATAATAATAAAATCAACATTGGAATCGGCTACCCCGTATATCATTTCTTTTCTCACGCTGTTAGCAAGCCTCACCGCACGCGAAAGCTGCTGCAATGAAAAAACATGGTTATTATCTATCGCATGAACGAGGTAATCCGAATGGGGAAGTTTTGATATTTCTTCAAAGCTTTTATAAACACGAAAATGCGTGCCAAATTTAAATCCTGTCTTGGGAACAAGACCGTTATTCCGCAACGTCCTGTAAACAGCAAGTTTTATCATGAAATCTGATTCAATGTCAGATGCAATTCTTGAAAAATCATCAAAATCCAATTTCGTGTGGTTCCTCTGTTCTATATCAAGTATCCCTTTTTCCAATAAATAACATGATTCAACAAGTGACAACTGGAGGTGTCCTTCATCCATTGGTTTGCCAAAAAATCCCTCATTGTGAAGGACGGATGAAGTATCCGGGTCCCATACCATTACCCTGTCTTCAAGAAGGCTTGCGGTGGACTTCAACCTGTCCAATTTTAATTCATAAGTACCCGAGGGGATTGTTTTTTTCACTTCGTAATAGGTAATATCGCTTTCCTCATCCACTATTGCCAGAACCAGGCGTTTCTTCAGGTTTTCAACAGTGTCAAGATGCGTTCTCAGGTCAGAAAGCGGAAGTGGTATCCTCTCTGATGTTACAAAAACAAAAAATTCTGCTGGCGTCTTACCGGGATGACCTCCGCGCGGATAAACCCGAAAACCAGTGACCGCGGGCTGGATAAAATATCCGCGTTCTCTTAAGTCCTTATAAGTAATATACAGCAATTCAAAATTTTTTACTAACAATGATGCTTTCAGGAAAAATTGATTAAAATCAAGTTCCTTTCCCTGGAATTCAACTTTTATTTTTCCAATATAAATAAGATAAGCGCTCTCGATGAGTGAAACTTCAAGCCTGTCATCTCTTGGACGGCCGTAAAAACTTGTGTTAAATAATTCCTCTATCGCCTGTTTATCGAGTATTACCGCATTTTCTGTTAATTTTCCGGATATTGTCATAACAATCCATTAATATTAGAATTCCATTTGCCCGCCGGCTGAAAGATTGAACTTTTCAATTGTTCCGGCTTTCATTTCAATTACATACCTGACGTTCTTCATGGTTTTAAATCCAAGCCATGGTTTTAAACGGGAATGTCCTATAATTCTTTTTTCTTCGTTTAAAAATATAATATCAATGGGAAAAAACACGAAAAGCATGTGAATACTGACAGAGGACGGTTTTTCCAGGATAAATATCATCGAATAATCAGATGGTATGTTTTTGCGAAACATAAGGCCAAAAGCCTGGCTCAACATAGTCCGGGAAAATTCGACGGTTCTTGCTATCTCTATACCATCATATTTTAATACGGGAAGCATCAAGTAGCTATATAATAGTCTTGTATAATAAGAACGGAGGTATTAATCCAATAAATGAGTTCAGAAATGTGCACTGTATGCGGTTTGCCTAAAGAGCTTTGCATATGCGAAGAAGTGGCAAAAGAACAGCAGAGAATTATAGTAAAGGTAGATACGAGAAAATATAAAAAAGAAGTGACGGTGATAGAGGGTCTTAATCCGACTGAGATTAACCTGCAGGAACTGACCAGCTACCTGAAATCTAAATTCGCATGCGGTGGAACGATAAAAGATAATGTTATCGAACTTCAGGGAAACCACAAAAGCCGTATGAAAGATGTCCTTATTAAAAAAGGGTTTTCACCTGAACAAATCAAAATTTAAGTTCCTTTGGGGAAGGGGATTTCGAATACCGAATGTAATTCGTGATGCAATAGTCATATTTTTAATATAAAATTATTACATCAGGAACAAAAAAGTAATCAGGAAGTAAAAAACTTCCTGACATGGTTTTTACTGTGGTTTTTCGAGGAGTTTAGTCTTGTTTAACAGCCTGCCGTCCTTTGCATGAGGCTTCCGCAGGACTGAATCATTTGCTTTTTCCATTTCGCGCGCTTCATCGGCAAGTTTTGCAGCCGCACGCATGGCTTCATGACCTGCAGCAGCCGCGGTAGCAATCTGGTCTACCTCTTTTAATACAAAGCATGCCGGGAAGTCTATCTCTGCGACCTTGGTAGCTATGTGTAATGCGGCCAACGCCTTTGCTTTCGCGTATGGATTTGCAAATCCGGCGCTTTCAACGCATTTCTCAGGTTTGGCAAGAATCTTCGGGAGCGCCAGCGGTTTTGTGCCAGCAGCCACTAAGTCTATGACCTTATCAATTTCTGTCTGGACAAGCCTGATAGCGCCGCATACGGATAATACCTTTAATGCATCGCTGTTGAAAGACGCCATCTCAACACAGTCAAGGAATTCTCTTTTTGCTCCGATGAGGGGATCAACCGGCAGAATGATATAGCCGAATCCTGCCTGTTCCAGTTTTTCCCTTTCCTCTTTCTTTGTCGGGCCATCCGAGACCACTATTGTGGGAACAGCTTTATAGAGCTCGCGCGCTGCCGTTGGGCCCGGTGCGCTTGAATTGGGGCTTATCATGACCACAAAATCCGGCGCCCAGTTCTTGAAGGATGCCGTATCGGCAGCCTCGTCTTTTCCCATCTTTGCGCCTGTTCCGAATACTCTAACTGCAATTCCCTCTCTCGCCGCTATCTCATCAAGTAATAAATCAATTACCTGTGAGGTTCCCAGATTTCCAAGTTTAATAAATCCTACTTTAACGACCATATTTGATCACAGGACGAGAATCGTCTGGTTTATTTATAAGGTTTTTGAAATTGTTCTGCGATTTCGGAAGATATAAACAAATAGCATACATAACCTATAATCAATATTAGGTTTTAAATTACGTTTATAAACAAATGTAGCGAGATAAGAACACAAATTCAGGTGTAAAGAAATGGAATTTAAAAATATTGATGATTGGGATGAATCTTATGTTAATAGTCTTATAGCTAACAAAGAGAAAGAGAGTGTTCTGCTTGAATACAAAAGTGGGGATTTTCTTAAATGCACTGATGAAGGAAAATTTAAACTCAGAAAATGGGTTGCAGGATTTGCAAACTCTGCAGGAGGTTTTTTTGTAATTGGTGTTAAAGAAAAAGAGGAAATTGAAGAAATCAATGGTAAAAAAATAGTAAAAGATGAATTTCCGGAAGAAATTGATGGTATTGATAAAACCAAATTCTCAATTCCCACCAGAAAATGGATTGAAGATACTATTACTGATTCAATATTTCCGCATCTAAATCCAACTCCTATTGTAAAAACATTCACATGGTCAAAAGATCCCAATAAAGAGATTGCAATTATTCGTGTTTGGCAAACCAATGTTGTTGTTCATTACGTGAGCTATAAAGGAAAAGAATATTATTTCCATCGCCATAATTTTGAAACTGTAGAAATGGATGAATGGGAAATCAGGGCGCTTCTTTTTGGAAGAGCCCCACCCCCAGTTTTTCGATTAGATTGTATGATTCCACCATATGGAGATGTTGTTAAAGAAACAGATGGAATAGAAGAAATAACTCAAGATGAGATAATCTTTAAATTATCAAATGATGGTTTTGGTATAGGGAAAAACATCCAAATCGGAATGATTCATAATTCAGATATAGATATCTATAAATTCAGAACTGAAAAATTGTATTATACTATAGATAATAAAAAAGTTGTTGAAACTGCGCAATTAAATTATAAAACCGAAGAAACGATTTTTCTTGATATTTTGCCACTTTCATTTAAAGAAATATTCGAATGTAGTGATCATTATTTGATTACTAGAATCTATGACGATCACGTCCTACATTCAGGAGATTCTAAATCATTTATGTTTAGTTTGAAAATAAAGAGGAAAAAGAACGCATTTGACTATAAGAGAATAAATAGGATTGGAGTTTTCATATTTAGTGAGAATTCGAAGCCTACATATTTTGGAGTTGAATTCTGTTTTGCTGCTATTTATAAAAAAAGAGGATTAATAGCCAATGTTATACCTCATTCGAAAGACAAAAAAATCAAAATTGAATGAGGTTCTATTAAAATACAAATGATAAAACCAAATTCAATCCTGGAAATCAGTTGTGGTGGGCACTCGAAACTGTACGAGACAAAAGGCAAGGAGTGGGCACTGTTTATTGGTATAGACATCAAAATGAGTTTATGCAAACAGGCTAAGAAACAGGGTCTTGAAGTGGTATGCTGCGATGCCTTCAATCTGCCGTTCAAGCCCAAATCCTTCCATGACGTATATATCCAGTGCTTTACGGCGCTTCTTGAAAAAGACGCCCTCAGCGATGCATTCCAGAAAAGTGATTATGATGAGTTCTGCGAGTTCATGGGGCGCGAGATAGACTATGCATGGCAGGTGATAGACCCGTTCTATGAACTGCTACTTGAATGCAAGCAGGTAAGCGACCACATAATATGCCTTCCGTCGTGCAATCTTGAGATGAATAAATATCTTGTGAATGCGGTCAAGAATTTGCCGAGTGTCACTATCGATGTTGATTTATCAAAAAACTGGGGCAAAAAGAATGCGTGCGTGATGTATCTGGACATCGACTGCACAATATACGTGTGATTACAAACATTTTTAGTACCCAAAAATAATAGAGAGGTTGATGGTTCGAGTCCTTGCAACGGGTACGTTCGATTTACTCCACCCAGGGCACCTGCGGTATCTTTCCGAAGCAAAGGCGCTTGGCGACGAGCTTTATGTAATTGTGGCTCGGGATTCGATGATAAAACACAAACCCAAGCCTATTGTGCCAGAAAGGCAGAGACTGGCTATGGTGCAGGCGCTTCGTATGGTGGATAAGGCGATGCTTGGAAGTGAGACTGATATGTTCGAACCCCTTCGCGAGATAAGCCCCGATATCATCGCGCTTGGTAAAAACCAGTTTTTTAATGAAAAGGAACTTGAAAAACAATTAAAAAGCCACGGCATCAATGCAAAGGTGGTAAGAATCCAGTCGTTTGAGCAGTGCGAACTATGCAGCAGCGCGGCGATTATCAGAAAGATACTTGATAGAAATGGGCTGCACAAGAGCTGATATATTTTAAGGTCTTAGAATTGTATTTGCGACCTCCGCAGTGAATAAGAATCACGCACCGCAAAGGCGCCAAAAGCGCAAAGTTTAGAATGTCGAACTATAAAACAGCTTCCATGCGCCGGAGTGCTTCTTTGATGCGCTCCTGTGACGTGGCATAAGATATCCTGATAAAATCATTGCCTGCTGAGCCGAAAGCCGAGCCGGGTGTGGTTGCGACGAATGCCTTGTTGAGAAGAAGTTCGGCTATCGCCTCGCCGCTTCCGTACTCGCTCACATCTGCAAAAGCATAAAAAGCGCCGTCTGGTCTTGCACATTTAATGCCTAGTTTATTCAATCCCCGAACGAGCAGGTTTCTTCGTCTCTTGAATTCCCTGACCATGACTGCCACGGGTTTCTGGTCGCCCTGAAGCGCCGCCAAGCCTGCATACTGTACGAAGGAAGTCGCCTGGCTCACCGAGTGCGAGTGAAGCTTTAGCATCTGTTCGTAAACTTCTTTTGGCGCGCTCACGTACCCGAGGCGCCATCCGGTCATCGCATATGCTTTTGAGAAACCATTAACGGTTATGGTCAAGTCCTGCATCCCGTCTATAGAGCCTATGCTTATGTGCTCCCTGTCATAGATGATTTTCTCATAAATCTCGTCAGATAATACAAAGATATTCTTATCAATAGAAATATCGGCTATTTCTTTTAACGTCTCCCTGCCGTAGACGCCGCCTGTGGGATTGCATGGGCTGTTGATAACGATGAGTTTAGTCTTTTTGGTTATGAAATCCCCAATATCAACAGGAGTGAAACCATGATCGCGCCTTGTGGGCGCCCAGACCGTCCTTGCGCCTGCAAGTTTCACGCACGGGTCGTATGATACCCATGCCGGGTCAAATAGAATCGCCTCATCGCCTTCCTGCAATACCGAAAGCATGACTTCAAAGATAGCCTGCTTTGCACCAGGGGTCACGATAATGTTTCCGGGTTTTGTCTCGATTTTGTTATCCTTTTTTAATTTCTCGGCAATAGCGCGCCTGAGTTCCGGTATCCCAGGAGATGGGGTATAATGCGTCTCGCCGCGTTCAAGGGAAGCCTTGGCAGCTTCGATGATATGCGCAGGTGTGGTAAAATCCGGTTCTCCAAGGCTGAAGCTTATTATGTCTTTGCCCTGGCTTTTTAATTCACTTGCAAGATTTGATATCCGAAGTGTTGCAGATTCCGTGATATTTTGCAGTCGTTTTGCTGTCATAAAGTGTAGCTCACTGACTGATTTCTTAATATTTAAGCCATTCTAAAGAACAACGAATCAATGATTTTTTCATTTCACAAAATCATTCTCAAGCTTGAGCGAATAGAAAAATATCGCATCGCCTTCAGGCACATCTTTCCAGAGGTTTTTATCCACGCAATCCTCGCCCAGCTCTTTAACAAGACCTTCATATGTGACCGCAGCAATCTTGTCAATGTTTACAGCAATGCTCTCAAGCCGCCCGTTATTGGCATTTCGTACCCTGTATACCCCTTTATTGAAGAATTTTGGAGAAATCAACGTACTCTTGCCGTGTTCTTTTGCTTCATTTATTTTGAACTCATCCATGTCAAGAACATGCCCGATTCTTTCAATTTCCAGTTTAAATGAAGTTGTAGAATTCAACACAATCAATCAATGACTATGTACATGCGTATATTTAATGTTTAGTCCCCGTATTTAAATACGGGGTCTTAATCGGATAGCAGTATCTCGATTTCCATCAATTCTTCTGCGATTTTAACGGTTTCAAGCACGGTTTTGGCATCATGCAGCAAAGGTTCCGTGCTCTCTGAATACCTGGAACTGATATGGGTTAATATCAATTGTTTCACCTTAGCCCTTTTGGCAAGCAGGGCAGCTTCGCCTGCTGTTGAGTGTTTCGTTTCAATTGCCCAGTCCTTAAGCTCATCAGCAAGCGTGCCGTCATGGATAAGCAAATCAGCTCTCGTACTTACTTTTTCGATGGATTCGCACGGGCGTGTATCTCCGGTATAAACTATTTTCCTGCCTGGCCGGCTTTTTCCAATAATCTCAGACGGTAAAATTGTCCTGCCGTTTATTATGACTGGTTCCCCGTTCTGGAGTTTTGAGAAAAGTGGGCCAACCGGGACCCCAAGTTTTATTGCTTTTTCCCTGTTAAACCTCCCGGTACGGCTTTTCTCTTCAATGGCATAGCCCAGGCTCGGGATGCCGTGGTCAGTAGCGATTGCCCCGATTGAATAAGTTCCTTTGTCAATTACATCGCCGTCTTTTAGTTCATGGGCATTTATTACAAACCCGAGCTTGTAATAACCAAGTTGCACAAGGAGGTTTACAAATTGTTTTGTCCATTCCGGGCCGTATATATCAAGAGGCTCAGTTCTTCCGTTGAATGACATTGTCTGGATAAGTCCGGGGATTCCAAGGAAATGGTCTGCGTGGAAATGGGTGATAAAGATGGAATTTATTTTCATTCCGGTCTTTGCACGCATCATCTGCTGCTGGGTGCCCTCACCGCAGTCAAAAAGCAAAAGCTCCCCTTCCCTGTTGATTAATATCGCGGAAGGATTGCGGTTTGGGGTGGGCAGGGTTCCGCCTGTCCCGAGAAAAGTTATACGCAGCATGAGATGCTTAATTGTGTTGTGGATTTAAATAATTCACTTATTGCAAAAATTATACAATTAACTTACCTGAGTTTGTAAACATATTTTATGAACACTTTGCGTTCTTGGCGCCTTTGCGGTGTTTGATTTTATTCACCGCTAAGACGCAAAGGCCGCAAAGATAGTTTAAATTGACTCCATCGAAAAAATAAAAAAAAATATCCCGCCTCCCGGACTCGAACCGGGGACTTCGCGGTGCCTGCGCGGTAATTTGTGCTATGCACATGAACCAAACTACAGCCGCGCACTCTAGCCACTGAGTTAAGGCAGGATTGCCTTTGAATAGACACAAATATACTTAACCCTTTCTTTTGAACGATAAATTAAAGTCCACACACTGATATCTAGGAACAACCCTGAGGGCGCGTGGCCTAGTCTGGATATAGCGGCAGCCTCCTAAGCTGTAGATCGGGGGTTCGAATCCCTCCGCGCCCGTAATAACAAAATCAGTATTTATAGGAAGCCAGATGAGCCAAAACCTCATTTACCGCATCGCTAAGGTTTTTCCTGTTGTCGAATTCATCGACTAACTTAAGCAGCGCATTTTTTTTGGAGTTTTTCAATTCTTCTGCGAATCCGGATATGTTCGGTACAGCGCGGGTAATATTATCCACGATTGTTATCGATGCGCACTGCGCCGTCCTTGAAAGAGGGTTAAGGTCGATTGCGATTACGGTTTTACCCATATCAACTAGGGCTTTGCACCTGTCCCCGTCCTCAAGAGGGACTAGCACAACGTCTGCGCTGAAGATTCCGTCACTATCCACTTTCCCGCGTTCATGAGAAAGAGCCGGTATTTGCGCATCGCTTTTTGTGCATAAATTTTTTGCTCCGAGTGAGCGCAGATGCCTGAGTATATTGTTCACTCTTTCTTCTGTCCTGTGGAATAAATTGACTTCAAGCGGAGCATCGACAAGCCCGCTCAGTTTTATGATATCTTCAGGTACAAGGGCCGCAACGTTCCCATTGACAGATATGACAGGTTTTTTTGCAAGAAGCAGTGCTGCCGCCGCCGCTTTTTCAGCATTCAAAGCGCTTTCCGTTGTCTTTTCCCCAAGTAAGTAATCAAATGCCTCGCCGCGCCCCTGGGCAATCAGCCCGTGAATGCTCGTTATTCCTTTTTCAACGCCATCGACTATCAGTTCCCTCGTCATCAGGGATTCGTATCTTGGATGGTTTTTCGGAATCATTGGAGATGCGCCCCTGTATTGGTTATCCTGCTTTCATGTACTTCCCCGAATTCCGAAAGCGCGCCATTGTCGTTTATGGCAAAAACCGTATTGCCAAGCATTGCCTGGCTAGCAAGACCGCCTGCAGCCTCTACCGCCTCAATGGCATCTAAAACCTTCGGGCTCATGAGTTCAATTTCCTTTGCGAATGCACAGGACTGGTGAAAAAATTCAGGAAGAGTGGGTTTTTTCAGGAGTTCCTTGAGCCTCAGATGCCCTGCTTTATTTATGCTCTTCTTTTTCATGTAATCAGATAGAACCGATTTCGTTGAAATCTCACCAAAGCTCACCCAGGAAATTGTTGTGCTGCCGCATGGGATTTTGTCGATATTCACTGTAAAAGGCGCGCCTGCCTTTTTCCTGATTACGATGCCGCCGAATGTCTGCCCTGTGACATCGCCCAGTCCTGTCCTGTTCTTGACTTCTGCGACATGCGCGGCGTTTGCCAGTTCTTTTAGGGTCAAATTCATGGAAAGCACTTCGTTTAAGCCAAGCGCCGCACTCAATGCACCGGCGCCGCTTGCCCCGAACCCGGCGCCCACGGGCACGCTGAGCGTGGTTTCCACAAGCATCGGCTGCGAGGTCAGGAGCTTTATGGCTGTGAGCGTGGTGGAAGCATCGGCAACGGCGCCGTTGATTATAACTTTTGTCTCTTCCGCGGCGCTTACTTTTGTTACGGCGCCGTCCTCAAGACAGATGCCGCAGCCCATCGAGCCTGAAAGTGCGGGGTCTTTCTTTATGTCGATTATGAAAATGCCTGAGATGTGGGCGGGGGCGAATGCCTGTCCTGTGCTTTTGTGTTTCATTAGATTGGATTTAATGTTCTTATTTGGCTAAATTATTTGCTGAGATGTTCACCATAAATAGAATTATCGTTCGCGCTCAATTTTCAGTAAACTATAAATTAAGTAAAAGCTTAATGAATAATGGCGAGTAAGTCCTTCCTGAAAAGAATGAGGCTGCCTTGAGGCGGATGGGACGAAGTAAGGAAGGGTTCCCGTTTTGCTTTTTATTGCTCATTAAGAGGGTGGTCAGGTTTCAGGTGCGCTGAATATATCTTTCCTACCCTCTGGGACGTTTTTGCGCGCGCCAGAGGTTCAAGTTGCATCATACATAATAAAAAATGATTTATAAATTAGCTATAATATACCTCAACGCAATAGTATGTGCAACCCCAACAACTTTTTCGGTGACTAACTTACAACTTTCAAACTCAATGTCGCTGAATCCTATAATATGATTACTTTCTAACATATCGAGCACAGTTTTAGTAAGTCCTTCTGTTGATACATATTTCTCGGGAAGTAGAACATATGCTTTTTCTCGAAACCATGGATATTTTGGAATAAAGTGATCAAATTCCAAATCTGCTCCTCTTGTGAGATCCAGAATTAATACCAAATGTGCAATCCTTGCTTGCACCGCTTGTACTTCAAGTTGACTCTGACCTGTTAAAGCAAGCTCTCGCATCTCTTTATCTTCACTAAAAAAAACCCCGGCACATGGAAACTCCTCTCTTAGATGAGTTTTTATTTTCAAACGTTTCTGATACGCTTTGACTTTCTCAAGAGGAGCGCTATCACCTGGGTCGCTTGGACCCCACACTAATATAGTGATAGGCTGGAACCTCGCAGTCTCCATCATTTTTTGATATTCTAGTTTATATATTTCATTCCCTGACATGTCTTATATTTCTTGGGATTTCTTTCGCAACTTCGAAACGAGTTCATTTCCGCTAAGGGATTGTAATTAAATAACTTGACTATTTATCATATAATATTTATAGCATAATATCTATAGTCTATACTATGGAAAGTATGGAAGCTATAGCAAAAAGGTATGAAAAATTGTCTCC
>JAHFDG010000048.1 GCA_023249105.1 Candidatus Methanoperedens sp. | reverse complement strand
AAGAAATAATATGGCAAAAAGTTAAGATCTAATGTTAATTTTTTGTTACTGTCAAATTGATTTTCCTGCCAAAAAAGTAGACATACTCGATAAATAGGATTTTTTAACTGTCAAAGTAGGGATATTAAAGAAGATATAGACAACTTCTTGATAACCCAATCTAATTTTGAGGGGAAGCAAACTGGATGGAGGGTAAGCTTTGGGGACTCTATTTTATCTGATAAGAAATCAAACGATTTTCCTGTAAGAATCACAGATAATAAGTTTTTGCAGAAGGTTAAAGATAAAAATACAATAATAAGTAATGAGGGCACAATAATAAAAGCAAGATACAAAAAAGTAACTCAGAAACTTGAAAGACTAAGTGTTAGTTGGGAATTATTGGAGATATTGGATATAACTCATACTCCTAAGCACACAGATAAAATAAAAAGATTCTTTTGTTTATTCTAAACATTAACGTGCCCTGTTTCAACATAACAATGGATGCATGAAAACGAGCGTGGAACGAAGTCACAAACCCCGTACTTAAGGACGAGGCCTGTACATATCGTTTTTTGCATGGTGTAAATCCTGAGTTTCAATATACTTGCTAACAACCTCCCATCCATTCCCCACGCTTCCATGAAAACAGCTTGGTGCCCAGAGATGATCTCCACACCATTCCTTTAATTGCGGGAATTCATCTCTCAGTCGTTTACTCGAAACTCCTTTTATCTTCTTCGCTATGTAGCTAAGGAAATATTTTGGAGGATACCGGAAGAAAATATGGACATGGTCGGGATTTACAGCAATCTCGATTATCTCAATACCCATTTCTATGCAGGTCTTGCAGATGATGCCCTCGGCGATCATTGCGACATCGTCCACCAGTATATTTCTCCTGTATTTGGGAGCGAATACCATGTGGTCTGTCAGCAATGATACCGTGTGCCTGTCATGGCGAAGCTCTTTCCTGTTTTCCGTTCTATCCATAGCTGATACTCTAAAGTCCCCATTGTCCTAAAATACGATACTTAATATAGGATGAATCGCATATCCCATATTTGGGATTACTATGGTTCGTCCAAGAGGAGAAATTAATGTTGTATGCCAGAATGAGAAATGCCGTTTTTACTTAAAAGAAAAAGGTAAAGACATAGTCAAACGTGGTAAATATCGTACTGGTCATCAGAGATACTTTTGTAACCATTGTAAAACATTTTTCATGGAAACAAAAGGTACGCCGCTATACCATAAACATCTATCCAGATCAGAGATTATTGGTATTTGCAAGCATCTTGTAGAAAAGAACGGTATTAGATCGATTGAACGGATAACCGGGCATCATCGTGATACAATCGGGCAACTTTTAGAAGACCTTGCCTTGCATGCCGAAATGGTAAATTCACTTCTTCTTCAGGAACTCAAACTTGGACAATTTGAGGTCGATGAGATGTGGACATTCGTTAAAAAAAACAAAAGAAAGTTGAGCCAGGAAGCCCAAATTCAGATGTCGAAGGTGATGCCTGGATATTCAATTTCATAAAAAGAGGTTCATACCTGATGATTGCATATGAAGTTGGAAAACAAGGTTTAGAAACCTGTAAAAATCTGTTTGAAAAAGTATTCAGCAGATTGCGACTTCCTTTCCCTGATACTAAGATACAGATTTTTTCCGATGGGAATGACGATTACAAAACTACTATTTCGGAATATTATGCAGAGACGTGTGTTGATTATGGGCAGATTATAAAAATTAGGGAAAGTGGGAAAGTGGTTGATAAAAGAAAAAAAATCGTATTCGGAAGTCCTAGCATAGACGAAATCGAGACAACAGACATTGAAAATATGAATAGCATATGTCGTGAACGAATGGGGAGGTTAGTAAGAGAAACAAAATGTTATTCGAAAAAGAAACCTAAACTTGTAAATGCTATTGAGTTATTTCAGTTCTATTGGAATTTTATGGATCGGTTGCCGAGAAGTGATACACCGGCGATGATTGAGAAATTGACAAATCATCAATGGAGCTGGGATGAATTTTTTAATTTTCAATTAAGTATTCTAAATTAGGACAGTGCCCTAAAGTCTATACTTAAAACCCTGTGGTAAGCGGGGTGAAACTAATCTATTTTGAGACGACAACCTACGCGTTAAATAAGACTTAAAAATCTTAAAATTATCCGATGGTTTTTTATCTTTTATTGCCATATAGCTCTTATTCCATCGGTCAGGCTGATGAACCCGTAGGAATAATTTTGGTTCGTCAAAGAAGGAGGCTCTATGGAACTTGAATTTGCGCCCCATGTCGAAGAAATAAAAAGGGCGCTCGATAACGAAGTAGATGAAAGTAACATTACCGCAGATTTAAAAAAGCTGCTCGAATACAGGGTGCCGCTTAGCGAAGCCAAAAGAAGCCTGATTAAGAAATACGGCGGCGGGGAAAAAACTACAATCAAGAAACTCAAGGATATACAAATCGGCGACCGCAACATCGAAGTAACCGGGCAGGTTCTGGAAATCTCCAAAAAAACGGTTAATATAAAAAATGTTGAAAAGACTATTTTTTCAGGGACAATATGCGATGAAACGACTGCAAGAAGTTTCACTGCATGGTCGGATTTTGATATTAATGTGGGCGATGTTATAAGGGTCACACAGGCTTATGTGAGAAACTGGCAGGAGCGACCCGAGATAAATTTCGGGAACAAATCAAAGGTAACAAAACTCACTTCAAAGATTGAAATCAATCAGGAAAGTGAGATTAGAAAACTTGCAGAATTAAAGGACGGGGACGTTAATGTACATGCCGTCTTCACCATCTTGAATATGGAAACGCATGATATCAATACAAAGGACGGCGCTAAAAAGATTATGGGCGGCATCGCCGCAGATGAAAATACCAAGATTCCATTTACGGCATGGGTAATACTTCCTGAGCTTGCTTCCGGTAATACGGTTGAAGTAAAAAACGCTTACATAAGGTCATTCCGGGGCGTTCCAACCCTGAATATCAATGAAAACAGCACAGTAATAAAACTCGATGAGAGGATGGAATATAAAGAAACCGGCAGCGCCAGGATAGGAGATATCATCGGGAAAGACGGGGCTTACGATATTGTAATCGAAGGGAACATCCTTTCCATAAGACCCGGGTCTGGATTGATAGCCCGATGCCCTGAATGTTCGCGTGTCATTCAGAAAGGCATGTGCCGTGCCCACGGTAAAGTGGATGAAAAAATGGACATGCGGATTAAAGCAATAATCGATGATGGAACCGGGGCGCTGACACTTGTTCTTGATGCCGGGCTCACACAGAAAATATGCGGATATACAATCGAGGAAGCGCAGAAGATGGCAAAAACAGCCATGTCCCAGAAAGCCGTGGAAGATGAAATCAAAAAGAAACTTATCGGGAAAATTCTTGCTGCAAGAGGCAATATGTCAAAAGGCGAATTCGGGATTACGCTTGTGGCAAATGATGTGTGGGAACCGCAGGAAATAACCAGGGAAAAAGCAAATGAACTGCTCGGGAGGATAGCGGGATAAAATGGAAAAGGCTGAAAAGATAATGGACAGGGAAATTGCATGGCGCATTTTTGCCCATGAGTTTAACAGGTCGAATCTGCACATCAGTGAAGGGGATGAGCGTGCCCCGAATTATATCATTACGCCGACTGGAGTAAAGTGCAACAGGCTCTTTATTGTCGGGGTAGTCACCGAGGTTGAGAATATCGGCAAGGACAATAACCTCTGGCGCGCACGCGTGGCAGACCCGACGGGCGTGTTTACCGTTTACGCAGGGCAATACCAGCCCGAAGCAGCTATTTTTTTGGCTGAATTGCAGGTTCCTGCATACGTGGCGATAGTGGGCAAGGCAAGAAAATACGAACCCGAGGACGGGAGCGTCTATATATCGGTCAGGCCCGAGGAAATAAATACGGCTGATGAAAAGCAGAGGGATAGGTGGGTCCTCGATACGGCAGAGCGTACGTTGGAACGCATAAAATTTATGGAAGAAGCCATGAACTCTGGTTTATCAGGTAATGAATTGAGAGAATTTTTGCAGAAAAAAGGAGCAAGTCCCCTGCTTGCAGATGGGGTCGTGCGTGCGCTCCAGCATTATAAAGACCTGGATAAAATCAGATTGGAACTTAAAAACGCCGTAATCCATGCCGTAAAGACGATTACTACCGATAGCGGTGTCCGGGAACAGGCAGTTGGAAAGGAACAGGCAGCGGGCACGCAAGCGACCGAGAACCCGCAGGATTCCAGTGAAGAGCCACTTGAACAGGAACTCAAGATGGAAGAAATAAAAGAAGAAAAAGAAGAAGCCAGAAGCCCCCAGGAACCTGGTATTACCGAAACCGAAAAGACGCCTGAACCCAAAGAAGCCATTGCAGCCATAATCGACAAACTTGATACAGGGAAGGGAATTTCTTATTCTTCGGTTGTTGAAACCGCGATGAATGCCGGTATAAACCCGGAATCCGTTGAGACCGGCATCAAGGAGCTTATGGATGAAGGAAGATGCTATGAGCCGAAAATCGGGGTGCTACGGAAAGTCTGAGAATGGAAATCAATCCTCTGTTAAATGAACCGGCTCTTATCGTTGAAAACACTAAAAAGATGCTTGTAATCGCCGATGTGCACCTGGGGATAGAGTGGGAGCTTTACCACCGCGGTTTTTCGATTCCAAGCCAAATTGAGAAGCGCAAAAAACGCATCTGCGATTATATTGAAAAAGTACATCCCGACAGGCTTGTACTTCTCGGGGATATCAAACACAATGTGCCCAGGACATCATGGCAGGAAAAGAAGGAAGTCCCGGAATTCCTGAGGGCAATAGCGGCATTGGCGCCTGTGGATATCGTTCCCGGCAACCATGACGGCGACATAGATGCTCTTATCCCTGAAAACGTGACGGTGCACGAGATGAGGGGTTTTATACTTGACGGCGTGGGTTATTTCCACGGTCATACATGGCCCGGCGCTGAGTTGCTATCAGCATCGCATGTCGTTATGTCGCACAATCATCCCACGATAAGGTTCACAGACCCTCTTGGCCATGCTGTTTCTGAGGAAGTATGGATACGGACGCATTTTATTGAAAAGGTCATCAGGGAACATTATGGTGATATTGAATGGAATGACCCGGAGGTCATAATAATGCCGGCATTTAATGAATTATGCGGAGGTATTCCTTTTAACGAGTCAATACATGAGGAACTGCTGGGCCCCGTGTTTGCAAACCATGCGATTGAGCTTGAAAAGGCGGCTGCCTATTTGCTTGATGGTACCAATCTTGGCACAATCGCAAGCATCAGGAAGCTCGGGATAACGAAGGTGCGCAGGAACAGGAAAAGGTGAATTTTAAAAAAAATAAAGAATCCTGACAATTTCGGATCAGAGGGTCATTTTATTGACCCCGCTATTTTTATCATCTCTTCCTTGCTCAATGTCCCGGACAGTATTAATTCGAGCTTGCCGTTGTTCCAGACGAGCATATTGGAACCTGGCAGGGATATCAGCTTCCCTTCAGCACCATTGATGCTGACCTTCTCGACCTCGCCAAAATCCGGCCGCTGGATATCATCAAGCAGTTTTTCTGTGAGCACAAGCGTACTCGAACTGTTCCGATATAACAGGGATACGCTCTCCTTACCATCATATTTGAATACCGAGGCGCTTTCAAATGCATACCCTTCCGGCAGATAGGAAGGCGTAAGGACTGTGAAATTCACTTCTTTCTTCGCTTCTTCCAATGGCCTCCTTTTATCTTTAAAGTCCGGCAAAAGCCTGTCAAAATACTTCACAACAACGCATGATTCAGTGCATTTCCCGCATCTTGTGCACTCTTTCCCTATTTTCAATCCCGGCTCGATTACGATAGCTCCAACCTGACAAACTTTCAAACAAACGCCGCATTTCGTGCATTTTTTCACCCTCACCAGTTGCTTTGCTGTGTTCTCAAACAGGGACAACGCTTCTTCCTTTCCCGGCGCATTGACAGATATATGCCCTGATGAGAATATCTTGACGCTTGAGCCTTTTGTTTTGACCAACAGCACCCCAAGGTCTTCCGAGAACGTGTTCTCACCGAGAATATTTGCAATATTGCAGGCTTCATCAAGTGTGAGCCCTGAAACTTTCCCTTCCATTGTATATCCGCCCGTCTTGCATGGCGAAACCCCGCCTGTCACCACGATGCCGAGCTCTTCTTTTTTACCTTTCAATGCTGTACTGATTTTCAGCTCCCCGGCAAGGCGCATCATCTTGGGCGGCAATATCTTCCAGCGCCAGAATCCATGCTCGATAAATTCATCGGCAAGTCCGTGCTCTTTTGCCCATGCCAGCAGGTAATCATTCCAGCGCCCGAACAATTCAGGATGCAGCTCCCCGAACCTGTAATATTCTGCGCTCAGCTCCGCAGGGCAGAGCCAGCACCCCACGCGCTCAAAACCCATATCGTATAATGGGTTGTACTCCAGTTTGCGGTAGTGGATATAGAGCCACACCTCGATGGCGCGCCAGTTGCGAATCGGGAACACGCTCACCTGCCCCGGAATGAAGGGGTTCTCCTCTTTCGGTGCAATCCGCGCCCGCGAGAATGATTCGTATTTTCTCTTCCCGTCTATGGTAAGGCATTTGCCCCCTCCGCGCGTGCATTCTTCTATGACGGTATTGATGGGAGCAAGCTTGCACACCTTGCAGCACCACCTGAAATCCTTTGCAGGAGGTCCGAAACTTGGGAGATTCTCCCAGAAAGCCTCTTTTGTTTCTACCTCGATAAGCTCGATATTATTTTCCTTGCAGAACCTTCTTACAAACTCCACGGTTTCCGGGAACTCGATACCCGTGTTTGCAAAAAATACTTTAACGGGCTTTTTCACTGCGCTTCGTGTAAGGTCAAGCGTGGTAAGGCTGTCCTTTCCGCCTGAAAAAGAAACGTAGACCGGAGAATCCCTGAATTCTATCTGGTTTGCGATTCCCCTGATAGTATTTACGGCATCCTTAACAAGCCTTTTCATGTGGGGCGCATTGGCGCGGATAATTTCATCCATAGATGGATTACCTGAATGAAAGCTCACTTTTTGCGATTCGATTTTTTTGATCTTTAAAGCCTGCCCCGGGTTTTTCAATTCAAAGCTATCGCGATATGACACCCCAAACCCGCTTAAGTTCCTGGCGATTACAAGAATATTATCCCCTTTCCTGATGCCATTAGAGCACTCAAGGACTTCTGTCCCGTTGATGTTTTTCCCGCTAAGATGCCGCCCGCCAGAGGATATTTTAACAAGTTTAGTGGAGATGCCTGAATTTATAAGCGCACCAGCCCCTTCAATCAAGAGGTCAAGCTTGAAAGTGAGTTCTTTCATATCGAATCTCAATACGCCGAACCGAATCCCGTCCACGAGAATCTCGTCTGTCTTATCCTCGCCCGGGATTTTGTTAAGAAGGATGAGTTTTCCTGCAAGAGGATTGCTGCCAAACAATTCCGACATCAGGCTGTCGATTATTTTTCTTTCATGCTGTGAGGAAAACCGCACGTCTCCGGGCTGGGAAAGCTCGATTTGAGCGCCTTTTTCATGGCATATGCCGCACTCTTCATCCAGCAGCGGGGCATTACACTTTCTGCACCAGAAAATGTAATTTTTTTCATGTTCCCATGATGGCATGGGTTTTTGTCTTTGGTTCATAGAGCGCATTTTAAAAGCCATAGATAGTTTGAGTTAATATTCATAAGTTTTGTAATTAAATGTTCGCACTATCATTTCCTGAAGTCCGGCGAAAAGTTTATTATTGAAAAGAGCCAGGCGTTATTGGGGTGAGAAAAATGGGAGTTTACGAAAGTACCCTACATGGAAGAAAATTGATGAGATGGAACTGGAAAGAGCACGATACCTGCTAAATATAGATAAAATAATTTACGAAATATTTGGTGAAACCAAAATAACCGATAAAAAATTTGACAGCAAAGGAAACCCTGTTTATCATGCAGAATTTAGTGACACAATTTCAACAGAAAAATTCCAACCATTATCTCTAAGAGACCCAAAGACGACGAAATACCAGAAGTAACGTAATTAAGATTGTTCAAAGAAGGAGAACTGATATGCCCATGTCCTTATTTTGAAATAAGGCTGGGCATTCTTGCTCTTTATTTAATCTTTTGCTACTTCTTTTACGATATCACTCGCGCTCAGTATCCCGATAGGTCTCTGCGACGCTCCAACGCCCTTTTCTGAGAAAACAAGCAATCGATGAATATGTTTTTCTCTCATTATCTTTGCCGCCTCTCCCAGTGTTGAAGTGGGTTTGACAGTTTCAAGATGTGATGTCATTATCGATTCTGCAGGCATGTTCTCCCAGTCATCCTTTCCTATGACTTTAAGAATATCCATGTCCGAAATTACTCCCATTGCTTCGCCTTCGGGGCTGATTACAGCAACCCCTGAAAGCCCCTGCTTGCTCAGCATGGTTGCTATCTGTTTGACCGTGGCATCCATCGGCACGGTCATCACTCCTCGTGTCATTATATCTCTTAATAATTTATTTTCAAATCTCAAAATGTATCCCTCGCCTTATCATAAATATTAGTATTCATGTGCTAAATAATTAACCTGATATGGATGGATACTATTTCTTTCCCTTCATCATTTCGTCCAGCAGTTCCTTCGCCCTGTCCGCCCTGACTTTCCTTTCTTTGACCATGATCTCGGCAATCTTATCCACAAGTTCGCCGGTCGCGCCTGCCTGTATCGCAACGTTCCTTGAGTGAAGCCCCATATGCCCTCTCTGTATGCCCTCCGTTGCAAGCGCCCGAAGTGCTGCGAAATTCTGCGCCAGTCCCAGCGCTGCAAATACCTCGCCCATTTCTGTCGCGGTCTTAACGCCCAGGATTTTTACAGCCGCGCGTGCAATCGGGTTTGTTTTTGTGGCGCCGCCCACAAGACCCACGGCCATGGGCATTTCGAGTGTGGCTATGAGGTCGCCGTTCGCATTTTTCTCATACGTTGAAAGCGGGCGATAGACACCGCTGCGTGAAGCATAGACGTGCGCTCCCGCCTCGATTGCCCTGGTGTCGTTCCCTGTAGCCAGAACAGCCGCGCTCACACCGTTCATTATGCCTTTGTTATGCGTTGCCGCACGATATGGGTCTCCAGCCGCAAAGTGATATGCTGCCATGATGCCGTCCACTGTCTCTTCGCCTCCGATAGCCTCCTTTGTGAATACCGCTTTTGCCCTCATGATGCGCTTATCCGCAAAATTCGAGATGATTCGAAGGTACACTCTGCCGCCTGTCAGCTCTTCGATATAAGGGGCTACTGTTTCTGCCATGGTATTTACTGCATTGGCTCCCATGGCATCCCTGCAATCCACAATCAGGTGGATGATGACCATTTTGCCTTCTGGCGTGTCTATTACCCTGACCTCCACATCCTTTGCCCCGCCTCCGAACTTGACCAGCACAGGGTCAACATCGTTTGCGCGCCTTATAATCTCGTCTTTTTTCTCAAGGATGTTCATCCTTGCGCCGTTGGGATCTGCTATCCCTACTGCCTGAATCTGTCCTATCATAACAGGACCTGTGCTGCTTGTCGTGAAACCTCCGGCTTCACGCGCCATCTTTGCTGCATTGCTGGCTGCCGCTATGACCGATGGTTCTTCTATCGCCATGGGAATGAGATAATCCCTGCCGTTAATCTGGAAATTGACCGCAACGCCCATTGGTACTTCCATTACCCCGATTAGGTTCTCTACCATACGGTCTGCCGCGTCAAGTGAGAGAGCGCCGGTGGCGCTGATGCACGAAGCTTCTTCATCTGTAAGACCTGAAAATTCGGATACTGTTTTTAGCCTGTCCTTCGGGTTTAGCTTATAAAAACCTGAGAGCTTTGATGTTTTTGTCATGATTATTTCACCACGCAAGGATTTTAGACGGCAGGAGAATATAAATAGATTATCGCCAAAAGCTTTATCAACAAAACAAGACTTAAAGGATATTCCCATTTAAGATTATTCGGTGAATTTTTTATGACTCAAAAGACAAAGGGAAAGAAGAAACGACTGGCAAAAGCGCAGAACCAGAATCAGCGCGTTCCTGCATGGGTTATTGTCAAAACTCAAAGAAATGTAATGACCCATCCAAAGAGGCGCAACTGGAGACGCAGCACACTGGATGTTTAAAGTGATAAATATGGCAGACATTGAAAGAATTTATACAATTCCATTATCGGATGCAAGGAAAGTTCCGCGCTGGAAGAGAGCAGAAAGCGCAGCAAGAAAAGTAAGAGCATATCTTGCAAAGCACCTGAAGACAGATTTGAAAGAAGTTAAGATGGATAAGACTATTAATGAGAAACTCTGGGAGAGAGGCTCCATGAAACCGCCATTGAAAGTAAGAGTAAGGGCTGTCAAATTCGAGGCGGGCGGCGTGCAGGCTGAACTCGCCCAGGAATAACTTTTTTTGGGGTAAGAAGGGGTAGATTTGAAACGTAAGTTGAATATTTCAGGGAGCCCCGTACTTGGTGTTTTTGCTTCCTGTACTGACGAGCTTGTTTTTGTTCCATACAATACATCGCCTGAAACCATCACAGATATAGAAGAATCGCTTGGTGTGGTTGCTGTCGGTTCTTTCGTGGGCGGAAGTTCCATTATTGGTTCGCTGCTGCGGGGAAACAGCCGCGGTGTCGTGGTAGCAGGTTTGATCTATGATAAAGAATTGCGCGTACTCAGGAAACATACGAAAGCCGCAAAATTGACTGGAGAATTAAATGCCGCAGGAAATCTCATACTTGCCAACGATACCGCTGCGATTGTGCATCCCGACCTCAGCGATAAATCTATCGGGGTAATTAAGAAGGCTCTTGGCGTGGATGTTAAACGCGGCACTATCGGAGGTCTAAAGACTGTGGGTATGGCCGGCATTGCTACTAACAGAGGTGTGCTCGTGCATCCAAAATCAAGCCCTTCCGAGATTGGGGTAATCGAGGAACTGTTCAATCTTCCTGTGGATATCGGGACAGTTAATTTTGGTTCACCGCTTGTGGGTTCGGGTATTCTTGCCAACAGCAAAGGATACGTCGTGGGTGAAGATACTACCGGGCCTGAAATAAGCAGGATTGATGATGCCTTGGGTTATCTGTAAATCTTTTCCTTCAGGGTTTTGACTGGTAAATATTTCATCAGACCGAAACTTTTAAATACGTTCATTCATTATTATAATTATGAGTGGGCATTGCTTTTTTACTCCCACACCCTATCAAGCCTGCTCTTTCCAATCATAAAATCTTTAAGCAATAACTTTTATTGAGTTGGATATGGCTTTAACATATTCACAGGCTGGCGTTGATATAGAAAGGGAGAACAGGGCAATAGCAGCCCTTGCAAAACAACTTATCTATAAGCGCAAAGGTTTGGGAGCGCCCCTTACAGATGTGGGACATTATGCAGGTCTTATTGATTTTGGGGAGTATGCCCTTGCGCTTACCACAGATGGCGTGGGTTCCAAAGTCCTCATCACAAACGAGATGAAGAGATGGAATACTGTGGGTATTGACTGCATCGCCATGAATGTGAACGACCTTCTTGCAATGGGCATCGAGCCCCTTGCATTCGTGGATTATATCGCCATCCAGGAACCCAACGATGAAATCATGAAGCAGATAGGGGAAGGGCTGGCAAAAGGCGCAGAGATTTCACGGATGACCATAGTGGGAGGGGAAACCGCGACCCTTCCAGGTATCATAAATGGTTTTGACCTTGCAGGCACATGTCTTGGAATGGTGAAGAAAGACAGCATTATTACAGGTGAGAAAATCGAGATCGGAGATGCCATAATCGGGCTTCCCTCAAACGGGGTGCACAGCAATGGCTATTCCCTTGTCCGAAGGATTATAAAAGACTCAGGCTACTCTTACCATGACACTTTCCCATACAATAAAAAGACCACCATCGGCGATGAGCTGTTGATTCCGACAAGGATTTACATGGAAATTCTTGATGCGGCACAAAAGTTCGATATTCATGGGCTGGCGCACATAACAGGCAGCGGGCTCATGAAACTACACCGCATCACAAAACTCGGGTTTGATATCTCTAATCCGCTTCCGCCGCAGCCCGTATTCAGGTTCCTGCAGGAGGAAGGGGGTGTGGAGGACCTTGAGATGTACAAGACATTCAATATGGGAATGGGTTTTGTGGTGATAGTACCGCAAAGCGAAGCAAAGGAAGCTTCAAAGATGATGGGGGGCAGGATTGTCGGGGAGATTGTGGATGAGGGAATCTTTGTTAAAGGGATGGAAATAAAGTAGAGAAAAATTAAAAAAGCCAATCCTTAAATAAGAACAAAGCAGACAATTATTGATAATTATGGCTGATGAATTGTTGGAGTTATTAAATAAAGCGATTGCAAGGGAAATCGGTGTTAGTGTGCAGTATATGTGGCAGCATGTTATGGCATTGGGCATGAAAAGCCCTGAGATAAAGGATGTTTTCGAAGATATTGCCATAGAAGAGATGAAACATGCAGAGAAGATTGCTGAGCGGCTTTTTTATCTTGGCGGGATTCCTACTACAAAACCAACGCCGATAAAGGTAGGCGGTTCCCTGAAAGAGATGATTGAAAATGACCTTCAGGCAGAAGATGAAGCTATCGAGATGTACGGAGAAATAATAGATAAGGCGTCTCAACGTGGGGATTCGACAACCCGGTTGTTGTTTGAGGAGATTTTAACGGCTGAGGAAGAACATAAACATACGTTCACAATCCTGTTGAAATAATAGTAGTGAGAACCGCTTTGTTCCAGCTTTTATTAATATTTTAACCCCTTTATTTCTTGTGGAAATATTAAATAAAATCCTTCATGATAAATGATGGAGTATCGAATAAAATTCGTTCGTAGCTAATCGATTTAATTCTTCAAATCTGGAAAATATTATATTTTAAACCTGTTATTCTTAATGTATTTAATAACGATTTTAGTAACTTACCTTTGTTTCCTGTGGAAAACGTGCTGCCATTACTCACAGAAACCCTTACATCTTTCTGGATTGTTGTGTAGCTCATGCCCTTTGATGATAAGTTGAAGTTGATTTTAAATGCCCTCGAGAAACGAAGAAGTGTTCTTGTGGCTTTCTCCGGGGGCGTAGATAGTTCAGTCCTCGCTATGCTTGCATACAGGGCACTTGGGGACAGGGCAATTGCCGTTACTGCGGACTCCCAGACACTTGCGCCTGGCGAGCTTGAGTGCGCAAAAGAAGTTGCAAGGGAGATAGGAATACGGCACATTGTAATACCGTATGATGAACTTGGCGAGCCCGGGTTTGCGAATAATCCTGTTGATAGATGTTATCACTGCAAAAAAGGGTTGATACGCGAATTAAAGAAACTTGCTGCTGAGCATGGTGTGGATACGATTATCGAGGGAACAAACATCTCAGATTTGAAAAATCACAGGCCTGGCCACATGGCTGTTGTGGAAGAAGGAATATACAATCCTTTTGTTGATTTTAAAGTCACCAAGGAAGAAATTCGTGAAATGGCGCATAAACTTGGCTTATCTGTTGCTGATAAACCCTCCATGGCATGTCTTTCTTCGCGTTTCCCATACGGGCAGGCAATCACCATGGAGGCACTCAGGCGTGTGGGCGCTGCCGAGGATTTTCTTAAAAAAGCCGGGTTTAAGGTTGTACGGGTGCGCGACCACAACGGCATTGCGCGCATTGAGATAATGCCTGATGAGATGACCTGTTTTCTTAAAATGCGTGAGGACGTTGTATCGGAATTTAAGAGACTCGGGTTTTCTTATGTTACACTTGACCTCATGGGTTTCAGGAGCGGAAGTATGGATGAAATCTTTGCAGAAAGATGAATCGGCCTAAACTTTCTCAAGATTGTCTTATTGGTGATTCTGCTGAGCACATATTCTTACCTGATTTTTTACGCGTTTATGCGTGGTAATACTCACCTGTGGTTTTTGCCTGCACCGGAGAACCGCACGGGTCCTTCCCTGGAACACCAACCGCATCTGCGCGGCACTGCCTGCACAACCTGAACTGGGGCAGGAACTCCTCTGCAATCGTCCTTGCCATATTGAGTTCATCGCATTCCGGCGCTCTTTCTTTCTCAAACCTGTTAAGCGGTATCAATGGAATAATGTTCATGAGTATCGCGCCATTCTCTGCCGACCTTCTGGCGATTTCCTTTACCTGTTCAAAATTGATTTCCGGGATGAGAACGGTGTTTACTTTTACATTCAGTCCTGCTTCACTTGCTTTCTTTACTCCCAGGAACTGCTTCTCAATAAGTAGTTTTGCACCTTCAACACCTTTATAGGTCTTATCGTGATACCTCACAAAAGAGTATATCTTCGCCCCAACTTCCGGGTCAACTGTGTTGATGGTGACCGTGACGCTGGTAACTCCCACTTCGACGAGCTTGTCCACCTTTTCTGCAAGTAAAAGACCGTTACTCGCCACGCATTTTATAAGTTCCGGGTATTTTTCATGGACAAGGCGCAGGGTCTCGAATGTCTCTTCGTTTGCAAGCGATTCCCCGGGTCCTGCAATACCCACAACGCGCAGGTTTGGCATTTCCTTTATGTACTTGTCAACCCTGACAAGAGCCTCCTGCGGATTGAGAATGGCGCCTGCTACACCCGGCCTGTGCTCGCATTTGTCCAGTTTCCTTATGCAGTAGTTGCACTGGATGTTACAGCGCGGCGCCACAGCCAGGTGAATCCTAGCTGTCGTAAAATGCGCTTTTTCGTTGTAACACGGGTGCGCACTTATAAGATGAGCAAATTTTGACCCGATGTTGCCCCAGCGTTCCTGTTTCATATTCGACTCGCTTTATTCGTAATTATACGAATTAATATTAGGTTCAATACTATTTAGGTATTTTCCCAATTGTTCCCCTACAAATTCTTCGTTAATAAACCTACCGAAGTTGCGAGGTTTTTCAGTCCACAGCTCTTCAGTTACATTTTTTCAAACATATCCTTGCCCACACCGCATTGGGGGCATACCCAGTCGCCGGGGATGTCTTCAAAAGCGGTGCCCGGTTTAATCCTTGGAGTGTCCCCGACTTCGGGGTCATAGATATAACCACAAACAGTACAGCGATATTTTATCATATTTTACCTCGTTTTAATAAAGCCCTTGAAGTAGAAGTCATACTTACACACCTACCAAAAACTATTATCCCATTGAGATAAATAACTATCGTGGAAATGAAATGACAAAAATTGAATTAACAGACGGCGTTTACTGGGTCGGCGTCGTGGACTGGAACCTGCGCGATTTCCACGGGTACACGACACCGCGCGGCGGGACTTATAATGCATATCTCATAGTCGATGAGAAAATTGCGCTTGTTGATACGGTGAAGAACGCGTTTGCGGGCGAGATGATAGAAAGGATAAGGGAGATCATAGACCCCTCGAAGATTGATTACATCGTATCGAACCATGTTGAGATGGATCATTCAGGCTCCTTGCCTGATATAATGAAAATTGCTACAAATGCCCAGGTTATTGCAACTGAAAAAGGTAAGGAGGGCTTGTTGCGGCATTACAGGACAAACTGGAATTTCAGGACTGTCAAGACCGGAGACGAACTGAAGCTTGGAAAGAAAACGCTTTTCTTTATCACCGCGCCCATGCTCCACTGGCCAGACAGCATGTTCAGCTACCTGAAGGAGGATAAAATCCTCCTGTCTAACGACGGCTTCGGGCAGCATCTTGCCTCCTCATTCAGGTTTGATGAGGATGTGTGCAGCCTCCTTGGATATGAATGCGATACCGTAATGGATGAGGCTGCCAAGTATTATGCAAATATCCTGATGCCGTTCGGAGGGATAATTCTTAAGAAAATTGAGGAGATCCAGAAACCGGGCATCGAGATAAAGATGATAGCGCCGTCGCACGGTATGATATGGACAAATCCCGGAAAAATAATCGACGCTTATCTCAACTGGTCCAAAGGGGTCTCGAAGCAGAAAGTGCTTGTCATTTATGATACAATGTGGAACAGCACCGAGATAATGGCAAATGAAATCCTTCGCGGGGTAGCCGATTCAGGAGTGGAAGCTGCGCTATTCCATCTGCGAAAGAATGATTGGAGTGAAATAGTTAAAGAGGTGCTTGAAGCAAGGGCAATCGTTATCGGTTCACCCACATTGAATAACGGCATGTTCCCGACTGTTGGAGGGTTCCTGACGTATCTTATGGGCTTGCGGCCCAAAAACAAGCTCTGGGCGACCTTCGGTTCCTATGGCTGGGCCGGCGGGGCTGTTAAGGGTGTAAATGAAAAATTAAAATCCGCTGGATACGAGCCTCTTGAATCGCTGGAAGTGAACTTCAGGCCTGATGAGCGGGATTTGGGGAGGTGCTATGCCATGGGGCAGAAAATAGCTTCGCTGGTAAAATCAAGCTAACGTAGCTGCATGAGCTGGGGTCTCAGGAAATAAAGCTTGTAGCGAAGGCATTCCTTGAAATTATCTCCCGAAAAGTCACATGCTTCAAGGTCGGCAGCCGTGCATTTGTCTCCAGAGCAGAAAGTACATTTTTCAGATGGCATGATTGGATTTTGAATATATTATGGATGGATATTATGTGTTTCGGTTGTGGATATTTGCCTCAGTATTAATAGGGCTCATAATCTGAGAGCCTCACATACGAATATGGGTTTTGCATTTAATGTACTCATTGGCTTATTGCCATTATATTTTTCCTTTCTAAATGAGAGACGGTAAAGTTCTTTCGCAGGTAAAATGCGTTTTTTCTTTCGATTTAGATAGTATGGGTATGCTCAAATCGTCCTGATGATACCATATCCCCAGGTTTCATAATATCAATATTTCCTGTAGATCTTGCGTCGATGGCCCGCTTCTATAACCAGAATCAACAAACGGTCATCCTCTATGTCCAGAATCGCCCGGTATTCACCAACACGGTGAGTGTAGAGAGAATGACGTTTTATCCCTTTGATTTTTTTCACATAAGAATAGGGCTCCTCTTTAATACTATTTATTGATAGGATTATGTTCTGTGCAATATCTACGGGGAGCTTTTTAAGATCCTTTTGAGCTTTTGATGTATATTCGACCTTATAGCTCATTTCAGGTCAAACTCTTTCATGATCTCTTCTTCGGAATGCAGGCGTCCATGTTTGATGTCTTCAAGTGCTTCTTCTATGCCATGTATCGCCTCATCGCTGAGTGGCTCTTCATCAAACGCCAGATTCGCCAACCTCTCTACAACTGAACTATATGATTCACGAGAATAATGTTTTAGTGATGTCAACTTGTCCTTAACTTTTGGGTCAATGCAGATCGTTGTAGTGGCTGTCATATATATTCCTATAGGTACCTATATGTTAAATAAGCTTCGATATTTTTGAGTACGCTCATTCCGACGGGTACTGTTAAGCGGTTCTGTCAACTCTTCGGTTGCTAAAAGTGGAGTGCTCTAATCGGGAAGGCAACCGAATACGATTTGCTTAATATTATAGTATTAGCAACCGACAACTTGACAGTACCTTCAGAGACGTGTCTATATATAGATTAAGTGCCTCAGTACTCATAGGGCTCATCACGTTTTCAGCCATGTTTTGTTTCATCATCGGCACTTTTCTATCTTTTTCGCTATCCTTTCAGCTTCTTTTCCTGGGTTCTTTGAATTATAAATAGTCCGCCCCACAATAACATAATCCGCACCCGCTCTTATCGCATCTGCTGCGCTTCCTCCCTGCGCGCCCACGCCGGGTGAGATGATAGTCAGTCCACCCACAATTCCGCGTATTTTTTTCACTCTTTCAGGGCGCGTCGCCGGAGCTACAACGCCCTGCGCTTTGCATTCAACAGCAAGGGAGGCAAGTTCCAGGGCCTTTGGCGCCATGAACTCAATTGCACCAGGATGGCTCATTTCCGTGACTACAAAAATCTCGCCTTTATATTCGCTGGCAGTTTTTACGCATTCAAGGAGGCTATCGCGTCCCGTGAAACCGTGAACGATTACCGCGCTTGCGCCCGATTCAAAAGCCTGGCTACAAATTATATGAGCGGTATTTGGGATATCAGCAACCTTAAAATCCGCAATCACAGGCGCAAATTCACAAATAGTATCTATTATATCCAATCCGGCGCCCAAGACAAGCGGATAGCCTATCTTAATAGCGTCCACTTGCTCTGCTGTCTCTTTTGATATCGCGATTGCCGCATTTTTGTCTGTAACATCAAGAGCCAGGATTAGGCGCGTGTTCTTTTGCATATGAACCATTAAAGTCTTTCAATCCCCTTTAATATTGCCATGAAAGTTAGAAAACAATTTAAGCAATAGGATAATGTTTGACCCTGAATATGGACGACGTCGAAAGAATAAAAAAATTGAAAAAAGAAAGGAATGCAATTATCCTTGCCCATAACTACCAGCGCGGGGACGTGCAGGATATCGCGGATTTCGTTGGGGATTCGTTCGGCTTGAGCCAGAAAGCCGTTTCAAGCGGCGCAGAGGTGATTGTTTTTTGCGGCGTGGATTTCATGGCAGAAAGCGCGGCTGTACTTAACCCTGAAAAAACAGTCCTCATGCCTGAACTTTCAGCCCAGTGTCCCATGGCAGCCATGATAACCGCGGAGTCCCTGAGACAGGAAATAAAAAAATATCCCAACGCTGCTGTTGTCTGTTACGTCAACACGCCCGCCTCTGTGAAGGCAGAAAGCGATATATGCTGCACATCGGCAAACGCCGTCAAAGTCGTGAATGCATTGCCAGAAGACGAAATAATCTTTGTCCCGGATAAGAACCTTGCCCTGTATGTTGCAGCACACACAGAAAAGAAAATCATTCCCTGGAACGGTTACTGTCCAACCCATCACCTGATACTGCCCGGCGATATATTGCTTGAGAAAGAAGAGCATCCTGACGCTGAAATCCTTGTCCATCCCGAGTGCAGGCCCGAAGTCGTAGCACTTGCAGACCAGGTATTGAGTACGGCAGGGATGTTAAAATATGCCAGGCTTTCGACCTCAAAAGAATTCATCATAGGAACCGAGGTTGGGCTTTTGCACAGGCTGAACAAGGAAAATCCTGACAAGACCTTTATTCCCGCAACGAAATACGCTGTTTGCCCGAACATGAAAATGAACACGCTCGGAAGTATAATCCGTGCGCTTGAAAGAAATGAGCACGTAATTAAAATCCCTGAGGACGTGAGGGTAAAAGCAAAACTGGCGCTTGACAGGATGCTTGAAGTGGGGCGCGGCGATTGATGTATTATCTTGAACTGATGCGGTACAGGAACTGCGCCATGGCGGGACTTGCAGCCGTTATCGGAGGATTCATAGCTTATAGCGCGGCGCAGGGTCAGTTAATCTGGCTGTTGCCTGTATTTTTCACGGTTTTCCTTATCACCGGCGCTGGGAACGCGATAAACGACTATTTCGATGCCGGTATTGACGCTATTAACCGCCCTGACCGCCCCATACCTTCAGGGAGGATAACTAAAGAATCCGCCTATAAATTTTCAATTGCACTTTTTGCAGCAGGCGCTATCATTTCCTGCTTTATCGGCACATCGCGCTTCCCTTTTTTTATTGCAGCTTTTAACTGCTTGCTTTTATATTTCTATGCATTCTCGCTGAAAAGAAAAGTTTTTGTTGGGAACTTGAGTGTTGCATACCTGACCGGTTCAACATTCCTCTTCGGCGGCGCCGCTTTTGGAGAGAAAGGTATCGAGATAACTCTTGTTCTTTTTTTCCTTTCCATGCTTGCAACCCTTGCACGTGAAATAGTCAAGGCAATCGAGGATATCGAGGGGGACAGGAAAGAGGGGGCATCAACCCTGCCCATAAGAATCGGGGAAGAACCTTCGGCTTACGTTGCCTGCACGTTCGGGATTCTTGCAGTTATCCTGAGCCCGCTGCCGTATCTCATGAATTTGTTTAACGAATCCTATCTCTATATTGTCGGGATTGCGGATGCCCTTTTCATATATGCTGTTGTTTTAATCTTGAAAAAGAACCCTTCAGCATCTTCAAAATTTTTCAAGATTGCCATGTTCTTTGCCCTGCTCGCATTCATTGCAGGAAGCATCCTGAAAAATAAATTTTTATAAAACGCCTTTCGTGCTCGGCACGCCTGTGCCGCTTATCCTTACCGCCCTTTTTAATGCAATGCCGAACCCCTTGAAGAGCGCCTCTATCTTGTGGTGGTCGTTCTCTCCCGTGACATTGAGGTGCGCATTCAAACCTGCATTGCTGACCAGCGATTCGAAGAAATGCCGCGTATTCTGGGGATTGAACCCTCCAATTTTCTGGTTCGCAAATGCGGCATTGAAGGCAAGGAAACTGCGCCCGCTTAAGTCTATTGCCACTGTTGCAAGCGATTCGTCCATTGGCACTCTTGCTTCCCCGAAGCGTTCAATGCCTTTCTTATCTCCAAGCGCTTTGTGAATTACACTGCCCAGTGCTATGCCCACATCTTCCACGGTATGATGGTCATCCACCGTGAGGTCGCCGCGCGCTTTAATAGTAAGGTCAAGGGAACTGTGCTTTGCAAACGAGTTGAGCATGTGGTCAAAGAATGGTATACCTGTATTGATGTCCGTGTTCCCTGAACCATCTAAACTGATTTTTATTTCAATGTCGGTCTCGTTTGTTTTTCGCGATACTTTTGATTCCCTCATAATGGGGATTATATTGGTCAGTTAGAATATAAAGGTGTTGTAAAGCATACATAAACAGAAAGTTTCTTAACTCGATAAAGATAATAATCCATTATATGATTCGCCAGAGATTCGTTCTTGATACCAGCGCCCTCACAGACACGCAGACAAGGGAACTTGAGGGCGGCACACTTTGCATTGCAATGGGAGGAATTCTTGATATCATAGCCGAGGCGCGTCTTAATCTCGGCATCAGCTGCTACATCCCGTATCCTTCGGTATATAACGAGATGCGGGATTTTGCAAAAAACAATGGCTGCGACGAGGAAACGCTGGCAAAGATAGATACGTGGCTTGTCAAGAAAACCCCGGACAGGTATGAGGTGAAAATCCCATCCAAGATTTTTTATGATTACGTGGATTACATGCGCGGGCGCATAAACAAGGGGATGAACGTGGCAGAGGACGCTATATGGGAATCCGCAACCGAGTGCCTCTTCCGCACCACCAAGGCAAAGACAAAGCAGGAGATTGAGCCTGAGATAGAGCGCAATGTCATCGGCGCGATTATCAATTCATTCCGCGACAAATACAGGAATGCGCTGAGATATGGTATTCTTGACAGCGCGCCTGATATCGACGTGCTTTTGCTCGCCAAGGAGCTTGACGCCGCTGTTGTCGCAAGCGATATAGGCATCCAGAAATGGGCTGAGCAGCTTGGTCTTCGTTTCGTGGAGGCAAAATCCTTCCCTGCCATGATAAAAGAATATCTGAAACGCATAAAGCCTGAAAAAGTGGCAAGTATGATCTAATATGATATACATTTATATTGCCGCCTTTGGTTTCGTTGCAATTATTTTCCTGACGCTCCGCGATATTCGCATCTTCCACCGCACTAAAATTGAATCGTACAGGAAGGGCGCGCTGCGCGGCATGGTTGCAGGTGCACTTGCCTGGGTTGGCATGATTGTCACTCTGGGAAATCCATTAATCGGGCTTACCATTGAGCTTGTTGCCATCTATCTTAATGGAAAAGGCAAGCGTGAGGACGTATTCGGGGATGCGCCACTGGCAAAAAGAGTGCTCGGGGAAACGACAATTAAAAAGTAAGCGGGGCACAAAAACTATTTCATTCCGTAACAACTAAAACAGGACAATGCTCACCAAACGAATCATCCCGTGCCTTGACGTGACACTTGATAAAGAAGGCGGTTGCGTGGTCAAGGGAATCGAATTTGTTAATTTGCGAGACGCGGGAGACCCTGTGGAGCTTGCAAAGAAATATAACGAGCAGGGAGCTGATGAGCTTGTTTTCCTTGACATCACGGCATCCCATGAACGGCGTGGTACGATGATTGATGTGATAGAAAGAACTGCGGACGAGGTGTTCATCCCCCTTACCGTGGGCGGCGGAATCAGCACAACTGAGGCTATACGGAACATCCTTCGCGCCGGTGCTGACAAGGTTTCCATCAATACCGCTGCTGTAAAGAATCCCGGTTTTGTGAAAGAATCCTCGGAAATATTCGGTTCCCAGTGCATCGTTACCGCCATCGATTGCAGGCGCAATACAAATCTTAAGGATAATAAGGATAAAACCATAATCGAGCTTGAGGATGGGACGGAAGCCTGGTACGAGGTTGTAATTTACGGGGGGAGGACGTCCACAGGTCTTGATACGGTGCAATGGGCAGAGAAGGTGGAAAAGTTGGGCTCTGGTGAGATTTTACTTACAAGCATGGACAGGGACGGGACAAAGGACGGTTATGATTTGCCTATAACAAGGACGCTTTCCGAAACACTGGATGTCCCGATAATAGCCTCAGGCGGCGCAGGTAATATCGGGCACATGCATGACGCTTTCACAAAAGGCAAGGCTGATGCTGCGCTTGCTGCAAGTATTTTCCATTTCGGGGAGTACACGATTGGCGAGGCAAAGGAATATCTGAGGGAAAAAGGAGTGGCAATCCGGGTTTGAAGCTACTCTATATGCCTGATTTCGCCCACGATTTTTTCAAGCAATAACCCAAGCGTTATAAGACCGACCGGTTTTCCTTCCCCGTCTATAACAAAGCACATGCTTGACTGGCTGCCTTTTATCAAATCCACCAGTTCAAGCAGGGACGTGTCAGGAGATGCAAATAACGCAGGTCTTGCCAATTCTCTTATAGGTTTTTTCCTGTTTGCGAGATTGTTCAATGCATCTTTCATATGCACAAAACCCAGTATTTTGCCTTCGTGGATTACCGGGATTCTTGCAAATTTTTTTATGCGGACAAGCTCAATTGCATCTTCAAGCGTTGCCGAGGAATCTATGCAGGTAACCTTTTCAATCGGGATCATGATATCTCTTGCCTTTATCCTTGAAAAATCAAGCGCCGATTTGAGAAGGTGCGTCTCTTGTTTCTGGATTACTCCTTCTTCTTCACCCATTTCAATGAGATGTGAGAGGTCCTCGCGCAGGAAAATGGGCTCCCTGATGGAAGAACTGGACCCGATTAACCTCAATAATACATTCGTGAATCCCGTAAAAAAGACGATTAAAGGTTTCAGGAGCCATACTAGGAATTTCATTACCGGAGCGAGTTTGTAAGCTATCTCCGGATTCCTTGCAGCGTATGCTTTCGGGGTTATTTCAGCAAAAGCCACAATCAGGAGGGTTGCAATTATAGTCGCCAGTGTGATGGCATTCGGGCCAAAAATATCGATTACAACTGCCGTTATCAGCACCGAGATGGTAATGTTGACAATGTTGTTTCCGATTAAGATCACGGCAAGAAAATTTTCAGGGGTATTGAGAAGGTCTTTCAGGATGGCGGCATTTTTCCGCCCTTTTGCAAGATAACCTTTGAGCCGAACCCTGTTCTGGGATGTTATAGAGGTCTCGGATAGGCTGAAGAAGATGGATGCCAGCATCAGGAAAATTATTACGATTATTATTAAGGTTAGCTCGGGGAGGGACAATGAATTCACCAGTTGAGTCTGTTAAATGCATGGATGCTCTTAAAACTAATCTTGAAAACCGGTCTAACTGAGATAAAATTAGCTGGAGATGAGCTATTTGCTCACATTTGGATTGGGCTCTTGAGTCAATCTAATTATTTACCACGCGTTTATCCTTGTAGCTGCAAGATACGCCATGTTCGCATGCGCGAATCTCTTCCCATGTCTGGTTGATGATGCGCGTTACGCAATTGATGTTTGAATGTTTGCATTTCATATTATTACCTTAACTTTTACGACCTGATTCCGGCTATCTCACTAAGCCGTTCACAATTGTATTAGTGTGGGTGTGAAATGTGTGTGATTAAACGTGATAAATTTGGGGTTTTACTCTTTCACTTTCCCCGCCACTTCCTCCACCGTCACCAGCTCCTGCTCCCCTGTCCTCATATCCTTCAGCGCAACTTTTCCTGCATCAAGCTCGTTCTTCCCCACGATCACAACATGACTTGCGCCAATCGTATTGGCATAGGAAATCTGGTCCTTGAACTTTCGTCCCATCACGTCCAGATACGTGGAAACGTGCGCCCTGAGTTTATTTGCGATAACGATGGCTTCCTTTCTCGTGTCATCAAAAGATACAACCACGAGCCGCTTCGTTTCGGCGGGCTTTACCTCGCATATCTCCATTATCCTGTCAAACCCGATAGCGTATCCGGTTGATGGGGTATCCTCGCCGCCGAACAATTGCGCTAGGCGATAGGAACCGCCGCCGCATACCTGGTTCTGTGCGCCCAAACCCTCGCAGTATATCTCAAAAACCATGCCAGTATAATAATCAAGCCCCCTTGCAATCCCAAGGTCAACCTGGTACTCCAGCCCGTACACATCCAGCAGGTCAAGAAGCGCCTCAAACTGCGACATCGCTTCGATTTCCCCCACAAGCTCCCGTGCCTCATGCACAGCATTTTCACCCCGCAGCCCTATCAGGCGGAACAGTTTCCCGCGCATATCATCGGGTGCCTGGAGCTCATCAAGGAACTCCTCAAGCCCCTTGTCATCCTTCTTATCCACCAAACGCATTATCCTGCTCTGGTGCTGCGGCTGTATGTCCTTAAGCAAAGCCCGCACAATCCCCAGATGCCCCACATGCAGGTCTCCCTTTACACCTGCGCTTTTTAGCATTTCCACTGCAAGCGCTATGACCTCTGCATCCGATTCCGGGCGGGCGCTTCCTATTATCTCCACGCCGAACTGGAAGAACTCGCGAAAGCGCCCCTTTTGCGGGCGCTCGTACCTGAAACAGTTGTCAAAATAAAAGAATTTCAAGGGCTTTGGCGACCTCTGGAGCTCCTCCACATACATCCTTACCACCGGCGCCGTGAGTTCGGGGCGCAGGGCAATCTCGCGGTCTCCTTTATCCTTGAAGTTATATATCTCGCCAAGGATTCCTTCGCCTGACTTTAATGTAAATAATTCGATATGTTCAAAAGTCGGGGTCTTGATTTCGCCGTATCCCCATCGTGTAGCAGCCTCACGCATCTTATTCTCGATGTGCCTTCGTTTTGCCATCTCATCAGGTAAAAAATCGCGTGTGCCGCGGGGTCTCTGAAGTTCCATAAATATCCTTTCGCCCCGATTATGGCTTTGTCCTTTATAAACCTGTATGATTATTGAGATGGGGCAAGCCTTATTACTTCTTCCGATATTATCTCCCTGCTTATGGGCCTAAGAGAAAAAATAAAACGCTTCAATGAAAGTGAGAATTTCTGGATAGCTTTTTTACGGGACCTTCTCTTCGTTGTTTCAGTTGTGGCTATTTTTACGTCAGTTTCCCACATCGCGTTGGGACTCTGGGCGCCCATGGTTGCAGTGGAAAGCGGCAGCATGATTCCCCACATCCAGATAGGGGATATTATTTTTGTTGAAAGTATTGACCGAAGCGAGATAATCACGTACGAAACAGGACAGGAAACTGGATATACATCCTTTGATGAACCCGGTAATGTAATTTTATACCGACCTTATGGAAAGGAGGGCGTCACGCCCATCATTCACCGTGCCATGTATTATGTTGAGAAGGGAAACCCGATGTGGGCAGGCGGTCCTCCTGCGCCTCATGCCGGCTATATTACGAAAGGGGACAATACAAAGACAAACCCCGCTTATGACCAGCAGGGCAGCATAAGTTATCTCCAGCCCGTAAAAAAGGAGTGGGTCATTGGGGTTGCGCGTTTTTATAGGGTCCCTGTTCTTGGTTATGTGTCTCTTATTCCCAGGAAGATATTAGGCATATAATTTTGTCTGGTTCGGGGGCCTGTAATCCTCAAGAGGCTTTAACCTGTAATCTTCAAACAGAACCCTCCTTGTGCTATCGGTCGGGACTGAGAGTGATATTTCTTTGGTTCGCCCGTACCTGCCCTTGCTGACAATCGTCGCGTTCAGGATTCCAAGCATATCGAGTTCGGATATTAAATCAGTCACCCTGCGCTGTGTCAGGACCTCGATTCCGATTATCCTGCACATCTGCTTGTAAATATTATAAGCTTCACCCGTTGTTATGCTGCTGTCGCCATTATGACCAAGAAGAACTACACTTAACAGGATTAGCTTGGACTGGCTTGGCAATGTCCTCACCACCTCGACTACCCTGTCTATCTCAATTTTTTCCTGGGCATGTTTAACATGCATCTCCTGGACACTGGGCGCTTTCACACGTTCTGCAAGCTCTCCTGACACTCGCAATAAATCAAGCGCACGCCTCGCATCCCCGTGCTCCTGTGCAGCGTATGCCGCGCATAAGGGAATCACCATCTCTTCAAGAGCCTCGGGCTTAAATGCTATTTTAGCTCTCTGGCGCAGGATGTCCCTTATCTGGTTGGCATCGTATGGCGGAAAGATTATCTCTTCTTCGCCGAGAGAACTTTTTACTCTCGGATCAAGGAATTCAGTGAATTTTAGGTCGTTGGTAATGCCAATGAGACTCACTTTTGCCTTTTTCAGGTCTGAATTTATCCTGGTGAGATTGTACAGGACGTCATCCCCTTTGATTATGAGCTTATCCACCTCGTCAAGAATGATTATCGCGATGCGCTTATCAGAATCAAGCGCGTTTTTAAGTTCCGTATATACCTGGTCGGTCGGCCAGCCGGTCATGGGAATCTCTTTATCAAAATGTCTTGCCAGGGATGCCAGCAAGCGATACTGCGTATCCACGACTTCACAGTTTATATATACAACAACGCACGGCACGCCGTGCAGTTCACCCGTCCGCTCAAGCTCCTTGCCCACATGTTTTGCAACTGCGGTCTTGCCTGTTCCCGTCTTTCCGTATATCAAAATATTTGATGGCGTTTCCCCCCTGAGCGCTGATACCAGTATTGTTGCCAGCCCTTTGACCTGTTCATCCCTGTGGGGAAGATAATCCGGTGTATACGAAGAACGGAGAACTTCCCTGTTCTCAAAAATATTCGCTCCCGTTAACATGTCCTCGAAAATACCATTTATTGTCATCACCTTGCTCTCCATACCTTTAGCCTCCTATATGACTCCAATAGAAAGATAGGTATTAACACTTATGGTTCTCACCCCATCATTTCCATTGGAGCGGGTGGAGCCCGTGCAGATTTTGACTTTAAGAATCAGGAACGGTGGATAGATTATTAGCTCAACTCTTATAAGTGACTGTTGCCTGTTCATAAATCAGATTTGACGTCTGCCGCCAAAAACCCCTTATTTCTTCTGGAGTTTTAAAAGACGACCACCCCCATGGTTTCGTCTGGAAAGTAACAAAAACCCATTGGTTTGTGTGATGAAGATATAACAAAAACCCATGTGACTCAGTAATTGCTTCACTATATATAAATTTTTCTGTTTTAACATAATATAAAATTAAAGATAAAAAAATAAAAAGTAAAAAGATGAAAAAATCAGAAGAAGTAGAAGAAAAAGAAGAAAAAAAATTGAATAATAAAAATCGCTAAACCATGCAAATCCAAAATTAAAAAACAAATCACACTCAACAATCTCCAGCTGAAATAACAGGGTACCCCCAAACAACACCCACAATCTAAAAAAAACAGATATTTGTATAGTCCAGCTATCCATCAACAGGAATGGACTCAAGCCGGCTTGACAATCCCCATATCAGGGTCCTTGTATGAATAGGAACATTGGGATCATTACCAATCTCGTCAAGATTTGAAATAACCATTGCCGCCTTTCTTGATGGCGTCTCCTTTTGGCTGGAGAGAATGTTCTTGATATTATCCGCAGAACGTCTAATATTTCTTGGGACCGAGTCATCATTGATAATTTTATCAAGGACATCAATACACTGTTTTATGACTTCACTTGAGTTTTCAGGCACAGTTATCACCACGGGATGTTATTATAAAACAAAAAGAGCATATAAAGGTTCTTGAATGAAAAGACTTTCGGTGATATCATGAATGAAAAAGAAACAAATGACAAATTGCAGAGGATTACAAAACTTCTTGAAATCGGCGGGACCATGCTGGCCAACCATCACGAATGCGGAGCCCCCATGTTCAGGTACCAGGGAAAAATAGTATGCCCGGTATGCGATTTTCAGGAAAAGCCAGAACCTGCAAGGGAAGCTAAAAGAGCGCCAGAAGCCCAGAAATCAGCCAAAACACAGAAACCAGAACTAGAGCCAGAAACAGAGCCCGGGGATCTTCAACCCATCAAGCGCATTATCCGGACCAAAATCCATGAAATCGCGACGAGTCTTGAAGACGAGACTGACCTTCACAGGATGAAGGATAAACTGGACTGCATCGAGCAGGGTATAAAGATTTTGAAGTTATTGCAGGAATGAAGGGTGGCAAAGACTGAATCTTGCGACTATCCTGCGATCTATTCCGCAGCTCTGACGCTGGTATTTCGCATTATCAAGAGATTATACGAGGACAAAGCCTTATTTTCCCTGACAAGTGTGCCGTAAATCTCAACTATGCCGCCATATCCGGCTTCAAAAAGCATCCTGTTATTATCGCTTATGTGATACGCAGGCAGTACTGCATAACAAGGAATCGGAGAGGTGCCATCGCATACCTTGTACACAAATGTTTTATCATCACCGAGATTTCCCGACATTACTGATACAGCAATATTGACCCTTTTTTCGATATGTTTTTTGAGGTTTGAAAGCCTCATGAATTTTCCTTTTGCCAGATATTTGTGTTTTGCAAGGCCGTCTTTTCTCAATATTACAAATGAGAATTTCATATCCGTATTTATGTATCTGTAAAATTCCCCTGTATTTGCTATCTTTTCCATGAAATCCGGCGCCCGGATATTCCCCAGTTCCTGAAAACTCCAGCAGTTTTCCCCTGAGCAGGGAAGCCCCCAGATAAAGGAGCATGGACTATACACGGTAAATCCTTTTTTTGCGAGGGCGTGCTGGGTAACCCTGAGCGCTTTTGAATTATCAAGGTCTGCGGGCTCGATGAGAACCACAGTGGGATTTTCACTGCCAGAAGCCACCCTTTCCACAACAGCAGCACGTTGAGAGGGGGGTGCGCCCATCTCGGCCAGCACATTTGAAAAAACCACAAGGTCAACATCCGGGAGGGCAGGCGCAGACTCGACGGGCGAATGGACTGGTTCATTTATAATAATATTCGCGTTTTCCTGCTTGAGACCTGAGAGATAAAGAGAGGTAAGCTCTTTATAACAATCGATATTCTCAGAGGCCCTTTCAATCGAATCAATCCTGATATTCAGCTTCACGTCTATTTTATTTCTGGAATAAATCTCCTGCAATTTCCTGATGAAATCAAGCGTGCTGAGCGTTACCGTCCCGGGTCCTGCCCCGGCGTCAAGGATGCTCATTTTATTCGTGAGCAGTCCGCCCCTGAACAGCTCAAGCAGCATGTACTGGAACTGGCAGAAATAAACCGGGAAATGGTACAGCAGGTAGGAAATTATCCTGATTTTGGGATAACGCGAGTTCTCACTTCCTTTCCAGTATTCCTCTTTCTGCTTCACGATATTTTCGCGAATCAATAGCCCAGTCTCGCCCGTATGCCAGTCCTTGCCGCAGGAGCGTTCTATGTAAGAATTAATCAGTTTCTCAACGCGCGCCGGAAGTTGGGGGTTTTTGAAGAGCGCTTCAAGTTCCCTGACCACATTCTCGTCAGCAGGAAGCGTGTGCTTCACGAATTTCGTGCATTTGTAGCGTGCATCGCAAAAGAGGTCAAGGTCATAAAAGTGAGGTTTTAAAAGCTCAAATAATTCTTTTTCCTCGTATTTCCTGCTGAGGTACTGGTTCATCTCTGAGAGCGCGAACTCGGCGCGGGAGGAGGCGAGGTATTTTGCGAGGGAGAGGGGTTCGGTGGTCATTGGTGGTGGTTGGCTGAAAACGAAAACAAACCGCAGATAAACGTACTATTAACCCTTTCGGTTGACATGCATTAATAGATTAGCTTTAACTATTTAAAAGGGGGACATTCCGCTGTCCCCCTTAAACCCCCTTTCGGTTAATCGTCT
>JAHFDG010000013.1 GCA_023249105.1 Candidatus Methanoperedens sp. | reverse complement strand
ATTTTCGATTTCCTTTTCAGTCAATTGTAGTTTCGAGCGATGGCTTAAAAATGGCATATTATTATATTAGCGCTCTTTACTAATAAATATTGTTATGCTATTTTGGAATCGTTATACTAGTCTATGGTTATCTTACGGTGTTTTAATGAGATCGTGGCAGGAATCACAGGAAGAAGTCAGAAAAGTTAAGCCTGACAGGCAGATGGCTTCGGCTATACTTCGCATGATTGAAGTCAGGATGAAAGCGCTGGAGGAGCTTAAAGGCAGGCGCGAGTTCGCCTCTCTTGTCGTGGAGGACTATTATGAAATCGTAAAGGAAGCAATTACGGCTCTGATGGCTGTAGACGGCTATAAAACGCTGAGCCATGAGGTGCTGATAGCATACCTGAAGGAATTCTATCCACAGTTTTCCGACGCGGAAATCTTGCTTGCGGATAATCTAAGGCAGACGAGAAACAAAATCGCGTACAGGGGGTTTTTCGTTTCCCCTGACTTTGTTGAAAGAAACGAGGCAAAAATGAGGGAACTTGCATTCAAAACTATAGCTATCCTGAAAGAAAAATTGGAAAAATAAATCTGATGCCGTAATCTCTGCCCCGGCAATAATTTTGGCTGCGTCGAACATTACGCTTTCGTGCCGATGCCTCGCTGCATCGCTGGATAAATTAATATACTATCAGTATCTAATTAATACTGATAATCATTGCTCGACTTTCATAAAGCTCCAATAAAATACAAAATACATGCTTCCAATCGATTAAAAGAACGTTTCCAGATGAAAACCGATGAAGTACGGCATTACCTGAAAACAGGCAAACATATAAAAAAGTGCAATAAAGATGGAGAGATCGGGATTATTCAGAGTGAAATTGGAGATGCAAGGATACGCTTCATTTACACCGTCAGAAGCGGGACGATTTATATATTGACAATAGAGGAATAAAATATGACAAAATGCCCCCTATGCGAAACAGAGATGAGAACAGAACGTAAGGAGATAGAAAAAGGCGTATGGGCTACCGTTGAGGTCTGTCCTCGATGCAAAGATGAATGGGTAGATGAAAAAGAACACGACAGGCTCGTAGATCTGTTCAAGCGCAAAACCTTCAACCTTGGAGGCAGTATCGCTGTCAGGATACCCAAGGAAATAGCCGATGCCCTTTCCATACGAGAAGGAACCGAAGTAAACTTCTCTGTGCAGGATAAAAAGATAATAATATCCAAGGCAACTGCATAAGCTTACACACCTTATCTCGCCGCCATCACCATGACCGCCATCCGCAAAAAACCGCGCTCCCCGGAAAAAGTTAAAATGTTCATCGAAATAGCGAAGCTCCGAGTAAAAGAAGGAGTTATTTTTGAAGGAAATAAAATTGTAGAGATTTTGCCCTGGTGAAGAGAGACTATACCAAATTTATATTCCCTGACCGCCATTTCTTATATTAATGCCCAACAACAATCCAAGAATCATCCTCCACGTTGATATGGACTATTTCTTTGCCCAGTGTGAGGAGCGGGAACACCCGGAGCTAAAAGGCAAGCCCGTGGTGATATGCGTATATTCAGGGCGCGGCGGGGACAGCGGCGCCGTGAGCACGAGCAATTACGAGGCGCGCAAATTCGGGATAAAAGCAGGAATACCCATTTCCCGCGCAAAAAAACTAAATCCCGATGCCATATTCCTGCCAGTCAATATGGAGCTTTACCGCGGCATCTCGGATGAAGTGATGGAGATATTGCGCGGGTATTGTGTGTCGTTTGAGCAGGAAAGCGTGGATGAAGCCTTCTGCGACATTACAGGCAGGGTTTCCGATTTTGACGAGGCAAAATTACTCGCAATGAGAATAAAAGAGGAAATCAGGCAAAAAGTCGGACTGACCTGCTCGGCAGGGGTTGCGCCGAATAAACTCATTGCCAAGATATCATCGGATTTTCGAAAACCCGATGGGCTGACCGTAGTGAAACCGGACGAAATTCTGCAATTCCTGGCGCCCCTTAAAATCACAGACCTTACAGGTGTTGGCAAAAAGACCGGAGAGAGGCTGAACGAACTCGGGGTAAAGACAATCGGTGAGCTTTCAAAGCTGCCCGCAGAAGAACTGATCCGCGAATTCGGGCAGGCAAAAGGAATCTGGTTAAAACAGGCATCACAGGGCATAGATGATTCGCCTGTTGTTGAACGTGAAGGCACAGAGCAAATCGGGCGCATGACCACGCTGAAGGAAGATACCAGGGATTTAAATGTCATTCTTGATGTTATCGATGAGCTTTCGGAGGACGTGTTCAGGAAGCTTGAAGCGCGCAAACTCGCCTTCAGGTCTGTAACATTTGTGGCGATTTCAACTGATTTTAAAACCCGGACAAAAACCCACATGCTAGAAGCGCCTGCGAAGGATAGCGCTGCAATAAAGGAGAACGTGCACAGGCTTGCAAAGCTTTTTCTTACCGAGCATCCGGTTACTCTCAGGAGAGTGGGAGTAAGAGTGGCTAATTTAACTGGAGAGAAAGGCCAGAAGACGCTTGGGGAGTTCTGAGAATGGAAATAAAAAGCGCTGAAATATTTGATAGAAATTGGAAAAAGTACGACGATTGGTTTGAAAAACATAAGAATATTTATTTCACAGAGCTTAAAGCCTTGAAAAAGGTGATACCTGAAGGATTGGGTTTAGAAATTGGTGTGGGAAGCGGGCGGTTTGCTTCTCCACTTAGAATTAAAATAGGCATCGACCCCTCAAAAAATATGCTGAGGCTTGCTAAAAAACGTGGTATTGAGGTAATCCAAGGAATTGGTGAAAATCTGATGTTTAAAAATAATTCCTTTGATTTTGTGCTCATTGTGGTTACCCTTTGTTTTGTGGAAGACCCGAAATGCATGCTCAGCGAGGCGTACAGGGTTTTAAAAAGAGGCGGCAAACTGATTGTTGGAGAAATAAATAAGGATAGCTCATGGGGAAAGCTCTACGATGCTAAAAGAAAGAAAAGCGAGTTTTATAAATTAGCTACTTTTTATTCAAGCAACGAAATTATTGAAATGCTCGATGGCGTGGGAATAAGATATTCAGAATCGTATCAGACTCTCCTACATCTCACAACAGAAATAGAGGAAGAGCCAGAAAAAGGATTTGACAAAGGCGGATTCGTTGTTATCGCTGGTATGAAGGGATAAATTCATATATATGAATATTCATACATTGGAATATGTCCTTGGAATCTGCAATTGCAAACCGAAATAGAAAGCAATATCTGACCTGGTGGATACTTCCTCTCGTGGTTATCGGAGGCTGGTTTTATCCTTTGCTCGGTTATCTGCTTCCGATTTGCATGATAGCTGCGATGGGCATTGCTCTCTTTAAAGGAAGATACTGGTGCGACTGGATGTGCCCCAGAGGCGCAAGCTGGGATTTGCTATTGAGCAAGCTCAGCCTGAAAAAAGAAGTACCCTCTTTCTTCAGAAGCACGCCCTTTAGAATGCTGTGGATAATGATTCTCATGGGCGTTCTTGCATTTAAATTGCCCTCTGCGCTGGCAAGCCTTGATCCGATAAACCAGGTAGGGCTGGTGTTCACCATGCTTCTGACCGTTACCACAGTAGTAGGCATTGTTCTCGGTATTCCCATACATCACCGCATCTGGTGCGGTTTCTGTCCAGTAGGCACGATGTCCAACTGGATTGGAAAGGGCAAGTATGCGCTGGAGATTGACTCAAATTGCAAGGAATGCAAAACATGCCACGACGTTTGCCCGATGCAGATAAGAAAATGGGAATATAAACCCGAAAAGGAATGGGCGGCTGTGGAGAACTGGGACTGCCTGAAATGTGGTCTTTGCATAGAGGTTTGCCCTACCATGTCATTAAAATTTAAGGAGGCATCATAAGTATATATATTAAGATGCTTATGATTTAACATATGGATAAGAAAATCTGAGGAAATATGAAAGAGCAGAATAAAAAAACTGAGAACTGCATGATATGCGGCGAGGAACTTGCATATTTAACAACAGCCATTCCTGCAGCTTGCATCTATTGTGGGAAAGCAGAATCCGCTAACATCCACTGCCCCTCTGGTCATTACGTATGCAACGAATGTCACGCCAGTGATTCGATAAAGATAATCACCCAGTTCTGCCTTTCTTCGACCTCGAAAAACCCCATGGAGATGGCAAAGACCATCATGAAGCATCCCACCATGCCGATGCACGGCCCGGAGCATCATGCCATGATAGCTGCCGTGCTTGTCACCGCCTATAAGAACCTCACAGGAAAAGCCACAGATGAAGATATCATGGAAGCTATACGGCGCGGCGCTACCGTACCTGGAGGCTACTGCGGTTTGTATGGTACTGATGCGGCAGCTATTGCCACAGGCATTGCCATGAGCACAGTACTGAAAGCCACACCATTGACAGACCATGAAAGGCGAACTGCAAATATGATGACTTCAAGGGCACTTGCAGCAATAGCAAGTAACAGGGGAGTCAGGTGCTGTAAACGGAGCACTTTTGTTGCCTTAGAGTCGGCAATTCAATATTTCAGAGAAGTACTTGGAACTGAACTTGAATATATTCCAGTTTCAAAACTCAAATGCGAGCATAGCTTCAGAAATAAGCAGTGCGCTAAAGCTGATTGTCGCTTTTATACCGGAGAGACAGAGTAAAAATGAACAGCAAAGATTCAACATTGTGGATACTCATTGCGCTACTTGTGGTAGTAATCCTATTGTCAGGAGGGGGGATGATGGGCATTGGCATGGGCTTTGGAGCTATCATAATGGTATTATTCTGGGGAGCAATAATCTGGCTTGTGATTTCACTGATAAATGCAGGCACTAAAAAATCAGAAGAAATGGCCGAATCCGCGCTTACTATCCTGAAAAAGAGATACGCCAGGGGCGAAATAACAAGAGAGCAGTTCCTTGAGATGGAGAAGGAACTGATGAGGTAAACATGGGCTAAAATATGAACTGGAGTACATAAAATGGACAAGAAAATCTTTGAAATGCATGCAGAGATATGCAAGGTATTCACCAGCCCCAAGCGACTGGAAATAATCAGTCTGCTCAGAGACGAAGAAAAAACAGTGAGCGAACTGGCAGAGCTTGCAGGAGTTCCGCAGGCAAACATCTCGCAGCATCTCACGGTCTTGAGGCAGAATAACGTTGTTACCACGAGAAGGGAGGGGGCAAATATTTATTACAAAATCGCAAACCCGAAAATCTTGCAGGCGTGCGATTTGATGCGGGAAGTGCTTTTAGAAAAATTAACAGAAAGTGAAAAACTAGCAAAAAGCACAAAGAGGATGTTATGAAATTCGGAATAATAATAAACACAAACGAACCAGAAACGGTATGGAACGCCTTCAGATTTGGTACCACTTCTTTACTTATGGAGCACGAGGTAAAAGTGTTTCTCCTGGGTAAAGGTGTTGAGAGCGAAAATATTCAAGATGAAAAATTCAAGGTTCAAGAACAGATTGGGCTGTTTGTAGAGCATAAAGGCCAGATTTTTGCATGCGGAACATGCCTGAAACTAAGGCAGATGAAAGGAAGCGAGGTTTGCCCTATCTCCACGATGCACGACATGCTTCATATAGTCGAAGAATCTGACAAAGTTTTAGTATTTGGTTAAAAAGGTGAGAAAATGATAGTAAATAGAGTGGACGTGGACAAATTCAAGGAAACAGTTGAAAAAGCAAGAAAAGACCCTGCCACCGGCAAGAAAACAATGGAAATTGAAGGTGAGTGGAGGATAGGCAAAACAGGACCACAGTTTGAATCAAAAATAAAAACAGAAAAAGGAGGAGAGATAACACTTCAATCTGATGAGACGCTGATTCTGGGTGGTGGCGGAACAGCCCCTAACCCTGTGCAGTACTGCATCTACGGGCTTATTGCCTGTTATGCAGCTACCTTTGCGAAATGGGCTGCGATGGAAGGGATTGTATTTAGGAGTTTTAGGATAAAAGCCACAGCGAATATGGATCTGACAGGGGCGTTTGGAGTAACGCAAAACCCGATTCTTGAACATCTCAAATGGGAAATGATAGTGGACTCAGATGCAAGCATGGAAAAGCTTGAAAAACTGAACGAGATTGCAAAAGAGCGCTGCCCAGGGTATTACTGCGTGACGCATGCAATATTCCCGGAAATAACAGTGAAAAAAGTTTAATTTTTTACTTCCGAAAATCTCTGGATGATGCCCATTTCATCAGGGGCATTATGGCGCTTCTCAGTTCCACGCCTTCTTCTGTGAGTGAATACTCCACTCTCGGAGGTATTTCGGCGAAAGCTTCTCTTTTTATTATTTTCGCATTCTCCAGTTCTTTTAATCTATCTGCTAATGTTTTTGGACTTATTTCATCCAGCTTTTTTTCAAGTTCATTATAGCGCAATTTCTGGTTATTTCCTATTGCACTGATAATCAGGAGTGCCCATTTTTTACTGAGGATGCCCATGATTCCTTCAATAGAGCACAAACATATATCGTTCTCAAGTGTGATGCATTTCTTGCTATTCTTTTGCATAATGACTCTCTTTTTTGATAGCTGCTATTAAACTTTAAACTTGATAGTTTAAATACTTTATTAACTGAAGTAACTTTAAGATAAAAAGAGGTGAAAAAGATGTGCCTACAATGTCTTCCCATTAATAAAAATAAAGACCAGCAACATGATTCAATAAAGGGTAAAAATAAGGATGACGATAGCGAAAAATACGAACAGGTTTTGGGCAAAAGTTTTAACAAAACTTAAAAAATCCCTGCCCCTGTTTAAGACAGTAAAACAGAGGCAGTAGTTTATTCATATAAAAGAGGTAAAATAATGGAAATAATAGTTATCATTACGCTCTGGTTACATTATCTGGCAACTGTGATGTGGATAGGGGGCATGGCTTTCAATTTACTGGTACTTCGCCCTTCAATGGCAGTAATTGACCAAAACCAGCGTCCAGTACTTGGAACCAAAGTATTGAAGCGTTTCATAATTTTCGCATGGCTTAGCATCGCGGTGCTCGTACTGACAGGCATTTCGATTAACTACAACCGTATAGCTTTTGAAGATATTCTCAGCACTACGTATGGAATTGTTCTACTTGGCAAACACATTATAACACTAATAATGGTTCTCATCGTTGCTTGGATAAGCTTAATTTTTTCAGCAAAGCTTGCACGGTTTGCACCAAAGCCTGATACCATCTTACAGTTGGTAAAAACTAACCTGTCTTTAGGAATACTGGTGTTATTGCTAAGCGCAATCCTGAGAGGCTTATAAGGCAACTTAGATACGCACTTTCCACAAGATTAATTAACCCCGTAAAATATATAACTCTTGCACTACGTAGGTGCATAATGGTCAGAAAGCAGGAGATTCTTAAAATTTTAGAGGGGTATGATAAGGATAATCTAGCAATCGCCACGGTCTGCTCCCACAGCAGCCTCCAGATTTTTGACGGGGCCAGAAAAGAGGGGTTCAAGACCATCGGTATCTGCATGGGCGCGCCTCCGAAATTCTATGACGCTTTCCCGAAAGCCAAGCCCGATGAATTTTTTGTTGTCAGGGATTATAAGGAAATCCTCTCAAAATCGGATGAGCTTGCCTCCAAAAACGCCATAATAATCCCGCACGGCTCTTTCGTGGAATATCTCGGAGCCGATAATTTCCAGAAGCTTCGCCTGCCCACGTACGGCAACCGCAGGGTGCTTGAATGGGAATCAGACAGGGAAATGAGCCGAAACTGGCTTGAGGCGGCAGGCATAAAAATGCCTAAACAGATAAAAAATCCTGAGGACATCGATTCACCCATGATGGTGAAGTATTACGGCGCTAAAGGCGGGATGGGATTTTTTGTCGTAAAAAATTACACCGACTTCAAGAAAAGGATAAATCCCGCTGAAAAATTCACTATACAGGAATTCGTTCTTGGAACTCGTTATTATATGCATTATTTTTATTCGCCGATTAAATCCGACGGCTACGCATTGACTAAAGGCACGCTTGAGCTTTTGGGCATCGACAGGCGCGTGGAATCGAACGCTGATGAGATATTCAGGATTGGCTCGCCGACAGAGCTTGCAGGGGCAGGAATCTATCCCACATTCGTTGTTACAGGCAACCTGCCCCTGATTGTGAGGGAATCTCTCCTTCCCAAGATATTTGAGATGGGTGAAAAGGTCGTCGAGAAATCAATTGAATTGTTTGACGGCATGATAGGGCCTTTCTGCCTTGAAGCCGTAGTGACAGACTCGCTTGAATTGAAGGTGTTTGAGATTTCAGCGCGCATCGTAGCCGGGACGAACCTTTTTATTTCCGGCTCTCCTTATTCAGATTTGATGGAGGAAAAACTCTCCATGGGGAGACGAATAGCCCGCGAGATTAAAATTGCAAAAGAGATGAATTTACTTTCCAAGATAATCTCATGACGAAAAATAAAGAATACGATGTCGTAATCGTTGGCGCAGGACCTGCGGGGATGTTCGCGGCAGATGAGCTTGCGGGAAAAATGGATGTGCTCATAATAGACCAGGGACGGGATATAGATGAGCGCGAATGCAAGATGAAACGCATGGGCGTCTGCACCCACTGTGACCCATGCGACATCATGTGCGGCGTGGGCGGCGCAGGGACGTATTCGGACGGGACGCTTAACCTTCGCCCCGATATAGGCGGAGACCTGGCAGAGCAGACAGGAGACACTGAATATGCATGGCAGCTTGTTGACCATGTGGACAAGGTATTTGTGAGATACGGCGCGCCGGAACAGTTATACATTCCTAAAGGCGACGAAGTCGAGCAGTTGAAACGCCGTGCTGCTGCAGTGGGAGCAAGGTTCATCGAGATAATCCAGAGGCATATGGGGTCTGACAATGCGCCAAGGGTTATTGGTAATTTTGAGAAGGATTTGAAAGAAAGGGGGATTGAGTTCCTGCTTAATACAAAGGTGGATGACCTCATCATTGAAAACGATACATGTAACGGCGTAGTTTTGCATGACGGGACGGAGTTACGCTCCCGATTCACGATAATAGCGCCCGGCAGGGTCGGTGCCACGTGGATAGACGAGGTAGTCAAGAAACATAAAATCGGGGCGAAATACGCGCCTATCGACGTCGGGGTGCGGGTGGAAGTTCCTGCAATCGTGATGGACCCGATAACAAAGATTAACCGCGACCCGAAATTCCATATCCAGACAAAGACCTACGATGATTTTGTGAGGACTTTCTGCACCAACGAGCACGGTTTCGTGGTCAAGGAAGAGTATGAGGGATTCATTGCAACGAACGGTCACTCCATGAAGAATATGGAATCCGAGAACACGAATTTTGCATTTATCGTCAGGGTGGAGCTTACCGAACCCATTGAGAATACCGTGCGCTACGGGCGGTCGATTGCGAAGCTTGCAACCACCATCGGCGGAGGAAAGCCGGTGCTTCAGAGGATGGGGGACCTGCGAAGGGGAAGGCGCACTACTGAAGCGAGGCTCAAGAAGAATGTTGTGGTTAATACGCTGAAGGACGTGACGCCTGGCGATATTTCCATGGCGCTCCCACACCGCATCGTCACGGATATCAGGGAAGGGCTTGAGGTTTTAAACGAAATAATACCCGGTGTGGCATCAGATTCCACGCTTTTGTACGCGCCCGAGGTGAAGTTCTATTCCATGCAGGTTCTGGTTGACCGGAACATGGAATCCAATGTAAAGAACCTGTTCGCGGCAGGGGACGGCGCGGGGCTTTCGAGGGATATTGTGAACGCGGCGGCGACGGGAGTGATTGCGGGGAGAGGGATTTTGAAGAAAAGTGGGTGACAAAACAGACTGTTTAAGGGTAAAACTTTTATTTTAATTAAAAAAGGGCAATTCAAATGGTAGATTCAATAAAAATGAAACGATTAGTAATATTAAAACAAATCTTTACTCAAGGTCAGGTTCATCGGCAATCACGCACACAAACTAGCAATATGTTAGCATGTCATCATTATGATTTATGTATAGAAATGTTACTCCGAATGATATGTACGGACTTAAATATAAAATTGAAACCAAAAGAGGATAGTTTTTGGCATATATGGGAATTAGTAAATAATGAAGTCACAAAAAAATTTAAAGTTGGTTTACCTTTGAGCCATGAGATTGAACCTTTAAGGGTTGCAAGAAATTCTATCCAACATTATGGGACTGTACCTTCCGATTCGGATGTAGAAAGATTTGAAGGATTTACCAGAACATTCTTAGAAGATACTATTAAAAAAGTTTTTTCAATTGATTTCAATAAAGAAATAAAATTATCAGAGTTGATTAATGATACGACTTTGAAACAATATATAAACGCTGCGGAAGACTCACTAAGCCAAAATGATTTTATGAATTCTATAAAAAATCTATCTATAGCGTTTGAAATAGGCAAAGATAAAGCATTAGAAAATATTTATGAAAATTATTGGGCTAAAATATTGACACCTATTACATTTTATGAAATCGAAAAATGGATGGGAGGCAATGCAGTCAGGGAGTTGAAGGAAGCTTTTGAAAAGACTGAAAATATGTTGAGTATTATAGCTCTGAACTTGGATTATAGAGATTACATGAATTTTAAGAAGAAAAGTTTTGTAGTTGTTCAGTACGCTAGTGATGCTGAACCGAGAGCAATAGGGCGTACTAACAATGAAGTTATGACTAAAGAAGATGCTGATTTTTGTTATAATTTTGTATTGAACAGCTTTATAACTTGGGAACTATGAATTTTATACAAGAGCTTTCAGAAAAAATAATATCCGAATTAAAAGACATATTTAATGCTGATCTCCACAGCATAATCTTATTCGGCTCCTATGCAAAAGGCGCCGCCCAACCCTATTCCGACATTGACATCCCCATAATCCTGAACAGAAAATTCACAAACAGGACAGAAAGGCAAGACCTCGAAATAGGGCTTAGAAAAAGACTTTACCGAACCATAGGTCAGGTTTCTCCAAAGGTCGGCTCTGTTGAAGAACTGGAAGCAGCATTAAAAGCTCATAATCCGCTGATACTTAATATCCTCGATTCCGGCATCGTGTTATACGACGACGGCACCTTTGCTAAGCTGAAGGAGCAATTTAAACAGATTGTTTCAACCGAAGTTCAGAAGCGCGCTGATTATTGGAAGGTGGTAGCATGATTCAGATGGTTTTTGAAATTTTAGTGCCGCAAAGGATAATATCGGTAATCTTTGCGTTCTGGCATGGAAAAATACTAACACAGCAACATCGAACACGGATGACACGGATTAGACGGATTTTCACAGATAATTTTAATCCGTGTGCATCCGTGTCATCTGTGCAATCCGTGTTCTATTGCAATAATAGCATCAATCGCGTATCTGCGTTCATCTGCGTTCATCTGCGGTTAATTTTCAATAAAAATAAGCGGGTTAGACATGATTTATAACGACCCGTCCCACATCGCCCGTTGCGCCCAGCTTGCCATGATTCTTGAGGTCTCAGCAACGCCAAAGCCGGGCAACATCGACAGAGACCATAACTACACAGACACCCGCTTTGAACACTTCCTTGCAAGCGCCGTCGGGGTATATCCAATAATGGAGAAGGCTGCGAGGTCAGATTCAGGGGTTGGCTCACTCATTCGTGAAGCTGTCGCAGAGAGCGGCAAATGGCAAAAGGGCGGCAACACTCATTTCGGGGCGTTTCTCCTTCTCATCCCGCTTGTGATGGCTGCCGGGAGATGTGAAAATAAAACATGCCTGAAAGCGCAGGCTCAACAGGTTGTAAGAGAAACAACCATGGAGGATGCAATCGAATTCTACGGGGCGTTTTCCGATGCGAAAGTGAAAGTTAAACCTGTGGGCGACCTTGACCTTGGCAACGATACATCTATTGACAAAATAAAGGCGAAGGGGTTGACCCTCTATAATCTCATGGAAATTTCCTGTGGTTATGACATGATAGCAGAAGAGTGGGCAGACGGCTTTAAGAGAACTTTTGAGTGCGCCGCATCCATCCGGAATAAGCTCAAAAAATATGGTATTAACGACGCTGTTGTGCTTACTTTTATGGGACTTTTAGCAAGCAATCAAGATACCTTCATCCAGACAAAATTCGACTGCAAAAAAGCGGCGGAGGTTTCCTTGCGGGCAAAAGAGATAATGCAAAAAGGGAATATAGACGAGATAAGAGATGAAATTCACTCTTTCGACGAGGAGCTGTTAAACGAGGGCGTGAATCCCGGCTCAACCGCAGATATTATCATCACCGGGCTGTTTGTTTCACTATTTCAGGGGATGAGATTTTGATCGCCTACGTCAAAGCGGAACTCATAAATATGGATGATTTCGGGATACATGACGGGATATCGGAAGTGATTTTCACAACCATCTCGCCTGATGGCATCCCGAACGCTGCGCCTATGGGTTTGCATAACAAGGAAGGCAGGCTTTTTGTGAGGATTTATAATTCAAAGACTCTGGAAAACATTACGAGCAAGCCCGTTGCGGCTGCAAATATCGTGGATGAACCTGTATTGTTCGTGCAGTCGGCGCTTTCTGATGTCGAACCTGAGAGATTCGAATTCGTGGAAGGTTTTCCTGTTTTGAAGGATGCTATGGGATGGATTCTTTTTGAGTGCAAATGCAAAAAAGGTGAGAATATTTCGGTTGTGGAGTTGTCTCCCATAAAAGGAAAAATAAACACCCGAAAGCTCCTGCCCGTAAATCGCGGTTTCAATGCGGTCATCGAGGCTTCAATCCACGCTACGCGATATGTTGTGTTCAGGGAACAAGAGTACATTGAACGAATCGAATATTACAATTCCATCGTCAAAAAATGCGGCGGGGCGCGGGAGAAGGAAGCAATGGGGTTGCTTTATGAACTGATTGGGCCCAAGAAATGAGCCGGGTTTCTCATAAAAATTTTACCGAATTTTCCATTTATTTTTCAGCAAGCTCAGCCTTTATGACTTTCATGACCCCGTGGTCTCCCATCCAGATATTCTTTGTCTCAATCAGGTTTATCCTTTTCATATAATACGGCGCATCAAGTACCAGCGTCTCGTATTCGCCGCCTTCCCCGGCAATATGAACCCTGTACTTTTTATTGAGCGCTTTCAGGTCTTCTATCATCTTTTCATCAAAGCGCCGCCCGAGCCATGATTCATCCATGCCCGCAGCCGCGACCTTGACCATCCTGATATCCATGTATTTTATCATCTCGCGAAGCAACTTTTCTGGGTCTTCATGCCACAGCGGCGCATACATCTTAAGCCCGAGTTCCTCGCAGATGCGCCTCACGCGGGAAGCCTGGTATTCAGATTCGATAGCGCCTACCGCAATGCCATCAACCTTTACCCGGCTCAGGGCAATTTTCAGGTCATCGAGTTCCTTTTCCTTCTCGCCTGTTGATGTCTCTACTGTTAGCGGAATTCCGCTTGCCAGTGAAATCATCTCGGTGAGATGGATATTTGCAGAATGGAACATGTATGAATCTTCGTTTGCCGGCTTTATCGTGATAAGGTCAGTGACACTATGTCCCTCCTGCAATGCCTTAAAGATGGCAAAAGACGAGTCCTTGCCGCCGGAAATAAGCGCTGCCAGCTTCATTCTTCTTCTGTTGTTTCTCTCTTTCTTCCCTTCTTGTCTTTTCCGCCTTCAAACTCTTCAACGTCAACAACATTGAGTGGTGTGTTCTTTAATGCCTTGCCTATAGTGGATTTTGCAATCCTTGCCGCATGCTCCTCGCTTTCCGCGTCATATACTTTCATTTCAAGCAAGATGCCCACAAGTGCGGTACCTGCCGCCAGGAAAACGCTGTCAAAGGCCTCACCGCATGCCGGGCAGCTTGTCGTTCCTACCTCGATGTCCACAAAGTTCAGGTCAGGATTCAAAAGTTTTCCAACCTCTGAAATCGCTATATTCATTGCATCTTCAACGCTTTCTACATTTTTCACAAGCCATCCGGCTTCAAGTGTAACAATATAATTCGACATTTTATTATTCCTCTTTTAAATCGTAAACAGGTTTTCATCACTCACTTTAAAAACTCCAAGTTTCACACCTGCATCCAGCCATGCATGCCCATAACTGAAACAGGCAAGGGCATTCACCGTGTCACCCTGCTCAATGAAATATTTGCCATCCTTATAATAAGACCCTGCCATATTGGAAAAATCCTCTGCAACTTTTCTCAAATGGGAGTTTTCCTGCGGAGCAATCTCAAAAGCCAAAAGCGCCCTGTGCAACAGGCTCTCGTATCTTTCTACTTTTTCCGATAGGACTGCATGATGTTTCATTCAACATCATAATACTGGCAAAGATATGTAAAGGTTGTTGTAAATAACTCACGACGTCTTTGTTGAAGATATTAAAAAAAGGGTAGAGGATTACAAGATTTCATTGATAGGTTTGTGGATAGGATAGGAAGTGAATCTTGATAATTGTTATTTATCCTCTACAGAACGTATGTTTCTTTTGTCATATAATAGTATTTTTCCAAGATTATACCCAAATTGTTTCCAAATTATGAATAAAAACTGATTTCAGATTAGAAATCAGTCATTACCCTGTACTGGTCAATCTCTGTCTGTTTGAGTTCTTCCAGGAATTGTTCTGTCATGGAGCGTACGTCCTTGGCTTTGGTGATTGCGCGTCCAACCACGATTATATCCGCGCCTGATTTCAGCGCTTCCTTGACCGTTTCAACCCGGATGCCGCCTGCTACAGCCACGAGCAGCCTCTCTGACAGTTTCTTCATGGCTGGTATGTCTCCCCATGCATGTTCTGCCTTGCCTTCAGTATCTATCGCCCTGTGAAGTTCCACGACATCTGGCTTAACAGTGAGCGCCTTCAGGACAGATAGCGGCTTATCCACATTCAGCATGTCGATTACAGCGTATATGCCAGTCTTCTTGGCTTCCTTTATCGCGTTCTCGATTGTGGAAACAGGCGCAAGTCCTGAAATCACAATGGCGTCTGCCGTTGCATCAGCAACCATGCGTGCTTCGAGGTTCCCGGTATCCAGCGTCTTTAAGTCAGCCACCACGAACGCATTGGGGCGAGCCTCTCTTATGGATTGTACCACATTAACGCCATATCTTTTGATAAGCGGCGTTCCGGCTTCTATGATAAGATGGTCGCTCTGGGGTATCTGTTTTAGTATGTTCTTGACTGCATCGATATCGGGTATGTCAATTGCAACCTGAAGGTATGGCGGGTTCCATAACCTCACGACCTTGAATCCCATTATGGGGTGCATGGTTCTGTCCTTCTCGTACATGAGTGTCTTCTTGTCCGGGAATCCCTGCATAGCCCGCTCTATCGCAAGTTTTGTGGCGCCGTAATTATAGCGGTATATCTTGTTGTAATCCTTGGCTGCGGGGTGAATAAACACACTGACTATGATTGTCAGGTCTTCAAGCTGGTCTTCGGGTATGACGCCCTCCTGCACAGAGTCGGCAACCGCTCTTGCCACAGCGGTCTGCGCCGGGCCGAATATCTGGGCAGCCTGGGGCATGTTCTTGACCGTTACTTTTGGCACAATAAGGGTTGCAGGTTTGGTGAGCAGGTTTGGCCTAATCACCGAAAGAAGGGGGGTGTGCCCCATGGATAATTGTGTAAAACCGTTTGCAAATGCCTGTCCTACCGGGCCTGTTTTTTCTCCAATAATCAGATCAATATGAGCAAGTTCTGGTTCCTCGCCGATTAATGCCTCGCCTACTAAAAACATCTTATTTTACCTCTGTCCTTAAATTGATAACTTTGGTATTTATGTATTTCTGCAAAAAAGGGTTCTGTGTAGTCTGCGACTGATACGATACCCTGTCAAAAATTGTCTGATATATGAAAATCTAAAATTAAATTTAATTTTCAAATCCTTCCAGAGATTCTTTAGGTTTTATGCCTGTAATTATCGGATACATATTCAGATACAGTTTGGGAAATTCGCTTTGCCTATATCTTTCTACAATTTTAAAACCAAGTTTTTCATAAAAACCTATTGATTCTTGTTTTGAATCAACTGTAAGATACCGACAACCAATTATTTCAGAAACCGATAAAGCTAATCCAATTGATGCAAGTACCAAGAAGCGCCCAATGCCTTTTCTTTCAAATTTTCTATCAACCGCAAGCCTTGCGATTTTGATACCTGGATATTTCTTATAAGGATAATCCTCAATTCCGTCATGGTCACCTATTGCTTGAACCTCAATGGTATCGGCAAGAATTGAAAAATATCCTACGATGCTCTTTTTCCAATAGCATATATATGTTTTATTTATCTGGGCTTCCTGGTCTTTTAAAGAATCGTTTTTAAAGAAATCGTTTAAATCATCATTCGTAGATTCAAAAGAAGTAAGTCCATGTCTTTTGTTTAAAACCAATATTTGAAGCTCGTCCCGTGGGAGTTGTTCAATTTCCATTAATGCTTAAAATTGGTTTTATAGATATGCATGGCTTCTTTGAACATCTTTATCTGTTCTTCAGTGACTTTTGGATTCTTTTCATTCTCCCAGAAGTCTTCTGCGTCCTTCCCTTCAAGGACTAATCCTATTTCAATCGGTCTAGCCATTCGTATCGCCTTATGATATATTATGATATTATGTCGATATACTTATGACATAACTACCATATCCCTGTCTATCCCTCTCCCTATATATATCCATGTAAGCCCCAAGGCTCTGGGGGAGATTATAAGTCCATTGGATACTATGGATTTAAAGAAATAAAGGTGTAACGTATGGAAAAAGCTGAGCAACACATCCAAAGTGAGGATATACACAATGCTATACTCCCAAAATGGAATGATATACGCATTGCGGATATGAACGAGTTAAGTGAAATTGCCCTTTGCCTGAAAAAGATTTAAAGTTAAAAATCATAAGGAGGAGTCAAACATGACAGAAAAACAGACAACAAGTAAATGGACAGGTATGAAGGGAAAAATAATGGCATGGTTTTGCAACAGCCCTTTACGAACACTAATTGAAGTCCGGCTTTTGGGTCTTCCTAGAACTGCTTTCCTAAGCGAAGTTTCTAATAGTATACACAGTAATGAAGTTATATTGGATGTTGGGGCTGGTTCTGGTTATTTCAGTCTAGCAATAGCAAAAATGTTAAGCACTGGAAAAGTAATTTGTCTTGACCTGTCAGAAGAGATGCTCAATCGTCTTGAACGAAAGGCTGAAAAAGAAGGTATTAAGGATAAAATCCAAATATTGAAGAGAGGAGCATCTTCTTCTGGACTTAAGGATGAATCTGTAGATTTGGTTGTTTCTAACTTTGCTCTTCATGAATTTTCAAGTCCGGAGACCGTTTTAATGGAGATGATTAGAGTATTAAAACCAAATGGGCGGGTAATTATTACCGACTTATTAAGTAATTCGTGGCTCGGTAAGATGGAAGTCGTTAGCGCGGATGCGCATGGGCCATATAGTGTTGATGAATTAAAAGCTTTTTTTACTAAGTATGGCTTAAAAGATGTGAAAGTCAGTTCGATAAAATATTGGCTTATAGGGATGGGTAAAAAATGAAATTTTACTGCTGGACTTCGGGCAACTTCACTTAACACAGGCTTTACAGCTCACTTCGTTCGTCCAAATGTTTCGCACTTCGCAAAGCCTTGAACGTTATCCAAAATTGGCAAACAACGGAGAATATAAAAACATGAACACTGTTTGCCAACTCTGCGCTCCTTCAGTTTGACCCTTCAACCACACCACTTCTGGATAGATAATAGGAGATTACGCTGTTCAATGCAATAATGGATAGAATTTATAACACCCCATGCCCATCTTAGCCTAAAAATATGCCCAAAAGACCCGACATCAAGAAAGTACTGCTCATAGGCTCAGGTCCAATCATGATAGGACAGGCGGCAGAATTCGATTTCTCAGGCAGCCAGGCATGCCGCTCTCTTCGCGAAGAGGGCATCAAGGTCGTGCTGGTCAACAGCAACCCCGCCACCATAATGACGGATACAGACATGGCTGATGCCATCTATATCGAGCCGCTTGAACCCGAAATCGTTGCAAAAATCATAGAAAAAGAGCGCCCCGACGGCATTATTGCCGGGCTTGGCGGGCAGACTGGGCTTAATATTACAAGCGAACTTGCTGAGATGGGAGTATTCGATAAATTCAATGTCGAGCTTCTTGGCACACCGCTTCAGGCAATCAAGGATTCAGAAGACCGCGACCTCTTCAAGAAAAAAATGATAAGCCTCGGGGAAAAAGTCCCGCGCTCAAAAGCAGTGAACACACTTGAGGAAGCTGGGGCGCTAATTGAAGAACTCGGGCTTCCGCTTATCATCCGCCCCGCATACACCCTTGGAGGCGCAGGCGGCGGCATCGCCTATACACGGGAGCAACTCCTTGAAATCACAGAGCGTGGGCTTGAGCGCTCACGGATTCACCAGGTTCTCATAGAGGAAAGCATCATCGGCTGGAAAGAGTTCGAATATGAGGTAATGCGGGACAAGAACGATACATGCATCGTGATATGCAATATGGAAAACCTTGACCCCATGGGCATCCATACAGGCGAGTCCATAGTGGTAACGCCCTCGCAGACGTTGTCGGATGCCGACCACCAGAAGCTGCGGAGCGCTTCGATAAAGATAATAAGGGCGCTGGGAATCGAAGGCGGCTGCAATATCCAGTTCGCCGTTCGCGATGACGAGGTCAGGATTGTCGAGGTCAATCCGCGCGTTTCGCGTTCTTCTGCGCTGGCGTCAAAAGCCACTGGTTATCCTATAGCAAGAGTCACTGCAAAAATCGCAATCGGAATGACGCTGGATGAGATAACGAACGACATCACCAAGAAAACTCCCGCCTCTTTCGAACCCACCATCGATTATACAGTTGTCAAAATCCCGCGCTGGCCCTTTGATAAATTCGTGACCGCAGACAAGCACCTTACCACCGCAATGAAGAGCACAGGCGAAGTGATGGCTATAGGCAGGACAATAGAAGAGGCGCTGCAGAAAGCGGTGCGCTCGCTTGAAGTGGATATGTACTTCGGATTCAAGGAGTGGAGCAGGGATGAGATTCTGGACATCCTGCGCCACCCAACGCATGAGCGCTTGTTTGTTATATACCAGGCGTTGCGAAACGGCATGCAAATTGATGAAATTTCAAGGCATACCAATATCGACCCTTTCTTCATCCGGAAAATAAAGAATATCATAGATATCGAGGATACGATAAAAGAAGAGCTGTCGGCTGATAACCTGCGAAAGGCCAAACGCATGGGTTTAAGCGATGAGAAAATAGCATTCCTTTGCGGCAGGACGCGTGAAGAGATAAACGACCTGCGAAAGGAACATGGCATCATCCCCACCTATAAGATGGTGGATACCTGCGCAGCCGAATTCGCCGCCGCAACGCCGTATTATTATTCCACATACGAAGACCAGTGTGAGGCAGCGCCTTCCAACAAGAAGAAAGTGCTCATTATAGGCTCAGGTCCTATCCGTATCGGGCAGGGCATCGAGTTTGATTACTGCACTGTGCATGCGGTTACGGCTTTGCGCGATGAGGGGATAGAGACGCATATAATTAACAACAATCCTGAAACAGTCTCGACTGACTATGATACCTCTGATAAACTCTTCTTTGAGCCCCTGACGCTTGAAGATGTTATGAACGTGATTGACAGGGAGCGACCTTACGGCGTGATGGTGCAGTTCGGGGGGCAAACGTCCGTGAACATGGCGATTCCACTTAAAAAAGAACTTGACCGAAGGACAGACCTGAATACCGTCATACTCGGAACAACTCCTGACGACATGGATATTGCAGAGGACAGGGGACGCTTTAACGCCATGATGAAAAAGCTGGGGATCCTCCAGCCCGAGGCGGGATGCGCCACCAATTACAGCGAGGCTTTCAACGAAGCAAAAAGAATCGGGTATCCTGTGCTGGTGCGCCCATCATACGTGCTGGGTGGGAGAGCAATGGAAATCGTGTACGACGAGCGCGACCTTGAGCGATACCTCAAAGAGGCTGTGAAAGTCTCAAACGAGCATCCTGTGCTCATCGATGATTTCCTTGATAATGCAGTGGAGATTGATGTGGATGCGATATGCGACGGGAAAGAGGTGCTCATCGGCGCAATTATGGAGCACATAGAAGAAGCCGGCATTCATTCAGGGGATTCGGCATGCGTTATACCGCCGCAGTCCCTGAAGCCGGAGATTATCGCTACTGTTCGCGATTATGTGAAAAAGATAGCTCTTGCCCTTCATGTTGTCGGGATAGTCAACATACAGATGGCAACCAAGAATGGAGTTGTCTATGTGCTTGAAGCAAACCCCAGGTCAAGCCGCACCATACCTTTCGTGAGTAAAGCTGTGGGGCTTCCGCTTGCAAAAATAGCGGCAAAGGTTATGGCAGGGCATACGCTGAAGGAGCTTGGCTTTAAAGGCGACCCAGCTGTGAAACATGTCTCAGTGAAGGAAGTGCTGCTGCCCTTTGATAAACTCCCCGGCGCCGACCCGATTCTAAGTCCTGAGATGAAGAGCACGGGTGAGGTTATGGGGATAGATTACGATTTCGGGAGGGCGTTTTTCAAGGCTGAATGGGCTGCTGACAATATTTTACCGCTTTCCGGTACCGTGTTCATGTCAATACGCGATGAAGATAAACCGCTTATTATAGGGGTTGCGAAAAAAATGCAGGATGCAGGCTTGCACCTCCTTGGTACAAGGGGTACGGTCAAGTTCCTGGAAAAGAACGGGATTAAGATTGATGTCATAAACAAAGTTAGCGAAGGTACGCCCAATATCGTGGATTTAATCCATAAAAAGAAGGTTGACCTTATTATTAATACACCGATAAGTAAACAGACGGTAAAGGATGGATTCCAGATAAGGCGGGCCGCCGTTGATTTCAGTGTGCCTTATATTACCACGATACAGGCTGCGCTTGCGGCTGCTGATGCGATTGAAGCTATGAAGAACGGAGAGATTACGATTAAGTCGCTGGGCGAGTACCATGAAGTGAGCTGATGGTTAGTGTGAGACTAAGAGGTTACTTTATCTCGACCAGGAATCTTTTCTTACCTAAAGGAATCATTTCTACTTTGCTTTTCTCATCAATCTCTAAATGTTTCGCAAGGTCGGCCGGAATCCGGATAACCAGAGACCTGGCGCTTTTGCTTATTGACCTTATGAATCGGAAGGCATGTGTTTTAATGTCCTCTGTCCGCTTCTCTAAGATATCTGCCTGTTCCTCGGTAAAAGTAACATGACCTATCGGACACCGCATTGCTTTGACATTTTCCAGGACTATGCCATCCTCGAATTCATACTCTTTTAATTCTACTTCCTGCATCTCCTGATTGCATTTGCCGCAGATTATTGTCATTCTTGCCTCCATTTTCTTTTTATTTCATATACGGTAAGTATGAGAATGTCTTCTTTATCATAAGTCCAACCGACCATGATTTTCCTTGGATAATTTTCCTTGAGTTCTATGGAATGGGTATATTCTTTTCCTCTGCCTTTTTCGTCTGTTCTTGTAAATTCCAGTTCGCCTTTCTCGACCGCTGCCTGTACTTCATTTTCGCTTATTCCTCTGGAGTTCATCCTTTTTCTTGCATGGTCGGTGTACTTGAACATTTACATTCATCTTCAATTCATCTATAAGTAAGATGAAAGATATAATAATTGCGGCTAAATCTAATAGATATCTTTGAGAATTGTAATAAACAAAAATAAAAAAAGTGGAGAGCGCATTTCAGCGCCTCCTTACAAGTAATATCGCAGCAATAAGTCCTATCAGTACCTAATCTATGACTTCAGGTCTCTCTTTCAGTGAGGTATGAGATACTATACATCTTTTTGTACACAACATTATTTAAAAAAGGGATGCAATTAAGGTGAGCGCATGGAAAAAGACATAATCAAAGGCATAAAGAAAAACGTATTCGTACTCGGACTTGTCAGCTTTTTTACCGACATCAGCAGCGAGATGCTGTATCCAATTATCCCCATGTTCCTCAAAACAGTCCTTGGGGCGCCAATGACAATAGTCGGATTAATTGAAGGCATTGCTGAAAGCACGGCAAGCATCATGAAAGTAATTTCAGGATGGATGTCAGATAAATCAGGAAAAAGGAAACCTTATGTTATTTTCGGATACAGCCTTTCAACCATCTCAAAACCCCTCCTAGCATTTGCAGCCACATGGCATTTTGTTCTTGCAGCCCGTTTCCTTGACAGGTTCGGGAAAGGACTTCGCTCATCTGCAAGGGATGCTCTTATCGCGGATTCAACAGAAGCAAAATATCGCGGGAAAGCATTTGGCTTTCACCAGAGTCTTGATACGATGGGTGCAGTCATAGGGCCACTAATAGCGCTGCTGTTCTTATATTTACTTAACGAGAGATTCCAGCTCATTTTCCTCATCGCTTTTATACCTGCTTTGATAAGTGTAATTCTTTTGTTCTTCTTTGTTTCCGAGAAAAAAGGTGAAAAAAAGGATAGTTTGAAGTTCAAACTCTCGGATTTTAGCCGCGAATTCAAGATCTTTCTCCTGATCACCTTAGTTTTTGCGCTTGGCAATTCAAGCAATGCTTTCCTTATACTGCGGGCCCAGAATATCTTTGAGATTTCAGGCATTCCCTCAATAATCACCTCGACCTTTGGTTCGATAGCTGTTATTGCAATAGTGGTATTGACCTATGTTGTCTACAATATCACCTATTCCTTTTCGGCCATGCCTGCCGGGATGCTTTCGGATAAGATCGGGCGCCGCAATGTCATGGTCGGAGGATTCCTGATATTTTCCCTTGTTTATCTGGGTTTTGCGCTGGCAAACGAAGGATACCAGATATGGATACTCTTTGCAGTATATGGTTTTTATATGGCAATGACAGAAGGTGTAAGCAAGGCGTTCGTTGTTGATATGGTGCCGCAGGATAAACGGGGGACTGCAATAGGTTTATATTATACTGCAACCGGGCTTCTTGCTCTTGCTTCAAGCATAATAGCAGGGTTCTTATGGGATTATATAGGTGCCAGCGCCCCTTTCCTTTTCGGGAGCGCAGCCGCGCTTGTGGCTTCGGTGATGATGATGGTTCTGCTGCCTAAACATAACACGGTTTCATAATTCGGCAGGCTCCTGGAATCAAGATTTTCCTAATAATTGTCCATAGTCATTTTTAAACTATTCTTATACTCATCCTTGAGCGAATAGACATTATGGTCGCCTTTCACATCTATCCTCAGGATGCCAAGCCTTGTGTTCATGAGACCCACCATGGCTGAAACCCCCCTGTAATTGACATCAAAACCGTCTTTTTTAAGATGCTCAAAGACATCCTGGGTGGTATAAGGCTTATTGGTGAGAAATAAATTCAGGACCGACTTTCGAATGCCAGTCTCATCGCGCATCAGGTATTTTGTCAGGCGCGTTTTGATTTTCTCATTTCCTTCGATGCTCAGTTCGACCACCAGTTTCCATTATTTGATTTTAAGAGTTTATACCTTTCCATTTTTTAAAGAGGCGTCTTTTCAACTATCATCCCGTTTTTCATGGGATATCGTTCAATTATTGAAACGCTGCATCCTGTTTTTTTCAGCTCATCCGCCAGTTCCTCAGCAATCCACCAGGCGGTTTCGATGGAACCATCCAGGACAGAATACATATCTTCCGTGACACCGGCTTCTTTGAGAGTATCAACGCATTTTCCCGTGATAACGCCGTAAACAAGAGTCCCGTCATCTGTTATTTCATCAAAATACCTGGCAGATTTTTTCGCAATGCGTTTGAATCTTTCCCGCAACTGCACAGCATCCTTGAATCTTGATGAACAAAAACGAAGCTTGCTGTAAGTTATTGATTCGGCCACCTCTTTGCTTCCAAGAACAGCGGATGATTCATCATCAACAGGCGCAAACCCACGCTTTTTTAGCTCGCTGGCATTTGTTTCTGAAAATTCAAGCTCGTTCAGGTTAAGAAAACCGTCAACTTCCAGAAGTAAAGATAAGATTCCGCTAAAATCGGACTGGATAGATGGAATTTCGATTCCTGTAGAAAGACCGAGTCTGTGAGCAGTAAGGTTGGAATCCCTGTAATAAGTGTGGTTGATGTTTTTCCACACATCAAGCGGCGGATGGAACCTTATCTCGTCAAGGCCGGCTTTCCGCAGCGATTCAAGCGTTTCTTTGGTGGGGGCATGCGCCGTGTATAAATGGATATGGTGGGCACTGCCAAACCTGTTTTTCAGGAGTTTTATGTAATGAATAACACGCTTCAGGCGCAAAAGCGGCTCGCCGCCTGTTATGCCTGTTCCGAGAGCGTCCATTGAAACAGCCTCTTCTATCAGGTCGTCATCTTTTTCCACGCGCCTTTCATTTGCAAATATTATGTCCTTTCCCCGCCTTTCATTTGAAACCGGACAGTAAAAGCAATTCCTGCCACACAGTCCTGTAACAAAAAGTACCATCTTTGCCCCTGTGCAGCATAAACGGCATCCTTGCGGGAGGTAATTGAAAAAAGAACCTGAATTATCCTTTTCCATGGGTCTTACTACTTGCTTCGGTTTATTATATACTCACCCAGTTCTTTGAGTTTTGTTTTTGCAAAGGTTTCATCGAGGTTATCAATATGGTTTTTTGCAAGCTCGATTTCTTCTCTTGCGGTTTTTTGCGCATATTCAATGGAGTTCGCGACAAGATGCATAAGCTCTCCGTTATTGCATTTCATCATCATATCAATTGAAATGCCTGAATTAATGGCATCAAGCAGTACAATGGATGGTCTTCCCATGAAAAGGTCTTTTTTCACAGGTTTGCCAATGTCTTCCTCTTTTGAAATGCAGTCAAGGATGTCATCGCGTATCTGGAAGGCAAGACCGATATGGTTCCCGAACTCTGTAAGGTCATGAATCTGTTTTTCATCTCCCCCGCCTACGAGGGCTCCCACCTCGGCTGCTGAACTGAAAAGCGAACCTGTTTTCCTGAAAGCAAGCTCAAGATAACTCTTTTTATCTTTGGCAAAATCAACAAGTTCCATGGCTTCACCTTCGCCCATGCAGAACAATGAATCAGCGATGGCATGGATGAGTCTCGGGTCGCGCGCTGCGATTTTAAGTGAAAGGGCGGCAAGGATTTGCACCGTGAGGAGAGCCATGTCGTTGCCCCACAGCGTATGAATCGTGAACTGTCCACGCCTTTTCTCGGATTTGTCTATTACATCGTCAAGCACGAGAGATGATGAGTGTATTAATTCAATAGAAGCGGCTGCAAAACACGCATCTTTTGCAGTACCGCCCACAGCCTCGCACGCCAGTGTGACAAGGGCAGGCCTGATACGTTTTCCTTTTGAAGCTATTGCATAGGCGACAGCGGCTGCAAGCTCAGGCGGTTTTATTTCCGTGAGCAGGTTTGGCAGTTCTGAATCCACCATTCTTGCGCGCTCGGCTAGAAGTTGCTCTATTTCCATTACTCACATCCATGAAAGAAATACTTGAAAAGTGTTTCTATTTAAACGCATAATACTTCTCAACTTATACTGATTATAGATAGATTTTGCCTTTTATGTATCAAAAGTCATTCAATTTTCACTTTTCCCATTCAAATATCCAGTTTACGCATTCTTTCAACCGCTTCATTTATTCTGTCTACCGACTGCGTCAGGGCAAACCTGACATACCCTTCGCCGGATTCACCAAAACCCACGCCCGGCGTGGCAACAATCCCTGCCTTTTCAAGAAGCATCTTCGCAAATTCCGAAGAGCTGCCGTTTACATGCGCCCAGACATAGAACGTGGCTTTGGGCGGCTTTACGGGAAGCCCAAGGCTCTTCAGGCCGGCAAGAAGCGCATCCCGCCTTTCCCTGTATACCAGATTCGTTTCGCGGACGCAATCCTGCGGGCCCAAAAGTGCAGCAATGCCCGCTTCCTGAACTGCTTCGAATGCGCCTGAATCCACGTTTGATTTCACCTTCCCGAGTCCTGCAAGTATATCGCTGTTCCCGACCGCAAAACCGAGCCTCCAGCCGGTCATGTTATATGTTTTTGAGAGGGAATGCACTTCAATGCCCACGTCCTTTGCCCCGCTGACGTTGAGGAAACTGGGCGCTTTGTAACCATCGAAGGTCATTTCCGAGTATGCATTATCGTGAATCACTATGATTCCATTCTCGTTCGCAAAATCCACAACTTCTTCGAAAAATTTTATTGAAGCTATAGCTGAAGTGGGATTATTGGGATAATTTATAAACATGAGCTTTGCTATTTTCGCGATATGAGCGGGAATTGCGTCAAGGTCGGGCAGAAAATCATTCTCTGCAAGGAGAGGCATCATATAGGGTTTGCCGTCAGCGAGGATTGAGCCGATATTGTAAACAGGATATCCGGGGGAAGGAACAAGTGAAGTATCACCGGGGTTCAGGAATGCAAGCGGGATATGGGCTATTCCCTCTTTTGAACCTATGAGCGTGAGAACCTCGTTTTCAGGGTCAAGGTCAACGTTCATTGTCTTTTTGTACCATTGAGCTGCCGCTTTTCTAAAGGAGAGCATTCCCTCATACGACGGATAACGGTGGCGGGCAGGATTATCAAGGGATTTTTTCATGGCTTCCACGATATGTGGTGGCGTAGGTAAATCAGGGTCGCCTATGCTCAGGTTGATGACGTCCACGCCTTTCTTGATAGACTCGGCTCTTGCCTTGTCGATGGCTGCGAATAAATAAGGGGGTAGTGAGTTTATCCTGTCGGCGTATGTGACCATACGGGCTTCTGGATGTTATTTATTGTATATAAGATATGAGCTTTTGTTTCTGAAAAAATGAATGATATTATATATCATGAATCAATATTAAATAACCGTGGCCGATATAAAAGATGATAAAGATTTAGATATTGCTCTTAAAGAATATGAGCTTGCGACCCAGCACTATTTTCATGAAGATAAAATGAAAACAGATTCGCTAAAAAACAGCATCATCGCAACCATAACTATGATGTCTGTTGTCATAACAATTATTTCGACAAATTATATAACAGACAAAATATTAAAAATTGGGTTTAGTTTTATAATGGGATTTATTGGAATTTTAATTTCTGTAGGCTATGGAGCACAGTATCGAAGGATTCTAAAACATCAAGAAATATACGAATCGAGACTTGAAAAACTTGAAAAAATAATCAAGGAAAGTCATCATTTTGAAATACGAACAACACAAGATGTATTAGAACTAATGAAACCCAAAGAGTCACATGCATCTAAAAGCCGATTTAAATCTGTTAGAACCTTAGGCTTAGCGAGTTTTTCTTCAAGTAACTGGTTTAAAGTTATCATTCCTGGGTTTATAATAGGAATATGGATTGCACTCTTGATAGCAATATTAGCATTTTATAGTTATGTTGATTTTAATTATTTTGGTATTTGGATTGTATTCATGATAGTAGTATTAATAGTATCTCTGTTTTTCAAAGATTCCTAAAACTTGTTTGTGTACATCGAGATTAGAGGCTACAATATACGTACTTTTCTGCTCTGGATTATAATCAATTTTGTTTCCTTCTATATCTGTGACTATACATCCTGCCATTTCTGCAATATACGCGCCAGCAAACTCATACAAGCCTACAGGTTTAGGCTCTAAAGCAGCATGAAATCTACCATCAGCTACACGGCAGGCAAATAAAGAGCCTCCGTTGTTTACCACCCGCGCGCCGCGCTCCATCAAAGGAAAAATAATTTTGTTATATAGATATTTTCGGGAATATTTTTCTGCATAAACTGCAATTTTTGCTTCTAATAAATCTGTTTTCTCTGACGGTCTTATTTTTTTACGATTATACCAAGCGCCATTCTTATTAGCATAATATATTTTTTGATCATTTATATCTCCTACGACAGCGCCTATTGGATTATTTTCCATATCCAATATTAATATTGAGGTAGAGGTAAATTCTAAATTTCCGTAAATAAAAGATGAGGTTTGATCCAGAGGATCTAAAATAACTTTATATTTTGGATTTGGAAAAATCTTTGGTTTCTCTAATTCTTCAGAGTAAAGCATAAATTCTTCTGGCGATTCTTGGAGTAATGTCTCTAAAATTAAGTTCTGCAATTTTATATCGCAATCAGAAACAAGATTATCATTTTGTTTGTAATATATAGCTGTAGGCTGAAATTCATGCTCTTTTATATACTGTAGTGCTTTACTTACCGATGTTTTACATAATTTTAAAAGGGTCATAGCCAGATTTTATAAATATTAATAAAAAATTTATAACTATAAATAAAAATTAGACCTAACCAGATAAATAATATTAAACAAAATACTAGATTTTCCTTTAAAATTCTCAAAATTTCTTTTAAAATCCCTTTTGATTTAGAGGTTTTAGGAGAGGATATATATAGATAAAATGGAGCTGTAATCAAAATTGCTAATGATATCACCTTAAATTCAGGATTATAACTTGTGTAGATAATATTACTATACAAGTCGTTCGTCGAATTAACTCCTATTATTGATTTGCTATATAATGGTGATAGGAAAAAAGTTACCATGGATATAAATATAGATACTATTATTAAAATATTTAATTTTTGTAATTTACTTCCTCTTTCTCTTTCTTCCCTTTCAAATTGTTTCCGAAGCCTGTTAAAATAAAATTGTATTCCAGTATCTTTTTGTAAATAATTTGCATACTCAATCCAGCTACTCCCTTTTTCTAATTTTTTTGTAAATATACTAAAATCAAAAAAATTATCTAAGCTGTTAAATGACTCTGGCTTAAACTGCATTTTTTTTGCTATGTATTTCTGTAATGCTAATATCTCCCAAATTCTAAATTCTTCCGAGTCATGGCCTATTTGTTTAAATCTCTCGTTTTTAGGCATAATTGTGACTTCCAAACAGACATTTCCATAAAAAACATCGAAATAAGCATCAGATATCGATTGACAATAACCCATAACTTCGATTATATTTTTTAAATGTCTTCTTAAAAGCCCTAACTTGAATTCATGTGTTAGGATAGAATAAAAGTAATACATGCTAGTTAAATCTTCATGGTCAATATCATTTTTAATTATGTTTCTCGCATCATGTAATTCTTTGTACTTTTTATTATTACCCCAAAATTGAATTGACCTAAAGGTATCGTCCACGCTTTTAGTATCCACATCATCCTCTGTAGTTTGTGCTAAATCATCGAATATGTTTTTCCAAAATGATTCTTTACTGACCTTTTCTTTATCAAAGGTCTTTGCGCACCAATTTGAGAGAGTAATCACATCTTTGTTTGAAAGCTTAACATAGTTATCTTTGGACGGTTCTTTTTCAGGGTTGAATGTCGTTAGTGTAAAAGTGTGTATAAACAAATTATTTAATTCTGGCTCGATCGAGTTTGATATATTTATATATATATAAAATCCACTCTTTCCAGAAAATTGTATTTTTGGCAGTTGCATTATTGGCTTATTACTATAATATATTTTTCTATAAAATTGTGACTTTACAAAAAGCTCTTTATCTAAACAATCAATATCTTTTTTTTCATCATCTTTTTTTAAAGTAACCGATTTAAAATAGTCATTAGGAGGAGTAAAACTTTCATTTGATATGATAATTGTATTTAAGGTAATTCCAAATCCGTCCTCATTTAATGAAAACTCAACTTGGCCATCTTTTCCTAACTCAACTTGGCCATCTTTTCCTAACTTTTCTCTAAAAGATTTTCGATATTCATCAAATTGTTTATCTGTGAACGTTGATGGAAATGGCAACAATTGCACAAATAAATCTTTTTTTTCTTTTACCATACATCAATCTACTGTTATCGATTTAGCCAAATATCTTGGTCTGTCTGGATTTATTTGATACCCAATTCCCGATTCTTTCTTCTTAATAGCCAGATAATATACGAGTAAATATAAAGGTACTATATACAAAATAGGCGTCAATAGTTCTTGGGTTTCAGGTATCCAGATTACATCATCAATATAATTTTCTTTTGCAAGATTTTCAATTATCTCATCCCCCTTGGTTGCAACTACTATTATCTTTGCATCTCTGGCTTTGACTTGATCGATATTCGCAATAATTTTATTGTGACCGCTGGCAGGCGGTACTAAGAATAGCATAACCTTGTCTTTTACCATAGTCAAAGGTCCATGTTTTAATTCGGCAGAACTTCCCATCGAGGTTCCAATGGATTGGGCATATAAAACTTCTTCAATTTTTCTTCCTGCCTCCAATGCAACTGGAACCATAATTCCCCTGCTTAATGGATAGATTGCGCCTTCTTGATAATATTTCTCTGCTATGCGTATTATTTCCTTTTCTTCAATTACTGTACTGAGATTATCAGGAAGTTTTTTTATCTCATCTAAAATCTCATGCTTCTTTTTATTTTCAGACAGTGAGATTGAAAGAAGCAGCAATACTAAAAGCTCTGCGGCAAAGGTCTTGGTAGCTACAATGCTACTTTCCAATTTTGTCAGTAATTTTATCACACAATCAGAAAGTTTTTCGGTTTCAGAATGCTGTTTATTTATCAAAGAAACGATAGTAATACCTTTTTGTTTAGCAAATTCTATCGCATCGTTTGTGTCCTTTGTCTCTCCTGATTGAGTTAATGAAATCAGGATAGTTTTTTGAGGAAAATTAATATCGGCATATTTTAATTCTAGTTCTGACGACAGAACGGATTCCACACTTACAGTTTCTAAAAGTTGGCGCATGTAATATTCTCCAACCATCGATGCAAAATAGGAAGAACCCGCACCCGTCAAAATTATCCTTTTAGCTCCTTTAAATATATTTAAATCAATGCCAAGATTTACAATATTACCTTTAACATATTTTTCAATGATTCTCTCAATAACAGATTTAATTTCTTCAGTCTCTTTAAGGTAAAAATAAGGATAATCGCCCTTACCTATAATTTCTGGAGTTATATTCAATGGTTTTAAGTGTCTATTAGTCAAATTCATATCAGAATCGTATATTTTGATTCCTTGTATTCCGATTTCTGCAATATCTCCATCTTCTAAATCCATATATTCATTCACCTTCCCAACGAAAGAAACAATATCAGAAGAAACATGATAGCCGCCAGTGCTAATTCCGATCCGTACAGGGGATTTGTTTCTGACGGCATATATTTTCTTGTCGCTCTTCCTCAATATTAAAAAAGCATACTGAGCGTCTACACTCTTTAGAGTAGTATATATATCTTCAATAAAATCTTTATTTCGATTAGTGTTTTCTTCAAGCAAATGAGCGAATAGTTCGGTATCTGTGTCTGATATTATTGAATGATGCTTTCTTTTTCTTAATTCACTTCTAAGAAGCGCCTCATTGAAGATTACGCCATTATGAACTATAGCAATTTCATTCTTACAATCAAAATGCGGGTGTGCATTTCTTTCATTGATTTTGCCGCGGGTTGCCCATCTCACATGCCCAATGCCGACATTTCCGGGATGCGTTCCTAAGGCAATTTCATCAACATACCCCACCCTTTTTATTGTATGGAAATCATCATCAAGTGTAGTTATGCCCCAAGAATCATGACCTCTATATTCCAGTTTTTTTAAACCGTTGAGGATAATTGGGAATGCCAATTCTGTGCCAACATAACCATAAATTCCACACATAATTAACTACGTTAACATACTTTTAGCTTATATAACTTGTTTTATCAAAAGTTTAGAAGATTTTTTATAATTTTTTTGTCTTGTTAATCATCCTCGTCCTCCTCATCTTCATTTTCCCCCTCCTCCAGAAGCAACTCCCCATAAAGCAATTTTTCAATCACCTGCGCCACATAAAGACGCTTCATGTAAATCTCCAGGTCTTCATTCATGTGGAGATGGGACTCAATCTGAACCCGCAGCAGCACGAACCTGAACTTCTCCATGTCATCGATTTTCAATGACTTGATACTCTCTATAAGATAGGGCAATTTATCAGGGTCATCCACCACCTCGGCAATGGCGAGAACACTCACCGGGACGTCTTCAATATCCACTTCCTTATTGCCTGTAAGAAGCCCCAGGGTTTTCAATGAATATTTCTTATCCGTGTTATTAACCATGCCAACCACGTATTCTATATCTATTAAGTCCTATATTACCCCTGCTGAGAAATAATGGACACACCGGTAATTTTAAAGACTTTCCACAAAGGAAAGATAAAAGAATATTTTGTCATGCGAGAGGGCGAACTTCATACCGACCTCGGCATAATAAAACTGGATGGGCTTAAAACAAAAACATTTGGCGATACGATAAGCTCGCACCTGGGTGTTGAGTTCATTATCCAGAAACCCAGAGCCCCTGATTTTTTTATCCATGCAAAAAGAAGCGGCGCACCCATGATGCCGAAAGATATCGGGGTGATTATTTCAAATACAGGCTTATGCTCCCCTGATTACGTGCTGGATGCAGGCACGGGTTCGGGGATTCTGGCGATTTATCTTGGCGGGATTGCAAAAAAAGTTGTGTCATACGAAATAAGGGAGGAATTCCTTGAACTGGCGCGGAAAAACATTACCCAGGCAGGTCTATCCAATATTGAACTGCGCCTCGGCGATATTGCAGAGGAAATCCAGAAAACGGATGAGAAATTCGACGTTGTAACCCTTGATACCAGCGCCGCATCGCAGGTTGTCCCGTTTGTTCCGCAAATCCTTTATCCCGGCGGTTTTCTTGCCGTATATTCACCTTTTTTTGAGCATACAAAGGAAATCAGGGAAGCCATTGAGAAAACAAATTACACAGAAGTCCGGACGATTGAGACCATAGAACGTGATATTTCCTTTTCTGAACGCGGGACACGGCCCTCGACTGCAAGGGTAGGTCATACCGGCTTTATCACCATAGCCAGATACTGACCAAACCGGTTATATCTAGTTAAATTATTGTAAATTGGATTATCTTGATCACCAAAGCTCTGATTTTAAAAAAACGTACTTGCAGAGAATAATAAACCATAAAAAACTACCATAAAGTTTAGAAACTCAAAAAACTGTCGATGTTTATATATCAAAAAGCGAGCATAAGAGCTTATGGTGGCATCTATGAAAAACCACAATCCTGAGTATGAAACTAAGGTGGCTAAATCAAAACTTGAATATGAAATAGAATTAGCTACGCTAAAAACGATGGCAAGAGTGCCGGGGGAAAACTATGATTGAAACTGGCATATCTAAAATGGATGAATTATTAGTTGGAGGCATACCTGAAGGAAAAAGTCTTGCTTATTATATCCAGCCAGGAGTGGATGGTGAGATTTTCGGGTTACAAACGATTTATAATACTCTTAAAAACGGTGGTACTGGCGTTTTTGTGGTATCAAGCGTGAGTCCTGATGATATTAGGAACAATATCAGGGATATTAACCCGTCTTATGAACAAGATAAAGACCGTTTATTTTTTGTTGATGGCTATAATCCATTGATTGGAAACCCGTCAAAAGAAAAATATGTGATTTCAAATCCTTATAATATCGAAGATATCAGTAATACAATAATAAACCTGTTGAAGGAATTACCACCAAGTACAATTGTATTTGGGTCGCTTTCTACCATAATGGACCTGTGCGGGGAGAAGGAAACCATTGAAGCTGTTAAAACCTGGAATAACATGGCAAAATTGTACGAGCATGTTTTAGTTTATAATTTCACTGCATGGTCGTATTCACCTGAAACCCTTGACCTGATAAAAAACAAGCTGTTCAACGCGGTCATAACTATAGGCGGTATAGCAGGGTATGTAATATTCAGCCAGTATTTCGGGATACTTAAATTAGATTGGAAAAATGAGACACAGGAAACCATTTCTTTGGAACCCGAATGCAGCGATGATTTTCAGGGAATGGGTGTGGGGTCTCCAAAATCCAGGCCATATCTTGAATACGAGATTGAAGATGCCAATGTAAGGATTGTAAGGGAAAACAATATGATGGGGTTTCCATCATTCTGATATTATCTAAAACTCAACAATATGATAATTATAAAAATTGAAAAATCCAAAAACTCAAACTGTATATATGAAGTAAAATATGAAGTTGTGAACAAATGAAAAATAAGACATTATTGCTGTTGTGCACAACATTGTTATTGACTGCAATAGTGGAACCTGCTTATGCATCTGATACTGATTTTTTGTTTCAGGAACCTGCATCAATGTTGTGTTTATTGAACAATAAATTATGCAAAGACGGGACCAATCACCAGAACACCGATGAAAAAAGCAGGAATGTGGAAGGTGGCATCTTCAGTGTCATCGATGATGCCCTCAATAACCATGTGGCTGATGTTAATGTCAGGATGTTCAGGTACATGGTAGAAAAAAAAAGCGATAATGCTGAATTTGTGGTAAAGGAAGCCAAGCGCTTAAATGATGAGGTCTTAAGCGTACAGGCAACTCGCGAGGCTCTGGGTAAAAAACTAAACGCAGGAACAATCACTCCTGAAAACTACGCTTTTGCCCTGAAGAAGCTTGAAATGGAGGACAAATACAACAAAAAACAGGCAAACGAGATGGCAAAAATCTTGAGGAATGACCTGAAGGACGTAAAATTAAGTAATGAATTTGATAAAGTCACAAAGACGAAGGAAGACCAGGGCAATAAAGGCAAAAGAAATAACGAGAAGGAGACGGAGACGGTTTCGGGTAATAAAGGCAAAGAAGCCGTAGAAAACGGTAAGAGCAACCCCGGGGAAGCAGATAGTTCAGAAGGGAAAAGCAAAGGAGAAAACGGGGATAAATCCAAGGGTAATAAAGGCAGCACCGGCAATAGCGATAAAGGCAATTCCGGCGGGAATAGCGGAAGTAGTGGAGATAAATCAGGGGCCAGCTCTGGTGGCGGGAGTAGTGGCGGCGGCTCTTCCAGCGGCGGAAGTAACGGTGGAGGAGGCAGTAGCGGGGGGAGTTCAAGTGGTGGAAGCAGTGGTAGCTCCGGTGGTGGCAGTGGTGGTGGCTCAAGTGGAGGGGGCGGCGGTGGCGGAGGTAGTTCCGATGGTGGTGGCCACGGTGGAGGGGGTGGGGGAAAAGGCAAAGATTAAAAACCATATGAATTAATAAAAAACAAGAAAAATAAAAAACAAAATGAAGAGGGGACAAGAGGGTACTAAAGGCGAGGGATAGATAAATGGAATAAAATAAATGATTGAGAAATTATTAAGTAGTAATATCTATTAGGGATGAACGTGCAAAAATGAAAAAAGTGGCCTTGTTCTATGTTTTTATATTATTATGGCTACATTCAGCCGCCGCCCAATCCATTATAACAATCGAGGTTTATGAAAACGGAAGCGCCATCTGGAATATAGAAAAAAGATTACCCCTGCCAAACCAGGCTGCTATAGATGACTGGACAGGATTCATTCAAAAAGGACATGACCAGGAGCAGTACAGGAATGATATGTTGGAATTCAGTTCCAGGATTGAATGGTTCATGCGTTCGGCTGAAAATATCACAAACCGCTCGATGTGGGCGACAAATTTCAATATTTCCTACGGTACGACAAAAACCCTGTCTGGCGACTTCGGCATAGTGCGCTATGTTTTCGAATGGAAGAAATTCTCAAAAGTATCATCAAGAAAGATTCTCATAGGCGACGTTTTTTCAGAGGACATGTTCCTTACCGAGGATAATGTGCTGGTCATAAAAATCCCTGATGGTTATGAGGTCACAAGCACAACTCCAAACTATGACAAGCGCGATGGTAACAGACTGATATGGGATGGAACATTATACCGCAGTTTCAGCAGGGGAGAACCCTCTATTGTGCTATCGCTAACCCCAACCGGCGATGGAACGTGGCTTATAGCAGGTGTTCTGGCTGTCATAACAGGCGGCTCTTCAATGATATTCTTGAGGGAAAAACAGACTGCAAAGCCTGCACCTGAAAGCATAGAATATTTCAGTCCCCTTCCTCCGGTGACGGATGAGGAATTGCAGTACGAAGAGATGATAGAGCGGGTACTGATAAAATCAGGAGGGCAGGCATACCAATCCGATATCGTTAAAGAAATAGGCGTCTCAAAATCCAAGATAAGCATAGTCCTTGCCAGGATGAAAGAAGACGGGCGCATCCTCAAGATAAGAAAGGGTAAAGAGAATCTCATCAGGCATATTATTAATAAATGAAATGCAGTAATTAGCATCATGAAAGTCTTTTTTGCAGGTTCAATAAGAGGTGGACGCAGCATGCTTCCTGTGTATATGCAGATTATTGCGCTCCTGAAAAAGTCGGGACATGAGGTGGTGAGCGAGCACGTGGCGTCTTCGAAGCTTGAGGAGGCTGAAGCCAGGCTTACGGAAGAAGAGATATTCAAAAGCGATATTGGATTTATAGATGAGTGCGAGTGCCTTGTTGCCGATGTCACCATCCCATCAATCGGCGTTGGCTACGAGATATGCTACGCTGTATCAAGGGGTAAACGCGTTCTCTGCATCTATAAAGAGGGAACGAATGCATCTGCGATGGTGCTGGGAAATGAGCGTGTGATTTCTATCCCTTACGTGGACATGGAAGGATTGGAGAAGAGCCTCAAGTTGCATCTCTGATAAGATTCAAAAATCAAACAACGAACTCTGGGATTTAACCTCTTTTCTATCCTCTTTCTTGACATTTGCTGGAGCTTCTTCTTTTTCATTCTCTTCCTCTTCGGCTTCAGCTTTCCTGGCGCCGAATCCCCCGAACAATTCCACTTCATGCTCAACCTCAGCTTCCCTCAAAGCCTGGGCATCCTCATAGATTTTCTGGACTTTTTTTGTTGCGGATTTTGATTCGGTTAAGAAGGCAATCTCCTCAGGTTCAAATGCGAGCAAAGCCGCCACAAGAGGAGCAGACTTCTCGTCCTTTAGCATCATCCTGAAAAAAGGAAATAATTGGGAGCGGACAAAACTTGCGGAAACATGGCAGTATGTCCCTATTTTCTTTGCAGTAGAATCCCGAACCATCCTCATGCCTTTTGTCTGCCCGAGCTTCCTCCAGAGCGAAGGCGGCTGGTACTTAACGAATCCGGTGTAGCGGTGAGACCGCGCAACCACAATCCCTGAGGTCATAAGCACGCCCGCATATCTCCACATGTTATAATTCTGCCGTCTTTTGACCCGTCCCAAAAAAACAGAAGCCTTTCCAAGATAACGATACCCTTCTTCAAGGTCATTTGCCCCTGTATATTCAATCGGGAGATTTTCATCAACCCACTGTATCAAATCCTCAGGGTTCTCATCAAGATGAAAAGTGGCATCATGGGCTTCGCGTATATTTGTTCCTTTAAAGATTTTTGCAAGTACCTTGAAGATATTCTCTTTGCTGTCCCGCTCGCCTGTGATTATCTCGTTGATTTCCAGAGTGGTTTTTCCCTGCGAAATAGCCTGAAGGTCATTTATGGCGCTTCGAAGGTCACCGTTGGCATTCTCTGCAATTTTCTCAATCACCCCGATTCCGCACTTTACGCCCTCCGTCTCTGCAATTCTTTTAAGCGCCGGGATCATGGAACGCGACATTACTGAATTGAATTGTATTGGTTTGCAGGCGCCCCGCAATCCTGCTGACATGTCATAAAGCTCATTTGCAATAAGAATAATGGGGTGGCTGGTTTTCTTTATCAGTTCGATGATTGCCCGCTCTCCTCCCCGGTCTGCTGTGCCGTGGATATTATCAGCTTCGTCCATTATGACAAGTCGTTTCGTTTTGCTCCCATCAAGCGTGCTCATGCGGGATGCAGAACCTGCCACTTTTTCGATTATATCTGCTGTGCGCTGGTCACTGGCATTCAATTCGATGAACTCCCATCCCATATCGTGCGCAAGCGCATGGGCTGCCGTGGTTTTACCTATGCCGGCTCTCCCATAAACCACAACCGCCCTTGCCTCAGGCGTCCCGTGCATCCACGCCTCTGCCCATTTTTGTAGTTCCTCAATCGCCTTATTATGCCCCACCACCTCAGAAAGTGTCTGCGGCCGGTATTTTTCTGTCCAGTCAAGAGAGTTCATGGTTTACCATAGTTCAACCTGTATTACTTAAATACATATCTTTTCATTAAACTCTTAATGAGACTCAACGCAATCCAGCTTTTTATCAACTCTGCAGTGATGATGTCCAGTCTTTTCATACCCATACTGGCACATAATCTTGGAGCAACTGGAACCCAAATCGGGATAATCGGGGCAGTTTACGGCGCAGCGCTTTTTATTTCGACATACATATTCAGCAGGGCAGCGGATTCATATCCACCTAAAAAGCTTCTGTATGCAGGTTTCATAAGCGCAACTGTGACTTTTTTCCTTCAGGTTTTTGCATACGACCCTCTCAGCCTTGCCATAATTCGCGCCCTTGCCGGCTTTTGCGTTGGGATATATCCTGCCGTGCTGATGCTCTATGTTTACAACTTAAGACGCAGCATCGGGAAGTTCAGCTCTTTCATGCCCCTGGGCTGGGCTGTGGGGAACATGCTTGCGGGTGTGATTGCAGTCTACTGGCAGATTTTTACCATTTCATCAGTATTGTTCGCAGCATCCTTCTTAATCACTTTAACACTGCCGGAAACGAAAGACACAGAAGTACGCACAAAAAAGAAAGCGGATTATTTTTCCAGGGATATATTGAAAAAGAACTGGAATTTATATTTCGGGTTTTTCCTGCGACAAATCGGGGCGAACAATGTATGGGTGATTTTTCCCTTATACCTTGTGAGCCTTGGGGCAAACGAATTCTGGGTCGGGATAATATATATGTTGAATCCGACACTGCAATTTTTCATCATGAGAAGGCTTGACAGTTACAAAACCACATATCTCATTCATGCCGGGGATTTGCTTTCAGCCGCTGCTTTTATTGCTCTCATACCGCTCACGATTTACTACCAGGCTGTTGTTGGAATGGTATTGATTGCCTTTTCCTATTCTTTCCTGTATGTTGGTTCAATGCGTGAGTTAATTGAAACAAACGAGGAAAAAGGCGCTGCGGCAGGATTGCTTAATTCATCTATCGCCTTTGCAACCATAATTGGTTCTCTTGTTGGCGGAGTTATCCTCCAGTATTACGGGTACAGGGCAGTTATGGCTGCGGGAGCATTTTTTGCACTCCTTGGTTATGCGGTCATGCAACTGGTTGATAGTTCAGGCAAACCTCAAAAAAGTTCTTAAAGATGTCGTTTCCCCTCTCGGTATGTGAAACTTCGGGGTGCCACTGGACGCCGTACAGCGGTTTTGTCCTGTGTTTCATGGCTTCCACTTCGCAGATGCGGGAGCGGGCAAGCTTTATGAAATCAGGCGGGAGGGAGCGCACCTCGTCCGCATGCGATGCCCACACCATTGTTTTAGGACCTATCCCTTTTAAAATATCGTTTTCCTCGATGATTTCTATCTCGACTGCGGCATAACCCCCTGCTGCGCCGGTACTTACCTCGCCGCCGTAAGCTTTTGCCATTACCTGGTGACCAAGGCAGATGCCCAGGATGGGCAGGTCGAGTTCTTTGACATATAAACTGCAATTGCCGGCGCGTTCAAGCGTGGGACCGCCGCTTAAAATGAGCCCGTCAGGTTCTTTTTCGAGTATTTCCTCTATGGAGGAAGTATTTTTCATGAGCTCAACTTCCTGGTCTAAGTCCCGCACGGCGCGGTGAATCAGGTGGCATGTTTGCCCGTAGTTGTTGATTACGATGAGCTTTACCATTTTATATCTACCATGTCCTTATTTTACAAATGTTTTACCTCAGGCAGGAAAGCGGAAAGTCGCAATAGCCGCAAGTTCAATAACTGTTTTCTCCCTTCTTGCCATAGCTGTTTTAAGATTATTCAGCGCAATCTCAACAGTCTCTTTTTCTGCGAGAATCTGCTCAGGCAGTTCACCCATAAATTCTTACTCCCGTCTTTTCTACAAGATTATTAAATAGTGATTTTTTTGACAGGTCAATAAGATCCACAGGTTTTGATAAATTTTTAAATAACTCTGCATAAAAATCGAAGAATAGTCCGGGTTCAAGTCCTTTTACACCGATGTCTATATCATTCGATTCCCTGTCTTTTTTGGTCGAAGAACCAAATAGAAGGACATATGAGACTTTATATTTTTTAGCGTATTTTATGATGATTTCTTTATCTTTTTCTGATATCATTCTATTTCTTCTTCCTTCGATTGTCAGGAATCACCTGTATAATCTTACTTCATGTACCATTTTATTTAAGCGTTTTCTGTATCCATCAAGTTTGTCCTTAAAAGCAAACCTCGGATGCATCTTCCGGATGAACGCCTCATTTTTACTTTACTTATCCGGGATTTCAGCGAGCTTTAACCCCGCCATTCCCATAATTACAAGAAAAACCAGTAAAGCAGCGGCATAGCCATAACCAGGCGATGCTGGTATGATAAGCTTTACAGCAGCAATTAAAATAATAAATACCGCCACAGAAGCAATGGATAGAATGATTTCAAGCGCTTTTTTCTTCATGACTATAAAACCACTAATTTCGCATCTATTATGCCATCAACAGACCTTATCTCATCAAGTATCATGTCATCCACTTCACTATCCACATTAAGCACCATGATCGCCTCGCCGCCCATTTTTATCCTGCCCACCTGCATTCCCGCGATATTGATATTGTTCTTCCCGAGTATCATGCAGCAGGGTCCTATGATATTGGGGTGGTCTTCATGTTTGGCCACTATCATATAGCCGGTGGGGACTACGTCAACGCGGTAAGAGTCTATCTGAATAATGCGCGGTTCCTTGCCTATTATGGAGCCGCTAACTATTTTTTCCTCGTCTTTCTTGCTTAACCTGACAGATATCTGGCTTGGATAACCTTCAGCAGTCTTTGATTTACTCTCAACGACCTTTATTTTTCGCTCTTTGGCTATCGTGGGCGCATTCACATAATTCACAGCCGAACCGAGTACGGGTTCAAGCAGCCCCTTCAGCAATGCAAGGGTTATTGGAGCCAGGTTCTTGTCTGCGATTTCACCGCTGTAGGTTATTTCCACCTTTTCATAATTGCCCATGAGCTGGGTGCCCAGCTTTCCCATCTTTTCAGCAAGAGGCAGGTATGGCTCGATTATCTGCATGACGTCAGGTTTGACATAGGGCATATTAATGGCGTTTTTCACAGGAAGGCCCTTTAAAGCGTTGACTATCTGCTCGGCAACCGATACGGCTACATTAATCTGGGCTTCCTCGGTAGAGGCGCCAAGGTGCGGCGTCATGATAACGCGGTCAAGTTCAATAAGCGGGCTGTCAAACGGCGGCTCCTTTACAAATACATCGATTGCCGCACTGCTCACGATGCCTGCTTTGACTGCCTCTGCAAGGGCTTCTTCGTTGATGATGCCGCCTCTTGCGCAATTGATGATACGCACACCTTTTTTCGCGATTGCAAATTCCTTGCTGCCGATAAGGTCTTTTGTTTCTTTGGTAAGAGGTGTATGCACGGTAATATAGTCGGCGCGCCTGACGATATCCTCTACCGTGGTCAGCTCAACGCCTAATTCCGCGGCTCTCTCCTGCGATATGAACGGGTCATAGGCAAGGATTATCATCTCCATTCCCTGCGCCCTTTTTGCTACTTCTGCCCCTATTCTTCCAAGTCCCACAACTCCCAGCACCTTTCCACGAACCTCAACACCCATGAACTTCTTCCTGTCCCATTTCTTGCTCTTTAAGGAAGCATTCGCCTGGGGGATATTCCTTGACATCGCCATCATCATGGCAATCGTGTGCTCGGCTGCTGAGATAGTATTGCCTTCGGGCGCATTCACAACGATTATTCCCCGCTCTGTCGCCGTATTTACATCGATATTGTCCACGCCTACACCGGCGCGGCCTATAATTTTGAGTTTCTTGCCCGCGTTGATGACGTCTTTTGTCACCTGGGTTTCACTGCGAACGATGAGGGCTTCATAATTTCCTATGCGTTTGATTAATTCAGCAGGAGGAAGTCCTGTTGCAATATCAACATCAAATTCTTTTTTCAATATTTCGATGCCCTGGTCGGATATCGGGTCGCTTACAAGTATCTTCACGTATTATCACCGGATAAGTCGGTTTAATAGGAGTAATAGCATTTCAGCTTTTCGTTAAAGCTTAGATATTTCAGCTATGAAATGTAAAAATAGTATGTTCATGGCCGTAGTAAAAGAAAAAATGATGAAAAGCATAAATAGAAAAACAATTAAATAGATTATATTCAATGGAGACTGAATCAAGGCTTAATGTACTTTATATAGCTTATAGAAGGTAAGGCTGTTAGGAGTACTATACTTATGTAACTCAACGAAAACCACCGTATAATTAAAAAGCTGGAATCTTAGATGCTATAAATTTAGAGAGGGGAAATGAATGTGAAAACAGAAAAAAAGACCGATGAGACCTTTACCTATCTTTGTTCTCGGCTTGATTATACACAAAAGAATGGTTTAGTTACTTCGGATTCTGATGCGGAAAGTGAATTTCAGAAATATATTTTTAAACAAGCCAAAGAAAAACTCGGTACAGATGCTGTTTTCTTTTTTAAATCAGAAACCGGACAAAGTATACCACTTATATATTTTTATAAACTGGAATTCAAAGATCATGATAAGATTGCAGAATTGCACAAACTAGCTTGGAATATAGGGCAGGCCCCTCTTCTTTTTGTGGTTCTTCCCAATGTTGTCCTAATATACAATGCTTACGAACAACCAAAATTATCAAATGGGCAGTTAGACTATCAAGCTGGATTCATTGAAGAATTAAAACTTTTTATTGAAGCAAAAAGAGAATTTGAAGAGCTTAAGAAATATCGTAGCTCTGAACTTTTGACTGGTAGTTATTGGCAAAAATATAGTGAGTATTTCCATAATAAAAAAAGAGTTTATCAAACCTTATTGGACAACTTAGAATTTATGAGGAATAAATTGATTGCAGAGGGTCTGCGCCCAGATGTTGTCCATAATCTACTAACCCGCTCAATTTTTATAAAGTATCTTGAGGATAGAAAAGATAAAGAGGGTTACAATGTCTTCCCCAAAGGATTTTTTGAAAATTATTTAACGGGTGCAAAAAGCTTTACCGATTTGCTTTCTAACAAAAATAAAACAGAAGAACTATTCCGATATTTAAACGCTAAATTTAATGGGGATGTCTTTACAATCAATGAAACAGGTAGTAACGTTTCTCAACAGCACCTTAATTTATTACAAAAAATGCTCAAAGGAGATGTGTATCTTGAACAACAACAAATGGCTTTATGGCCATTATACTCTTTTGATGTGATTCCGATTGAGCTTATAAGTAATATTTACCAAAGATTTGTCCGTTATGAAGAAAATGAGGATAAATTAAAAAAGAAGGGGACACACTATACGCCTTACCATCTTGTAACTTTTCTAATGGATCAGATTCTTCCATGGGAGGGGAAAAATACTAATTTAAAAGTACTCGATCCATCCTGTGGTTCAGGAGTTTTCTTAGTCGAATCGTACCGCAGACTTATAAGTCGATGGATGCAGGCAAATCCAGATAAATCTCCCTCAATATCAGATTTGAAACGTATTCTTAAAGAGAATATTTTTGGCGTTGATGTAAACAGCAATGCAATTCGAATAGCTGCATTAAGTTTATATCTTACAATGTGTGATTATTTGGAACCGCGGTATATTTGGAATCAAGTCAGATTTGACCCAATTATCGACGAGAATCTTTTTAAATCAGACTTCTTTGAAAAAGATGCTCCCTTCCTGAACAAAAAATATGATTTGATAATCGGCAATCCACCTTGGGTGAGTAAATTACCCGACACTGCAATTGAGTATTTAACAACCAACGGTAAAACCGTGGGAGATAATCAAATATGCCAAGCATTTTTATGGGGTGTGGCAGATTTATGTAAACCTGATGGTGAAATATGTATGTTAGTATCCAGTAAAAGTCTTCTTTTTAATCGTTCTAACACAAATAGAAAATTTAGAGAACAATTTTTATCATCATACAATATTAAAACTATTATTAACTTCTCGGCATTAAGACATATTTTGTTTTCTGAGGCTGTTGGGCCACCGGCTGCGGTCGTTTTTTCACCAGATAGAAATGATACTCAGAATATTCTCTATTTTTCTCCAAAGCCAAGCTTTTCACCACAGGATGATTGGCTTTTTATTATTGAACCTCAGGACATCGCTCATATACCAAAATCTGAGGCTATTGAAAATGATATAATATGGAAAGTAGCTATGTGGGGGAGTCCAAGGGATTATGAATTAATAAAGAGGTTTTTAAAACTTCCTACTTTAGAGAGAATATGCAAAGAGAAAGGATGGATACATGGAGAGGGTTATATCGAAGGTCGGAACGAGAATAAAAAACATGAAGTACCAGAATTAATTGGAATACCGAATGTAGAGGAAGGACTATTAAGAAAATTCACAATAGATGAAGATTCATTGCCATCTTTTAAGATAGAACGTTTGTATAGAAGTGCAAAAACTAATAGAGAGATATTTAAAGGTCCCCATTTACTGATAAAGCAAAGCCCAACAGCAAATATAGGCATGATTGCTGCACTTCTAATTAAAGATGCAGTATTCACGGATCACATTCTCGGCATCCACGGCAAGGAAAGTGATTTAGATCATTTAGCAGTATGTTCCCTATTAATTAACACTAATGTTGCCTTGTATTATGAAATACTTACCAGTCGGAGCTGGTTAGTGGAACGCGATTTTTTTCAGAAAAAAGAAATTATGGATATTCCGATGCCAGAGAATGTTCTTGAATTAAAAGAGATTAATTACGATTTTCTTAAAGAAATTTCAGAAAATCCGGAAGCTGATACTGTTGTAAATCAACTTGCGACAAAATTGTATCATTTGGATGAATCAGAGATGATACAGATTAATGACACTATAAGATTTACTTTAGACTATTATAGGACGAAAAACGAATCCTGTGCAGTTGAACCTGTAAAAAGGAATACTTTAAGAGATTATCTCAATACTTTTTGTAGTGTATTAAATGACTCATTTTCAAATCCAAATAAATTTTTTGAAGGAACAATTTACGGTGGTGAAGGTCCTCTTAAGGTTATATCAGCACGACTTGTAGAAAAATCTGAGAAACTTGAACCATTAAATATCTTGGATGGAGAATTAAATAAGGTTCTTGATAAATTAGATAAACAATTAACTGAAGAAATATCCCAAAGCATTTACATAAGGCGAAACCTTCGCAGGTATTCAGGTAACACCCTATTTATCGTAAAACCAAACCAGATGAGATTTTGGACAAAATCTGCTGCTTTGCGCGATGCAGATGATACCTATAAAGACATAATGTCGTCTTCTGGGGGTTTATAATTGAGGCTCATAGACCATTCTGATCAACAGATTATCTCGGGTTCGCCACTGGATTTGGTTAAAGACCTTAAGTTCCAAGGAGTTATGCATATTTTGGGAATTTTTTGTGAAGCCTATAAAGATTTACATGCCAGCAAATGGGTAACCACAGATAAGATTGAACCTGAAATTAACGAAGAGTTGTTTCGTTATTTGCAAAGGGTGTGGTATGAAAAAGGACCTAAATCTCTTACGCCTGACCGTGAAAAATCACATGGAAGGAGAATATCCGGAAGAGGTAAAACCCCTACTATAGATATTTGTTTTAAAGTTTGGGATTCAGAAATTTATTTTGGCGCTGAATGTAAAATATTAGAAGATATGAATTATAGATATGACTATTATATTGATGGAGGAGTTTGTCGATATATTACAGGAGATTACAGTCCGAAGTTTCCCGCTGGAGTGATGATTGGTTATATCATAACTGGTGATACATTAAAAATAATAAATGAAGTAAAAAATAGAGTTGACAAGCTGCCAAATAGTTCTATGATGAAAATTTCAAATCCCATCAATGGTTTTAGGGAACATTACGAATCTATTCACGAAAGAACAACGGGTGTTTCACCTATCGATATCCATCATTTATTTTTTTGTTTCACTTAACTTTTAATGATGCAAAAGACATTCTAATATGAGCCCTGAAAAAAAAGAGAGACCTTTCGTATTCATCAACGCTGCAATGAGCGCGGACGGCAAAATTGCCTCCACGCTGCGAAAGCAGACCAGGATTTCAGGAAGCCTTGATTTTGACCGCATGGATGAACTGAGGGCATCATCGGATGCCGTGATGGTTGGGATTGGAACTGTGCTTTCGGACAACCCGAGCCTCACCGTCAAATCAAAAGAACGCAGGGAAAAGCGGCGCAGAGATGGGGAAGATGAGAACCCTGTAAGAATAGTGGTGGATAGCACTGCGCGGACGCCCTCGGACGCTGACATATTCAAAAAAGGAGAGGGCAAAAGGATAATAGCTATCTCGGAAAATGCACCGACGGAAAAAGTAAAGCTGCTTGCGAAACAAGCCGAAATTATCGTTTCAGGTGAAAAAAGCGTTGACCTTGAAAAGCTCCTTTTCGAATTAAAAGCACGCGGTATCAACCGCCTCATGGTTGAGGGCGGGGCGACATTGAACTGGGGGCTTATATCAAGTGGACTTGTGGATGAGATTTATACTTTTATCGGCAATATCATAATCGGGGGCAGGACAGCGCCAACGCTTGTAGATGGAGAAGGATTCATAAGCGATTTTTGTAAACTATCGCTCATTTCCTGCGAGAGACGGGAAGACGGGGTTCTTATCAGGTGGGAAGTCCGGAATCAAAAGGACGTCCACAATCTTTAATATCCTTTACGTTAATTGTAAACACATGGTTAAACTTGATCAAATCAACATTTCAAACGATGGGCTTACTAAATTCTTCAGCCCGATTGAAGCTGCAATATTGCGGGCTTTGTGGAGTGGAGGCGAAATGACCACCTCAGAGCTTACAGAAAAAACAAACGTCCCCCTGACAAGCGTTGCGGGAACGCTTGACAGGCTGGTTAAGGCAGGATATACAACACGGCGCACGGAGAGTGTGAATGGCAGGGTAAGGTATGTGTACGAACCCACTTTTTCAGAGGACGAGGCTGCTACTGAAATAACTACCAAGATACTGGACAGCCTTGTGGATGCTTTCGGTCCTCTTGCGCGTGAGAATTTCTCAAAATACAGTGATAAAAAATGAGTGTATCAGGTGAGTTTAACTGTTTCGGGCTGTGCTTGAGATTATCTGATTTTGCTCCTTTTGTGGCGCTTTTCGTAGTTGTTTCAATTGCCTTACTTGCAGCAAGCATGATGCTCAAAAGACCGAAACAGAGGCTTATGACATTTGTTTCAGCCCAGATACTGAGCTTACTTGCGGTAGTTGCGACATTTTACCTGATGAAATGCGATGAAATGCTCACCATTTATATTTACCTGGGTTATGTGATTATTTCCACAGTATTAATATTCGGGGTTCTCCGGTACTATGACAGGATATTGATAAGGCGCCTTGATGCAAAGCCGGCTGGCAGCATAATGGAATGGATGCAGGATTTTGTAGATGGGCTCGTAACCGCCAGGGTATATTATTTCGATTCTGCAATACCCAGGGCTTTTGCAGCCGGGCGGTCGATTTTCGTGTCGATTGGGCTTCTTGAGATGCTGGATGATAATGAGTTGAAGGCTGTACTGGCGCATGAAGCATGGCATATTCGCCAGAATACACAAACGCCATACCTGAAGCAGCTTGCATTAATGACCTTTTCATCCTCATCAGAATCCGAACTTGAATACAGGGCTGACCGCTTTGCTTCGGAAATAGCTGGAAGTGCGGCGCTAACGTCAGCGCGTAATAAGGTTGATAAAGTATTTATCTAAGATACTTATTTAAAGAGAATAGAAAGGTGATAAAAAAATATGTGGCTTAAATTAAGATTGTATCTAATAATGGCTGTAATGTTCGCAATTATCTATGGTCTTGTGGCATTTGCTGTAAGTTATATGGGAATACAGGGAACAGGATTTGTATTCTACGCTGTTCTTGCTACAGTTATGATGTTCATCCAGTACATGATAGGACCAAAGATGGTAGAATGGTCTATGGGAGTGCATTATGTCAGCGAACAAGAACAACCGGCGCTTCACAGGATGGTTGCGGAACTTGCAAGGGATGCAAGGATTCCAAAACCGAAGATAGGGATTGCCAACATGCCTATACCCAACGCATTTGCATTCGGAAGATGGGCAAGCGACGGGCGGGTATGCGTCACTGAAGGAATAATGAAACTCCTTGATGAAAAGGAACTCAGGGCTGTTCTCGGGCATGAGATATCGCACCTGAAACACAAGGATGTTGCAGTTATAACGATGATAAGCGTGATTCCCATGATATGCTGGTATCTTGCGTGGAACCAATTGTTCTCAGGCGGCAGGGACCGTGGGAATAATATCATTATCGGAATTGTGGCGTTCGTAGTATATTTGATAACAAATCTCCTTGTGCTTTACGTTTCGAGAATCAGGGAATATTATGCGGATGAGGGCGCGGTCAAGCTTGGAAACCAGCCGCATTATCTTGCTTCAGCCCTGTACAAACTCGTTTATGGCAGTGCAAAGGTCCCGAAGGAATCATTAAAACAGGTAGAAGGTATGAAAGCATTTTTTGCTAACGATCCTTCCCGTGCCGGCAACGATTTAAGGGAATTATCCCAGATCGACCTTGACGGGAGCGGTACAATCGACATGAATGAATTAATGGCGCTTCGGACAAGACCGATTAAAGTAAAAACCACTGATAAGATGATGGAAATGCTAAGCACCCATCCCAACATGCTAAAACGCATCCAGCGGCTATCCTCGCTCCAGGGGATATCCGCGTATTAATTTTTTTTGTTTTCTTAAATTCAGACTGTTGCGATTATAGACTTTAAGTGGGGAAAAAACAGGAAAAATAATAATCATACTTCGTCCTCTACAAATTCATTTTTTGTCCGAAAAGGTTAAAAGGAATGTGAGAGCATGAGGAGAAATCATTCACTCTTTATGCAGTGAGTTGGAGCAGTCTAAAGACATAATTATTTCAGGATTGTTTTTGGGAATCAAATGATTATGATATTAGAATCCCCCTTCAGTGTATAACAGTCGAATGATGCCGAAAGGCTGTTCCGGGTTATCCGGGACTGTACAGTGCATTATGAAATGCATAACCCCCAACTGGTGTTGGAAAAGGAGGACTATAGGTTGTTAAATGAGTTACAGGGTAGAAAAGCGGACTTGAAAGATAAGTCGGAAGAGTATAAGAACAAAAGAAATGAATTCAACTTGGAAGCAAGTAAATGCGCCAGTAATAGAAACGATTTAAATAAGCGGACAAAAGAGCTGATTGATGAGGCGCAACAACTTAAAAAGCTTCGCGATGAGAACAACGAAAAAGTTGCCGAGGCAAAACTCAAACGCGATGAATTAAATGAAGAGGCCAACAAAATTTACGCCGAACTCGATAAGATTCGAAAGGGCATGAATCTTGGCGACGGGCCTTCACTCAAAGAATTAAAAAGACAAATCGACGCTCTTGAGTTTAAGCAGCAGACAGAGGTAATGACCCCTGCAAAAGAGCGGGAACTTGTTGATAACATCGCTACATTGACCGACGAGCTGAAAAAAAGAAAACAGCAGCTTGAAGGAAACACGGAATTAAAATCATTACTTGAAAATGCCCAATCCCTGCGTGATGAAGCTTTAGTACACCATAATAAAGTCAAAGAGTCTGCAGACGCAGCGCAGCAGCATCATGATAAGATGATTGTGATTTTCAAGGAAGCTGATGCTGTACGGGCGGAATCAGACGCGGCGCACAAAGAATTTGTGAAAGCCCAGGAAGCGGCGGATGAGCAGCACAGGTTATTCATACAGACCCAGAAAGAAATCCGTGAACTCAATAAGGTAATAATCGGATTAAAGAGAAAGACAAAAGAAAGCAAGGATGAATCCATCAGGGAGCAGGCTAAGAAGGAAGCTGAAGAGGTTTATAACCAGTTCAAGCTTGGCGAGAAACTGAATACTGAGGATTTGATGCTGCTTCAGAGATCGGGTCTTCTATAACCCGTTTCTCTTTTCTATTTTAAAATTCTAGTTAGGAAATGAACGTCAGGGTTCATGTTTTTGTTTCCGGGAAGGTACAGGGTGTATTCTTCCGGTCAAGCACTAAGGATAAGGCAGATGAGCTTGGTCTTTCTGGTTGGGTGAGGAATCTTCCTGATGGAAGGGTTGAGACGGTCTTTGAAGGGGAGGAGGAAAGGGTTGAAAAAATGGTAGAGTGGTGCAGGAAAGGCCCGGAATATGCAAGAGTGACAGATGTGGAAGTGACACCTGAACTGTATAAGGGAGAGTTTTCAGGATTCCTGCTGCGGCGGTAAGTTTAAACTATGACAGGCGAAATAAGGATGCGAGAGAGGAAGGGCGGCTTCCGGCGGCAACGCTGAGGAAAGTCCCCTCACCTTCTGGACCGCGGATGCTTGTTAAGGGCATAGGGTGAGAATCCTGGCTCTGGAACAGAAACGATACCGCTGCGCAGAAATGCGATGATTTTGTAAGAATGAGGTCATGTGCATGCGGATGGAACGGCGAATCCACGCGGGTGCAAGCCGAAATAGGGCATAAAGGGCAGTCCAGACCTGTCCGAGTACGGCGCATAGCTGAATGCTGCATAAGCGCTACAGGGGCACTCGCTCCTTGCGCTAAACATAAAGGGGCTTACTCTCCTCACTCAAATTTTTACGCATCAAATAACATTTAAAGATGAAAAGAATAATAAGTGTATAGTATGGTTCTAAATCATCTGGATGAAATAATAGACCGATGGGTGCGGCAGGCGGACCACGACCTTGAAAATGCCAAAAAGAACCTCGACATTGAAGCTTACGATGTTTGTTTGATTTTATGTGAACAGGCAGCAGAAAAGATATTGAAGGCGTTATATATTAAAGATAGAAAAGAAGAACCGCCAAGAACACACTCTCTTCGAAAGTTAATTGAATTAACAGATATGCCTGAAGATGCACTGAAACTTGTTGCAGAGCTTGATTCGTATTATCTGGTTCTCAGATATCCGGATGTCGGCGATATTGTGCCTTATGAAAATGTCGATTACGAGGATGCTGAAGATGGAATCAATAAGGCTGAACAAATTATAGAATTAGCAAAAATTCAATTGCAGAAGGAGGATTAAATGGCATTTGATAAAAAAGTATCCTACTTCTTGAATAAATATCTCGCCAGGATAAAGTCATTATATACACCTGATGAGATGTGGCTCTGGGGGTCAAGAGCGTACGGTAGTCCGGGTGAATACAGCGATATAGACCTTATTGTTGTGTCTAATAAATTCTCGGAAATAAAGTTCACAAAGAGGATGTTCAAGTTCATTGAGTCCATCGGTCTATTAAGCGATAGGAAAGCTGAAATTGTGGATGTCTTATGCTACACTCCAGATGAGTTCGCAAGGAAGAGGGAACAGATTAGCATTGTTAGTGAAGCTATTAAAAAGGGGATACGGATAATCTGAGGAATAGCATATTATATTTCAATTATAGATTCATTTTAATACTCCCTCGCTCTTATCTAATATCATCATGCCATCTATCATAGACCCCATCTACGGTCGTGTGGATATAAGCGAGCTTGAGCAGCTCGTAATCAACACACCTGAGATGGCGCGCCTGCGCCGCATCCAGCAGCTCGGTCTTGCCGACCTTGCTTTTCCAGGCGCCAATCATACGCGTTTTGAGCACAGCGTGGGAACGCTCTTCATCGCAGATAAAATGGCAAAGGCGCTTGGTCTATCGCAGGAGGAGATAGTAAAAATCAGGATGGCAGCCCTGCTCCATGATATCGGGCACTGCGCATTCTCGCATGTAGTGGAAAGCGTCCTTAAAAGAAACCCGTTATACCAGCCCGTGATAAATGGAAAGAATTTCCTGAACCACGAGATGTTCACAAAATACATCATAACAAATTCATTCCATACAAAACCAGAAATTGCAGCGCATGCAGGCGCGCCGTTCTTTGAAGAAATTGCCAAAATGGCAACGGGTGAAGTTGATGAGGTTTCAAAACCTTACCTTGCGCAGATAATCTCAAATGACATAGACGCAGACAGGATTGATTTCCTGCTTCGCGATTCATACCACACGGGCGTCTCTCTCGGGCTTGTGGACCTTGACCAGATTATAGGAAGCATGTCGCTATACAACGGCAGGGTAATACTGGGAGGTTCAGAGAGTTACGATGAGGAAATGGCGCTCACAGCCGCCGAATCCATGCTGATTGCAAGGGCGCATCATTATTCCGCGATTATCCATAATCCCAAAACGCAGGGGGCAAGGGTGATGCTTCTCCATGCTCTTGAGAAAGCGCTTGACCTATACGGGAAATCGGGGAACGATATCAGGGCAATTATGGCGAAATTCTTCACTTCATACATAGACAGCGACCTTTTGAATTTCATAGAATCCAATGGCGATGAGAATTCCAAAAAACTGGTATTGAACCTGCGAAACGGTTACATCTGCAATGCAGTTTCGCGTTTTACACACAAGAACCTCAACCCGTTGACAAGAATGGCCCTTTCAACCATTGCAAGAAATGGCGTTGCCAGGAAGATGTTTGAAGATGAGCTTGCAAAGCGCTTTGCGAAAAAATACGGTGCTCCTGTGTTAATAGACCTTGATATCGCAAGCGGTATCCCAAAAAGCACCAGGGTAAAAATCGGGGAAGAAGAGGGATTTTTCTATGACGAATCGGCTCTTGCAAATGGGCTTGTCAGGGCGATTTCGCGCCAGATTTCGCTGTGCATATTTTCAAAGAAAGAGGATGATTCCACGCTATCCCAGGCTTCGCATGATTTCCTTCTCGGTATTGAAAGCTTATCCCCAAAGCTTTTGCACTTTATCAGGAATGAAAACAACCTGCCCATCGAAGGTCTTCTTCTTATTTTCTACAGCGCGCACAGGCTGTTCAGCAGTGAAGCGGAAGGAAGAATAACTATGCCAAGGCTTCGCAATATTAACCTGATATACCGACTTGTAAGGGAATTTGAAAAAATAGACAGGCTGCGCAATCTATTCGAGTACAGGTTCCATAATCGCTACGGTTTCCCGTACAGCGATAAGCTTTTTGAGGATATCCAGCTTCTTGTGGCAATGGGAATGGTGGATGAAGACCTGCGCTATTTTGAAAAAAAGGGCAGGTGGCAGCAGCGATACGAGTATGTCCTGACCAGCGACGGCCTGGAATATGCGGGATTAATCGCCCCCTCTTACCAGAACGAATTGAAGATTATTGAAAATCATTTGATGATTAACAAACACTCTATCCCGAGAGATATGGTCAGTATAGCTAAAAATCGATATAAAAAGGAATTGAATAAAGGATTGGCTTCTCATTTTTAACTGCTTTAAAATCATTTTTGGATGAGTTTATATACCATAAAAAAAGAATAGAAGTCTGGTGACTAAAAAATGAAAGAAAAAATGAATCTTGAGAAGGATGATATTATTATAGCATTACTTATTTTAATTTTATTCTTGATCGTCATGCTTGTCGGCAGGATGTTCTACTCCGTCACCTGAACAGAAGAGTTTTACTTTTCTGACATCACTTCTTTGACAACATCTTTGAGAGCATCTCTCAATTTACTTTCAGGATTTGATATCTCGTCAGCAATTATATCAAGAAGAAGGTCAAATCCGCCCGGGCTTGATGTGAGATAATCTCTATTTATGGCATCAAGTTTTTCACAGCAGTCGATGCACAGTTCAACGCCTTCTATCTCGGCATCGTTTACGGGTTCAAGAGCAGTATGACATAGGAAACATTCACTCATAAAATCACCAGCGCTGCTAATGAATCTAATTTCTTATCAATCTTATGCATAGTTTGTCATTTGAATATAGGGTAATATTTAAACTTCAAGCCGCACATTCAGGAACCACATGGTAAAAGTCGAAGTCATGATGGATGAAAAGTCTCTCCTTGCGAAGCATATGCTGAACCTGAAGCTTATTAAATTGTCGTGGGCTTTATTTTTCATACTTATAGGTGGAAGCTGGATTCTTGAGAGTATGAATAGAATAGACAATACCCAGAAATGGGCTCTCATATATGCAGGAAGCGGCGTGATTCTGATTTTGTTGAACGGGCTTCGGATTATCTGGAAGCTCAATGTAAGCAAGTTTACCATAGGGCTTGGCGCACTGGGAGTGCTATTTGGCGCTGCGAAATATTATGCGCTTCCCGAATTTTCGATATGGGCTGCTGTGGTGCTGATTATCGGGATTTTTATGCTGTTTGAAGTGTTGAAGAAATAGCTCATTATTTTTCCCCAAGAACCTCGGAGATGCCCGCAAACTGCTCTAACGCAGATTCAAGGTTTTCCGCGATATCCCGTGCAATCACATCAGGGTCAGGGAGATTCTCGGAATCTTCAAGGCTGTCGTCCTTAAGCCAGAATATGTCAAGGCTTAACTTATCGCGCTGCAGAAGTTCATCATATTTGAATGCTTTGAATCTTTCTGTTTCAGCCCGATTGAAGCGATTCTCTGGATTGTAACATTTGATGAAATCAAGAAGGTCTTCATATTTCAGAGTGTTTGTCTTGAGCGTGAAGTGCTGGTTTGTCCTTAAATCATATATCCAGAGCTTCTCTGTCCACGGCTTTTCACTAGCAGGTTTCCTGTCAAAGAAAAGCACGTTGGCTTTTACACCCTGTGCGTAAAACACTCCGGTTGGCAGCCTCAGAAGTGTATGCACATCACACTCCTGCAGCAGCTTTCTTCTTACAGTCTCGCCGGCGCCGCCTTCAAAGAGGACATTGTCCGGAACGACAATGGCGGCTTTTCCGTTTATCTTCAGTAGCGTTTTTACATGCTGGAGGAAGTTCAATTGTTTGTTTGATGTGGTCGCCCAGAAATCCTGGCGTTCATAAGTTTGAGATTCTTTATCGGCTTTCCCTTCCCCGTTTACAATTGTATAGCTGCTTTTCTTGCCAAAAGGGGGATTGGTGAGAACGATATCGAAGCGGTCTCCTGGGTCTGAGGCAAGTGTATCAGTTACTATTATGGGGCTATCCTCCCCGCCAATTCCATGCAGGTATAGATTCATTACACACAGGCGAGCTGCGTTGTCAACTATCTCGTATCCCTTGAATGTATCGAACCTGAGAAACTTTTTCTGCTCCTTGTCCATCGAATGCTTAGAGATATAATCATGCGCCGCAAGCAGGAAACCGCCTGTGCCGCATGCCGGGTCACAAATTGTCATACCAGCCTGTGGTTTTATGACCTCGACCATAGCCTTGATTAGCGGTCTTGGTGTGAAATACTGTCCTGCGCCACTTTTTATGTCCTCAGCATTCTTTTGTAGAAGCCCTTCGTAGATGTCGCCTTTCACATCGATGTCAAGTCCCATCCATGTCTCGTCGTTTATGAGTTCAATCAGGCGCCGGAGTTTTGCAGGGTCCTGAATCTTGTTCTGGGATTTCCTGAATATGACGCCAAGCATCCCGTTTCCTTTTCCAAGCGTCTCAAGGATGTGGCGGTAATGGGTCTCAAGAGCATCTCCATCTTTTGAAACAAGGCTCTTCCAGTCAAGACCTGCCGGGATTGTTGATGGCTTGTTGAAGGGAGGCTTTGTCTGTTCGTCAGCCATTTTCAAGAACAAGAGGTAGGTCAACTGTTCCACGTAATCGCCATAACTCACGCCGTCGTCGCGGAGGACGTTGCAGTAATTCCAGAGGCGCTGCACGATTGTTGAGGATTCGTTTGCCATTTTTAAACCTATTCTGAATACACCCTTTTAAGTTGAGTACATTACTTTTCCTTTGACCTGTGAACCAAACAGAATGATTTTTGAGACATGCAACCATTTTTCTTTCAGGCGGCTCTCTAAGAATTTAATAGCCTCTATAACTTTACTGTCAGGCATTGTTCACCATAATATCATCAAAAGTTTTGAAAATTTTAAGTTAAAAATGTCGATTAGGTGTGTTTTTGTGAAACTTCTTTTTTCATCTTTATAATCTTTTTAAAATCCTCTTTTTTGACTTGTGTTTTATGGGATAGATACTCTTTTGATTCCTGATTACTTATGATTTCCCTAAGCCGAATAGCTTCAAGTCCTGTTTGCTCCAGATTGAAATTTTTTTGTAGAGACCTTAAATCGGAGTTTTCACTGCCAAAAGATTCTCGTTTAATAATTGAATCAATTGGATAAATTTCATCTATTTCACTAACTCCTAATCTATAATATCCATAATCTTTTTTATTAAATAGCCTGAGCCTATTATCTTTCCGATTTTTCAATTTTTCAAAAAATTCTTTCGGGCCTTTTAATGGTTTGTGTCTTTCCCCCATACTGTCAAAACCAAGCCCAAAAGAAAGAATATCTTTTGCACCAACAACATTAGCTTCTTTATTGAATCGTCCCTGATTGATATTAATTGAATGTATGAAACTATTCTCCAATAATTCATTTTCCTTTAAAGAACGCATAAAACTTCGAATAACCTGAGGCATACTTAATGGTGTTTTCCCATCAAAATCAAATACAAAAGCATCAATACCTTTTTTCGCATAAAACTCAACAATATCTTTAATATAGAATTGTACAGGCGGTACTATTCCCATTATAGGCTTATGATTCAAAGTTTCTATTATTTCAAGAGACTCTTTTAAAAATTTCATGTATTTAGCGAATTTCTCTTCAGAATCAATACGCTGGGCTATATTTGATATGATCGGTAGAGGAGTAATATCAGAATATTCATATGCTGTATCCAAAATAAACTCCAATGGTTTCTTTTCCGGATAATTCGCATCATCGTATTCTATAAAACAAAGATTAATCTCCCTATTAGTATCTGTTTTTCTAACCAAAGAGTTGAATTTATAATTTAGATCGCTCAATTTCTCAGGAGAACCCAGAACTCTATAAATCGAATTCTTCTTTAAGTTTTCATCTAAAGAGAATTTTTTATAAAACTCATTTATTCCTTTTATTTTATCATTAAGTACCAGCTTTGAGCTTAAGCCCAGCGATTTTATTGGTGTCGTTAAATTTTTCCCATTAATGCGGAGTTCTTTGGTGACATATAACGTATCATCATCAGGGCACACCTTTTTGAACTCAATATGGTTTGACATTCATTGTTATATTTATATTATATGGTTAAAAAACTAACGGATTGATCTCAGGAAATCCCCTTTATCCTGAATCCCGAAACTGAAAGTTTAGTAATAAATTCCATGCGCTCATTCTGGGTAATAGCTTGTTTTTTATGCAACAGATCTATTAAACCTATGGTTCCTGTGAAAACTACATTATATTTTCCGGCTACTTTTCTCGCTTTTTTATCATCAAGGATGCAATAATGTTTGTTAGCGTCTGATTTCAGTTTAAGCCACCATAGGATTACTTCAATTTCCCCCTTTCCAAGATATGGGTGCCTGTTTTTAAAATGTAAAGTTTCTTCCGATGATAAATCTGCCAAAATTTTAATTTTTCCATCTGCTATACTTGATTTTAATATTTCTGAGGTTCTTCCGTTCTCTAATTCGCTGAAAACACCTTTTGGTATCCTAAGTTCATATCCTAACTCTATAAACTTATGTAACAAATTAGGGTTGCTAAGTTCTGAATAAAAAGCTATGATTGGAGATGAATCTATGATTTTCATGGAGAAGCGCCTATGAATATACTTGAATCCCTTTCAATTTAGCTTCTTTAATAAAATTATCAATATTCATTTCTGCAATTTCCAGTGCTTTCCCAAGACTAATTTTACTTTTTGCATACAAACTTAATGCTATATTTTTTCTTTTTGGTTTGATTTTTTGAATCTTTATAGATTCTTTGGTCATTTCGGGAAAAGTAAAGTATATGAAACCAAGCAGCTCATCTTCAGTTAAATCATTAAGTTCAGCCTTGAAATCTTCAATCATTTCCTTTTCTTCTTCGCTGGAATTTTTTTCAAGTATTTTCGTTATATCCTTGCCCAGGTCAGTCAATTTTAGCTTATTGCCTTCTTTTTCGACAACTTTCGCAAACTCAAGCTGCTCAAGTTCCTCCTCGGCACTTTCACTATACGGGCCCATAAAATCTGCTTCGAAATCGGTTTGTTCGGCAAGCTCATCACTGTTCTTGGCTAAGAGAAAAAGCTCCTTTTGAAACCATAGTTTGCCTTTGACAGGCTCATAATTGTTTGCACTCAGGAGTAGCAGAGTGTATTTCTGAGTTTCAGTCAGGTTTTCGAGTATCCTTTTTTTTATATCCATTTTCAAAATCCTCAAGGCTGCTCAAATATATGCCCTTTTGGTATGCGCGCGGTGTGAAAGTATTATTGCTATACAACATTTTATCTTTTCCTCTTCTTCTCTCCCGTCCGCGCCTTCTCAGCCTTAATCCTCTCCAGCAGCACGCCCGCAGGCTCATCACTCGCATCCTGCGCCACAAGCCTGCCCTCGAACGCCTTCTTTAATATGCTCTGGCGCAGCCTCTTAGCCTGCATAAGGCTCTGCTCCACGGTTCTCTCAACCCCGTCAGCCACAGAGAGGCGGCGCTCGACCTCTGCGACGATGCGGCGCTGTTCGGGGAGAGGAGGGAGGGGAATTGGAGTTTGTCGTAAATAATCTGCAGGAACTCTTAATTGACCTGCCGAACCAGTCATACTCCTCTGAGCATCTCTCCTGAAATTTTCTTGTAGTATAAAATTAAAAATATAAGTCCTTGAAATGTCATTTCCAAATATCCTAATCACATGGAATTCAGTAGAACCAAACCCAATTCCATTTTTCAAATTCTCCACAACTGCAATTTTTCCATTTTCCATGCAAGGCGTTATCTTTGCAAAAATAATATCCCCATTTATAAAAGATGTATATCCTTTTTTTACTTCGATATATTTTTTAATTATGGACAAATCATATCTCCCAGTCTGTTCCTCAACTACTTTCATTGGCAAGAAAGAAACTTCAGTATCGTCGTTAAGACCATTATTGGGTAATTTTGGATTAATTTCTGCAATTTGTTCCAAAAAAGCTGAGCACCACCCCTCCGGCAGCTCCGGCAAACCATTAGCATCCGGCGCCGAAAGCTCTTTGTACTTAGCGCCCTTGCTTTTTTTGCGCCGCTCCTGTAAGATGCGTGTCAACAGCACATCCGCAGGCTCGTAGGCGCGCCCCTCTGCTTTCGCCATTTCAGCCTCGGTGGGCACGAGCTTTCCCTCGCAGGCGGCTTTGAGGATGGATTGGCGGTAGCGCTTCAACTGCGCCTGCGTCTTTTTCAGCGCTTCCACCCCTGCGTCAAGTTTTGTGAATAACTCCTCGAGCTTCGTTACGATGCGGCGCTGTTCGGGGAGAGGGGGGATGAGGATTGTTGAATTTTCAAATTTGTTTTTGGTGATATGAGCTAATCCTGCTGTCCCATGCGCTTTTTTGATATATTCAGATATATTTCGATTTATCAGATACAAGAAAAAAATCTTATTTATACAATTCTCATCGATTTGCACTTTAAAAATATGCTGATTAAGAACTGCTTCTCCTCTATTCCATATATGCGCTCCAAATGATGTTCCTGGAGTACCAGACCACGCAAATAGAAGTTGTCCATTATTTACAAGGTATTTTTCCTCTACTTCAAAATTACAATAATTGAAATCTGTATTGATATTATTGAGATTCTGTATTCTGATGATTGGTAATCCTTGGGTTGACCACTCCTCAGGTTTGAAAGCTCTCCCATTTATCAAATCACAAATTTCCTTTATACTCGTCCACACCCAGCTTCCGGGCAACGCATCCTCATTCATACTGCCTCCCGCATCCCTTTATCAAAAATAAACCGCGGATGAACGCGCGCAGATGCACCGGATGGATTGCGATAGAACACGGAGCGCACGGATAATCCGTGAAAATCCGTCTAATCCGTGTCATCTGTGTTCTATGTCGCTGTGGTGTTAATAGCGCAATTCTCATATCATTTCCTTTAGGTTTGTTGAAAATTAAATGGTAAGTAATAAAACGACTGGGGTGGCTTGAAATTTTCAATGATTTTAAATGGGTCTATATGCTCTTTGAAACTATCGACATATCCAATCTCAATCGCAAACGCCATTTCTGAATTTTTAAAATAAGCGAAAAAATCTTTTTTTGAGATGCCCGCATATTTTTGGCATAGCGTCCATATCTTTTCCGGGGAATCCTTTAAGATTTTTTTTATCTTAAATGCGGCAACGATCTTACTCACTGGCGAACTGGAATAAATATAGACCTTCTCTATATTTTGTTTTTGAAAAATAGCTCTCCTGAACTCGTACTTTTTCTTTCCTTCGACTATTTTTTCAGCATATTTAGGCTTAACTGACAGTAAAACGTTCATCAAAATTTCCACTTTTTTAAAGTCTTATCGAACAGATTTATTATATGGCAGCGTATTTTCATTATGAATCCTTTTAACTAATGGAATCCGGTCAAAACCCTCATCAAAACTGAGAATCCATGAAATTCTTAACTTATCCATTGTTACTAAAGAGATTGCATCCACAAGACCAATTGGAGGTTGTTTTGTTTTATGATTGCGATAAGGTTCGAGTTTTTGATTTATAGCCTGTTGCACCATTGGTAAAGTTACCTGTTGAACTCTACAATTATCGGTTAGTTCACTATATACAGCAGCAGCGGTTTCAAATCCTGCACGCTTCTGTAAACCCTGAAAAATTTCAATCAATACAAAATCTGAAATAGTAACGTGATTTAATCCCTTTACTACATTTGTATTTAGTAACTTCTTCCAGATTTTTGTTGCCTCTTTATGATGCTGGTCAGTTTTATCTTTTAATCCAATCAAGAAACATGTATCTCCAAATAGAGTTGCCACAAATTGCATCTCCTATCATTGATATTTTTTGGCTACTTTTGATAGGGAATATTTCGCCATCTCCGGATAAACTGAATAAATCCTGTCAAGTAATTTTTCCGAAGAAATATGGTTAAAGTTCATTTTTACATATGTAATAACAGCTTTCACATCCTCACGAAGTTTATTCCAAATTTTTTCCGTAAGATGCTCTCCTTCTTTGGTTAATTTGATTTTGGTGTTATTTTTTGATTGAATATACTCCACCAGCCCAGCATCCTTTAAATCATCTAGAGCAGCAAAGATTGTCTCATCAAAAGGGCCAAAATTATCTGGCTCAAAGTTCAATTCATCAAGCAACTGATTTCCGATATCTGTATTCTTTATTGCGAAAATCTCTTTTACCAAATGAATGTTACCTGGAATTGGAGCAAAATCTTTTCCAGTGATATCTTTACTTTTTAATAGCGTAATTATCGCGAGTTGAGTTGAAGTCAAAGAGCTTTCATTTATTTTCATCCAAACCACTTATCCAGATTCTTTTGCTGTTTAGAGATTATTCCTCTGTCTGAAATATTTTTCATCAGTTTCAGGTCATCTTGAATACGTTCCTTTTTGGAAAAATATTTAATTAATTCTTCATTATTTATCAATTCTGGAAAATTTCGAATCTCTCCTATAGTTTTTTCAAGATTATATGCTGAACAGATTCGCTTTATTCTTTCAGGTTTTTGATCTTCAATTGAAGCTAATTCTACACTCTTAAATGCATTAGTGTTCAGAATATCTTTTTGATCTATGGTCTTATTGGAGATAACATCAGCAAGTGAAAAGAAGCCATAAGTTTTTCTATCAAACAAATGGTTAGATTCAGTTGGAGGTGCTGGAGGAGGAACCCATTTTAGACGCCCGCCATGATTAGGTGCATAAGAATCGAATCCAAAACCTGTCCCCAATAAATCATTGATTCTACTTGTACCTCCCTTTCCAGTTTTCAACTTTGAATTTAAAGCATGTAGAATATAAGGTTCTTTATCTCGTTTACTCAATACATTTAATTCAGAATGAAGTTTCTCAATGACATAACCATATGCACTATATTTTTTATTCCCTAAATCGAAAGCAATGATGCGGCATCCTATTTTCCAAAATCTATCCAGAAGTTCTGGAGCAATTAATCGGTACACTGGAGGAATAATTGCCATCATGGGCAGAGGCTTTTTATCAATACGTTCCTTCTGCCTTTTCTCCAAAGCAGCAATATATTTAATATATTCCTTATCCTCGTTGAGAACCCCAATAAGAGGGGGTACAATAATAGAATTGTTTGGGGTTCCCCAGATAAAATTAAAAAGAAGATCTAAAATTTGTGGTGGAGGCATCTTGTTATAAGGATTATCTTCATTATCGACCAAAGAAAGAATCAAATATGGGACTAATCCTGCATCTTTCAATTGATTTAAACGATTTGATAGCAAGGAACTGAATTTCTGCCCAGCACTATCATCATCTATTATTTTACTCAAGAAATCCAAAGGAACGCGAACAAACACCTCACCAAAAGGTAAGAATTGATTGTCAATTAATGTTGAGGATACTTTCAGCTCTTCAATGTTGGACTTGGTGACGCTGATAGCCCTTGAGGGAGTTATTACAGTACCTCCATTAATTTTTATTCTGCATGAACGAACTAAAGAGTTCTTCTCCTTCGAAACTTCTTCTATATCCACAAAAGTCATACTACCTCAACAATAAAAATCATGCGCCTATATTAATTCTTTATTATGTCTAAACCTTTTTTATGATATATAAAGTATAACGTCATAACCATTTTGTTGATTATTTGGAGATTCCTTGAACTCTATTTTATAGCCTTCACCTTGCAGCAAAATTAATTCAAGTTCTTTCCGGTTCATACTGGAATACCCGTTTTCTTTGTCATACCGCAAGTACCTCATTTAGCTCTTCTAAGATATTATTCAATCCCTTTCCAAAAAGCTGATACACCCTCACAGCCCCGCCTCTCTCAAAGAACGGCGCAAGCTCAAAATCCTCAATTCCAATACTCAGCGACGATGCAATATGGTCTTTTATCATCACAAGCCACTCCATCTGCGCCTCCGTGAAACGCACCCCTGCCCCCTCCTGCTCCTCGCGCCATCGCTCGAAGCGCTGGTTCACCGTTTCCAGGAAAGGCTCAAGCACATCGCTCTTTCCTGAGGCAAAACGTATCAGCGAGATGATATTCGTCAATAGCTTCTGTGCGCCTGCGCCTCTCACCTTTGATTTATCCAGTTGTTCATACGCCTGCCAGAGAATTTCCGGCGTAAGCTGGTAAGGCGGCTTTTTTATCGCTTCGGCAAGCTCTCTGATCTCTTCGTATGTCAGGTGGCGCCTGCCGTATGGCTTGCTGTAAATGATTTGTAGAGCTGTAATCTCATCCTTGTTCTCCTCTATGAATTTCTTGAAGGTATCCACGATGGTTCGGGCCTTTATCTTTGCCTGTTCATCAAAACCTGCAAAGTTCACAGTGTCCTTGCTCACAGTATCAATAATCTGCTCATTTCTTTTCTTTATCTCAATTATGGTGTTCCTGAGCTTCGGAGCATCAAACGGTGTGCAGGCACTCTTTGCAAGTTCTTCGCCTGCCTTCTTAACCTGTTCATCTGTTGGCGTTTTTGTTCCAAAAATCTCCTGCGCTTTTTCAATTTTTTTATCAGGGTCAACCGCATCCAGAAGCTTATTAATGAGCTCTTTTAATGATTTACCATCCGCAGCCTTTTGAATCTCTTTCCTGTCCTTTTCTTCTATCTCCCTATCCATCCGCGCAAGCCTTCCCGCAAGCGAGGTAATGGTATCCTCATCCCTCTTGCCGAGAGCAACAGACATGATGAGCTTGTCAAACGGCACGCTCTTCTTTCGCTCAAGCGGTCTTGAATCGGTCTTGTCGTTCTCACACACGCCCACAGCGTCCACTATCATGAAATGTGTTTTGGTTGAAGCGCCGGGAGTAATTGCTTTAAAATCAGTTGAAGATATCGTCCTTGTGCCGCGCCCTTTCATCTGCTCAAAGAGCACCCGCGACTTGACATCGCGCATGAACAGCAGGCATTCAAGCGGTTTAATATCCGTACCTGTTGAAATCATATCCACGGTCACGGCTATGCGCGGGTTGTAGGAATTACGGAAGCTTGCAATCAGGTCTTCGGTCTTCTCGCCAAGGGTTTTGTAGGTTATCTTCTTGCAGAAATCATTCCCCTTCCCGAACTCCTCCCGCATGATATGCACGATATCCTCTGCATGGGAATCATCCTTGGAAAAAACAAGTGTCTTTGGAATCTCTGCTCTGCCTGGGAATATCTCGGTATAGAGCTTTTCCTTGAAGGTTCTGATAACAGTCCGTATCTGGTCTTTCGCAACTACACTTCGGTCTAATTGGTCGGCGGCATACTCAAAAGGCTCATCAAGTTGTTCCCATCGCACCTTTCTTGTGAGCTTATCCCTTTTGTCCACAAAATCCCCAGCTTCAACAATACTTCCTTTTTCAGTGATATCTGTCTTGATGCGGTAAACCTCATAACCCACATTCACGCCATCAGCAACAGCCCTCTCATGGCTGTATTCCATGACAAGATTCTGGTTAAAAAATCCCAGTGTTTGCTTGGATGGTGTAGCAGTTAGTCCAATAATGAAAGAATCAAAATATTCAAGCACCTGCCTCCAGAGACCATAGATTGAACGATGGCATTCATCAGTTACAATAAAATCAAATGTCTCAATCGGAATCTGCGGATTGTACGAAACTTCTTTGGGCGCTCCATCAGGTGATATCTCAAAAAGTGACGGCTCTTCATTCTCAGGCTCAAACTCTGCCTCTCCACTGAGCATTGAATAAAGCCTCTGGATTGTGGTGATACAAACCTTGCTCACAGGATCGATGGTATTCGACGTCAGGTGCTGGACATTGTAAAGCTCGGTGAACTTCCTGCCGTCATCAGGCGTAACATACTGCTGGAATTCCTTTTTCGTCTGGCGCCCCAGGTTGCTCCTGTCCACCAAAAAGAGCACTCTTTTTGCACCAGCGAATTTTATCAGGCGGTAAATGAAACTCACTGCTGTATAGGTCTTTCCGCTTCCTGTTGCCATCTGGATAAGAGCTCTTGGTCTTCCCTCTGCAAACGAGCGTTCAAGGTTCTCGATGGCTTCAAATTGGCAATCTCTCAGACCCTCTTTATTCAGATTTCTTGAAGAAGGTAAGTCTTTGAGTCTTGCCCTTAAAGTATCAACCTGGGAACTCCACTTTTTGAGGGTTTCAGGCTTATGAAAACCAAAAACCCTGCGTGAGCGCGTATCGGGGTCTCTTGTATCCCGGAAATATGTTTCTATAGCGGTGCTCTCGTAGGAAAAAGGGAGAGGTTCCTTCACATGAGGAAGCCCTTCTGGAATTCCGCTTAAGTATTTTTCCGATTGTTCTGCAACCCCGCTTAATGTAGTTCCCTGCGGCTTAGCCTCAACCACCCCGACAGCTTCCCTATCAACAAAAAATAAATAATCAGCAGCGCCAGATGTTAGCGGGAATTCACGGATAGCAACGCCGCGAGATGCTCCAAGATTAAACTCGCGCAAATCCTGAATCTTCCAGCCAGCAGCTTCAAGCATTTGGTCAATTTGCTGCCTTGCTTTTTCCTCTGGTTTCATATAACCTAAGTTCTACAATATATATATACCTTGAAATGAGGGTCTTCCTACTTAAAATCTACATGCTGTAATAAATACCTGTATGTTTTGTTAAAGTATTTTTATATTGTAAAAATCCAGAAAAGAACCCAGCCTATGCACTCGCCTCTTTAAACCTCTTCACCACAAAATCCTTATCAAGCGACGCTAGGAAATGCCCCGCCCGCGGTCCTGATTTCAGCCCCAGAAGCGCCTGATACACAGTCTCGAAAACCTTCTTCCCGTCAAGTCCAGCCTCCTCCGCCACCTTATACATATTATCATGGATTTCCTGCCCTGACATGCCCTGCTCCAGTTCATCGGCCAGTATAGCAAGCGCAAGTTTCTGTTCTTTTGTGAAACTCTTTACCTGTGGTGGAATCGCTTCCTGGACTTTGAATTTCACAAATTCGGGCGCATATTTAAGAAGCCAGTTCCTTGCATTGTTCGCCCTCTGCCTTATCGCGGCAACGTCTGACGTATCGTAATCAGTACGCTTCAAAACAGTAAGCAGGTAATCAAAACCCCGCTCATCTGCGATCTGCACCGCCGTCACCATGTGCCTGAAGGGAATCTTGGAAGGTTCCGTGCCTTCAGTCCTCGAAAGCTGGTATGCCCTTTTGTCCCCTTCCACCTGGTCGTACTCATCAATAAGGTTGAGGAAAGCAAGCCCAGGGTCGAATTCAATATGTTTTTCAGGCTTCTGCCTTATAATCAGGTAGCGCAGGACCTCTGGCGGCACTATCTCAAGCATCTCATTTATCGATATCGCAAGACCCGTGGATGAGTGCATGGCGCCTTTGCCTTTTAGCATTATCCACTCATACACTATCGGGTACGGCGGCTCGTAATCGTATATTTCACGAGCAATCCGCTTTCCCGTATCGTAAGAACCGCCTGCCGTGGCATGGTCTTTGCCGAACGGCTCAACTGTGGTGCCGAAAATGGGCCACCGCGCGGGCCAGTCAACGCGCCAGTTGAGCTTGCCCCCGCCTTTCATGGATACAGTGCCATGAGAGCCGCATTTACAGACGTAATCGACTGTCTCCTTTTCAGTATCAAATCCCTTCACTTTTGTCGTGCTCAGGCGCCCGCATTCATTGCATATGGGATTGAACGGGCTCCATCCGGGTTCAAGTTCCCGCCCTGAAACTTCGGAGAGGATTCGGGCTATGGCATCCCTGTTGAGCAGGGCTTTTTTTATTGCTTCAACGTACTTTCCCTCTTTATAGAGTTCATTAGCCCTGTAAACCTGAGGCTTGATGCCCAGGGTGTGCAGCGCATCAATGAAAGGGAGAAGGAAATGTTCTGAATAACTCTTATGGCCGCCGCAAGGGCATGGGATTTCAGACAGCGGCTTTCCCACATGGGCTTCGTAGTCTTTTGACAGGAAAGGATATACTTTACGTAGCGGATCAAGTGTGTCCCCGATATAGATAAGCCGCACATCTGCGCCCTTATCCGAAAGCGCCCTGTAAACCGCATCTGCCGTCACCACTTCTCTCATATTTCCAATGTGGATTGGGCCTGAGGGTGTGATGCCTGAGGCTACGGTATGCTTTTTTCCCCGTGCAAGTACATTTTCTGCTATAACATCTGCCCAGTGTATTGTTTCGTCCATAAACCGACACCTCGCTTTATGCGGTGTTCAGGTATGCTTCGCATACCTGTCGTGATAAACCAGGGTTTATCACACCCCCCTGAAACTGCTTAGGAGATATTAAAAGATACTCTTATCGTTTGCCAGTTCAATTTTGCGAATATGCGTGTAGCAGTTGGAGGGACTTTTGACCCTCTTCATGACGGTCATAAAGCCCTGTTGATGAAAGCTGTTGAATTGAGCCGCGGTGGCGAGTTACTTGTCGGGCTGACCTCGGATGAAATGTCCCGAAGCAAAGCGCACGATGTAAGTGATTACCAGTCACGATATGATGGGGTCTCAGGATTTATCCGAAAGCAGGGGATAGTTCCTGTAATTACCAGGCTGGATGACCCGTACGGGCCGACAATAACTGAAGATTTTGATTATCTTGTTGTATCGCCGGAAACGCATCCTGTCGGATTGAAGATAAATAAGATACGTGGGGAGAAAAAGTTGGGGCTAATAGAAATCGTGCTGGTGGATTATGTTCTTGCGGATGATGGTTTACCGATATCGAGCACCCGCATCAAGAGAGGGGAGATAGATGAGCACGGAAGGGTTTTAAAAAGTAAAGTCGCAAAAAATAAAGGACGTTTCACCTGAAAGACCGATTTCTAATACACATACAAATTCCCATACGGCCTGATTGACAGCGGCACAAGCTTCGTGAACTTCCCGCCCATGACCTCATCATAATCAAACCCGAAATACTCGCAATATTCCTTGAGATAACCACCGATGAGCTTCGTATCCTCTTCACTCAATTCAAGGCAGCTTACCTCTTTTCCGAGATTGAAGGGGTCAACCTTCCCGCGGATATATATCACGCCGCCGTGCATGCCCGTACCGACGTAGTCGCCTACCAGCGGGCTCTTTCCGTTCATGCCAAGCAAAATCATTATGCCGCCCGCCATGTATTCGCCAAAAAAGTCGCCCGCAGTCCCGCCTGCTATTATGACAGGAACCTGTTTCTTGTATTCCTTCATGTGTATTCCCACGCGGTAGCCTGCATCTCCCTTGATGTACAACTTCCCGCCGCGCATCCCGTATCCGATAATATCGCCCACATTCCCGTGAACGATAATCTCACCTGCATTCATGGTATTTGCGATGCCGTCCTGGGCATTTGCATTAACGATGATTTTCGGCCCGTTCATGAAAACCCCGAGGTCGTTTCCCGGCGTGCCGTTAATTGTAATCTTAACACTTTCATTCAATCCTCCGCCGATATACCTCTGTCCGCCTATGTTATCGAGTTCGAATTCTTTTTCGCCAGAGGCAACGGCGTCGCGGATTATTTTGTTCAACTGGCGGTAATGCATGCCTTTTGCGTCTATTCTCACAATAATCACTGTCCTATTCCTGCATGTTTGATCCCGAGTATGTCAAGCGTTTCCTGGGGAAGCCCAACGCCTCGCAGGCGTTCCCTGCTCCCGCGCAACGATTCTATCGCATTGATGCCAAGCGAGCCCAGCACTTCCTGAATCTCATGCCCCCATGCAATGAGAAGATTGCACAGCCTATCGGCGGCAACTTCTGGGTTCAGCCGGCGCACAAGTTCTGGCTTCTGCGTCGCAATGCCCCATGCACAATTGCCGGTGTAACACTTCTGGCATACCCTGCATCCCATCGCTATGAGCGAAGCCGTGCCGATGACACAGGCATCCGCGCCAAGCGCTATGGCTTTTACAACATCAGCGCTCTGCCTTATGCTTCCCCCCACAAGGATGGAGGCGCGGTTGCGTATCCCTTCCTGCCTCAGCCTGTCATCAACAGCAGCAAGGGCAAGTTCGATGGGTATACCCACATGGTCTCTGATAACCATGGGAGCCGCACCCGTCCCTCCGCGGAATCCGTCCAGCATCACAATATCCGCGCCTGCCCGCACGATGCCGCTTGCGATGGCAGCTACGTTGTGCACTGCGGCTATCTTGACCGAAACGGGTTTCTTATAATCGGTAGCCTCTTTAATCGCATATATCAATTGCGAGAGGTCTTCTATTGAATATATGTCGTGATGCGGTGCAGGGGATAATGCATCCGTTCCCACGGGTATCATTCGTGTTTTTGAGATATCCTCTCCCACCTTCTCGCCAGGCAGATGCCCGCCTATGCCGGGTTTTGCGCCCTGCCCGATTTTTATTTCCACAGCAGCGCTTCTGTTCAGGTATTTACTCGTCACGCCGAATCTTCCTGATGCGACCTGCACGATAATCCTGTCCGCATAAGGCGCGATATCCTCATGCATCCCTCCTTCACCTGTATTCATCAGCGTACCCATACGCGTTGCAGCCATGGCAAGCGCCTTGTGGGCGTTTAAGCTGATGGCGCCATATGACATTGCCGCGAACACTATGGGTATATCAAGTTTCACCTGCGGCGCAAGCTCAGTTGCCAGGCTTATATTTTCATCGAATTCCAGGCTGTCAGGCTTGGCGCCAAGATATGTACGCAGTTCCATCGGTTCGCGCAGCGGGTCGATTGACGGATTGGTCACCTGGCAGGCATCTATCAGCATATGGTCCCAGTAGATGGGGTATGGCTTGGGATTTCCCATGCCAGTAAGGATGATGCCGCCGCTTTCGGCCTGTTTTAAGATGTTCTTTCTTATTTCAGGCGTCCAGTTGTATCCGTACTTGTAATCAAGCGGGTTTTCTGTGATGGTTATGGCGTTCTCAGGGCAGAAGGTTGCACACCTGTGGCATGCCACACACAGCCTGCTATTCGGGGTGACCTTGTCCTTGAACTCAATCGCGCCAAAACTACAATTTATTACGCAGCGCTTGCACCTGCGGCATTTCTCATGGTCCACGTTCACGGCAAATTCTGCGGGAAGTTGCGATTCCATTATTCCACCTCAGCTTTAAGCGTACCAATTACGGCAGTGCCAGCCCTCGGGCTCCATACCTCATCAAGGTCGGGAGCAATTTCCCTGATAGCCGATTCTTCCGATGCCATGTATAACATATCGTCCTTGCGGGCTGCGGTCATGGGACGAAGCTTAATCCTGTCGTTCAATCCTATCATCCCGTTGCTGTGCCCTACGATGATGCTGAACGGCCCGTTTAAAAGCGTACTTCCGTAAACCTGCCGCAGCATGGTGGCGGTTTTTTTTTGCTCCGGTTCCATCCTGTCTATATCCTTCCAGAAGGGCGATGCAAGGGACATTACGGCTTTATCGATAGGAAGCTTATGCCGCCGGACGAGCAGGTCAATCAGGTAGGCGATAACCTCGGTGTCGGTTCTCAATTCAAGCTTATAGCCGAACATCTCAAGGTAACGCTTGTTGATTCCGTATGAAGAGATTTCGCCGTTATGAACTACTGACCAGTCAAGGAGGGTAAACGGATGGGCTCCTCCCCACCAGCCTGGCGTGTTCGTGGGGAACCTGCCGTGGGCAGTCCAGATGTATGCGCTGTAATCTTCCAGTTTGTAGAACTTTCCGATATCCTCCGGATATCCCACGCCTTTAAATGCGCCCATATTCTTGCCGCTTGAGGCAACAAAAGCCCCTTCTATCTCGGAATTTATCTTCATCACGGTATTCGTGACATAATCCCTCTCTGACAGGAACTCAAGCTTGTTCTCGGGTACTTCAAGGAAATATCGCCAGAGTATAGGGGGATTCGAAATGCCGTTTTGCCGTTGTGTGGGAACAGGCTCGTCCTTGTCTACATTAAAGTAGTCCTTGAAGAACTCCTCCGTGGCTTCTTTTGCTTCCATGTTGTCATACATCATGTGAAAAGCATACATGTCTTTTCGTTTCGGATAAATACCATAGGCTGCAAATCCACCGCCAAGCCCGTTTGAGCGGTCGTGCATGCAGGCAATGGATTTTATTATAATCCTGCCATCGATGCGTCTTCCTTGCTCACTCATCATTCCGGATATTGCACATCCCGAAGGAATTCCATCACACTTCATTTTCTTCTCCTTTTTGATTAATATGATTTAACAATTTTTTTAATTCCTCTGCCCCGCTTTTTGGCGGTTCGGAAAGTTTCAGTTTCTTCCTGACAGACGTGGGCTCTCCCAATCTCCCCTCTTTCTTAAACATCTCGATGCTGGCGGCAAAGCCTTTCGGTCCTTTTCCCTTCTCAAGAGCTATATGCTTTAGTTTATCAAATATCTTGTTCATGCCCATTTTCTGCGGGCAGAGTTCATAACATGTATAACAGTCCACGCACCGCCATATGTTATGTGATTCAATTACAGCCTCAAGTTCTCCTGACAGCAGTCTTCCGATTATTTCATTGGGATTATATTCAGGGTTTATCTTCACAACAGGGCAGTCGTTTACGCAGGCTCCGCACTCATAGCACTTCCGGATTGCCGGCAGGTCGAATACCTCTTTGAGCGTCTTGAGATAGTTATATCGTGAATCCCATTTCGACAGGAATTCAGCAGCGTCTATCCTGTGCATACCCATTCCCAGCTCCTCAGTCGTGAAACCCATAGCAAGCCCGAGCAATTCAGGATAATACAGGATCGGGACATTCACTTTCTCACCGCTTTTTTGCATGAGGTACTGGCGTGAATCATACTGCATAAAACAGGAAGGGCATGTGAGTGAAATCGCATCTGCCTTTTTTGTGACCTCAAGGAGCTTCATGCGCGCAAGGGCGGTGGCTTCCTCCGGTTCATCCGCATTATTCAAATTACCTCCGCAGCACAGCATCTTTGTTTCATAGTCGATACTTTTTGCTCCGAGGGCATCTATCAATGCATCGAACTTCTTTGGCTTGTTCGGGTCATCGAAAAATATGGAAGAACTGGGGCGGAGCATGTGGCATCCAGCGTGCGCGGCAATCTTCATACCGTCAAAAGGTTTCTTGATATGCTGCTTTATTTTCGGTATGCCTATTTCGTCATGCAGCGCTTCAACGAGATGCTTTACTTCGATGGTCCCATTGTATTCCAGTCCTGCCAAGGAAAGTATTGTATTTACCTCTTCACGAAGACCGGGATTTATCCTCATTTCGACTTCAACGGATTTTAAAGTGCTGTAGCAGCCGTTGCAGGGTACGAGCAAATTATGACCTGCCTTCTCCGCTAAAGCGAGGTTCCTTGCAGCCGTCACGTACCATGTCATATCGCCTATGGGCTTTATGATACTTTTTGTGGGGCAGCAGGTCGCCCCTTCAAGGTCATGGAGAACGCAGCCGAGTTTTGATAGAACCAGCCGTGTTGATTTTTCCATGAAAGGAAAGCGGGCGGGGATGATGCAACCTAAGAATAAAGTATATTCAGGCATTTTTCCTCTATTTGGGGAAGTTGACCATATCTGTAATAGTATAAATAGTTAACTCAGAAACAGGCAATTTACTGGTGATATATTATATATACTGAATGGATAAAATAACCGTACTTAAATACGATACGGGCTCCATGCTTAACGTTTTGCAGCAACGCAAACCGAAAAAGTATCAGGCAATAAGGATCATGACCGTAAGGTTTTTAAAGGGATTCGGTCAATTATAGTATACTTGCATTGATGCGGTACGAAAAACATCCATGCAAATAATCATCCGAAGGAAAGTAGTTAGATTTAGATAATAATAATCATGCAGAAGTCACAAGCAATGATTGTGACCAGATATTCAATGTTACTTATCATTTCCGGTTTGAGATATAAGATAAAGAGTCCGGGGACTAATATAGACGATATTAGTTCAGGATAGTAAAAACCGTCGAAATAGCGTAATTCAAACCAGTGAAATTCTTTTTCTAACACTGTTCTTAGGGAGGGTACTAAATATGCAAAATTCAGATACAACAAAATATATCATTCATGCTATAATAAAAGCGGATGGAGTTATAGAACGACCGGATGTCGTCGGGGCGATTTTCGGGCAGACAGAAGGATTAATAGGCGCTGACCTTGACCTGCGGGAACTGCAAAAAAGCGGCAGGATCGGACGGCTTGAGGTCAACATAAAATCAAACATGGGTAAATCAAGCGGAACAATCGAGATCCCTTCAAGTCTTGATAAGGTTGAAACCGCTGTCCTTGGAGCCAGCCTTGAAACAATTGACAGGATAGGGCCATGCATCTCAAACATCAACGTAGTTAAAATAGAGGATGTGAGGTCATCGAAAAGAAAACAGGTAGTTGACCGCGCAAAACAGATTCTTACAGCGATGTTTGATGAAATGCTGCCTGAAAGCCAGGAAATCCTAGATGAGGTCAGGCAGTCGGTAAGGATTGAAGAGATGACCACGTATGGCAAGGATAATATCCCGATGGGACCCAATGTTCTTGATTCGGATGCTATAATCGTGGTTGAAGGGCGGGCTGATGTGCTTAACCTCCTGCGTTATGGTATCAAGAACTCTATTGCAGTCGGCGGGACGAACGTGCCGCAGGCTGTAGTCGATTTATGCAAGAAAAAGACGGTTACGGCTTTTACAGATGGAGACAGGGGCGGAGAACTTATAATAAAAGAACTGCTCCAGGTTGCAGATATTGATTTCATTGCACGCGCTCCGGACGGGAAAGGCGTTGAAGAACTCGTCCAGAAAGAGGTTGTCAAGTCATTAAGGCAGAAAATACCTGTTGAGCAGGGGCTTGATTATTACCAGGTCGGCAAGAAAAGAAGAGTTGCCATAATGGCCGCGACGAGGAAAAAGACAGCCGGGAAGAGCGAATCCTCAATTCCTGAAGAAATAGAAATGAAACCTGCCAAGGAAGAGCTTGCAGAATTTGAGGCTCCTGTGGCAGAAAGGGTGGAAAGACCCAGGCAGAGGGAAGAACCCAGGGAAGAAAGGCAAAAAGAGACCAGGAAAGAAAGTCCTTTCCAGGAACATATAACCCAATTAAGCGGCACGCTCAGCGCGCATTTGATTGATGAGCAGAATGCCCTCATTAGCGAAGTGCCTGTACGCGACCTCGCAAATGCATTAAGGGACATAAACGGCAATGTCAAAAGCGTGGTATTCGATGGCGTCATAACCCAGCGAATAGTGGATATTGCATCAGAAAAAGGAATTGAGACCCTGATAGGCGCAAAAATGGGCAATATTGTAAAAAGCCCGGCATCAATGCATATAGAAACTTCAAGTGAACTATAGGAATTAAGATGTGGGTTAAACCCCATCCGGATTTCAGTCCGGAAAAACCCCTGTTCCTGTGCATTCTTGCCAATACCGAGACGGCTAAAATCCCAAACATATCCGCAGCAGGAAAATCCCCAAAGCTTACGGATTATACGCCTGCTGCGGATGCCGAACTCGTTGAGACAGGAAACGCCATAAGTATAAACGAGCCTGCAATGACGCCTTCAGGGGCTCCTTCTCCTGCAGTTATTACAAGGGCATCAATGCTCCTTACTGAAATCCCATGCCTTTTTATTAATGCAGGGCTGCGTATCCGCCCAAAAATACCGACTATCGATATCAACGCCCAGCCTGGCGGGGATATCAGGAAAGGGAAAGCTGTGGTGGATGCACTTGATATTTACAATAAATCCAGGGCTCTTGGAAAAAAGCTTTCAAAATTCTCGGATTTTGTGATAATAGGAGAGAGTGTTCCAGGCGGGACTACTACAGCCATGGGCGTGATGAAAGCCCTGGGCTATGACGGGAAAGTTTCATCCAGTTTCCCGCAAAACCCGCTTGACATCAAAAACATGGTAATCTCTGAAGGGATGAGGAGTTCAAGGATATCCTTTGGCAGTTTACGGAACCAGCCCCTTCGTGCAGTCGAGTGTATCGGCGACCCCATGATGGCAGCCGCAGCCGGGCTTGTGGACGGGCTTGATACAGAGATAGTACTTGCAGGCGGGACGCAGATGGTTTCGGTTTTGAGTATCATAAAACATCTTGGGCTAAAAAAGGATGTCTCCATCGCCACAACCCGTTATGTTGCAGATGACCCGAGCGCCAATTTCAGGGAAATGACAGAAATCCTGGGTTACAGGGCTTATGCTGCTGACCCGGGTTTTGGTAACGCAAAGTTTCCAGGGCTTCGGATGTATGAAAAGGGGGATGTAAAAGAAGGAGTGGGCGCGGGCGGGGCGATGTTTGCGGCAGCAATGATGGGTTTTTCGCAAAAAGAGTTCAGGGAGAAGGTGGAAGAAGTGTGCAATAGTATTTTTAAAGTGCAATAAAACTATATACATGAAGTTACTTTCTACGTATTAGAGGTAATAATAATGAAAATGTCATACGAGAAAAATGATTTTATTGAATTATTAAAAAGTGGTGATTATATAGTTTCTTCGACACCATTTGGATGTCGAGAGGGATATTCAAAAATCGTTATAAGAAGAAAAACAAGGAAATCGAAACGTTTTAGTGATGTTATACCTAAGTTAATAAGAGTGCCAATTCCTGATAAATATTCAAAGTGTAGAACTAACGCAGAGATTAGAAAATTGAAACAAGAAATAAAAGAGGAGCTAAACAATTATTAAAAATAAGCTGAGATTCTTGGCATCTTAAAGAGAATGCTATTTCATAATTTCTTTATCTATATCTGCGACAAGTTTTTTCATTTTATTATACCATTCGTCTATGTTCCCTGCTACCTTCTCTTTCATTTTACCCGGGTCAAGTGCGATATATTCATAATAATATCCGCCTTCGCTGATTGTTTTGGTCTCCCGGTACACAAGACCGCATACCATCAGGTTCTGAAGCGACCTGTAAGCTGTGCTTCGTTCCCTGTTCAAAAGCTCACCGAGACGTTCTGCGGTCAAAGGGCCTTTTGCAACAAGCATCTTATAAGCCTCGATGTCGATATTCTTAAGCCCGAGAATACATTTTGCGATATCATCGCATTTGAAGTCTCCCCGTATCATTTCAGGAATGGATCTTGGCATAATTACCTCGTGTAAACCGAAGTCCTGGTTTTTGCACGTTTTATACAAAACCTATCTAAATATCTATAAACTTAAATAGCTTATGAGCGGTGATGGCTGGGTTGATAACAGTTCTTGGGTGCATGAAATGCGGCAGGTGCGACAGCGTGTGTAATGCCGGAGCCCTGGAGCGCGTTGACGGTATTGTAAGAATATATCACGATAGATGCACTGAATGTATGCGGTGTGTTATAGCTTGCCCCAATAAAGCACTCACATTTCTTGAATAAATGTTCACAATAATTTTATATTCCCCTGTTACTATTATACAGACTACGCTTTAAGCGTGAGGTGAATATATGGTATTAAGTTTAGGAACTGCAATTGTTGGCATTATACAGTTGGTTATTGCCATCATACTTGCAGTCGTTGCGTTGTATATTGGTTTTTCCGTTCTGGGAAAGATAACCAAAGGAATCGATGAAGAAAAAGAAATAGCTAAAGGCAATGTTGCCGTGGGCATTCTTGTTGCATCAGTATTTATTGCAATCGGTATTGTCGTTCAATCGGGTGTTGCAGGCGTCTCTAAAGGATTGTCAACAGCTCTTCAAGCAAAAGACCTGTTTTCCTTAGAAGGCATAATGCCAATCGTGTTGAGCTTTGTCCAATTAGTACTCGGAATAGTGCTTGCAATCGCCGCTATCTATCTTGCATTGAATATACTTGATAAACTGACTAAAGGTATCGAGGAATTCGAGGAACTCAAGAAAGGAAATGTTGCAGTGGCGCTTGAGATGGCTGGTGTAATAATAACTACAGCGATTATCATTCAGTCAGGCGTAATGGGCATAAGCAGCGCATTAATCTAAATTTTTTCCTTTTCCTTTTTTAATTTTTTTTGTTTATTCTTTTTATTTTCCAGTTTTTTGTATTGATTAATAAACTCTTATATCCCACCTTTAACAATCCATACCCTGTGATTTAATGAAACAGATAGAAAAGGCAGAAGGCATCGGCGGCATGCTCACCGCGTTTCGGAAACTTGCGCGCGGCAGGAAAAAAATAACATTCATCGGATGCCCCGGATGGTGCAACCCGTTTGCTGAACTTCTTGGTTACGTGCTGCGTGATGCAGGGAAAGAAATGGTCTTTATACCGAATCTAAGGAAGGATATGGCGGCAAGGGTCGAAATGACAGAATATGGGATGCAGCTCGGGGAAAAAGCCGACCCAAGTACAGATACGGTTGTTCTTCTGGGGGGTTTAGCTATGCCTAAAATGGAAGTGGATGTCAACGGCTTGAAGAATTTGATTGACGAGATAACAGGCACATACCCGGACAGGCAAATCCTCGGAGCCTGCATCGGCGGCGTTTTCCAGAAAGCTGGATGGGATAAATTAATTGATTTTGACTACCTTATGGATGCAGATATGGAAGTCACAACATACGGCTTCAAGTAGAAGGTTATGAATAAGCTTGCAAACCTGTTTATTAAAACAAGCCTGGTATATCTTGCCATAAGCACAATTCTCGGGGTTTTGATAATACCGGGCCCCGGGTACAGTTTCATGCATTCGCATTTTGCACTGATAGGCTGGGTATCATTTTTGCTCTCTGGAATATGTTATGAGATTATCCCGCGCTTTACAGGCAAGCCGCTATTTTCCGAAAAACTTGGGGTTTTACAATTCTGGCTTGGTAATATCGGTTTGATCGGATTGTTCTTTTCATATCCATTTATGAAAATGTACATGGTGAAACAAAAAGATGCTTCGGATGCCCTGTTGATGGTCATGCTGTTCGGGGTAATAGAGGCAATTTCGTTTTTTGTGTTCATATACAATATATGGAAGAGCATGGAGAAGGTAAGTTTGTGGAAGTAGATATCAGGTATTCTGGAAGAGACGCATGGTGATACGAATGGAATGGGAACCAGAGGCAGCCAACGAACTTGAAAAAGTCCCAGAGCATGTACGCAGTATGGCGAAAATGGGCATTGAGATGTCGGCAGGAAAGAAGGGTAAAAACAAAGTAACCCTTGATGATGTAAAGGAAGCGGCTGAAGAGTTCGGCGCTTTAATGAAAAAGGATGAAAAGAAAACCACGAAGATTGCGGTTGTCAGGTGCGATATCGTGAGCGAGACCTGCCCCGGAGTTGCATGTTTTAAGGCGTTCAACAAGCGAAAGGTGCATTTTGAAGAATACGGCAAGGATGCCGAGATAATAGGTTTTTTCACATGCGGGGGATGCCCTGGAAGGCGGGTTTTCAGGCTGATGGATAGCCTCCTCAAACATGGCGTGGATGTGGTTCACCTGAGTTCATGTATGCTTATGGAAGGAGGCTATCCCAAATGCCCGCATATAGATGAGATCAGGCAGATGATTCTCAAAAAAGGCGTGAAAGTCGTGGAAGGCACGCATCACTAAAAGAAACGAGACTGTAAAAAAGTTTGGTGTTGGAACAGTGGCAAATGCACACGGATGACACGGATTGTACGGATTTCCACGGATAATATCCGTGCGCATCCGTGTTATCTGTGCAATCCGTGTTCCATCCCAGTTCGCCTGCAAACCTCCCCAACGACTTTAACACCAAAAGATTTTACACCATCAAAGAAACAGTACTTTTAAGTGCGAAAAGATAGTAATATTTATTTAAGGTTAGAAAGCTTTATTAATGTTCGTCAATATACGAATAAAAGAGGAATTATGACAATAACAAAAGACATGAAAATTGAGGCAGTAGTCACCGAGTATCCTGAAAGCATGATGGTATTCATGAGACATGGACTCCACTGCGTTGGATGCCACGTATCTGCATTTGAAAGCATCGAAGAAGGCGCAATGGCGCATGGGATTAATGTAGATGCGCTGGTAGCTGATTTGAATAAAGTCGTAACGGCAAGAAAGACAAAAGCCTGATATTACGCTATAATCCGCGTGCCCGCAGTACCAAGAAGTGCTGGCAATGCCTTATCAAGACTTGTAATAATCGCCCTTTTTCCACCTTTTTTTATAAATCCAAGAGCGGAAAGCACCTTTGGCTCCATGCTGCCTTTCCCGAAATGTCCTTCTTTCATGTATCGCAGAGCCTCTGAAACTGTGATTTCATCAAGGTCAAGCTGGTTTTCTTTTCCATAATTCAACGCTACTTTTTCAACGTCGGTGAGTATCAGGAAAACCTCTGCTCCAACATCAGAGGCAAGGAGGCTGCCGGCCAGGTCTTTATCAATCACAGCCTCAATACCCACCAGCAGACCGTTTTTTCGAATAACTGGAATCCCGCCTCCACCTGCCGCAATTACTGTGGCGTCTCCTTTAATGAGTTTTTTTATGAGGTCAATTTCCACAATCTGCAATGGCTCGGGAGATGGAACAACCCTGCGGTAGCCTTTTTTATCATGTATCATCTTAATGCCCTGTGCCATCATTCGAAGCGCCCTATTTTCAGGATAATAAATGCCAATAGGCTTTGTCGGGTTCTCAAAAGATGAACATGATTCATCCACTATAACCTGTGTCAGTACTGTTGTGACCTGTTTCTTAATACCTGCTTCCGTCAACCTGTTGTCAAGGGACTGCTGGAGTGAGTACCCGAGCATCCCCTGCGTTTCTGCCCCGCATACATCAAGTGGCTGGGGATGAACAAGACCGCATTCTTCCTGCATCGCAAGGATATTTCCTATCTGGGGGCCGTTACCGTGCGTCAGGACAACATCATAGCCTTTCCGGATTATCTGGGCAATTTCCCTGCAGGTTTCATCTATCATTCTCTGCTGCTCAACCGGGCTTCCCCTCGTGGGGTTCAAGATTGCATTCCCACCTATTGCGATTACGATTCGGCTCATATTTTGACTCATCTTCGCTGGCCTTTGCGCTTTTGCGGTTAAAAACAACTCACCGCAAAGACTCCAGGAGCGCAAAGCGATTCCTTTATTTTTGTGCGCTCAACTCGTGGCTATAATTACTCTGCTTTAACAGGATATAACTATAGCACAAAACATTCGTAATTGAGCTTTTTATCTTTTGCTTTCTCAACCACTCTGTCAGCCATTCCTCCGGAGGCTAGAATTGTCACATCAAAACCTCGAAGTGCTGCAAGCATGCCTGATTGTATTACATCAAACTCAAAATCGCACATGAGCCCCATCTTATTAATCAATACCTTCGCCGATGTGCCCATAGCGCCAATCTTTTGCTGTTTATTTTTAGAAAGGATATCGCGAACCTTTTCCAAATCCGCAGCCCTCGAGCCGCCTTCAATAATCCCGGGAACCCTGATGATTGTAATATTGCCCGCAAACTGCTGCAAATTCCCTGCCACGTCCTTTACCGCAATATCCTCGCCCTTCATACCGTCAAACACAACAGTTCCTGTTACGCCGCCTTTTGAACCTTTGTTTGCAACCATCATGCCGTCTCTCATCTCAAGGCAGACATCGTCGCCTGCGGCAACATCGCACCCTGCTACTGCGCACCTTATTTTCATTACTTTTATACTATCAACCGACTCCATAAAATCAAGAACTGAAAGCGGGATTTCGCCTTTTGATATCCCGCGCGCCCGGAACTCGCGATATGTCTGGACTATTACAGGCTGCCTCAATCCCGCATCTGCAATCAGTTTTTCATCTGCAAAAATATGTCTTGGAAGCCCAGATTTAAAGACTTTTCCTTTATTCAGTATATACACGCGGTCTGCCCATGATGCCGCAAGGTCAGAATCATGGGTTGACAGGATAATTGTTTTTCCTTCATTGTTTAACTCATCAAGAATCCCGATTGTATCAGTAATCCCGGCTGCATCCATGCCCGAAGTGGGTTCATCAAGCACCAGGACATCAGGCTCCATGGCAACAACGCCTGCGATTGCCACTCTTTTTTTCTGCCCGCCGCTTAAGTTCGCAGGGTTTTTCCGTGCAAGATTTTCGATATCGAACCTGCAAAGCACCTCCGAAACCTTGCTTTTGATTTCATTGGAATCCAGTCCGAGATTTTTGGGACCGAAAGCGATATCCTCAAAAACAGTTGGGGCAAATAACTGGTTGTCTGATTCCTGGAATACAAGACCGACACGTTTCCTGATATTTTCGATATTGGTCTTAGAAATACTTTCCCCGAACACCTGTACTTCCCCGCATGTTGGTTTAATCAGGCCGTTGAAGTGATAAAATAACGTGGTTTTTCCGCTTCCGTTGGGACCTAGAACTGCGACTTTCTCGCCTTCATTGGCTTCAAAGTTTATACCAGACAGTGCATTTGTGCCGTCTGCGTATGCATATTCAAGCCCGATTGTTTTTATTGCAGTCATGTCACCAACCGGTCAAATCCAAGAATGGCAATAATCCCCGAAGATAACACAATTCCCAGAACCACATCCCTTTTATTTAATGGGTGGCAGTCTATCGAATATTTTAAATCCGGCTTCCAGCCGCGCGAAAGCATGGCTCTGTAAACCTCCTCGCTTCTTGCGAATGCGCGCGTGATGAGCGCTCCTGAAATCGAGGCAATATTTTGCATCTGTTTCGTAAATCCTGCGTTCCTTGAAAAACCGCATCGTGATTCCTGCGCCAGTTTTAGTTTTTTTCCTTCGCCCCAAAAAGTTCTTATGTACCTGCTCATGAAAGAAGAAATCTCGATTATGGTAATGGGAATCCCAAAGTAGCGCATGCTATCCAGAAGCTCATTCTCGGAAGTTGTCAGCATCAAAAGAATCAGGACAGAGGCTGAAGCGAATACCCGTGAAAAAATAAGAAAGCCATACTCAAGTCCTTCTTCATAGACCGGTATGATTCCGATATTAATTATATTCGTTCCATAGGTAAAACCCTGGACTGTGAGGATAAATAAAGCCAAAACAAATGGAAAAACGAGTTTTTTACTGTAATCCCCGAGTATGCCAAATTTATGCGCAAAAATAATGCAAAATGCCGATACCGCAATCGGAAAATACCAGTGTTTCATCGATGTTATCGCAATAATCAGGAGAAACGATACCATGAGCTTGATTCTTGTATCTGTCATTTTGCCTCTACAACCCTTTTCGCCACAATCTCAGGTGTCTGCCTATTATGAGTGAAATAAAAAATGTTATTGTAACCACGATTCCATTCAGGGGGTCACCCGTTAGCCAATCCAGCATCAGGATTTCCTCCTTGCCCCTGACCAGAAATATCCCGTTACGAGACCGCCTGTTATGCCCACAAAAGCAAAACCCACAGGTTCGCCAAGGCGTGCCATCAATTTCACTCCAATTCCATTTGATACTGCTGCGGGGGCAGCAAGCGTTTCTACAGTGCCGTCAACGCCCGCATTGCCCCCACCGTTTATGTAGCCGAAATACGCCCCAACGAAAATAACAGACGCGATTAAGACCATCAAAGCCAGGGCTGTTTTTGTGAACCTGCTTATACCATAACCCTGAGCATCAATCAATTCTGATTTAGTTTCTGATATGTATTTTATCACATACCCTGTGAATGCAAATTCGGCAAATGCAAGCGGGAGTTGTGTTGGAATAAACCCGAGCGAATATAATTTCCAGTAGTGCATCACATTTCCGGGATTCAGGGAAAGTGCAAGTTCAAGTGCTGTTGTCAGATATGTGAGGATGCTTCCCGCAAAACCCGCCATGCCTGCAGAAAACCAGAGTGGTGATATATTTTTCAGCATCCTGTAAACAAGATAGCCGCCAAATGCGCCCACGATTCCCATGGAAAAAGTGTTCGCCCCGATGGTGGTGAGACCGCCGTGGGCTACAAACGCCTGGAAGAAAAGGGAAATCGCGCTTATAACGACTGTCGCAAATGGTCCTATGATTATCGAAGCGAGAGGCGTACCCACAGGATGGGATGATGAACCTGTTACTGGTACGGGGATGTGCCAGACGGATATTACAAATACCACGGCGCCGATGAGTGATATCCGGGGAAGGTATGCGGGGTCGGCTGCGATGCGCTTGTTGATTATCCGCAAGCCCAGGGCGATGAATATCGCAGATATTACAAACCAGAATAAAATCCATTTTGGTTCCAGAATCCCATCTGAGATGTGCATTTATGTCCACCAAATCAATTAAACTTGATTTCAGTAAAGTTAAATTGATATAAATAGGTAATGGTTGGGGTTTGAGGTGTTCAAAATAGGCGAATAGATGGCTTTAACTTCTTTTTCTCACGTCAGTTAGAACGCATACCAGATTTTACTATCAAACGCTTTAATTCTTCATCTACTCCTAACCTCATGCAAAGAGCTTCAAGATAATTCATATCAAGCTTCTGCTTCTGCCTTACATATATGCCGAGGGCATCATTAATATCCTGCTCTCTCCCGAATAATAGCTTGTTTGCAATAGTATCTTCGGCAGAGGCAATATTTATAGAGGTTCCAAGATACTCAATCTGAACCTTATTTTTAAGCACCCTTTCATCCATTTCATTATACATGCCTTTAATATCGAGCCTGTACATTGTTTCTTTATCTTCCACCGTGCAGTGGGACTTTTCCGAAAACGCGGCTCTCATATCATCTTCGTCTGCAAAGAAATTATTATCCCGCAGGAACTTTACAACATCAGGTATATCCTTTTCTTCAATTTGCAGAACAAAATCTATGTCCATAGTAGATCTTGGATTTCCATGAATAATTACTGCAAAGCCCCCTACAATACAATAATTGATATTTCTTTCATTCAGGAAAGTACATACTAATTTTAAGATGTCGTTAACACTTCTCATCGCGCATCTTTCTTATCCTTAAAGCAAAATCAATGAGATCAATGCCCTGCGCAAGAGTTTCAGCGCCTGAAAATTTTCTTGCTCGCATAGCATCTCTAATAATTTCATCTTCTGTGGTTTTCCTAACCTTTTTTCTTAGTTCTTCTTTCTCTTTGTTGTTCATATGTTAAAAATAAAAAATGCGCCTACTTCTTTTTCTTCCCCTCATGCATCTTCTTTATTTCATCCTCAGCCGCCTGCAACTTTGCCCTGTTCTCCTCGTAAATCTTAGAAACATTCTCTGAAGCCCGCTCAAGCCTTTTCTTGAGAACAAACAGTTCCTGTGTTGAGAGGTTGTAGTTGGGCGTGTTCTCGATCCACAACTGCTCTATGTCTATCAGGGCGTTGATGGCAGCCTTAGTCCTGTTTACGGTATTCTCGTCCATGAGTTGTTATAATCCTTTTTCTTAAATTAAACTTTGCACATGCCAAATGTTGTTATACCTAATGTGTGATCTTGCACAATTATTTTGTTCTTAATTCGCAAGAAAAACCCTTAAGTCTCCATCCGCTTGTTTCATTTATCAAATAAATTGTTTTAGTTTTGGTTTTTTGTGTCATCTTACTCAATGGATCATAATCACCAAGAACACCATCATCAAACTTTTCGAGATAGTTAATTTCCACAGATGCATTATTTCCCTCTATATGTTCACTTCCATTTATTATTCCTACATATTCATAACGAATCCAATTAGGCTCACATTTATTCTTCTTATTTTCAAAATCATTCTCATTTACTGTTTTTTTATATTCTGTGGACATCAAATAATAAATTCCGTTACTAGACGCAAATATATCGACAACTTGGCTTGGTGATGCATCCGGTGAAGGCAGGTAAACGCATCCTATAGACATCAATAGCATTACAATCGCTATCAAAAGAATTGTTTTTCTAATAATTATCATAGCTAAATAATTTTTTCTCTTCCCTTTGTTTAAATCAAATGCTCAGCAATCCCCTCGGAAATCACATGGTCACAGTAAATACACCGAAGCTCAACAGGCTTCTTATTCACCACAAACTTTGAAATAACCGGCTCTTTCGTATTTGAAATGCAATTGGGATTGGCGCATTTTATCACGCCTTCAAGACGCTCAGGCAGGTCAACGCGATATTTCTCGATGACTTCAAAATCCCGGATTATGTTGATGGTGGCATTAGGCGCAATCAGTGAAATCCTGTCCACCTCTTCCTCCTCAAGCTCCCTGTCCTCGACCTTGACTATATCCTTCAAGGCGAGAACACCGCTTGGCACATTCATCGCAACGCTCACCACCGCTGTTGATGTGCCCGATATCCCGAGTATGCGAAGCACATTGAGCGCCTGCCCCGCTGTAATATGGTCAATCACAGTCCCGTGCTTTATGGGGCGGACGCGCATCCCTTTCTTTTCTGACTCTGTCATGCTGCCTCCATCGCCATCGCAAGGAGCGCCATCCTGACCGGAACACCGTAAAAAGACTGCTGGAAATACCGTGCATACTTTGTCCTGTCAACAGCAGGGTCAATCTCATCCACGCGCGGCAGCGGATGCATTATTATAAGGTTATCGCGGGCTTTTTTCAGGAGTTCTTCGGTTATCCTGTAACTTCCTGCCATTTTCTGGTACTCAGCCGGGTCAGGGAAGCGTTCTTTCTGTATCCGGGTTACATACAGCACGTCAATATCCCCGATAACATCCTCGATATTCGTGGTCTCGCGGATGCTTGCACCCTGTTTTTTCAGGTCTTTCTTGATAACATCGGGCATCTTGAGCTGTGCCGGCGATACAAGGGTCATATCGGCGTGATATAATGATAAGGCATAAGCAAGCGAGTGAACTGTCCTGCCATACTTGAGGTCTCCAACAAGAGCGATTTTAAGTTCTGAAAGACTGCTCTCGCGCATGATTGTATAAAGGTCAAGAAGCGTCTGGGTGGGATGATGCCCCGCGCCGTCCCCGGCATTGATTATCGGGACATTTGAATACTCAGCCGCCATCCGGGCCGAGCCTTCCCTGGGATGTCGCAAAACGATGGCATCTGCGTAGTTACCTATCACTCTTATAGTGTCTGCAAGGCTCTCGCCTTTGGCCACAGAGCTTGATTCTATCGAACCCAGGTCGATAACTTTACCGCCAAGCCGTTTCATGGCCGTCTCAAAGGACAAGCGCGTGCGCGTGCTTGGCTCATAAAAAAGCGTAGCAATAATTTTACCTGAAAGCAAATTAGATTCTTTACCCCTTGCGATTGGCTCGAATTCCTTCGCTTTTGCCAGAATGGTATCAATCTCATCCCTTGAAAAGTCCCGCATTGAGATGATATGACGCAACATCATACCTATAAGGCTGCACTCAAATTTAAATTTATTGATAATGGTTAAATGCAGGAATGCCCATTTCATGTGCATGGAAAAGGGGCAAAAAGATTTTGAAAAATACCATAATGATGCGGTCAGGATAAGGAGCATCCGAAGCATCCGCACCAGCAACACGGAGCTTCTCCATATCCTTATTTCATGGTTTGCTGTTTCCTATGCCTTTGCGATTCTGCTTATGTGGTTTAAACTTAATACAAAGCCGACAAGCGAGGATCTTCTAAACGGCATATTCAATCCTCTCGTTATTTCTCTTTCCACAGTCGGCATTTCATTCATCGTCCATGAAATGAGCCACAAGGTCGTAGCGCAAAGGTTCGGTTCATGGGCGGAGTTCAGGATGAGCCCTTTCATGCTCGTTCTGATGCTCATACTTGTATATGAATTCGGGATATTGTTCGCAGCACCCGGCGCTGTCATGATTTTCGGTGGCAGTGTGGGGCGGCGCGAAAGCGGGCGCATCTCCCTTGCCGGGCCGCTTTCAAACCTGCTTCTTGCGCTTGTCTTCTTCACGCTGTTATCAGAGACCGGGATTCTTTATGAAATCGGCAGATACGGTGTTATAATAAACATAACGCTGGCGCTCTTCAATATGATTCCTTTTAGTGTCTTTGACGGCAGAAAAGTCTGGGCATGGAATAAAATTATTTATATCGGGTTTGTCATCACCACAATTCTACTGCTCATGGTGTTTGTTGCTATCCAGTTGATTCCTTCATTTACTCAGGAGCCGTTTTAAACTGTCCCCTCAAACACCCGCTCGGCAGGCCCTTCTATATAGGCGCCATCATTGGCAAGGGTGATTTTCAATTTTCCCCCTTTCGTATTCACTTTCACTTTCTTGCCGGTTTTGCCAAGCTTATGGGCGACAGCTACGCAGGCAACAGAGCCTGTGCCGCAGCTTAAGGTTTCGGCTTCCACCCCGCGCTCATAGGTTTGTACTGTAATCTCATCACTTGAGTTTAGAATCACAAAATTCACGTTAATACCTTTTGGGAAAACAGGGTCGTAGCGGATTTTTGGGGCAATGGACATCAGCTCAGGTTTAAAAGAATCCACAAAAATTACAGCATGAGGGACTCCTGTATTTACCGCTGAGACGTTATACCCGTGTAAAGCGACATTGAGAAATTCTCCCACACCTTGTGCCGGGATTTTTGCCCGTTCAAAAACAGGTATTCCCATATTTACTGTTACCCACGTCTTATCCTCGTCCCGCAGGGCTAACGAGAGATTTCCGACAGGTGTTTCAACGCTTGCATTCTCTTTGATATACCCTTCATCCAGCGCGTATTTTGCGAGGCACCTGATGCCGTTTCCGCACATCTCAGCCTCGGAGCCGTCAGAATTGAAAATCCTCATCCTGATATCGGCTTTATCCGATTTCCCAAGATACAGGACACCGTCTGCCCCTATCCCGAAACGGCGGTCACAGTATTTCCTTGCGAATGCGGATTTCTCAGGTACTATCTCACCGTTATATTCATCTATCAGGATGAAATCATTCCCGTTGCCGTGAAGTTTTGTAAAATGTATCATATTATTTCTTTTCTTTCTTTAAGGCTGATGATATCATAGAGCCTGCGGTTTTCACCACCATGTATGCACCGCCCACTACAAGTATCGCCGGCGCTGCAACCCCCGCGGCGGCAGCTATTCCTGCGCTTGCAAGCAGTGCCATGTCGTGGTTTGTGAGGAAGCGGGAAACCTTATCAAGTGTGGAGGGTTCTATATCCACCGAGTCGGTCTCAAGAACAATCTCTCCTTTCTGGAAAACTTTTATCCAGCCGCTCTCTTCCGAGACAAGGACAGCGGTAAATGAATCATTATATAATGTTATACCTCTTGCTGCCGAATGCCGTGTGCCGAAACCAATCAATGTATCGGTTTTTAATATCCTTGAACCGTATGCAATGAACTCTCCTTCAGACGTAAAAATCATGGCGCCGTCAAGCATAGCAAGTTTTTCCACAACTGAATCCATCCCCTTACTGAGTAAATTCCCCGCAAATTGAATCTGTGGGTAGTGAAGGCGGTAATTTCCCTCGATTTTGTCCCTGTCCGCTATGATAAAAAGTGCCCCCTGGTTTTCTTTGGCAAGGCTCTTGGATATGTTGAGGATAACGCGCATTACCTCTGATTTAATATCCTTGCTATTAATCTGGTTCATAACTTCTTCTTATAATCGAGATAAGTTATAAGTTTTGGTAAATTGATTTTCATGCTGGTTTTTGCATAAGAAAATAAAAAAAAGAGGAATCAATTGCATAAAAAAGAATACATCAGGAAAATGTTTGCAGGAATCTCCCCAAGGTATGATATTCTCAATCACCTGTTGAGCCTGGGACGGGATAGATACTGGCGGAGGTTTGCAGTATCAAAACTGCCATCAGGGTACATACTTGATGTCTGTTCAGGAACCGGGGATGTCGCGATAGAAGTTTCAAACAAAAATCATAATCAAATTGTTGCATCGGATTTCTGTAATGAAATGCTGCAATTATGCGAAAGGAAAATAAAAAAGCAGAATATAGGAAATATCCGGTGCATCCAGAACGATGCAGAAAACCTTTCATTCAAAGATGAAACATTTGATGGCGCTATTGTTGCTTTCGGGATAAGGAATGTTGCAGATATCAAAAAATCGCTGTCTGAAATGAACCGCGTAGTTAAAAAGGGAGGCAAAGTGGTAATTCTTGAGTTCTCCCAGCCTGAGAATAAGGTTTTCAGATCGATTTATTATCTTTATTTCCGGGGGATATTGCCACTTGTAGGTGCTCTTATTTCGAAAAAAGAAGGTGCATATAGTTATCTGCCTTCATCAGTGATGGCGTTTCCAAAAAGGGATGAATTTGTCAGGCTTATGAAAGGCTCAGGTTTGTCGGAAATCGGATTTCATGACCTGACTTTTGGAATTGTAACTGTTTATGTGGGGACCAGATTGTAGTTAATTAAACCACTAAATATTAAATATAAACAAAAGAATAAGGAAGGGAAATGAACAAAGAAGAAGTCTGTATATTAATTCCAACTCTCAATGAGGAAAAGACGATAGAGGGAATTATAAAAGAATTCATGTCGCTCGGCTTTTCAGATATCATTGTAATCGATGGTCATAGCACGGATGACACGGTAGAAAAGGCAAAAAATGCCGGGGCAAGGGTAGTAATCCAGAGCGGAACCGGAAAAGGACAGGCCGTGAGCCAGGCATTCAAATTAATAACGAGCAAATATGTGGTAATGATAGACGGGGACGGAACTTATCTCCCCGAAGAAGTTGATAAACTTCTCGAACCTGTTGTATCGGGGCAAGCAGACCACGTTATCGGGGACAGGTTCGCAAATTACCAGAAAGGCGCATTTACAGGTTTGAATCTTTTCGGGAACAGGATATTGAATAAGATATTTGGCTTTGCATATGGCATATGGCTTGAAGACATACTTTCAGGCTACAGGGCTTTTAATAATAATGCTATTAAACAAATAGAATTGAACAGGACAGGTTTTGAGGCCGAAACCGAGATCACGGTTGAATGCGTTAAGAAAGACATGAAAATCGTGGAGGTCCCGATAACATATCTTGCGAGGGTAAGCGGCGCAGCCACCAAATTGCAGCCTCTCAGGGACGGGTTTCGCATCGCATCGACCATTTATCTGCTCGCGAGGACACACAATCCTCTTTTCTATTTCAACATAATCGGCGGGCTTCTCACAATTAGCGGCATGGCTGTTGGCATCTATGTGGTAGATGAATGGCTTAAAGATATCAACCATATCCCTCTCACTATTCTTGCAACGCTCCTCATAGTTACCGGAATCCAGATGTTCATTTTCGCAATACTTAGCGACCTCATCGTGTCCATGCACAGGGAAAATATGCATACGATGCGCAAAATAATGAAGGAAAAGTTATGAAAATAGCGATACTGGGAGGCACGGGCAGCATCGGGGAAGGATTTGCACTCAGGTGGGCTGAGAAACATGAAATCTTATTATGCTCGCGAGAGATAGATAAAGCAGTCAGTTCTGCGGGAAAATATACAGAAGCGCTTTTGAATAAAGGGTTTTTTTGCTGCGGCATAACAGGATGCAAGAACGAAACCGCAATCAACGATGCGGATGTTGTTGTGCTTTCGGTGCCGTATCGGGGTGTGGTCACTCTTTTGAAAGACCTCAGGCCTTATTTCAGGGACCAGATTGTTATTTCGCTTGTAGTTCCCATGAAAAAGAACAAATGGTTTGAATACACTCCGCCAAAACAGGGAAGCGCAGCGCTTGAGATACAGGAGATTCTCCCTGAAACCGTAAAAGTAGTCTCGGCATACCATAATGTTTCTGCGAAGAAATTAGCAGCTCTTGAATTGAGTCTTGATTATGATGTCGTGGTTTGCGGCGATGATGACAGGGCAAAAAGAACGGTGATGGAACTGACAAGGGAAATCAAATCACTTCGGCCTCTTGATGGCGGAGGTCTTGCATCTTCGTATATGATAGAGTCCCTCACCCCTTTTTTGATTAATCTTGCGCTCCGCAACGGGCTTTCTAACCTTGGCGTAAAGTTTGTATGAAAAACTTTAAGAAATTTTTATCAAAAACCGTTGCGCCGCTTTACTTCGCAGACACGTATGCCCACAGGCATACGTGGATACCGCATAAAGCGAGGTGTCGCTTTTCAAACGACGGGTATGGCGCGCCATACCCGGACACGCCCTCCCGTTTGCGAAGCATGTCGAAGACAGGCGTGACTCGAGAAGGGGATGTTTCACATCCCCTATACGTCATAAAGGGGCGTAACCCTTTATGATGGATATATACAAAAAGCTCCTGAACCAGTTCGGGCACCAGCAATGGTGGCCTGCCGATACTCCTTTTGAGGTTGTGGTAGGAGCAGTCCTGACCCAGCAGACCAAATGGGAGAATGTGGAACGGGCGATACGAAACTTAAAAGAGCGCGGATTGATGGAACCGGAACCTCTCTCAAAGGCCGGTATTGAAGAGCTGGAAACGCTGGTAAGATGCACCGGTTTTTACAGGCAGAAGGCAAACAGGCTCAAGAATATCTCTGGGTTTTTTTCAGAAAATCCAGATATACTTGAAAAACAGGGCGCTGAACTTCGGGAGATACTTCTTTCTCTCAATGGCATAGGGCAGGAGACCGCTGACAGCATCGTTTTATACGCGGCTGACAAACCCAGCTTCGTCATTGACGCATATACGAAGAGGATATGCAAATGTCTTGGGGTTGAAGGCGATTACGGGGAACTGCAATCGGTTTTTGAGAGTTCGCTGCCCATGGATGTTCCCCTGTATAAGGAATTCCATGCCCTCATAGTTGAATACGGGAAGCAGTTCTGCGGGAAGAAACGCTGTGGGGAGTGTGTATTGGTAGAAAATGGCAAAATGTAATCATATCCTCATCCGCGACATTCCTCTTTTCGGCTGCATCGCATTCGGTATCATCGACCGCGGAACGAATGTATTGCAGCTTCGTCCCTATAGCGAGTGTCCTTTATCCTGCATCTTCTGCTCAACCGATGCTGGCCCCCACTCCAGCCGCCGGGGCTCCGAGTATATGGTTGACCTTACGCAATTGCTTGCAGCGTTCGAATGGGCAGTATCGTACAAGGAAATAAACGATATCGAGGCGCATATCGATACGGTCGGGGAACCTGCGCTGTACCCTGAGCTTGTTCAACTCGTTGAGGGGTTGTCTGCAAACAGCCATGTCAGAACGGTATCCATGCAGACAAACGGCACTATGCTCAATACCGGACTCATCGATGCGCTTGATAAAGCCGGGCTTTCACGCATCAATATGTCCATCGAATCCCTCGATCCCGGCCTTGCGAAAAGGATTGCGGGGACAGATTCATACGATCTGGGAAAAGTTCTAAAAAGCGCTGAATATATAACCAAAAATACAAATATCGACCTTCTTATCGCGCCGGTGTGGCTGCCCGGTATTAATGATGCCCAGATTCCAAAATTAATCGAGTTTGCGCTTTCGATAGGCGCAGGAAAAAAATGGCCTGCGCTCGGAATACAGAAGTTCCTGCCACATAAATACGGGAGGAAGCCGGATATCAGGGCAATGGACTGGGAGAACTTCTATTCCAGGCTCAGGGAGTGGGAAAAAATTTATAATACGAAGCTTGTTCTCACGCCGCAGGATTTCGGAAGTTATGAGTGCAAACCCTTACCGCGCGTGTTCAAAAGGTATGAAAGAGTAAAGGTGAAAGTTGTAGGGCCGGGCTGGATGAAGGATGAGAAGCTTGCTGTTGCACGGGACAGGGTATTAACTATCGTGGATGCCGAGAAGATTCCTGTTGGTGCAGAGGTGTATGTGAGAATGGAAAGGGTAGTGGATGGGATATATATAGCAAGACCTTAAAAGAAGCGAACTTGCAATGGAAACATTTTTAAACAATTGTTCATATTAATAAACATATGTTCAGAGAATTAAACATAATGAAAATATTTTTTGATTCTCCCACCAAAGAGTTTAATGTCCGGGAGGCAGCCAGAATTTTAAAAATCGCTCCCGCAACTGCAAGCAAGGAATTGAAGAAACTAGTAAAACAGGGTTTGCTGAAAGGTAGAAAAGAGAGAATTTTAAACCTGTATAAGGCTAATATTGAAAACGGTTTATACAGGGATTTAAAGGTATTTTACAACATAAGAAAAATTAAGGACTCTATGCTGCTGGACAGTTTAAACAGATATTATCTTAAGCCTGCGATAGTTTTATTCGGCTCTGCATCCTACGGTATCGACACTGAAACAAGCGATTTTGACATACTTGTTGTATCGGAGAGAAAAAAAGACTTCCCTGAAACTGAAAAATTTGAAAAAAAATTGAAGCGGAAACTACAATTGTTTGCTGTTCGGGAAATTAAAGACCTGAATAATGAGCACCTGGTAAATAATGTGCTTAACGGGATTGTCTTGCAGGGTGAGATAAAATGGACTTAGACGACTGCTACAGAAAAGGACTTATAAAGAAAACCCGGGTAGATAAGGAGCTTATAAGGTCTCTAACCGAGATGTCCGGTATCAAGGAAAACGCCGTCAATACCGCAAACATCAATGAAATAAATATTTCTGCTTATGTTTCCATGGCTTACGATTCTCTCAGGGAGGTTCTTGAGGCGCTTTGCATCTCCAAAGGACACAAGGTTCTGTCGCATATCTGTATCGGGGAATTGTTAAAAACAATAATAACCGATTTCAACTATTCAGAGTTTGACAGATTGAGGTATGCCAGAAACGGCATAAACTATTATGGAGCAAAAGTCGACTTCGCGCAGGGAAAGGAAATAATCAGGAAAATATTCGCCATGCGAAGAACTATTCTGTATAGTCACCTAAAAGAGTTCCTGTAGTCTGAAATAAATACAATCTATATGGTAATCTATATGATCGAAGCCACCATAACCTGCCCGGAGTGCGGTTATTCTCACAGGGAAACCATGCCTTCAGATAGCTGCCTTGTCTTTTACAAATGCAGGAAATGCGGGCATGTAATGAAACCTAAAGAAGGCGATTGCTGTGTATTCTGTTCATACGCCGATAAAAAATGCCCGCCAATGCAGGGATAAATCAATCCTGTATCCTCTTTATGACAAATATCCCTCCGATAATAACTGCCAATATCAGGATAATCGCGACAATGCTCCTGGTATTGAGCCCTGAATTCGCACTATTGAAATTGAATTGCTTATCCGAATCAAGTGAAACCTGTTCTTCAAAAGCGCTTCCGGAGCCTTTTGCTTTCAGGGTATAACTTGCATTCAGGGGCAGTCCTGCAAAAATAAGCTCGGAGTCGGAGCTTTCCGATAGTTTCCTGCCGCTATTCCATAATGATACAGTGTATTTCGAATCGGCTTTTACGAAAATGCTGGCATAATTTTTAACATTTATGGCTTTACCGTCTGCGTATTGCAGATTGTCCGGAAGGTCAAGGACGCTCAGGAGCGTCGGGGCGATATCCTCCTGCCCGTATTCCCCGCCCAGTACTGCGTGACCGGTATTTGGGGAGAGTATGACGAGCGGAATCCTCAGGCTTTCCTGCTTTGAAGAGTATTTTTCAGAACTGTGCCCGCCCCTTCTTGCGTTCTTCACGGCAAAAGACATGCCGTGGTCGGCTGTGAAAAATAAGGCGATATTGTTATCTGAAGCTGTCCTGTACAGGGGATAAAAATCCCTGTCCAAGTCTTCGATTAACTTCACGTAATCATCATCCCCGAGATTGTGACCGCCGCTATCTATCCCGCCGATATTCACGGTCAGCAGGAATTTCTGTGACGGGTGGTTTTTTATCATTTCCTTTACAACTGCATGAGCGGCGTCTATTGCCCATTTATTGTAAGCGGAATACTTCCCCGCGCCGGATGTGCTGTTCATGTATCCGGGGAGTTTCATTTTCCAGTCAAACATTAATTCATAGATGCCGGAGGGCGCATTTTTTGCCTGGATAGAAACCAGGGGTTTATCAATGGAATTATTCTCGGCGAACAAGATTATGTCCTGTTCATTTCGCATGTTTGAAAAATCGCCTTTTTCCATGACAGCCAGGTTAACGAAGCCGTGCTGTCTTGTGATATCGTAAATGGTGGCATCCGGATAGCCCACGGTTTCCTCGTTTGCCTCAGAGTAACCCGTTACAATGACCGAATGCGCAATGCCCGTTACAGGATGGGGTGTTTTAATGTTAACTACACGGGTTCCAAATGTGAGGTTGAGGCCTCCCGTTTTATTAAGCTCGCTTCCATCGATGGCGGTGGGTGTGAGTTCCGGATAATAATACGAGGAGCCAAAGCCGTCAACGATAAAAAGGATGGCGCTTTGTGGTCTTTTGACATCGTTTAATGTGATTTCAGAAACCGCAGAGGCGGTATTTAATGTCAATAGTAATAATAAAATTATCAAAACTTTTTTCATGGGGCGTCCTGATAGGCTGATGAGATAAAAAAGATTTCTAAATGTTCACAGCTAAATCAATTCTCTGGAGGCTTGCCCTTTTTCAGTATCCATGCCTTCCTCCGGTAATAGTTCAACGGATGCGAAATCCGCTCGCACAGCGCCTCTTTCCCGAAACAATTCCCGTATGTTATCATGGTAGCGCACGAAGGGGAAGTATAAGTCGTACCCGTTGCGCCATGGATGTGCATCACCTGATACCTTGTGCGTTCCTCATCAAAATCCGGCGAGACCTTGAAAAGCTCGATAATCCCATCTGTTTTCATCCCGATATTGAGCAGGAATGAGACGAGCGCAAAGCGCATCGAATGCGGGAGATTCACACCTGCCTGTGCATTGGAGAGGGCATGGACCATGCACGGGGGGAAACAATCTGGCATTATTTCCTTGAACTCTTCGATGCTGAACTCGGATTTTCGCGCAACAAGAGCATTGCGTATTTCCTCAAGATAACTATTAAGTGAAGTGCATATCTCAGGCGGCACAACAAGCGGCAGGCTTGATTCAATCCTTTTCCTGATGGCTTCCTGCATTATTCGTGAGAAATCTTCTTTTGGGAGGGAAATCATACCCCTATTCATGTTCCTGTTCACGAGCTTCCATTTGGGTTCATGTATGACATTTGCATAACGGATATAATCTGTAAAATGAACTATGATGGAGCGGTCATCCAATACAGCGTCGATATCAAAATCAAGAGCCAGTTCCTTTAGCTCTTCACCGGGAAGCTCTTTTAGCCGTTCGTACGCTGATTTTGCTTCGGCAAGTGCATATCGCTTTATAAGATAGCCGTCATTGATACATGAGACAAGTATTCTTGCAACGGGGTAAGACAGCAGTTCTTTTTCAGCGCTTACACGGTCAGGATATGCATTTTTGGTGATGCCGTCGCCTATAGCTGAAAGTACCCGCTCTTTTCCCCGCTCCCTTACCTGTTCGAAAGCTCGTTCAGTAAAAAGCTCATCAAGTTTAAAATCCAGTGCTTCTACATATTTTACAGCGCCGTTTACAAAAGGAAAATAAGCAAATTTGAAAACATCCATGCTTAGCAGTCCCTTATTCCCCGTATTTAAATACGGGGTCGTCGGGGTCTTACTCCGATTCGACCCTGGGAGCCAGCATATAACTGACCTCGCCATGACCTTCTGCAATCTTGACCTTTAATTTCAGGGGATAATCCTTTCCGAGGTCGATTGTAACCTCATTGGCTTTCCCGAGGATTTTACTCATATCCGAGAGATAGTCAAGGGAGAATAATGATTTTGCCTCAGCAGGCTGCATATCGATAAGCTGGTCTTTTGCCAGTTCCACACGAACCTTGTCCGTGTCCCCTTCCGCTTCCATGAAAAAGACATCTCCTTTTACGCCTATGGACATATAATCGCTTACTTTTTCAGCAGCTTTGATTGCCCTTTTAATATCCTCGCCGCGGATTACGATGCGCGCCGGCAGGTCAAGGGTAGGGACTTTCGGTTCTTTTCTGATAGAAGATGGGTCAAGCAAGGACATGGTATAGGCAAGCCCACGCATCCTGACAACCAGTTTGTGGGCAGTCTCGTCAAGCTCAAGTTCGATGTTTTCGCTTTTATCTGCCATTTCCATTACCCCGTTCAATTTTGTGAGGTCTATGCCGAGTTCACCGTCTGTTGCTTCAAAGGAATCAAAAGCATCTTTTGCAAGGTCAAAGCTCACCATGGCGACATTAGCCGGATCCACGGCCCTGACAGATATACCCTCAGGTGTAATTTTAAATTTCGCTTCATCCACGAGCGTGGATATCGATTCGATAGAATCCTTTAATTTTTCCGCACCGATTACTGCCTTAAACATATGATGTCTCCTCAATTCACTATAATGCAGGATATTAATAAGTTATTCTATCTATTTTATTCTATCGCCGATACTTTCATATCTAACGTCTGCAATTATTGCAAAGCATGACAGAACGTTCGATTGATATCGCATTGACAAGAGTAGAAGCCGGGGACAATATTGAAATTGTCCATGAAAACGTATGCACTCTTTTAACAGAGCCTGACCTGAATTTCAATTATGCCACCACGGAAGAATTGGCAAACTGGGGATTCTCGGAAGGATGCTTTAGCTGTTTTTTAATGGATAATAAAGATGTCATCATACAGGTCATTACCACATACCAGGATAGTGAGGGAGCTAACAAGGCTTATAATGCCGATGTGGATTATTTAAAGAAGAACAAATACGGAAGGCCTGTAAAAACAAAAACTATTGGTGAATCCTCGTTAATGCTCAAGAAAAAGGACACCGACGGGGTAACCTATAACCTGTTGTTTTTGAAAAACAATGTCTTTGCGGCAGTGAGCGCAAAATATAAGAAAGAAAAAGCCGAAAATTTAGACCATATAACAGGGATTGCAGAAAAAATAGCAGAGAAGATTAACTAATTTCTAAATCCATCTATTACCATAAACAAATACTGCAACGAAGCCGATGGATAGCGTGCATCAGCCGCACAGCCCAAGTGCGGAGCCGCCGTCATAACCCCTCCACTGAGCAGGCACCAAGAAAATAACACAACTCACAGTTTAATTACATATTTCCACTAAAAAGGGAAAATATGTAATCCACAAAGAATCTTATTTATATATTAGTATATCATTATTACCACATATGCCAACACCCGGCAAATATGATATACTGATATATCTGCATTTCAACGAACCAGTTACATTCAGTATTCTTGAAAATATCCTCCGTCAAAACATACTTTTTGAAGACCTGAACACCCAGATATTATACAGGCGAATGCGTGAATTGATAAATAGCAATTTCATATTGAAAAAACCGTTATCGACTGCAAGAAATTATAATTACTCCCTGAATCTGGAAAACGACTCTCTGGTAAATCACCTGTCCTTCCTGCTCTGGTGCAGGAAAGAAGGGTTAGATCACAATAAAATCCTGAATCCAAGAACAGAAGCATTGATCCTTGACATTCTAAAATCTGGAGAGATATCCAGTGAAAATCTATTAAAAAATTCAAAATTGTCTGCAAAAACTCTCAGGAAACATATCAGGAATCTGATAAAGAACCGGTTCATTCGCATAATCCAGCAAAAACCGATGGTTTTCAATTTCCTTGTAAACGATGTAACGCTGTGGTACCTGACAATGAAAGGACTGCAAGTTCCGGATATGGAAAGTACATGTAAAGATATTATCGCCGAAATGGATGCAAGAAGAGATATTACAGGATCAAAAGAGATTATGAACAAACTCATAAATCTGCACATTTATTCTTCCACAGTTACAGAAGGAAATACAGCATCCAATGAAGATGTTGAACGCATAATAAATGACCTTCCAACAGACCTGACCCCAAAGGAGATCATCGAGATAAAAAACACAAAGGATGCCCTTGATCATATAATTGAAGTATATAAAGATACGGACTTGAATATTGATCTGATAAAAACCACTCACCAGATACTGATGCGTGGATTGATCAAAGAAGCAGGGATCTTCTTTGGTTCTTCTACAAAACGAATTGTTGGTTCGAAATTGAAATTGCCTTCTAACAAGAAGGAGATAGAATACCTGATGAAGTCACTTATGAGTTATTATCATCTCAACAAGGACCGTATTCATCCACTTATACTTGGTTCGTTATTCCATTTTCTTTTCGTTTCTATCCATCCATTCAAAGACGGTAACGGCAGGGCAGCACGACTTATTCATTCATTCATACTGCTAAAGAGCGGATACCCGATTTTTGCTTTTAATCCAGACAGGAAATACGAGTATTTCGAATATCTTGATAAGGGAAGAGAATCAGATATCAGTGATTTTGTATGCTTTATTATCGAGGAACACAAGAATATATTACCTGATAGGCAATTCCACCAAGCAATGACTTAAACACATTTTTCATATCCTGAGCCAGTGTTAGCTGGACGAAGAATTTGTGCCTGCCGCCTCTGGTAGATGAATCGAAGGCGGCGGTGGGTTTTTCTGCGTGAGGGTTTTGTAGCAGCGTTCTGCTTACACGAACATCCCGGCTACTTCCTCTTTTGTCTCCTTGATTATCATCTTGTTATAGGCGTCCTTAAAGTCCTGCATTGTAACAGCTTTGCCTTTGCGCCTGATAACGAACATTCCCGCCTCGGTGACGATGGCTTTTAAATCTGCGCCGCTTAACTCGTTGGTCATTTCCACGAGATCATCAAGGTCAACATTTTCAAGTTTCATGTTTCGTGTGTGTATCCTGAGTATTTCTTTCCGTCCTTCTGCATCAGGCATTGGTATCTCGATTATCCTGTCAAACCTGCCGGGTCGCAGCAATGCCGGGTCAAGAAGATCGATACGGTTGGTGGCTGCAACGATTTTCACATCCCCTCGCGCATCAAAACCGTCAAGTTCGGCAAGGAGCTGGACCATTGTCCTGTTCACTTCAGAAGAGCCTGTCGTGCCGTCATAGGTTCGCCTGCTTCCCACAGCATCTATCTCATCGATGAAAACGATGCTTGGGGCTTTTTCCCGCGCCAGGTCAAAAACATCCCTTACAAGTCTTGCGCCTTCACCTATGTATTTCTGCACAAGCTCGCTCCCGCTCATCCTTATAAAAGTAGCCTTGGCCCTGTGCGCCACAGCTTTCGCTATTAGCGTTTTACCCGTTCCGGGTGGGCCGTAAAGCAGGATGCCGTGGGGAGGCTCCACGCCCACGTCCGTGAAAAGCCCCGGGTTCGTAAGCGGAAGCTCAAGTGTTTCGATAACTTCCTCGATTTGCTTTTGCAAACCGCCTATCATATTATAATCGATATTGGGGCTTTCAATCAATTCCATCACGCGCGCCCTGACATCAAATGATTTTGATAATACCCTGACGATAGCAAGGTTGCCTGTGACAGCAACACGCGCACCGGGTTCTATCTCACGCATCATTTCATCCGGAACCTTCGTTACAATTTCCTGGTTGCTGCCGTGCTGTCTTAACAGCGCCATATCGTCAAGCAATTCCACAACGCTGCAAATAAACAATGGCGGCTTCTTCAATTGTTCCATCTGTTTCTGGTAATCCTGGACCGCCTGTATATATTTGTTGTTCAGGATAGCAGCTTCAAGAAGCCTTGAATGCATGTCTTTTATCTGGGTTTTCTGCAATTCAATGGTTTCCCGCAATTCTTTTATCTCAATCTCATTGTCTTGTTTTATTGTGCCGCTTGTTATTGGACTCTTTGCTATCGCATCTTCCATAAATGATATACAGTGGGCTAATAGGATATATATTTTAGGTGCATAGATTTATTATCTTCCAGCTAAATTAATCCGCCCATGAAGTTAATTGCTTTTGTAGGAATGCCCGCATCCGGAAAATCTGAAGCTGCGGCGATATCCCGTCTCTCAGGGATTCCTGTTATCAATATGGGCGATATCGTGAGAGAGGAAACGGCAAGAAGAGGTTTACCCCCGACGGATGAGAATATCGGAGGTACGGGAACTGCGCTCCGGAAGGAAGAGGGCATGGACGCCATTGCAAAACGGTGTGTTCCCCGCATAAGTGGACTCGATTCCCCGGTGGCTGTGGTTGACGGAATCCGGAATATAGACGAGGTAAATTATTACAAAAAGCAATTCGGGAACGATTTTAAACTCATAGCAATCCATTCACCGTTTGAAGTCAGGTTTGAACGAGTGAAAAAACGCGCCCGTTCGGACGATACAGTGAACACCGATGAATTAAAAAGACGGGATGAACGCGAAAAGGGCTGGGGATTGGGCAGGGCAATAGAAAAGGCGGATATTGTCATAATGAATACCGGTTCTATTGAAAAATTTAAAAAACAAATTGAAGAATTGCTGGCAAAAATATGAACGTGATAGTAAGAGTTTCAGCGCCTGTGCATCCCACTGAAATTGAGGATAAAGTCAGGAAAGCTATAACTAATTTACTCCCTGTTGAACTACAAATCCGGGATTTTGGAACCCCAGAGCTTTATGGCGAGGGAGACCTGGAAAGCCTGAGACTGCTTCACCGCAGGTTAAGAGAAGAGCGGATTCTTGATACGGCGCGCCATATCCTTTTAATTGGAATCGAGGGGAATACCACACAATTCCGGTTAAACAAACAGGTCGCCTTTGCAGGTAAATTGAATTTTCCGGGAGGTGTGGAGAGCCTCGGGTCAATATATGTTGAGATTTCAGCAGGGGATAACGATGAACTCCTTCGGATTATCGACTGGCTGGCACCAGAGACCATTGATGGCAAACCTGTCGGGGAGATTGAGCTTTAATGGGTTTTTCAGAATATGCGGCAGCAAGGGAATATCTGGGAATAATCGGAAATCCTGTAATAACGTATATTCTCATATTATCGCTTTTCCAGGGTTTTTTATCAATTTTATATTTATGGAAGCAGAAAGATAAGTATTATGATATTTTAATAAAATGTTTGTATATCGTCACAGGTCTTTATATCCTGGGATTTATCTTTCTTATATGGTTCCATGTACAGATTTATAATACTATTTTGATTGAGTACCCGGTTTTTCTGGGGCAGATGATACCGGTCGGGGAAAGCCGCATGGTCATACCTTTATGGATTGAATCAGAAAAACTCTATTTCTGGGCGATGGTCACCATGATATTTGCATTGACTGCCAGGCACAGGAAGGAACTCACAGCGTCCCTTGGAATAATATTGACTGTTTTTTCAACGATTGTGTATTTCTTCTCAAACCCGTTTAAAGAGCCGCTGCCGATAGTGCATAATGAAATTACGCAGTGGTTTACTGCGCTCGGAGCCGGGGATGATAGCATTTTTCAAATAGCAGGGACACTCTACGGGCGCATAACATATTACTATAATTCAACATACATGTGGACGCATCCGCCCATGCTGTTTATAGCTTATGTATCACTGATTCTAACTGCGGCAGCATGCGTTTACATGCTCAGGAAACGCGAGAAGGTTTATGATGAAATCGCTTACAGGTATGCGAAAATCGGCTACATCCTGTTAACAACGGGAATGCTAATCGGTTACCCGTGGGCTATCGTTGCATGGAAAGACAGCGCATGGTGGTGGGACCCTAAAATCTCGGGTTCGATAATGATGTGGGTGCTTTATTCCGCGTACCTGCATGCCCGTATATACTCAGGCAGGGGCAGGATGTGGAGCGCGACCGCCTATCTTGGGATAATATGCTTTGCATCGCTTGTATTTACTTATCTACTGACCTACATCGTCCCGGGGATACATTCGGTGGTGCAGCCATGAAACTTAAAAATTATGATTATTACCTTATCATCCTGACAGCGCTCATCCTTTTTGCGATGGGGCTCTTATGTGTTTACGGGATTACTTACTACAATTACCTTGCAGTCGCTCCGCAGTGGACGAGCACTATTCGATATACATCCTATATAGACGACATGAATTCATACCTTTACCCGTTCCTTGTATTGCTCCTGTTAACTCTTGGCTTATGCATACCCAAAAGGCTTTTGGAACAGGATTTCTTGATAAAATTCACCGCTCTGGCATTGGGAGCAACTCTTTTACTTACATTTTTTTCGGGCATCGAGAGAGGGTTGGTTTTTCTCCTCGCTGTCATGATAATTGTGCAGGGTTTTGTTCTCATCAAGACAATTAAAAAGAGCGAAGCGCTCAGGTTTGAAAAAGAAGGATATGCCGGGAGATTGGGCTCATCGCTTTTGCATCTTGGTCTTGTGGTCATGATTTTTAATTTTATGACCCTGCAAGAGAGTTCTTTTCACCTTTTGATATTCTGGGCAGGGATGATAATGATAACGATTGGGAATATTTTTTCTTTTTATCCCGAAAGGATTAACTCACTATTGCAGTAAAAGAAATGATAAGTTCACGAATGCAGCGTCAACTACCTTGAGTTTTTAACCGTTATCCGGGCTTTCTCTTCTTGGTTTGTTTCAATTTTCTCGATAATGTCCATTAACCCTAATTCCTTATCCAGTTCTAAAATCAGCATCTCAAGTCGAATAGTACTCTGCTTTTCTTTTTCATATTTTTCAGTTGCTTCCTGATACCGGTTGCTGATTTCATCAAGATTATTCTTTAAAGTCTTTACTTGCCTCTCATATTCGCTGATTAAAGATGTTTTCTTTTCAATTTCTTCCTTGAGTTCTTTAGGAATCACCTGTCCTTTCCTTAATTCCCTGATTTCCCTTTCCAAACTTGAAGCTATATCCCGTTCTTTTTCAAGTTGATTTGCCACTTCCTGATGCTTTACTCTTTCATTCTGATGCACAAGTCTAATTTCTTCAAGCTCGGCATTCAGTTTGTTTGCAGATTCCTCGTATGTCTTTATTATCCCCTGATACCTGTTGATCTCATTCTTCAATTTCTCTATAATTTCTTCCTGTTGCTTACTTGGAACGTATGCCACTTGATGTTCCCTGATTTCCTTAATCATCTCCTGCTGCTTCTCAATCAACTTTTGCAGGCTTGAAATAGTTTCCTGCTTTTCATCAAGTTCCTTTTTAGTCTTATTTACAATGTTGTTATACCCTTCAAATAATTTTTCACGAAAAGTAATCGTTTCATTAACGAAGCTTTGTATAATGTTATCTAAATCAACAACAGATTGATTTTCAGAGATCTGTACTGCATCAGGTCTTTTTTTCCAAAAAAAAATACGTGATATCCTGTTTCTAAAAGACATGATTCAATTATCTCTTATACTTGGATTTTATCTCTTTAAGACCATCTACATATTTGGGGTTTTTCTTGAGAACCTCAATAATCCTGCTTTGGATTTCTTCTTCCTTTTGTACGGGTTCCTCAAATGACTTTTCCTTAATCTGTTGAACTCTTTTCTCTAATACCTTCTCTTCGCTTTCCCTGCTTATCTCAGTACGAACCAGGTTTACTCTCTCTATTTTTGTTTCCCCAATCAACCTTTTGATTTTCCTGAGCACATCCAGGACCAGATACGCTACTTTATCGTTTTTGTGCAACAAGGCTTTTTGCAGGTTCTTATAATCTCCCACAATGCCATAATCAATTAAGACATCAAGAATTTTTAATGAATCTATTGCAATATCTGGAGTGGATAATACCTGGTCGCAAAAAAAAGGATACATCGACTCCAAAACATCACTTCTTAATTCAACCTCTTTTACTATACCAGGATGCATTTCCCTGAGAAGATCCAAAGAGCTACGGGCAATGTCGATATCTTTATGACACAGCACTTTTTGCAACCCGAGGAAATTTTTCCGTTCTATACCAAAATTTGCAAGAGTCCTAATCTTGTTTAATGTTTCACGAACTACTGTCTCATCTTCTGCTAGTAGTAAATTATTCAAAAATGGATAAATTGTCTCATCAGCTACTGTTTGAATGGATTTTCCATCGAATATCATATTCGCTCGAAGATGTGAATATCTTTTCCAATGTTCATATTTCTTATTATATCCAGTGCAAGATAGGCAATTTGCTTATTCTTGTGCAACATCATCTTTTCCATAGGATTAAAGAGAACACCTTTGATTTCAGGATCATTTGATACCAAACTCGCTGCATTCATTGCATTGAGCACTATATCGTCAGATCTTGACTCAAGGCAGGTAACTAAGAATGGGATTATTGTATCCGAAAGTATTTTTTTGTACTCGCCTGAACTAAGGAGCTTTACTTTACCCTCTGTCTCGTGAATCATCCTCAGTACATCTAAGGAGAGATATGCTACATCTTTTGTCTTATGATGTAAAGCATTGTTAAGAACCGGGGTTAATTCAGCCATGGGACTATAATAAACAAGTGCTTTTGCTGCCTTTAGAGAATCAAGTGCAAGTTCATTTTCTGAAGAATTTATACTTCGGGACAAAAGCGGAACCAAATTTTTTTCAATAAAATTTTCCATTAATTGATACCTCCATTTCCATAATAACATTATTTTTCTTAAGATATAAATTTATTGATTATTTTTGACTGTTTTTGAGATGACATCAGCTTTTTTTTCAATTTCTTTATTTCGTATTACTTGAGTGGTTTTCTGTTCTTTCAGGCTCATCAGCGAATCCACAATAGATTCCACAATCGTTCGTTTTCCTCCCCCGTTGCTCTCAGAACTCAATAATTTTACTTTCGATATTCTTGTTTCGATAGGCAATCCTTTAACTTTCCTGAGAACATTTAATGCCAAATATGCAACTTTATCATTTTTATGCAGCAATGCTTTTTGTAGATTCTTGTAATTACCTACAATTTCATAATCAATTAAGACATCAAGAATTTTTAATGAATCTAATGCAACACTCGTATTAGAGAATGCCCGCTTACAAAAAAAAGGATACATAGATTCTAATACCTCGGTTTTTATTTCAACCTGTTTTATTCTTGGAGACATTTTCCTGAGAATATCAAACGAGCTATGAGCAATGTTGACATTTTTATGATACAATAGCTTTTGCAATCCTGGGAAGTTTTCCTTTTCCATCCCCAAATCTACAAGAATCTTAATATTGTTTAAAGCTTCACGAACTTCTGTCTCATCCTCTGACTGTAGCAAATTATTAAGAAATGGATAAATCTGCTTATTAGCTACTGATTGAATGGATTTTCCATCGAAAATCATTTCACTCAAAAACGTGAATCTCTTTTCCAATGTTCATACCTCTTACTATATCCAGCGCATGATAAGCAATTTGTTTATTCTTGTGCAACATCATCTTTTCCACATGATTAAAAAGATGCGCCTTTATTTCAGCATCGCTCGATATTTCACTTGTTGCATTCAGTGCATTGAGCACTATATCGTCAGAACTTGACCTGAGGCAGGTAACTAAGAATGGGGTTATTGCATCAATAAGAATTTTTTTATATTCAATTGGAGTGAGAGGCTTTACCTTGCCTTCCATCTCGTTCATTTGCCTCAGCACATCCAGGGAGAGATACGCTACATCTTTACTCTTATGATGTAAAGCATTGTTAAGAACCTGTGTTAAGTCAGCCATAGGACTATAATAAACAAATGCTTTTGCTGCCTTTAGAGAATCAAGTGCAAGTTCACTCTGTGAAGAATTTATACATTGGGACAAAAGCGGAACCAAATTTTTTTCAATAAAATTTTCCATTAATTAACCTCCATTTCCATAATAACATTATTTTTCTTAAGATATAAATTTATTGATTATTTTTGACCGTTTTGAGAGCGAGTGCCTATTAATCCCCTAATCTTTTTTCTCCTTTTCAGACTTATGGATTATATCTATAGCTTTATCATAAGCCTTTATTGCTTCATCATATTTCCCCTGTTCATAAAGGTCAAAACCTCTGTTATACCAGGCATCGGAATCCCCTGGCGTTATCTCCTCTGTTTTCGCTTTTTGCTTTATCTCTGTAACTTTGCCATAGACCTTTAGTGCCTTTTTGTACATCCCTGATTTATAAAGTATAAAACTAATGAATGCCAAAGCAATTAAAATATATACCCACATAGCGATTTTTGATTCTAATATTCTCTGGAATGGTATTATTAATGTTGGGGTTTCCACTGGCCGAATGGTAGCGGATGGATAAGGAGGATTGGCAACTATTGCAAAAGGCGAGAAAGCATAGGTTTTCGCTACATAATATACGAACTGTTCATCAAGGCTCTTTTGCTCAGTTGCTAGTGAATCCCACTTGCTTCCATCCCATCTAAGAAGCCTTATACTACCTGCCTCAAGGTTATTCTCTGCAAGCCAACCCCTTTCGACTCTAAATCCTATGAACGCATCTATAATGTCTTGTTCTCTTTCGAGTTCCTTCGCACCTACCCAAATGTTAGCATATTTATAAACAGTCCCCAAGGGCTGCGTCACTCCTTCTATCTTTGACAGGTCTTTGAGCATTTCTACCCTTATGCTTGTAGTTCCAAAATTCTTTGCCGGGGTTATTAATACTTCAGAAATTACAAGGTTTGGTGTAGCAAATATATAGGATGCTGGAACGTTTGCCCCCAAATATTCTTCCGCAATCTCAAACATATCTATGTTATTTAGTGGTTCCGGGGATATTGCGCCTGCTCCGCCGCCGCCTCCGGGAACTGAGACTGGCACTGGCGGTGCTGTTGGTACTGGCGTTGGAACCGGTGCAGCCGCCGTTCCTATCAGTGCAAAGGTAGTGAAGTGGCTTACGTTTGCTATGATATATTTACCAGTTTCATTTAGGGTGTATGGTGTCTGTTCAATCCAGGTATTTGTGGTGGTGTTGTAGAACTTGACCCTCAGTGTAGATGCATTTATTCCTGCCGCTGTGAGCTGCGCGTCTGTATAGTTGAGCCGTATCTGTATATCAGGTCTGAATTGAACGCCATTTGGACCACAAGACAGGTTTTCACCGATTAGTTTATCGCTGCTGTTCAGATATGCTGTATAAGTTGAATTCACCTGAGCAAGGGAGTCTATTGTAATATTTCTTATTGGAGCGCCATTCAATGTTGCATTTGTGCCATTGAAGATGGTAAGTGTTGAATTTCTACTTGGCGCTGGTAAATTCAATATTTGGGTCACATTCCCGGTTACAGGGTCGATATAAGCAGATAAATTGATTATTGTTGTCCTATCCACTGTTACTACTCTTGTTTCTGACACGTTGGAAAGTCCGCCCGAATCATTGGCATATATCTTGAATGTGAAATTACCGCTGAGTAAACCGGTCTTGTTCTTGTAGAAGTTTGTTCCTGCTCCGTTCATCGATTCGTTTGCCCCTTCCCAGTTAAGGAACGCTGTTCCGGGCGTATTAAGTGTGACTGTCACGTTAACGTAGCCAGTATCGTTGACACTGTTGCTGGCTGGCGATGTAATGTTGATGACCATTGCAGCAGTCACATTCCATATCCACTGCTGTGAAACTACACCGTTGGCGTTGTTTGCAGTGGCAGTTACGTTCCATGTGCCAGGGGCTGCACTGGTATTAGTGTAAGATGAGGCGGTTACATTGGTCTGGTTAAATATCGTTGTGCCGTTGATGTACCAGGTTACGTTCACGGTCTGGTTTATGGTGATGTTAAAGGTTCTTGTTGCGCCTGCTGAATTGCTTACTGGGGACGGCGGAGCGAAACTGGTTATGTTGGGCGCTCCTGTTGGCGCAGCTGTAACATTCCAGATCCATTGCTGTGAAATTGTTCCATTGGCGTTGTTTGCAGTGGCTGTCACGTTCCATGTGCCAGGGGCTGCGCTGGTATTAGTGTAAGATGAGACGGTTACACCGGTATCGGTCTGTTTCAGCGTTCCGTTTATGTACCATCTTACGTCCACGGTCTGGTTTATGGTGATGTTAAAGGTTCTTGTTGCGCCTGCGATATCGCTTACTGGAGACGATGGAGCGAAACTGGTTATGTTGGGCGCTCCTGTGGGCGTAGCTGTAACATTCCATGTCCACTGCTGTGAATCTGTACCGTTGGCGTTGTTTGCAGTGGCTGTCACGTTCCATGTGCCAGGGGCTGCACTGGTATTAGTGTAAGATGAGGCGGTTACACCGGTATCGGTCTGTTTCAGCGTTCCGTTTATGTACCATCTTACGTCCACGGTCTGGTTTACGGTGATGTTAAAGGTTCTTGCTGCGCCCACGATATCGTTTGCAGGCGATGGTGGGGCAAAGCTTGTGATAGCAGGCGTCGGCGGCGCCACAACGGTCACAGTCCAGGTGATGGTATTGCTTGTACCGTTAGCGTTGTTTGTGGCATTGACTCTAATGGTATGGGTTCCGGCAGTGAAATTAGTTATAAAGTTGACATCGTTATTGGACTGGTCTGCATCATCCTTAAACCAGTACCAGGTATCTATGCTCTGGTTTGCCGTGGCATTGAAGTTGACAGCTTCACTTATGTTAATCGTCAGGGTTGTGCTCTGGTCGTTGGTCTTGTTGTTGCCCCAGAAAGTAATGCTGGGCGCTCCTGTTCGCTTTATTCTAAAATCATGCTGGGGCTGTATCCATCCTGTATAATTGAATGTTACCCATCCGGAAGCGTCGGATAATAGCGCCTGGTTGATAATCCCATCGACCTCGAAATCGTAATATCTCAGCGATAAGTTCATTCGCGCAGATACGTTAAGATAACCGGTAGTGCCGTTTCCGGTGTATGTTACGATATCGGTAACATTGTTATAAAAAATGTTTGATAGTGTTTTGTTTGTGTTTGCGGTGAATCTTATTGGCGTGCCGTTGATGTAAAACTGGAGCGCGGACGCCGGTGTGCTTGTTGAGTTGTATATCGTGATGTTCGTTGTGGTCTGGGGTGCAAGGACGTTGAGGTAAGCGCTGTTGCCGAGGTTGAAAAAAGTGTCGTTTACAATGCTGACGTCAGCCGAAGCTACACCGATTGCAAGCACCGCCAAAAATAAAATGGGGTATAGCTTCATAGCTGCTCCAGTAATTTAATGGCACCTCAAGGCATAGTCGATGACCTCACCACCATTCTAAAGTGCTTCCGGCTTTCACCACAGTTCCGCTTGCGGTAGCAGTTTCTGGAGCGAACCGAATAATAAATGTTCCACTAGCCGAAGGTATAATTATACCCTCTACCGTGGCGATGTTTCCAGCGGTGGTTGCTGAAGTAGCCGAAGCTGTGCCGGTATCATAAGCGGCAGCGTTCGCGGCTGAGTTGGTGGTTGCGGTCAACGTCCAAACAGAGTTATAAGCCAGAAGTGTTGGGGAGGCTGGTCCGTTCACCGCCCAGCGGGAACCCACAGTAGTGGCAGAAGCAGTGTAAATAATTGTTGCCTTGAACCTGTAAGTCGTTCCTGCTGTTACCGGAAACGAAAGCCCCGTAACATCTTGAAACGCAGTTGAAGCGGTTGAGGCAACATCAGAATTAAGGGTAACTAAATTGCGATAATTTGGCGCATCCCAATTCACTCCATTCGGTGCTGTTGAGTTTGCGATGAGAGCCTGACCATCACTTCCAACAGGAAGTCTTACGCTGTTTGTGCCATCATTCACTATGATATCACCTTTTGTGGTCAGTGGGTCTAGAGCATTAAATGCTGCTGTCTGTGTTGTCTGACCTGTTCCACCTTTGGCAATACTTAAAGTTGTTATTGTGGGTTCTTTTCCTGCTAATGCTGTGTCAAGTCCTGTAACCTGGGCGATTGACGCCAGAAGCGCAGTGTTATTCACAGCAGCCAGATACCTCGCAGTCGGGATTGTCCCTGAGGTAATATTTGCACCATTTACATTATACAGATTTGCAGAGGCATTCACAGCATCCATATATCTTGCAGTCGGGATTGTCCCTGAGGTAATATTTGCGCCATTTACATTATACAGATTTGCAGAAGCATTCACAGCATCCATATATCTTGCAGTCGGGATTGTCCCTGAGGTAATATTTGCGCCATTTACATTGTACAAATTAGCAGACTGGTTTACTTGAGCCAATGTCGTTTTTGCATTCCACGTTCCCGCAGATGCTATATTCGCATCCTGCAATTGTCCTGTAACATTATTAGCCAGATTAACAAGCACGTTTATTATCCTGACATAATCTAAATATCCAGAGTGGTACGTTGTTGAGTTAAGGTCATGCGCTGTAACCGCACCTCCTGTTGAAGAGATTGTAATAGTATTTCCGTTCTGGTTAAGACTAATATTTGTGCCGGCAGCAAGCGTTGCTGAACTGTATATTTGGGGATTGCCGCTTGCATTTATGCTGAAATTGGTTTTAGCGTCCCATGTTGCTTCTTTTGATGCGAGTGTGCTGTTCGGGAAATTACCACCGTATGTTGAAATTAACAGGTAGTTTGGCAAGGAAGTATTCGGGAAGTTGTTATTATATCCTGCAAGCGTGTTGTTCGGGAAGTTACCATTGTAAGTTCCGAGTGTGGCGTTCGGGAAGTTGGTACCGTATGTAGAAATTAAGAGATAATTAGGCAATGATGTATTGGGGAAGTTCCCTCCATAATTGCTCAGGGTTGTATTCGGGAAGTTGTTGCCATAGCCTGCTACTGTGTTGTTCGGGAAATTACCATTATAACTTGCAACCGTAGAGTTCGGAAAATCAGTAGGAATTCCTAATAAATATCCCCAATTTAAATAACCTAAAAAATTCTGTGCTGTGACGTTATTTGCAACAGTTATATTGTCCCCGATTTCTGTAAATGCCGACGCGGTTGTTGTTATTGCAAGTAACACTAAAACTACAACCCCAAGTTTATAAACTCCCTTCATACTCTAACCTCCGGTTTTATGTTCGATATACAACCGTTTTAGCTGCTGATATCTATTCTATTATAAATTATCAGCGGAATCATATAAATGTCCCTGCCATTCATAGATTACGGTTCATGATAATATGCTACTAATAACCTGATGAACCCCATACATGACTAAACAGGCTGTCCCAAAAATAGCGTCAATGAATCTCAAAAAATCAAAATATCAAAAAAAATTTGATATTATTTTTAATTCCAGTTGAAAAATTTAATCCTTCCGCTAATTCCACTC
>JAHFDG010000099.1 GCA_023249105.1 Candidatus Methanoperedens sp. | reverse complement strand
CATTTTCGAGTGGAATTAGCGGAAGGATTAAATTTTTCAACTGGAATTAAAAATAATATCAAATTTTTTTTGATATTTTGATTTTTTGAGATTCATTGACGCTATTTTTGGGACAGCCTGAACAGTATGGTATCAGAGGTAACCTATGGTTTGCCAGCATTTCAAAAACGCCCGCTGCATGCTTGACCCGAAATATCACAAGCCAACACAGTCTGAGATTTCCGGCTACTGTGATACAGAGAATTATTACAACTGTCCGGTAGTCGATAAGTACAGCGGGCTTGAAGGCATGTCCTGTTAATGAGTTTGCAGAAACGAAGTTCCCCACAACAAGCTGCGGGGTATTACGATAAAATAAAAAATGAAATGAGGTTAAACATGGATTCTGCGTGATACATGTGGACCCCGCAGAACCCGGTGCAACCTCATAGCTACCGGATATTTTATAGTGGCTGTGCGATCAACACTAGACTATTTCGGGAAAACAATCTGTAATTTATCGTTAGATAATTTTGTAACAACCAGGGTTTCCTTATAATACTTGCCGACACCTTTGACCAGCCCGGTCAGGATATCGATCATTCCGCGATTTGACTTATATTTCAGGATCATGGTTTTGGAGTCACGCCACTCGTATTCAAATCTTGGCGGATGCGCATTCTGGATATTTTTTGTCACACTGTCGTGAACGCTATCCATTTTCATGAGTAACTCCTTGGAAGAGCTTGCGCCCTTGTAATATGTGCTGTATAGTCTCGGCGCATAAACATTAACCCAGTATTCCCCAAATGCCTCTGCTGCCTGGGTAGGTGTAATATTCATGACCTTGCATACGGATTCGATGATTTTAGTTACCTTTTCATCATCCACGTTCTGAAGGGGCATGAAAAAAGATGTCTTGCTCATTCCGGCTTTTTCAAGGGAACTTTCCCATTTTTCATTTCCAAAATTTGTTTTGACTAAATCTCCCAAACACTGCACAATAGCACCTTTCATTTTTTTGGCCTCCGATTTATTTTGTCTACTTTTAACTGATAACTTCACGTTTTGTCATGAATTTATCATTATTATTATCATAGTAAATATTTTCTTTATATATATTTTAATCGATTTTAAATATTATGAATGAATTAAAACATTACAATGTCTTTACAATTTAAAAATAATTGGAGGCAGTTGTTTTAAAAATCACTGCTATTTCCTTTCAACCACGAATTTGCAATGATGATGCCCCGTTCCGCAGCATTCAGTTTCTTTGACATTGCATTTGCGGTTCAATTTGCTTGAAAAAACACCTTCAATAATCCCCTCGTCCATCGAGCACAAGGTTTTCCCGACATTCGGCATATTACTGCAATGATGGCAATTAATGACCACCAGGGTCAGCCTGTCAGCTTCGATAACAGTCATATCCCCCAGGTTATGATGTCCCCAAAAAAAAGAAAGTTCATCTAAAATTCCATCACAGTCTTCAGACTTGAAAGCCGGCCCGATTTTAATACCCATATCAATCCCCATTTTTCTCAATATCGGTTTCGGGTCAATGCCATATGCTTCCATGCCGAACCTGAATGTGCAAAAAAGTTTGTCCCTGAAAGAATCCCCATTCAATATCGAAAGGGCAAGATTGTCCAAATGCGAGTTATATTGGTTAAGTAAAGGGGTTTCCGAATATGCCAGGTAAAGGGAATTCAACACAAAATATTTTTTGCGTTTATCGTTCGGGAATGTTTTTTCCTGTATCAGGTTCAATTCCTCAAGGTCGTGCAAGTGCACCGAAATTGTGGATTTTGCCTTATTGGATTTTTCAACAAGTTCATCAAAAGATTTTGTGCCGTTTTCAAGAAGTTTTAAGATTTTTAACTTAACCGGACTGTCAAGAGCCACCATACCATTATCCGTATATAGAATTGTTGTAGTCCGGCCCTTATCCATGATTTGTAAATTGTTTTAGTAATATAAATACTGTTCGTTTTTGTACGAATTTAATCGTTTTTTGGATATAACATAAATATGAATCAACCAATATGATGATATTTATGACGCGAGATAAACGCACGACAAAATTTACGAAGCCGATTGTTTCAAATACTGAGGGATTGCAGCTTGCAACTCCCGAAATTGTTGCAAAATACATAGCAAAAAGGCTAAAAACTGACATAATCGCAGACCTCGGCTGCGGAATCGGCGGGCAGGTCATTTTTTTTGCAAAAGAATGTAAAAAGGTCTATGCGGTTGAAAGAAATCCGGAAAAAGTTGAATACGCAAAAGAAAATTGCAGATTGTACAATGTCGATAATGTCGAATTTATCCTCGGAGATGCACTTTCTGAAGACGTAAAAGCGCAAGTTTCTGATGCGGATATTATCTTCTCAGACCCGGCGCGGCCTTTATCCGAGAAAGAGCGAACCCTTGAAAATCTTGAGCCTCCGATTACTGATATACTAAAAATATATTCCGATGTCACACCTGATCTTGCATTTCATGCACCACCCCAGATGCCGCCATCGCGGATAGCACTTGATTGTGAACGCGAGTACCTGTCATTGAACGGGCAATTGAACAGGCTCACGCTTTATTTTGGCGCTCTCAAAAGATGCGAGAGAAGCGCTGTTGTTCTTCCGGGCGAGGCGAAACTGTGTTCTTCTGATGCGCCATCGATCAAAACCAGGGCATTGGGCGAGTATGTGTATGAGCCTGAGCCTTCGGTCGTGAAAGCCGAACTCTTAAATGAGCTTGCACAAACAATAAAAGAATCGGGCAGGGAATTTTTCTTCTATAAAAGCGATGAGAGACGCACCCTTTTGACTTCTTCGGAGCTAATCGTTTCACCATTCATTAAAGATACTTACCGTGTTTTGGGTGAAACCGAAATGGATATTGTGAAGATGAAGGGGGTTTTAGAGTCGGAAAAAGCCGGGAAAGTAGTATTGCGTTTTGATATTGAGCCTGAGAAATACTGGGATTTAAGAAAAACGCTTGAAGAGGGACTGAGCGGGAACAGGACGCTGCATGTGTTCGGGTTCGGGAATGAGGTGGTGGTGGGGGAGAAGGTCAAATATCGAGAACAGATATCTTAATCATGTTTTTTTTCCAGTGCAGCCTCTGGAGTTAAATCCTCACCGCAAAGACGTAAAGTTCGCAAAGCATAGACTGAATTTAAACATCGAACTCAATACAAACACATACATAAATATTTTTAACTGTTCGGCGCGCCGATAGGAAACCGATGCAGCCTTTATATATCGAAATCATAAACAGCAGATGAACGCCCCGAGTCGCGAGCCTCCGGAGTTACGCATCGGGGGGGTGTGTTTACCCACGCGGCAAAAAAAGCTTGAATCAAAGTATCGAAACTTATGGTGTAAAGCCCGCCGATGGGGCGCGGAAGGACTATGAGGATGAGGGGGCGGGAGAGCGGGGCAGCGCTGTTACATCGTCTTGATTAAACGATAATTTATATACAATAAAAAAGATTGTTTATATGCGAGAATTATGCAGGAAACTGTTACCAGAAATAAAATAGTCATAGGCTATGATGCGTTCAGTAATCTTAAAAAATTGAAAGATGAGCTTGAGGCAATAATTGAAAGCATTGAAATAATGAATGATAAAACATTAATGGAAGGAATAAAAAGGTCCAGAGATGATGTAAAAGCAGGCAGAGTACATGAGCTAAAAAGCACAGACGAGCTTAACGAAATCTGGGCATGAAACTGATTTACACCGACGAGTTTAAGGGGGATTTAAAGAAGATAAGGGATAAGAGAATCCAGACGCGAGTAAAGAAAATAATCCAGAAAATTATTGACGATCCCGAAATCGGGAAAACTATGCGTTACGAACTTTTTCCTCTTAGAAGTGTTAGAATCCCGCCGTTTAGGGTTCTATACGAGTTCAAGGGCGATATTCTAATCCTGCATAAGTTTGAGCACAGAAAGACAGTTTACAAATAATATCTCACGAACTCGCATTAACACTCGCAATAGACATTCATTTATTTTAATAAATTGAACAATATTTATCTGCGGCGCCAAAATCCGATGCGGCCATATCAATAGATTCCTTTCTATCACTCTTCATTTTACCACTGTGAAACCTTACATATTATCAGGCACCACAAAAATCCCCTTCGTCGTTTTCACTATCTTAATCTCATTCCCAGGCTCCGCGCTCAGGAATTCCGGTCTTTTGATAGTAATAGACTCATACGTATCCGGGTCCATCACCTGTATCGTGTTCCCCTCATCCGCCACCAGTACGGCAGAAACAGCATCCTGGCTCCTGCATAGTTTTTTAACCTGCATCAGGTCATTAAAATTCTCAATGAACCTTTTCCCTGTTTCAAGGTCAATGCCGCTCACATGCTTTCCGGAGTTCTGGACCACAATAACCTTATCATCAACGCTTATGATATCCCCGCGCACAAATTCAGGTAGGCGGAGGGCGTATGTGATGCGGTAAAGGTCTTCACCGTTCTTCTGTCCCACAAGTTTAGGTGATTCCGTGATTTTTCCCCCGAAAACTTCTATAATGGCTCTGCAAATCTGTTTTCCGAGTTTTATCGAACCCACGTAAAAATCAGTGCCTTCGCCAAGTTCCTCGGTCTTTGCAATAAACGCAAGCCTGTCCCCTTTCTCCTGAGAGCGGGCAGCAACGCTTTCAGCGATATTCCTGCAATTCTCAAGCTCTTCTTTTGTAGGAATTCTCTTTTCAGCCCTGACCTGGACAATCCCTTCAAAATAGCCCCCGGCAATCCTGCTGCATGTATCGCATGTCTCCCAGCTAATCCTGACCTCAGTATCCTGCTCTATCTCAACCGGGGCGCCCTTTATCTTTGCTTTTGCATCAATGTGCACCCTGTATCTTGAATAGTCAAGCTGTTTCGCGGATAAAGTCAAATCAAGATTCGAAATCTGGTTATCAAACTTCGATGATTCTTTTACACATTCAATAATTGTCTCGTTTTCGTCTTCTCTGGCCGACCATTTTCCTCTCTTATAAACAGAGCCGCAAACCGGGCATATCTTCGAAAAAAGAACTGCGGGGCATTCAAGAAGCTTTCTATCTTTAATGAAGCAGTGTTTGCATACATTTTCATAGAAAACATCGGTATTTTTGCCGCATTTCGGGCAGAATAAGGCTGTCATTTATTGTATCCCTAAAGCGCTTATGACTGCCGCAACCACACTTTTCTTTGAATTATAAGAAGGGGTCCAGCCAAGTTCCCGCAGCTTCTCGATTGATAAGAGCATTCTGGGCACGTCGCCTTTCCATCCCCTTTTTCCACCCGTATAACTGAATTTTACGTTTCTTAAGCCCATCTCTTTGACCACGATTTCACCTATTTCGGTGGAATTAATAGTATCGTTTGAACCGATATTGAATATGTTTACAAATTCATGACTGTTATTTACTGCATACTGAATCGCATCAATGCAATCAGAAACATGAATATATGATTTTCGCTGTTGCCCGTCGCCAAGGATTTCAAGCGTATCCGGATTATTTTTTAACTTTTCTATGAAATCTATGATTATCCCATGCGTCCCCCGCTCTCCCACGATATTTGCGAACCTGAAAATCCATGACTTCATATCGAAGCTTCCGCAGTATGAAGTGATAAGGGCTTCACAGGCAAGTTTTGAGGCGCCGTACAGGGATATTGGGATAAGGGGGCCGTAATTTTCATGCGTTGGGATAATGGTAGCCTCGCCATATACAGTTGAGGTTGATGTGAAAACGATATTCTTTTGCTTATTTATCCGCATGGCTTCAAGCAAATTATATGTCGCGATGATATTTTGTTCAAGATGGATTTTTGTATCTTCTGCGCCGAGGCGAACATCGGGATTTGCTGCAAGATGATATATTAAATCTGTACCCTGTATTGCTTTTTTGAGTTTTTCAATTTCCAGAAGGTCAAGCTTAATAAATTTAAAATCGGGATTTGTAATATGCTGTTTAAGAAATTCCATTCTTCCGGAACTCAGATTATCTATTACTGTTACTTCATTCCCCTCAGAAAGCAGCCTGTCAACCAGATGGCTCCCGATAAAACCTGCCCCTCCGGTTACAATGATTTTGTTTGTCATTAGATTAAAACCTCAATTAATGGCTAACAGTGGGATTATCAAATCATAAATATTGTGGAGAACCTGCTTTGCCGGTTCTATTAAGAAAATGATGTCTTATTATCATGAAAATACATAATGATTTCACAAATGCTATATATAACTTTTAATCATATACTGGAACAAGAGGAGCGTAATATGATAAATAAAAAGATAAAACTTATTGCGATATCGATTCTAATCATATCAGCCATAATCTCTGGCTTTTCAATATCGACTTTATTCATTGCCGTGCTCTTTGGGCTGCTTCTTATTCCTCCGATACTGGTATTTACCGCAATTTTAAAAGAAGGCGTGCCTTTGATTGCAGGGGAATTGCATGCATTGGTAGAATCAGGAAGAGAAATGTTCATCATTTCCATTTCTAAAGATTCCATTACTCTTGAGCCCAATATTGATAGATGAATTTCTTTTAGATTATCTCTATCCTTTGCATGATTTCTTCATAAAACCTGCACCATTCGTCAAATTCAAAACCAGAGTTCCAGGGCATGCCTGCCCTGAATTCCCTTACTGTTTCAAAATACTCTGCTTTCTATCTAATCATAGGACGCTGTTAAGCTTTGGAGATATGCAGTAATTACATTTAGCGGGCAAATACCTGCTTGTGGCGCAGTTCTTGCACATCTCCACAGGGGCAAGGGGTTTTTCTGGCGCAAGCGCCACGGCATTTACCATGGCGACAATGCTGGGAGGCTCAGGCGCAAGCAGGCAGGGCTGGTCGATGAAGCGCAGGAGCGCTGTCGCCCTGACTGTAATA
>JAHFDG010000047.1 GCA_023249105.1 Candidatus Methanoperedens sp. | reverse complement strand
ATCGCGTTCTTCTTTGGAAAGTGTTACAATATATTTCTTCATAATCCATCCTCTCAGATATATTATGAAAGGCATATAATATATACTTTACGACTTTACAGTATTGACTGGACACTAGTATTGAACTCAAGTTTGTTAATGAGTCATCCAATCATGCTATTGGGAAAGGTAAGATAATATATTATATGCCAGATTATTATAATGAATCAGTAATATCTTGGAAATCTTCGGAGGAAGGTATTTCTTCTCAAATTTTGCCAGCCATTTCTAATGACCCCAGATATACTTATATCCTAATAATAGAAGGGATACCCCAGAAACCAGAGAATATTATAATAAAAAATCGCTATTTATCTATAGCACCATTAGAGACATACTTACAATTAAAAATTAATAATTGGATAATTTTTTTAACAATTATAGCAGCTATTCTTACTTTAATTCAAATAATACGTAAAGACGAAAAATAACGGTCAATTTTTCAATTTGTACTCGCTAACTTAACAGTATCTTACCTGCGTTAATTATATATATCGTCATAACCATGGCAGTCTGTCACATACTAACATGAAATTATTAAAAGGTGATTAAATTGTCAGAAATCGGTAAAAAAATACGACTTGAACGGATAATGGACAGGGAAAGCAGGAACATGGTAATCATCCCTATGGACCACGGGATATCCATGGGGCCTATAAGAGGCATTGTCAATCTTGCAGACATGGTGAACAAAGTCGCAGACGGCGGCGCCAACGCCGTTCTTTTGCAAAAAGGAATGGCAAAGCACGGCCACCGCGGATACGGGCGCGACATCGGGCTTATCATTCACATGAGCGCATCCACCTCGCTCGGGCCAGACCCCAACGATAAAGTACAGGTCTGCACAGTGGAAGAAGCCATAAAAATGGGAGCCGATGCCGTGAGCGTGCATGTAAACATCGGCTCTGAGACGGAAGCTAAACAGTTGAAAAAACTGGGCTTCGTCGCTGAATATTGCGATATTTGGGGAATGCCGCTGATTGCGATGATGTACCCGCGCGGAAAGGATATCAAGAACTCAAACGACGCCGAACTGGTGGCGCATGTGGCACGCGTTGGCGCCGAGTTAGGCGCAGACATCATAAAGACAAATTTCACAGGCGATATCGATACATTCAGGACCGTGGTTGAAGGCTGCCCGGTGCCTGTGGTGATGGCTGGAGGTCCCAAGGCAAACACGGACGAGGAATTCCTCACGATGGTGCGTGCCGCAATAGATGCCGGAGGAAGAGGCGTCGCGATTGGGCGTAATGTTTTCCAGCACGAAAATCCCACTGCAATGACGCACGCGTTGACGCTTGTAGTCCATAAAGGCGCAAGCGTGGAAGATGCCATGGAGGCTCTGCGGTGAAAAAAGAAAAAACCGTCTGGATAAAAGCGGACGCTGGTACATGGGAGGAAAATAAGCCCCGCATCACTACAGGTCTTGAATCAGGAGCCGATGCTGTACTTCTCAAGGCGGAGGATGTAGAGAGAGTAAGAGAACTTGGAAATATCAAGATTGCTGCTCCAACCGAGGATGCCGATATCGTAGTCGTAGGGATTGACAGCGAAGGCGACGGGACAAGCAAACTTCCAACCGATTTTTCAAATTCCGAGGATATTGCGGAAGTGCAGCACCTGACAAGAGAAGGAAAGACCGTTGCAGGATACGTTGTCATCAAGAACAAGAAATACGAGCAGTTCGCGGTGGAACTTGGGAAATCATGCGATTACCTGATTGTGATAGGTACGGACTGGAAGGTTATTCCGCTTGAGAACCTGATTGCAGGCTTGCAGAAGATTGACGTGGAGATAATCGCAGGCGTCCAGAACGCTGAGGAAGCGAAACTCGCACTTGAGACGCTTGAACACGGCGCAGACGGCGTGCTTCTCGATACCGATAATCTCTCCGAGATAAAGAAAGTCATTGCCGTAAGGGACAGGTCTGGAATGGAAAGAATTCCCCTCGTAAAAGCCGCGGTGACGAAGGTAAAACAGGTGGGAATGGGCGACAGGGTATGTGTGGATACGGCTTCGCTTATGGTTCTTGGTGAAGGGATGCTTATAGGTTCGCAGAGCAACGGGTTATTCCTTGTCCACTCCGAATCGGAAGAGAGCCCCTATGTGGCTGCGCGCCCGTTCAGGGTGAATGCCGGCGCGGTTCATGCGTATATCAGAGTCGGTGAAAAGACGCGCTACCTCTCCGAGCTTGCCTCTGGCGATGAGGTGCTGATAATTGATTCAGAAGGCGAGACCCGACCCGCTGTCGTGGGCAGGGTGAAAATCGAGCGTCGCCCGCTGATGCTCGTGGAAGCAGAGGTTGAAGGTACGAAAATTAAGACCCTGCTCCAGAATGCAGAAACGATAAAGCTTGTCGGCGCAGATGGGAAGCCCGTGCCTGTGACCGCACTCAAGGAGGGCGATGAGGTGCTGGTTTATTTTGAGGCGGCGGCGAGGCATTTCGGGATAAAGATAGAGGAGACGATTATTGAGAAGTGATTTTCTAGCGCTGGCGCAGTTCCAAGAACGCTTGGGGAAACGTACCGGTATAGCCGAGTACGTTACCTCAACTTTTTAGTTTCTTTTTTCCCTGTTATGCTGAGATAATTCCCAGAACTTACCACTTTTCTCCCTGTTTTCTTCTCAAGTTCTTTTCTTGCGTTTCCAGCAATCTTCCCGCCCTCTTTTGAAGAATCAAGACACTCATCGAATCTTTTTGAGTCCCTTGACTTCGTGATTTCCGTGGTGGATTTTTCCCCAAGCATCGTGAAAATCAATTCAAGGTCGGTCATGTGGTCTCTCAGGTTCTGGTTTTTATTCATCGGGTCCAAACTTTTTATTTTTCTATGCTCTTTAATTGATTTGCCGAAAGTCGCTTTGGAAATCTCGTTTGTAAGGATGGCATAATCTCTTTTTTCGTCAACCCCTCGTTCTCTCCATTCATCTGTTAGTTCCTGCCGGATGGCGATTCCTCGCAGCCTTTTTTCTATCCAGTCTTCCGGGTAGCCCTTCAGTTCATAATATTCTTTTGCCCTGTCCTGCGCCAGTTCGGGATTTTCTATTTCCTGTATCCTTTCGTATCCTACTTTTGCCAGCCATCTTTTGAAAGGTTCGGCTTTGGGGGATGGAATGGATTGTATTATCCTGAATGCTCCCTCTGTATTCACACAGTTCATTTTTTGCTTCCCGCCCGAAGTATCCACAGAAAGGGTATGTACAATTTGTACCCACCCTTTGTCCAGAGGTTCATCCCTTTGTTTCATTTTCTGAATATACTGCTTGGGGTCGCTGGAATCTGTCAGGATAGATACGATGTCCTCTATAACGAACCACCATTCATCGTTATTCCATGTACGCCTGATTTTCTTGCCCTCAAAAACTACCAGCGCTTCTTTTGAATCCATGTTATTTCCCTTTGTTAAAGTGCATGGATGGTAAAGAGGGCGTCATGGTTAAAAAGGGTTAGGAGAGCGGGGTGAAAGTGATAATATTTGCATCATCATTAGTTTAGATATACCGTATCATATCTATCAAATAATTTCATATCAATTTTATCAATTATTTTTGCCATGTCTTTCATAATCGTTTCAATTTTTGCTTTGGTGTAAATTTCAGATATTTTGGTTTTTCCCTGTCCAGCCTCAAGCCTGAATTTTTGGTTGTCTATTATGGAGTCGGTTGAGTTGTGTACTAAGATGTGCCGAGCTTCAAAAAGCTTGTCGATTTCAGTCCAATCATTTGATATAGTGACGATGTCAATATCTAATAAAGATTTTAGCAGGTTTTTGACTGATTCAATGTTTTGAAAATTTATTTTTTTATTTTCAATTATATATGTCCCAAAGCGCAAACCATCGAATTTATTTTTATTTAGGATTACAATTTGCTGAAAATCAGAAAATAATCTAAAATTATTAAAAAATTTTTTAAACTTTTCTCTCTGGTCTAAATTCATATTTATAAAGTTGTCATCATCAAATATTTTTCTGAATATACTTGAAAAATATGATTCCCAATTTGAAATTATTGCAATTATTGCTTGTTCTAATACGACTATTTTTCCAAACGATTTCATATTGTCGATTTTAATTCCAACATTTTCATAAGCAATTCTTCCCAATTCCTCGAATAACCGTCTTTCTTCGATCTCAAAATCAATAACATGGCAATTTTTCTTGCTTTCTCATTATAAACATATTTTTCATCAGAATACATAAATATTTTTGCAGGTGCCCTTGGATTAAAATTAATAGACTGACGTTCATCTTCACTCAAAAGATATCCATAAACTACTGCCATTATTAAAACACCACTAATGCTCCTTTTGGTGGTAATGTTCTTGGGTTATTACCTCTTTACATCACAATACATGGTTTATGATACTTCAGTCTTTCGATTTCGTTTATACTGATTCATATTTAGCAAAAAGTAGCGTTATCTATTTTACAGAGGTGCCACGGATTTATAGTTTTTTGTAATAGATTTCTACGCTTTACATTCTTTGCGCCCTTGGCGGTGGATTCATCTGCACAAGCACTGATGGCGGTTTCAGGGTAAGAATGAATTTTAGGGATTGCAACACATTCTCAGGAAAGAATTATGTTTGAGATAAACAATTACGTTACAAAAGATATTCAGAAAAGCACAAAAGTGAAAGCAATATCGTGATATTGGAATGCCTGATGAACATAAAAGTAAGCCCAGCATGATTTTGAAACGGGAGACTACACCCTTGCGAGGAATCTGGAAAGGAAAGCTCACAGATAAGGAAATCGATGAATGCCTAAAGGAGATTCGCTCTAAATGGCGGATAGATACACAATAGAAAGCAGCCATCGTTCCATTTATGCAAACCATTGCACTCTAGCGCAAGAATGAAAATAAGGAATTTACCATGACCACAATAATCATCGGCAGCGGGCTTGCAGGTCTTGCCGCAGCTTACAGGCTCGCAGGTAAGGACGAAATAATCCTCATCGAGAAAGAACCCGAACTCGGAGGCATGGCGTCCAGCTACAGCATACAGACCCCGCATTTAAATGCGGGGATATACCATATCGAAAAATACTACCACCACATCTTCGCAAGCGACAAAGAACTTATTTCATTGATAGAAGAACTGGGTCTCTCTAATCGGCTTGAATGGTTAAAAGGTACAACAGGCTATTATTTCGACGGCAAAATATACCCGATGAACACGCCCATCGAAATCCTGAAAGCGCTGCCCCTCATGGATGTTATCAGGCTGACCTTGCTTGTGCTGAAAGCAAAAGGCATAAAAGACACTGCTCCTTTTGACGATATAACTGCAAAAGAATGGATAATCGATACTGCAGGCGAATCTGTTTATAATAATTTCTTTCTCCCCTTGCTTCAAAGCAAATTCGGGGACAATAAGGAACGGGTATCTGCGGCGTGGCTCCTCGGACGGGTTCGTATCCGCTCGAACAGGGGCGCAAAAGGCGAGAGACTGGGATACATGCGCGGGGGATTTAATGCGCTCATTGAAAAAATGGCTGAGAGCATCAAGAAAAAAGGAGGCATAATAAGACAGGGCAATGTATCGCGTATCGATGCCAAAGACGGTTCTGTCCTTGGAGTAAACGTGGATGGTGAGTATATCAAATGCGACAGGATTATTTCAACGGTTGCTCCCCATGTACTTGAAAAGATAATAGACCCAGACCATTTAGGACTTGAAATGAACATCAGCTACCAGGGTACTGCTTGCGCCCTCATTGGATTGAAGGAAAAAATCATGGATGATGTTTACTGGCTGAATATCAAGGAAGACGTTCCTTTCGGCGCGGTGATAGAACACACGAATTTTATCCCGAAATCAGATTATGGAGAACATTTGATGTACGTGACATCGTATTTCCAGAATCCTGACAGCGTACTCTGGAAATCAAGTGATGGCGAGGTTATTGAACTATACCTCAGGGGGCTTGAGCGGCTCTTTCCCGGAGTCCGGGAAAAGGTGAAATGGTGGCGCTTGCGCCGGGATATGGATACTGCGCCTGTATATGAAGTAGGATACGGAAAAAAACTCCTTCCGTATAGAACAAATATCAAGGGGCTTTATCTTGCGGGCATGTTCTCTGAGGCAAATTATCCTGAAAGGAGCATGAACGGCTCGATAAAAGCCGGTTTTGAGTGCTCTGATACGATACTTTCTATAAAAAAGAGGTCACAAGGATAGCAATAGTGGATACAAGTCCCACGGCTGCGACAATACGGATTTTTGGTTTGTCAAACAATTTCATTGCGCAGGCGCATATGAAAATATAGGGCAAAAGCGTTGCAATAACAGAAATGGTAGCCAGTTCCTGGAAATGATTACTGAACAAAAGGAGCGATGCGCCTGCAACGGTGCTGATTATTATTGCGATATAGGGGGTACCGCTCTTGCTTAAATCAGGAAGCAGGGGTAATCTGTGTTCAAACGATATGTTCTGGACCACTCTTGATGCCGCAACGAGATAAGCATTAAGCGCCGACAGCATAGCTATTATTCCGATTACAGCCATTATATTTCCTGAAGCCTGGAAAACCCTGGAAGCTGCGAGGGCAAGAGGGACGGAAGATGATGCCAGTAATTGGCTTCCAACGCTGCCAATCAAAGCAATGTTCAAAAGTAGGTAAACGACTGTTGTTATCAAAATCACAATCACCAGTGATGTAAATATATCCTTTTTATTTTTGGTCTCATCAGCAGGTATTGCGCTTATCTCAAAACCTGTGAAGGGCCAATACACGATGATTATTGCCTTTAAAAAATCGGTTTTGCCAGTGAAAAATGGCGTGAAGTTTTCTTTCTGGATATAAGGAAATAAAACGATGGCTAAAATAACCAGAGGGACGGTCTTCAACAGGGTCAGGAGGATTTCGATGTTCCCTGAAGGTCTTACGCCTATAATGTTTATTATGCCGAATAGAACTATAATTACAATCTCAAGCCAGAGTACATTAAGATAGCCGAAAAAAGAGACATACTGTCCTATGCCAGATGCGATGGTGGCAACCCCGAAAACCGAAGCTATCACATAAAACAGCACTACTGCGGTCGATGTTCTTTTGCTGAATACTTTTGTGAATATTGAATAAAAAGCCCCTGTTGATGGGTATTTTGATGATGCCCAGGCAAGCGATAGCATGACGCAGCTTGCCGAGAGCGCAACGATAATCCAGGAAAGGAGGGAACTCGGGCCTGCGATTGCCGCAGCTATTGCCGGGACTACGAATATGCCTGAGCCGATGGTTCCGCCAACGCCGAAGCTAACAAGTCCGGCTAAACCGAGGTTTTTGCGATATCCTGACATATGATATTACTATGACGGTTGGCTGTGTAAAAAAGTATTGGGTCAAAACTGAATTATAGTCAAAAACCAAATAATTTTAACTATCTTTGCGGTCTTCGCGCCTTTGTAGTGTGCGATTTTATTCACTGCAAATACACATTACGAAAAATAAATAAAGCAATACGACCTTACAACCAATCATAAGGAGATGGAAATGCTCGATACTATAGTTAGTGTAATAATTTCACTTTTTAATATATTCCTTTACACGGCGCTTGGAATTTATGTTCTTATGAAAAACCCCCGTGAACGTACCAACCTGATTTTCGTTCTCCTCATGCTTGCGTTTATAATATGGTCGGTGGGAACATACAATATAGGTTTAGTGGCAGAGAACACACCCCTCAAAGAAGTATTACTGTACACGAAACTCCAGTTAAGCGGCGTCATCCTTGCCCTCACATTATTCGTTTTCTTCGCCCTCTCACTCACAACAATGGAAAAAGTTTTAAAAAATCCACTCTCCTACTTCACTGTCATACCTGCCATCTATTTACTGTACCTGATATGGACATCCGATGCATCAGGCATAGAACCCGGCATGTTTTCCACAATGAAGGAGAGAAAGCAGGAATTTTTCCTGATTTCAGGGGTATCGGGAATAGCAGGTGTGTATTTGTTATTGAGACATTACATGAACAGTAAATACAGGCAAAGAGAGCAGGCAAAAATCATATTAACAGGTTCAATTTCCGCAATACTCATTGCAGTTATCTCAAACATAATAATGCCTATGTTCTTTGACGCATACTTCCTTCAACTCTCAACCCTGGCGCCGGCAGTTATGGGCGTCTTTTTCGCATTTGCAGTTTACCAGTATGGATTTTTTATAAGACCGGTGCCGGAACTCTCGGTTACCTCTTTCTGCGGCATAGATTGCACTTTGTGTTCTCAATATATCGACCATAACTGCCCGGGCTGCAAATTTAACAGGGAGAAGTACTCAAACTGCGAGATATACAAGTGTTTAATCAAAAAACAATACAAAGATTGCGGCGATTGCCCTGAAATACTCGAATGTCTCCTGAGAAAAGAAGCCTCTGAACATTGCTTTACTGGAAAGCCCGATTCATCCTTAACAAAACCGGCATTTGAGCTGAATCCAGGCAGTACGTATTATGTAAACGAAGAAGGTTATGGCCTCTTACTGGATGCGCTTAAATGCGGAGCTTGCGGCTTTGTTCTCTCAACCATGCATCCGGAACAGGTAAAAGAAAAACATGGTCTCCGCACAACGCCGATAATATGGATATCGGATGAGGCATTTGATGAGGGCGTTTTGCCTTCCGACCTTAAGCGTCTCTCCAACCTGATTATAAATTTCATGAAAAAAACGGACAGTGGAGTGATTTTTCTCGATGGCATTGATACACTAATCTCAATGAACGGTTTTGGTAAAGTCCAGCCTGTTATCCAGATACTAAACAGCACAGCTCAGGCAACAAACAATATTCTCATTATTTCCACAAAGATGGAAAGTGAAGCTCTTAACAGGTTGAAACCTTTGTTTTTCAAACGGCATAGAACGGACAGCCATCATAAGGATGGAAAAAATACCTGATGCCTGGAAAAACATAGGGCGTATAAAGATTACCTATGAAAAAGACTATCCAAAAATCACTGAGTGGGGACGTAGCAACTCCGGTATATAGACTGGAACCGATTAGTATAAACGATATAATTTGGCTGCCGATAAAATACCATTTAAGCAAAATGAATCTCCAGAGGTCACTCTTCTTAACGGCATTTCTAACGTACGGCGTTGGGGATGGTGTAACTTCTGTTTACATGATGGAAGAAACAAGTGTCATGCGTGAATCAAATCCAGTTGTCCGGTTTATGTATGCCAACTCAGGTAAACATGGCGTTATCGTTTTAAAAATATGGTTTACTTTAGTAATATTATTCATAGTCTGGATTATCTCAAGAAGAACAAACACATACTGGGCAATCAACGGTTTCCTGTCTGCAATAACCATAGGAGGCATCATGGCTATCCGGGCAAATATGATGGCGGCGTTCGGTCTGATGCCCCCTTCTCCGGGGTATGTCATATCAACTTTCCTGTTCCTGGTAATTTTATTTGTGACGATAGGCGACCTGTTGGATAAACTCCATGTATCTAAAGGCGCCAAACCCCATTTCTGATAGCAGTTATTTTTATAGTCTTACAAAATTTATTTCTTCAGAAAAACTATACCATTTGAGCTGACATCGAACCTGATAGGATCAAGTGGAATCTTTGTATTCCTTATTTTTAAGACTTCTATTAATCGTTCTCTTGCACCTGTAAACGGATTATCCTTCATTGATGTCCTGATCACCCCATACACAGAATATGCAGCAATGCCCCCCGTACGTTCATCGGATGCTGAATCCATTATAATTACAGCAGTGATGTTCCTTTTCGCCAGGCCATGTATTAAAGCGTCAAACTGGGCCCTGAACTCATTGGTTGACATGTTAAGAGTGAAAACCCCTATATTATCTATCAAAACAATTTCAGTACCCTCAGGAATCCTGTCAATCAATCCTATAATATTTGACTGGAGTTCATCGATATCAGTTAACTCTACTGCCAGGACACCCTTTATATATTCAGCGCGTTCATCATACACTCTCTCAATATTCAAAATCCCTTTTTTATAATACTTTGAAAGAGACAATCCGATAGATTCCGCCTGGTTTATTAAATCCTCAGGCGTTTCTTCAGTCGCGATAATAGCACATTTCCTGCCATCCAGGCAGCCCTGGTTTATAAAGTGAAGCCCCGCTATAGTCTTCCCTGACCCTGTTGTTCCTGTCAATAACATCGTACGGTTGCGAGGATAACCTCCTCCTATCATTCCATCTAATTCCATACCAGTAGATATTCTATCCATAAACCACGCTCCTCTTATACATATTATGATGGAGATGAATATATATACTTTACTAAATTATTAAGTTACACCTTCGCTCCTTCCCCTACAAACACTTCCACCACGCAGTGCCCATCCCCTCCGGCTATGGTTTTTTTAACATCAACGCTGATATTCTTAAACACGCGAATGCCTATCCTCGCAAAAATCGCCTTGGTAAGCATGCATAGAACAGGATTTATGTTCCCGTAATCCCCCCACGGGCATTTATTGTTTATAACAGTATATTTTTTTTCATTTGCGTTTTCAGTCAAGAAGCATCCACCAAGGCGGTTCATTATGCTGCACGATGCATCAGCCGTTTGTTTTGTGGTGGTTGGGAGGTCGCGAATATACTTCTGCCATATCACAATTTCAACCTGTTTGCTCATCCCCCGCATAATTTCGATTTTTTTATCTGGAGGAATGTACTGGAGCAAAAGAGGAAGGATGTTAGCCATTATGGTCTTGAAATCGTTCTGTGCTTCTATTTTTTCCTTACTTTTGATGAGTTGGTCGTGAAATTCTTTTGCTTTAAGCAGGGATTTTATCCGGGTTATCAGTTCCAGCCTGCTTATTGGTTTAGTGAGGAAATCGTCTGCTCCAGCCTCTATGGCTTTTATTTTGTCATCCAATTCAGAAAGAGCTGTAATCATCACTACAGGTATGAAGCGGGTGGTACCCTGTTGCTTTATTTTTTTGCATACCTCATAACCGTTAATCTCAGGCATCATGATGTCCAGCAGCACAATATCCGGATTTTCCGATTTTATTTTTTCAAGCGCTTCTTTACCACTGTAAGCCGGTATTATCTCATAGTCATTTTCGAGGTTAGCTGTAATGAGTTTTACATTAACTGGCTCATCATCCACCACAAGCACTTTTGTCAATTGCTAACCTCCTTTTTTACTTCAATTGGCAGTGAAAAAGTAAACGTGCTCCCTACGCCGTACTTGCTCTCTGCCCGGATTTTGCCTCCATGCAGTTCCACAAGCTTCTTTGAGATCGCAAGTCCTAAGCCAGTGCCGCCGTATTTCCTTGAGATTCCTGAAGAAACCTGCTTGAATTCTTTAAATAATTTCCCCATGTCTTCCCTCCTGATTCCAATCCCTGTATCAGAAACTGAAAATATCGCCATATCTCCTTCTTTTCTTGTTTTCACGGTCACTAATCCCCCATCTTCTTTACTGAATTTTACAGCATTGGTAAGCAGGTTGAAAAGGATTTGCTTGAATCTCAACCTGTCAGCCTCTATAAACTCAAGTCCGGGGTCTAACTCAACTTTTAGGAGCACATTACGCTCCATAGCTTTTTCTTTTACAAGATTCAGCCCTTCATGCACCGCCTGGGAAACAGAAAGCTTCTCAATATTAAGTTCTATGCTTCCCGCTTCAATCTTGCTTATATCAAGAATATCATTGATGAGGTTAAGCAGGTGTTTGCTGCCAGTAAGAATCTCATCGACATACATCTCCTGTTTTTCGTTCAATTTTCCTGGAATCCCTTGCTTCAAAATTTCTGAAAAGCCAATAACAGCATTCAAAGGTGTTCGCATCTCATGACTCATGCTGGTTAAGAAATCCGATTTTGTTTTGATTTCATAAGCAAGGCACCCTTTTTTTAAGTGTTTCTTTAATTCTTCCTCAGCCTGCTTTCGATTTGTTATATCTTCAATGGAGAGGAGAATCATCGTAGTATCAATCTCCTCCCGATATATCCGGCGCGCATTGAGCAGCATTACTTTGTAACCGAGGAGAGGGAAATCATGCTCAACCTCGAAGTCATCAATCCTAGTGCTTTTTGTAAGAATGCCCTCAAACAACGTCCGAAGCCTGGGAATGTTCCATTGTCGGTTTCCAAGGTCGTAGATGAAAAATCCTACTGTCTTTTCAGGCGTTACTTTGAATGTATCATAAAAGCTGCTGTTGGCTGAGAGTACCTTAAGTTCTGCATCCAGCGCCAGAAAGGGGGAGCGCAATGTTTCGATAATGCTGCCGGCATACTCACTGGATTCTTCGGCTACAGCGCCGGCCCGCTTAAGCCGGGTTTCTGGTTTTTCCGGTTTGGCAATTTGCTGGCGCAAATCTACCGGTTCATTTATGGGCTGCTTCTTTGTCTTTGCCTCATCTTTCATTTATTAGCTCCACTAACTATACCCCTTCAGAAGTGGTATCGCATAACTCGTCCTTTTAAATAATATGTCATTTGGATTAAGCTATTATTAATCTTCCTTTCTTCTCTCCAGACTGTTACATTTCATGTTGGCACGGTTTTACTGCCGATAGAGGCAAAGAAGAAGGAGGGATAATTTATAAATTTTAGACCGGATTTACAGGAATAAACAGGATTGAATCAAAAAGTAAATCTTGTTATCCTGTCAAATCGGCGCCTCCGCCTGTAATTTTTTATGAAAATAAGTGTTTGTTTTGCTTGGAATTAGAAAATAAAGACTTTTATTGAATTCGCCACAGGCTCATATAACTTAAAAAGAGGAGTGCAGAGCTTGAGAAAGCATCAGAACCTTAATATTCAGGTAATCGTATTATTTTTTCATACTGATCGAAATGGTCATCAAAAGCGAAAGCTTCCATTATTCCATATCGTTCCATTACTGCAAAGCTTGTGCAATCGGTAAAACTAAAACCTTTATCGCGATATTTGACAAAAATAGGTCGAAAGCGAGAGATGGGGCGTTATGGTGCCCCTGACCACATCCGATAAGGCGCCGGGAATGGGATTCGAACCCATGTGGATCGGATGAACCATCGGTTCTTAAGACCGGCGCATTAGGCCGCTCTGCCATCCCGGCACACATTCAAGGAATCCTTCAAGGCCAATATGGTTTTCGACAGAAGGCTTTATTTAGTTCACTGTGAATTACTAAATTGGATGAACTACAGGTTTTAAGACCGGTACGGCTCTGCCGTCCCTAAAAGGGATACATGGTTTGGCTGTGTATCCCTTTTTATTTTAAAATAATCTTTTTTATGTTGATATGAGGAGTGGATTTTAGCCCATCACCTGACCTTCACTTGTACCAAATATATGCAAATAATCCTTATATCTTGAAAGCAAATATGACCCCCATGAAAGTAAGCTTTTCATCCCTTGCCCTTGTAAATAACCCATTCGACTGGGCTTACGACCTTGAAGAGCTTGGCTTCTCGGGCTGGGAAGTGGTGAGCGAAGGCAAGCAGCAGTTAAACGATGGGACGCTGTCACAGATAAAGAACATTATCGAGACGACAAATCTTGTCCTAACGCTTCATCTCCCTTTCTCAGACCTAAATCTCGGAAGCCTCAATCACCCAATCTGGAATGAATCCATAAGACAGATGACAAAATGTCTTGAGCGAGCTTCGGATTTTGTGGAACTTGCCGTTGTTCACCCCGGGCATCTCTCGCCTCTTGGGATGCAGCTCCCTGATATGGCATGGCAGCAGAATATCCAGGGTTTAAAGGAAATTTGTGATTTTGCTGATGATTTGGGTATAACGATAGGAGTTGAAAATATGCCCAACATGCAGAATATTTTTGGGAAACAGCCGGGTGAAATTCTCGGAATGATAGAATCCCTTGAGCGGGAGAATGTGGGATTGGCACTTGACATGGGGCATGCCAATACCAACGGCCTGGTGTCCGAATTCCTGTCAGATTTGAATAAAGTGGTGCATGTGCATCTTCATGATAATAAGGGGAGAAGCGATGAACACCTTGAACTTGGCAAAGGCAATATAAATTGGAAAGAAGTCATCCCGAAATTTAAGGGGTACAAGGGCAGGTTCGTTGCCGAGGCAAGGACGGTAGAGGAAGGGTGCGCGAGCTTGAAATACCTGGATGGTATTTAAAGAGTTAAAGTGTGATAAATATGGAAAAAATTACTATCAGGACAAAAGACGGCGTTCTGATAGCAGGGAATTATTTCAAACCGCAAAAAGAGCACTCACCTGTTTTTCTTCTCCTGCATATGATGCCCGCGACCAAAGAGAGCTGGAACACGTTTGCATTGCGTCTTTCGGAACAGGGATTTGCCTCTCTTGCAATCGATTTACGGGGGCATGGCGAGAGTATCGATAAAAACGGGAAAAGAATTGATTACAAAGAATTCAGGGATGCCGAACACAGGGACTCCATGAATGATATAGAATCGGCAAAAGAATTCCTTGCAGGGCAAAAAGATGTGGATATTTCAAGATTCGCAATTGCAGGCGCAAGCATCGGGGCAAACCTTGCTCTCTGGCAGGCGTCTATGGATAAGGATGTCAGGCTCCTTGTGCTTTTATCAGCAGGTCTTAACTACAGGGGAATACAGGCATCAGAACTTACGCCAAAATATCCGGGTCCTGTCTATATTCTCGCAAGTGAGGATGACACCAATGCGGCAGCGAGCAGCAAGCAATTATATGGCATATTTCCTGGCGATAAAAAACTAAATATAATAAATGGTAAATTGCATGGTACAGACATGTTCGACGCAATGCCGGAACTCATTTATGAATTACTGGAATGGATAACAGCAAGGATGAAATAATGCTGCTGTTTTAATATCCACCTGCCCCCATATAAATATAAGAACATTACTATCATAAAGACTATATATAATATTTATCAATTAAAGTTATAAACTTATAATGACTATATTTGTAAACAATATAAAAAACGGACAAGCTTCCGAATTAACCAGGTCGAAGGAATAAAACCATGACAGTTCGGGTATACACCATAGCCTCAGGAAAAGGCGGGACCGGCAAAACCACCACGACTTTGAACCTTGGCACCGCTCTTGCAATGCTTGGCAAAAAAACGATAATCATAGATGCTGACATAGGTATGGCAAATCTCGGGCTTTTGGTCGGGCTTGAAAAAAGTAAAGTGACGTTGCATGAAGTATTAAGTGGCGAAGCAGAAATAAAAGATGCTACTTATTCAGGTCCCGCAGGTCTTCTGGTAGTGCCGAGCGGTTTGACTTTAAAGGGATTCCAGAAAGCGAACCCTGATAGGTTAAAAAAGGTAGTATCAAGCCTTACAGAAGGAATGGATTTTGTATTGATAGATGCTCCCGCCGGTATAAGCAAGGATGGTTTAATCCCGCTTACTGTTGCTGACAGGATTCTTCTTGTGGTCAATCCTGAACTTTCCTCGATGGCGGATGCCTTAAAGGTAAAAACACTGGCTGAACTTCTTGGCAAGTCTGTTGAAGGTGTAATCTTAAACCGCGCCGAGCTTGATAAAACTGAAATCAGCCGCAATAAGGTTAGTGAACTTTTGGGTGTAGGGGTCATTGAAATGATACCTGAGGATGTAAATGTAAGACGTTCTGCAGCATTCAAGACACCTGTAGTGGTAAGGACCCCCAAATCCCCTGCATCGATTGCCTTTAAAAGGCTCGCGGCAAAGATATCGGGTGAGAAATTCACGGAATCCGGGGATAAAGACAAAAAGGAAGGTTTTGTTAACCGTCTTACAAGGACAATCTTCGGAGGGAAATGAAAAATACAATAGAATTGATCAAATGAAAGCCCCGAAGAATCTATTTATATTCAAAAGACATAAAAACATAAAGATTTTAAACAACTGATAATATGGATAAAATACGCGAAAAAGTGCGTGGATTCATAGCTGGATTTGCAAACCCCACTGAAAAGGATATCCAGGATTTCATAAGCGGTTTAGCTTCGCAAAACCCATCTCTTGATACTGAGACTTTTAAAAAGAACCTGACAAAGCTTGTTAAACATGCAAAGGAACTGGCAGCTTATGAAAAAGAATGTTCTTTATTGGATGAGAAATCACCCGGATATACAGAGCTTGCAGAAGTTTTAAAAGAAGCAAGGGTGGGGCAGGAAAACCTGGAAGATATTTCAGATGAATTGAAAACCGCAAAAAGAATCTTAAAATCAGTCAAAGAAGGGAAAACCAGGAAAAAACCAGTTGAAGATGAAGCCGGCAAAGAAAAAGCCACAACAGAAAAGGGCGGCGCGGTATTAACCGAACAACAGAAAAAAGCGCAGAAATTAGAAGGGCCTGCCGGGAAAATTGAGCCGGGTGAAGCGGGAGAAAAAACAGTAAAAAAGAAAGGCAAAAGAAAAGAGGAAAAACCGGAAGGAAAGCAGGAAAAAGAGGGGCAGCCTGAAGACGTGGAAAGCCTGATGCAGCACCTTGATTCGGATACGACAAAGGATATTATCAAAGAAAAGATGACCCCGGAAAAGCACGCCGCATATCTGCATCTTGAAGAAAAATTATTATCCGATGTCGAAACCGGCTTAAAGAAGCTTAAAGAGACACCGTCTGGAAAAGTGCATGAAAATGTATTGGGTAAGTTAAAATCTTATTTAACAAAAGAAGCGGAAGAAATGGAAGCATACCACCAGTCGCTGCACGGTCCGCTTGTAACTTTTGATGGGCTGGAAGGATATAATGAAATTGAACGTTACTGGGTGAACGAACCCTATTCTTTTGTAGTGATTCTTTTCAATCCTGAAAAAAATTCATATCTGTATTATGCGGCAGAGCCAAAACTTTCCGATTTTGAGGACCTGCTCCTTAAAGAAATCAAAGACAGGCTCAAGGACGTCCTTCTTTTTGAAGAAGTAAAGAGGGATGAGGATAAGGAAAAAATCCTGACAGACAAGGTCAAAAAGGTGATAAAAGATTATGCAATCGATATCAGCCCCTTAACTCTTGAAAAAATATTATACTATACGCGAAGGGACTTCATTAAATTCGGTAAGATCGACCCGCTTATGCATGATAACAGGATAGAAGATATTTCTTCTAACGGCTATGATATTCCCATCTACCTTTACCATAAGAAATACACTAATATGCCCACAAACATATTTTTTACCGAAAGCGAGCTGGATTCTTATGTGATAAGGCTTGCCCAGAGGTGCGGTAAACATGTCTCGATAGCAGAACCGATGGTGGATGCCACCATGCCTGACGGTTCCCGTATCCAGATGACACTCGGCACAGAGGTGACAACCCATGGAGCGACATTTACCATCAGGAAGTTCAGCGAAGTCCCGATTACACCCGTTGACCTGATTAACTGGAATACCTTCTCGGCAGAAGAAATGGCATATCTCTGGCTGTGTATCGAAAACAATAAGAGCCTGGTTTTTGCGGGAGGCACAGCTTCAGGTAAAACTTCTTCCCTCAATGCTGTTTCCCTGTTCATTCCCTGGCAGGCAAAGATAATCTCACTTGAGGATACGCGGGAATTGAAACTGCCGCATCCGAACTGGATTCCCGGGATAACCAGGGACTCTTTCACGGCTGATGGCAGGGGAAGTATTGATATGTACGACCTTCTGCGGGCAGCCCTTCGACAAAGACCTGAATACCTGCTTGTGGGTGAAGTCAGGGGTAAGGAAGCATTGACGCTGTTCCAGGCAATGAGCACGGGGCATACCACGTTTTCGACAATGCATGCCGATTCGGTCTCCAGCGCCATTCATCGTCTTGAAAACCCGCCTATTAGCGTGCCAAGGTCGATGATACAGGCCCTTAATATAATTAGTATCCAGTCGCAAACCTACGTTAAAGGAAAAAGGGCACGCCGCAATATGAAGCTGGTGGAGATTACAGATATTGACCCAACAACCAGGAACATAAGGACGAATGATATTTTTGCGTGGGATGCCCTGACAGATAAATTCAACAGGGTGGGCGAATCAAAAGCCCTGAATGAGATAATGATAAGACGCGGATGGAATATTGCGGATTTGAAAAAAGAGATGAACAACAGGCAGAAAATTCTTGAGTTCATGGTAAATAACAAGATATCCGATTTCAATGCGATAGCCACCATTATTCATGATTATCAGGTTACTCCTGAAAAAGTTTTGAAGAAGTTGAACATCTCCGGATGAGCGCAATGGCAAGCAAGTTTGAATTATATTTCCAGAAATTAAAGACGCTCCCATTTGTCCTGCTCGGCGAAAAGATGAAGGCACGAAAAGACAAATTCCGGGACCTGCGCATGGCGATGAGACAGGCCCGCATTCCCATGTCGTATGAAATGTATATTTCAAACGCAATGTTCTATTCCGTGCTGGCAGGTATTACCGGAGCGTTCCTGGGACTAATAACGACGTATATCCTGTTCACATTCGTCAAGCTTCCGGAAAGGCTTACGCGTCTTACTTTTTCACCACAGACAGCCTGGCTTCTCCAGTACAGGAATATCGCGATTGCAATATTCATAGTTGTTTTTCTTACCATCATTTTTGGCGGGATAACATATGCGCTTTTTTTTGCCTATCCCGGATTCAAGGCTGGAGAAAGGAAAGGTGCTATTGATAAGAACCTGCCCTATGCCGTCACCTTCATGTATGCGCTGAGCAGGGGAGGCATGAATGTAATTGATATATTACGCTCCTTAAGCAAAAGCACGGATACGTACGGTGAAGTGGCAAGGGAAGTGGATGTCGTTGTGCGTGACATGGATTATTTTGGCAATGACTTGCGAACTGCACTTCACAATATATGCGAGATTACACCCTCTGATAATTTCAGGGATTTAATGTATAATCTTCTGACGGTAATAGACAGCGGAGGAAATATCTCCACATACTTTCGCGATAAATCAGAGCAATATCTCAACAGGGCCAAGATCGAGCAGAAAGGATTCCTTGAAACGCTGGGATTAATTGCAGAATCCTATGTCACAGCGTTCGTGGCAGGACCCCTTTTTATTATAATTCTCGGGGTGATGATGTCGGTAATGGGCTCCGGCAGCCAGGTTATGATATATGCGATAATTTATGCAGTGATACCGATAGGTTCGTTGATGTTCGTGGTAATGGTTGATATTATCACGCCCGGAGCTACCGGAGAAGCGCCGCTTCTGCCCACGCAGAGTTTCGTCGGCGAAATAGTTGTACCTGAAACTGATGAAAAGACCGTATTTTCTAAATTCATCAAGTCGAGAGACTCACTTAGAATAAGAAAGATGCTTCACGACCCCTTGAAGCCGCTTAAGGAAAAGCCCTTGTACTCTTTAATAATAACAGGACCGATCGCTCTTATCTTTCTTTTAATCTCGGTTTTTAATGCTATGAAAGCCCCGGATTTTGTGGATTATATCGACGACAGGGTAATTTTCACTATTTATATCCTGGTAATCCCGCTTATGATTTTCCATGAATACAAGAAACGAAGGGAAGATAAGATACAGTCATTGATACCCGATTTCTTAAAAAAACTCGCCAGTACCAATGAAACGGGCATGACATTGCGTGACTCTATCAAATTGATGACGCGCTCGGATATCGGTTTAAGCAAGGAGATTAAGAAAATCTGGAATGATATTGAATGGGGACTTGCGATAAATGAAGCGCTCGTCAGGTTTGCCAACCGCGTGAGGACGCATCTTGTCTCGCGTTCTGTCACTTTATTGACAAAAGCCAACGAGTCAAGCGGGGATATAGGGGAAGTGCTTAATGTCGCGGCAAGGGATGTTGCTGCGGAACAGGAATTGAGGAACGAGCGCAGGACTAATATGTTTATTTATGTTGTAATTATATACATATCGTTCCTTGTATTCATAGGTATTATTTATATAATTTCTACGACGTTCCTTGAACAAATGGTAAAAGCCGGGGAGAAAATGTCAACAAGCAGTGGCGGGGCGGTACCTCTCAGTCTATCGAGGGAGAAATTGGGCGTATATAACCGCATGTTTTTCCATGGCGCCCTGATACAGGGTTTTTGCTCAGGGTTGATTGCAGGAGTGATGGGTGAAGGCAATGCCCTTTCGGGATTAAAACATTCCGTAATCATGATGACTATCGGTTATCTCCTGTTCACGATGTTTGTGCTTTAGAAAGAGGTAAGAATAAGTCATTTGAATGCCCAGTCAGGTATTATGGGAGCTTTTAAACTCGTTTCCGGTTTTGAACCGAAAGGAGACCAGGAGCAGGCTATAGAAAAACTTGTTTTCGGTATAGGGGAGGGTATGAAGCACCAGACTCTGCTCGGAGTGACGGGTTCGGGAAAGACATTCACAGTTGCGAATGTCATAAATAAAATCCAGAGACCAACGCTTGTTATTTCCCACAACAAGACCCTTGCAGCGCAGTTGTATTCCGAGTTCAGGGCATTTTTTCCAGAAAATGCGGTTGAATATTTTGTGAGCTACTACGATTACTACCAGCCCGAGGCGTATATCCCGCAAACTGACACTTATATCGAAAAGGACGCATCTATCAACGAGGAGATAAACAGGATGCGCCTATCTGCCACCCGCTCGCTGTTTGAGCGCAGGGATGTGATTGTGGTGGCAAGCGTATCATGCATTTATGGCATCGGGTCCCCGCAGGAATGGCAGGAAATGTCCATTTTGCTTAAGAAAGGAGAGGAAATCGAGCGGCGGGTTTTACTTTCAAGGTTTGTAGATATGCAGTATGAACGCAATGACCTTGATTTCAGCACGGGCAAATTCCGGGCGCGCGGGGACACAATCGAGGTATTCCCGTCATATGCTTCAAACGGCATCAGGATAGAACTATTCGGAGATGAAATCGATAGGATTTCCGAATTTGACGCCCTGACAGGAAAAACACTGAGGGAGAGCGATGCAGTGGTGATATACCCTGCAAAACATTTCGTGATGCCGCAGGAAAAGATAGATGCTGCTATCGAGTCAATCGAGACTGAACTCAGGGACAGGCTCCATGAGTTAAAATCCATGGGGAAAATACTTGAAGCCGCCCGCCTTGAGCAGCGAACGAAATTCGATATCGAGATGATGCATGAAATCGGGTACTGCCAGGGGATAGAGAACTACAGCCGCCACATGGACGGGCGGAGGGCCGGCGAGCCGCCGTACACGTTGCTTGATTATTTCCCGAAAGATTATCTCATCGTTATCGATGAATCGCATGTAACGCTCCCGCAGCTTCGGGGAATGCACGCAGGCGACCACGCAAGGAAAGAATCGCTTGTGGATTATGGTTTCAGGATGCCTTCAGCTTATGATAACCGTCCGCTGACTTTTGATGAGTTCGGTTCCAGGGTGAACCAGGTATTGTATGTTTCTGCCACGCCAGCCGATTATGAAATACAACAGAGCGTGCAGGTCGTTGAACAGATAATAAGGCCGACGGGACTTGTAGACCCGGAGATTGTAATAAAGCCGGTAGAGGGGCAGATAGATGACCTGATGGCTGAAATACATGCAAAGACCGCAAAAAAATTCAGGGTGCTTGTCACCACGCTTACAAAAAGGATGGCAGAAGACCTGACAGAATATCTCCTCGGCGCGGGAATCAAGGCGAAGTACATGCATTCCGAGATAGAGACGCTTGAGCGCATTGAGATTATTAGGGGGCTACGCCTCGGCGAGTTCGATGTTCTGGTGGGCATTAACCTCCTGCGTGAGGGGCTTGACCTGCCCGAAGTTGCGCTTGTGGCAATACTTGATGCGGACAAGGAAGGTTTCCTGCGCTCTGACCGCTCGCTCTTGCAGACCATAGGAAGGACTTCAAGAAATGTCGAGGGGAGAGTTGTGATGTATGCAGACAGGATGACAGGCTCGATGCAGAGGGCGATAGATGAGACAAACCGTAGGCGAGCGATGCAGGTAAAGTACAATGAGGAGCATAATATCACCCCGCAGACAATCAGGAAGGCTGTGGAGCCGAGGGCGATAACAGAGGAAGCTGTGCCCTCAAAGGAGGAGATTTTCAATTATATTGTGGAGCTTGAAGCTGAAATGCACAGGGCTGCCAAGAACCTTGAGTTTGAGAAGGCGGCAGAGATAAGGGACAGGATAGGGAAGTTGAGGAAGGAGATGTGAGTTTGCAAGCGGCTTTTGTTGGTTTTTGTTATTTTTGGTTACAAAAATTTAAATAGTATGTTCTTTAAATAATGCTTCGATGGTGAAAGCGTCTCTTAAAAAGGTTTTTATTAAGAATTTCAAAAGCCTTCATGATTGTGAAATCGATATTGGGAAGATGAATGTTGTGGTGGGGGCTAACGCTTCGGGGAAATCTAACCTTGTAGAGGTATTCAGGCTTTTGAAAAAGATTTATGTTGAAAAAGATACTTTTCCATTTTTAGAGTGGTGGGGTTATGATAATGTGGTGTGGCAGAGAAAGGAAGAACTGCCTATAAGTATTGGGCTGCTTTTTGATATTGAAGGTTATGAAGTCTATTTTGAGACAAATTTTACAGGAGTGGGGCAGAAATTCCAGATTTTGCGAGAAGTCCTTGATATAAGAGGTTATCTCATATTTGAAAAACAAGGTGAATGGCTGACAATAAAACATAATGTTGATTTTGTTGAAAAATTTATTAAAAATATAGGCGAATATAAAGTAAAGTATGGTAAAGGAAAAAATCGGCTAGTAGAGCTCAAAAACCAATTGATTAGAGAGACTAAAATTAGAGTGAAACTAGAACCGAAACTTTTAGAATATGCCACTTTGGGGGAATTAAATTCTTTTGATTATGAGCAAAGTCTCTTAATCGAAAAAAAGACATCCAACACTTTTATTTTCTCTTACCTTTTTTTTAAGGAAGTTGTTCCAAAAGAGAAATTAGATTACCCAATATTTTCTCCTGCTATTTGTTATGGAGAAAGGGAAATACAGATTTATAAGATTTCAGTAAATACAATACTTTCAACCATCCATAAATTACTGATTTTATATCCTCTCAATATTCGCTCAATGAAAACGCCCCAACCCTTTAGAAGAGAAGAAACCATCAAAGAAGATGGTAGCAACATTGCAAGCGTTTATCACACAATTTATCTCAAAGAAGGTAAAATCCCTGAAGAAATTCACAATCCTCTTTCAATAGTTTTTCCAAAAATAGATGTGCGGCCTCATATTACCGATGATGGCAGGGTTATGATTAAATTCCTTGAGGACGGTCTTGAACTTTTACCTCCCAATACTTCAGACGGTTTCTATAAAATTTTAACTATGCTCATAGCGATTTACTTAAAGCCGCCCCTGCTCATAGTCGATGAAATTGAGAATTCCTTGCATCCGGAAACCTTAGAACTTATTTTGGATACAATAAAAGCAAGCGATATTCAGGCAATATTAACGACGCACTCGCCGGTTGTAGTTGATATGACCGAGCCGGATGATATGGTCCTTGTAGAAAAAGAACGCGGAGAATCCAGATTCAAGAGAATTAAAGACCCAGAGAAAATAAGGGACTTCTTAAAGGAAAAGGGTATAAAGTTTAGTGTAGGCTGGCTTTATGGAGAGCTATCTCACATCGAATAAAAAACATGAGAATAAAACTAATTGTAGAAGATTTTTACGGTGTGGATTTTTTAAAGAATGTAATCCAACGACTTAAAGAAGCGAATCTGGTAAATAAAAACCTGATAATTCCAAAACCAAAACATTTACCGGCTGACTGTAATAAAAAACTGGATGAAATTTTGGAATTTATTGATAATAAATGGGACAGGATAATTATTGTTCTTGATGCGGATGATCCACGAAATTTCAAAGATAGATATGAAAGGGCACAAAGTCATGTACCGAATAGCATGAAAACTCCTGTAAAAATTATCCTTGCTGAATATGAAATTGAAGAATGGATATGCATCAGCAAAAATCTAAACTGGAAGCATTCAAAACCATCAGATGAACTGAAACGCAAATTCGGATATGAAAAATACCAGCTTCCAAAGTATGCCAGCGAACTGGATTTCGATCAACTTCGGAAGAAGTGTAAATCCTTCAAGGATTTTCTCAATGCTTTGAAGCCATTGCAGAGATAAACCAATTTCCTCATCTCAAACCAGCCCCTCAAGCATCTTCCTCCCCGCCCTGACATCCTCGATTGAAAACACTTCAAGATTATAGACCCCATCAAAATCAAGCTCTTTGAGGACAGAAAAATCTATACTCCCCGTCCCCGGCGCTCCATGAAAGTCTCCCCAGTACTTCTCGGTCAGCATCCCCCCGTTGTCATGAACATGGACGTGAACCACATATTCCTTGATTTCACGGGCAAAATCCCGCAGTTTTGACGAATCCCCGCCGCATGTCAGGTTCGCATGGCCTATATCGAATGTGGCTCCCAGGTTCGGTGAGCCTATTTGCTCTATGGCGTCTATGAATTCAGACGCAAGACAACACATGTTCTTCGGGTCTGTTCTCTCCTTGTTCTCAAGCCCGAGCATCACATTTCGGTCTTCAGCAAACTCTGCAATCCGGGATAATCCAGATACCATACTGTCAAAAGACCTATTCCGGTCAGTATCCATCCTCCCCGGGTGGATAACCACAACACTTGAACCAAGTTCCTCAGCCATCGTTATGCTTTCCTTAAGGAGTCTTTCCTGGATTACGTTTAACTGCGCTGTGTCAACAACCAGTTCATGCGGATAATTGGGGGCATCGCTGAAATACGGGGCATGGATAGAGGTGGATAAATCGCATGTTGAAAGGAAATCCCTGATTTTTTTAACCCTGATTTTTATCAGTTTTGTTCCTTCATATAAACCCAGTTTCGGAACGTATAACTCAATTGATTCGACAACCTGTTTCAATTCAGGAAAACTCCCTGCAAAAGATGATGCTCCGATAATCATTCCCTGTACGAAAGGCAATATCTGTATATTATGATTTCGATACGTAATCGCACTTTTTTATTGCAGCGAATATCTGAATAATCAGAATTGAAAAATCATAATAATCATAAAGGAAAGCGTTATATAATGTAATGATTAACACTACAATTCACTATAGGGATACTATAGTGAGAGCTAATTCATGAAGATGAAACCCATATCAGGCTGCGCTATCGGCAAAGGAATATTTGCTTCATTTGCCGGTTACGAGAGGACTGATACATTGCCATTGCGCCTTGTGACCGAGTGTAAGGAAAAATTCACAAAAGGCTGCAGTATCGATATTTGCCCGAGATTCAGAAGCGGAATTTCGGGCTCGCACCGGATGTCCTGGAGAAATGAAGGCGCTAAACTTTGATGATTTAATGATAAACCTGAATTTTGCGGTCATTTAGACTGGCTTTTTTATCTACTGCCATTCATCCTGAAATTATCATCCTGAACTATAATTTATCATTTCCTTGAACTATAATGATATTTTTTTATATAATCAGGATGTTTCTGGAACTTGAGCAATAACAATGGCGACAAAACAGGGCATTCACAAATCCAGGGGAGGACTCATAAGGTCATTCGTTACCTCGGAAAACGGAATAATCAAGGATATTAGTATATCAGGGGATTTTTTTATGTTCCCTGAAGAAGCGCTCTTCATAATACTGGAACAATTAAAAGGTACGCCTGCAAACCGTGCAGCCCTTGAGAAAAGGATAGAAGAAACATACAAAAATGAAAATATCCAATCCCCGGGAACGTCCCCGTCTGATTTTGCGGAATCCATAATGAAAGCCCTGGAGGGGTAGATATGGAAGAGTGGCGCGTCATTGACTTTGGGCTGGTGGACATACGCGACATGATGGCAATGGATGAAGCCATATTGAAGGGAGATGGAGGCAATACTTTCTTTTTCTGGACCCCGAAAAAATCCATATTTCTCGGATTTTTCCAGAAAGCGGATGTGGAATTAAACCTCGCCTATTGCAAGGATTATACCATCACCCGGCGAATAAGCGGAGGCGGGATAGCCTTCTCGGATGACAGGTGCAGGCAGATAAATTATGGCGTTGTCGGGACGATAGACAATGAATTGTTCCCGCTTGATATCATCGAATCCTATAAACAGATATGCGGCGTTCTCATTGACACGCTTGTTCATTATGGCCTGAATGCAGCGTTCCGTCCCATTAACGATGTCGTGGTGGACAATAAAAAAATATCAGGCAATGCACAGACACGATGGGAAGGGAAACTGCTCCAGAATGGCACACTGCTCCTTGATTTTGATATAGAGGAGATGCTTCGGATATCCAACATTCCGGAGGAGAAATTCCTTGACAAGAAAATCGCATCCATCAGGGAAGGGCTTACATGGCTTGACAGGGAGCTCGGGGAAGAGCGTGATATAGAGGAAGTTAAAGATATCATGAAACGTAAATTCGAAGAAAGATTCCATATCTGCTTAAAACCGGGAACACTGAGCAAAAAAGAAAAGATGCTTACAAAAAACCTCCTGCCGAAATATTATTCTCATGAATGGACATACCGCTGATTATGATGTGATAGTGGTGGGCGCCGGTCCTGCCGGGTCGATAACTGCTAAAACGGTTGCGATGGAAGGATATAGAGTACTGGTACTTGAAAAAAACACATCATGCAGGTCGCCGTGCGCCGGTTATATCAGCCGTACTATAAATATTGAGGCGCTAGGCGAGTCGGTAATCCAGTCAAAAATATCCCGGATGCGCACGTATTTCCCTGATTTATCCTTTCATGATTTCCAGTTGAATGGCTTCGTGGTGGACAGGCCGTTATTTGATATGGAACTCGCAATGAAAGCCGCGGAATCGGGCGCAGAATTTAAATGGAATTCACCACTTGTCGGGATGAACCCGGAAGGTGTCAGATTCCGCAATGGTGAAGCTTCCGGGAAAATAATCGCAGGCGCAGATGGCGTTTTTTCAAAAACATCCGCACTTTTAGGATTGGGAAAACAACGATTTGCGGCATGTGCCCAATATCACATGAAGGGAATCCATACTTTATCGCAAACAAGTGAGATTTTTTTCGATGCATTTTACGCGCCCGGGGGATATATCTGGGTATACCCAACAGGTGCTGGCTCTGCGAAAGTGGGTCTGGGTATTACAAAAGGCAGAATCTCACCCCGTGAGCATCTTGATGCTTTTATTTACGAATCCCATGCCTCCGGGCGGTTTTGTGGTGAAAAAAAAGAATATATAACAGGCGCCCTGCCGGTTGGCGGGCTTCGTGAAAAACTCGTTTTTAATAACGTTCTTCTTGTGGGTGACAGCGCAGGAATGGCTGACCCGGTCACAGGCGCAGGTATCAACAATGCAATGCTTGCAGGCGAGATTGCAGGGAAAACAATAATCAAAGCACTTGAAAGAGACGATATGGCAATACTCTTAGAGTATGAAACCAGAATCAAAAAACTACTTGGAAAACCGCTTGCAAGAGCGCTTGAAAAAAAAAAACAAATGGATGCCTGCTGTAATAATGAACAGTTACAGAAGCATCTGCCTGAATTGTGGGTGACTTTTAAGAAGTACTGGCTATGAGGATGGCGTTAATGCTGCCGTCCTGTCCCGGCCTGTTCGTCACGCGGGCGCTTCCAATCTCGGTTTTGATTATGGAGCCTTTTGTCACGATATTTCGCCTCACATAGTGAATATTTGCCGGGTTTCCAGTTACGGTTTCGACCTTGACTTTCTTTGAGGTCTGTGTTTTTGGGTCTGTTACTATTGCGGTATTATCCCTCAAGAGACGGACTTTTTCCTGCCCGCCAAGTGTTTTCACGGTCTTCCTTATGGTTTCCCCAAGATGAGTGTTCGCGGTTTCTCCACCGAGTTCGAATTTTCTCTTGCCTCTTGATTGAATCAGCCTGCCGCCCGTATATTTGCGAATTGATCTGCCTTGAAATTTCATAATTATCCTCTTAATCGTAGATTATATCTATAATAATTTTTCTTCCTAATGCAGTGATGTAATAAAAACTTTCCTCATGAAAAGAGGTGATTCTATCATCAGGCGATTATGAACTTAATTCCCGCAATAACAAGGACTATCCCAAGCAGGCGGTAAAATATCGCATTTGAAAACCGCCTGCTTCCCAGGTGAGACCCTATTATGCCGCCAAGTAATGCGGCAATTGCCCAGAAATAGATGGCATCCGGCAGATATTTTACACTCGCAAGATGTCCTGCGATACCTGCTATCGAATTCACGAGAATAAACGCCGCTGAAACGCCGGCGGTTTGCTTTGTTCCTGCCCAGCCCATAAAAAGGATAAGAGGGCTTAAGAAAATACCGCCGCCTACGCCTACCGCTCCTGACAATAACCCAATCCCTGCTCCTGAAATAACCGCTGCAATAACGGGCATGGGTTTATCTGAATATGTTATTGCAGGTTGGTTGTATCTAAAAAACCGATATGCTGAAAACAATAAAACAAGACCGACCACCTGCTTGTAAATAGAATCCGGAAGAGATATCGCACCTCCGATAAACGCAAATGGAATCGAAGTAACTGCAAACGGCCAGAAAAGAGACCATGAGAAACCTCCAGCCCTGTAGAACTGCACCGCTGCAATTGTTGCTACAAGAATGTTCAGCGTGAGAGCGGTGGGTTTCATTACACCCGGTGCAAGACCAAATAATGCCATTGCAGCCAGATATCCTGAAGCACCGGCGTGACCTACGGAAGAGTAGAGAAGCCCTGCTGCAAAGATAAGGACGGAAAGAAGAATTATGTCATCCATTACCGAATTCCCTTTCCATATTGTCAAGCAACAGGTTCAATATCCTGTTTAATCCCCGGACATTGTGAATTAGTGCAGCAATTTCATCAGGCTTTTGTATGTACTTCCCATCCACGATCTCATCGCTGCAATTCTGTAACATGAGAGCGATGCTCTTTTCTGAATATTCAAGATGGAACTGCAATCCGATGACCCGTCCATGCTCAAAAGCCTGAGCTTTGCACCCTTCACTTTCCGCTATTCTTGCCGCGCCGGATGGTATTTTGAATGTGTCGCCATGCCAGTGAAAAGCCATGAATTTCGAAGGTAAGGCGCTGAAAATAGAAGAGTTCCTTGCGTCTTTTGTTAATGATACCGGGAACCACCCGATCTCTTTGTATTTATTCTTGCTGACCTTGCCGCCAAGGACATCCGCGATAAGCTGGGAGCCGAGGCACATACCGAGAACTATTTTCTTGTTCGCGATGGCTTCGGCTATAAAATTCTTCTCAGAAGCGAGCCAGGGGTATTTTTCTTCCTCATAGATGTTCATTGACCCGCCCATAATGAAAAGCCAGTCGAAATCATTGATATCGGGGAGTTCTTCGTTATTGAAGAGCAGTGTTCTTGAAATGCTGTGTCCTCTGTTCTTTGCCCAGACTTCGATGTTTGCCAGACCTTCAAAGGGTTCGTGTTCAAGGGAATGTAGTCTCATAAATATCCTGATTTTTTTCCAGTAATCTCTTCAATCTTTACTTTAATAACTGTTACACTGTCAACTGAATTTTTTTGATATTCAAATACATCACCTGAATAATGTCCCGTTATAATATCCAGAGCCTTTGTTTTTCCCTCAAAGTCCTCAATAAAAAAAGCTCTACCGAATCCGATAACACTATAATATTTCATATCCCAGTTGCAGGGATTCCCGGATCTTATTAATCCTTCTTGAATATCAAACTCAAAACAAACCCGGTTATTTTTCTTAATTATATCTATTTTCCTGCCATCTGCTGCGGAATGGAAATACAGGCAGTTATCACTGTAACCAAAACACATAGGGACGATATATGGAGAATTGTTTTCACAAAGAGCAATCCTGCAAACATCAGACCTGCTTATTATGGATTCTATCTCTTTTGCATCTTCGATTTCTTTATCTTTTCTCCTCATTTTTAACCTCTGTATGCATATTTGGGCGATGCATCCTTTTTTATCTGTAACTGCCTTCTTTATTAAACCTATACGTATGAAGTATATCCTCAGCCCTGATAATGCCTACCTTCTCCCCGTTCTCGACCACTGCTAAATGAGAAACATTGCAGCGCCTGAACATCTCAAGAGCTTCTGTGATCCATTTATCAGAGTCGATGGTTATTTCAGGTGAGTGCATTACTTCATCCACTGTAATATCCCGGTTTCTACCGGGCATACTGTACGCAATATCCACCACCGAAACGATGCCGTCAAGCCTACCACCACTGCTCACCAGGAGGCTTGTAACCTTATTCTTCTTGAGAAGCGCTACTGCCTCATTGAGTTTTGTACCGGTGGGAACTACCACCGGGTTTTTCAGGAGGATGTGGCTTATTTTGGACATATTTTCGTTGCCTCTTTTAATTTCGACGTGAATTAGCCGCGGATAAACGCAAATGGTAGAGTAAAAGAGAGGTCTTAACAACCTCCCTCTCCTCATCAAACTGCACGGACTGATTTCCAGTATGCAGCTTTCGTTTGGCAATCCCTTTTCAAGAAATGGTTTCATCCAGTAA
>JAHFDG010000046.1 GCA_023249105.1 Candidatus Methanoperedens sp. | reverse complement strand
GTCTCATTGAGTTTTTCATGAGAAGCATGGGCAAGAGCGCAAAAGTGATGCAGATAACAAGTGATTCGGTTGATTCAATGTCAGTTCCCACTCCGGCTATGCCGCCGATACCTGCCATCACATCCACGCCTGTCAGGATGGTTAATGAAACCATAAAAGGTGGAGACTTTGGTGGAATAGCTCCCACTTCAGTTGCTACTCCAATGGTTCCCCCGGTGCCTACAGCCGAAGTTCAATCCATACCGGCTGCGACCTCCACACCAATCGTCCCTGCACCAACATCGGTAGGTACATGGAGTGCTAATGCTACGGCAACGCCTGCTCCTGTACAGCCTTCAGCACTGGATAACGGTGCGGCAAGCCAGGCGGCGCCAGATATCTTCACAAACTTAGCGAACACTGTTATAGCGCATCCCGGGCTGCTTTTCCTCATGGGATGCCTGTTTGTGATTGCTTTTCTTATCATCATGGATTATCGCAGAAAGAGGAAAAATGGCTAATGGTTTAAGAATATCGATGGATATGGCAGCTACGATAGTGACTCTAATTATAGCGCTACTTGCTATTGCACCAACAGTTTCTGCTTTAATGACAGAAATAAGCGTTGTAAATCTAACCATGGAGTCTGATGTAATCGCTATAGGAGACATCAAAGAAGTCGAGAGCGGATGGAACATGTGGAGGACGATGATATATACATATTCAACGCTCTCTGTTGAAGAGTATGTTAAAGGCGGTGAAGAACAGAAAACGCTGATAATAACCACCGAGGGCGGAACTGTAGGCGGTTCAAGCGTGTGGGTGGAAGATGTTCCAGTCTTCACGAAGAATGAGACGGTGCTGGTTTTCCTGAAAAGGGCTGGACGTGAATTCAGCGTCGTGGGTTGGGTGCAGGGCAAGTATATTGTTGAGAATGGTGAGGTGCGCGGTATAAGTGGTGAGAAAACATCGCTGGATGAATATAGATATTATGAAGAGTGAGTGTTTAAAACAATCAAACATTGTAGGTCACGTTCTGACAAAAATAGTACAGGAGGAAATAGATGATTAAAAGAAAAGGAATAATTCTGCTCGCAGTTATTGTTGTAGCCCTGATTTCCGGCTGTACTGCAGATATTTCTGCCGAGCAGATTGCACAAAAGATGAAAGAGAAGCAGAACAGTATCAAAGACTTTTCAGCCACGATGGTCACCGTGTCTTTGTTTGATGAGAAAAATGAAACGACAAAGGTGAAAATAAAGAACAAGATGCCCAATAAGAGCCGTATGGAATATCTTGAGCCAGCTGAAATGGCTGGTAATATCATGATTGATGATGGCATTATCATATGGACTTACGACCCCAAGAGGAAAGAGGCTACAGGGATGGGTATACCGGAAATTAACAAGCCGTCAGAGCGGGATTACACGCGTTTCATAAAGGAACTCCTGAACCAGACAGACATATCCTATCAGGGTATGGATAGATTTGAGGGACGCAGCGTGTATCGTATAAAAGCTTCGCCTAAGAACGACAGCATGTGGATGGGAATGCATATTGATATGTGGGTGGACGGCGAGAACTGGATGCCACTCAAGATGGAGGTTATTGATAAAAACGATAAACTTGTGAGTTCCTTAGAATACCGCGATATAAAATTCAATACCGGCATACCGAACAGTGAATTCGAGTTCAAATTACCTGAAGGTGCAAAGTTAGTCACCAAGGAAATGTCACCGATACCCAGAACGATGACGCTTGAGGAAGCCAGGAAAAAGGTCAAGGTACTGACGCCTTCCTATCTACCTGAGGGCTATACATTCGCCGACGCATATGTTACCAATGATATAAAGGAAACTGTAATTCTGACATATCATAACGGCTGGAATACGCTTTTGCTCTATGAATATCTCAAGAACGACAAAAAACCAGAGCCGGATAGGGGCAAGGTCGAGAAGGCCAGCATCAATGGCGTTGATGGGAGACTGATGATCCTGCCAGATCAAAGAATGCTGGTATGGGACATCGGTGATCGTACATTAGTGATGGCCAGCATGAGCGTGAGCAAGGAAGAGATGATAAAAGTAGCAGAGTCAATAAAATGACTCTGACTTTTTTGTTTGCGTGATAATCTGGACTTAAACAGAAGCAATAACTAAAGAATATGAAAGAAAGCGATATGATCTTCGACATAATCAAAAGGCGGCGCAGCGTCAGGCGGTTTGATGGTACCACGATACCGAAGGAGGCTATGGAGCAAATCCTCGAAGCCGGAAGATGGGCTCCGTCGGGAGCCAACGCCCAGCCCTGGCGCTTTATCGTAGTAACCCGGAAGGAAAAACTGGCTGAAATTTCGGATTTCTGCTACTATAAATTGTTTAAATCGCGCCATGTCGGAGAAGCAAGCGCCGCTGTCGTAATATGCGCCGACCCGGATGCTGGAAGCCAGACATACGTTCTTGACGCTGCGATAGCAGGGACGAACATGACACTGATGGCGACCTCGCTGGGCATTGGTTCATGCTGGATAGGCGCATTCGAAGAGCAAAACCTGAAAAAAATGCTACACATTCCTGAGAAGCTGAAAATCATAGCTCTTATCGCCTTCGGGTATGAAGTCGGGAAGGCTTCTGTTCCTCCGAGGCTTCCGCTTTCCAGTATTGTCCATTACGAGACTTACGAAGACAAAAATGAGCCAGACCTGATAACAAAAAAGAAATCTTCCGGTCCATTTTCGGTATTTGGAAAGCTGCTTCGCGTCCTTTTCAACAGGCGCTAAAACGCGAGCTATTTCATCACATCCACAAGCGCAACTCTTTCAATGACAAGCTCAGGGATTTTATCCATCCCTCTGGCTTTGAGTTCTTCTTTTGTGATATTGAAAATTTCCAATAATGCATCGTTCTTGGAGCTGTCATATTGAAGCACGGGCTTTGGAGTTATCTCATTAAACTCGGATAAATCGATAACCTCGCCGATTGCCACAAGGACAATATTATTTTCCCCATTGTGCACGCCAAGCTTCATCGCCCTGTTTATCTGGCGTGTGCCAGCAGCATAGAGCATAATTTCCTTGGCGAGGTCGTTTGCGACGTTCCTGCCTGCTTTGAACGAGTTCATCGCTTTTTTTATTGCAAACCTTATGTGTTCCTCGCCCGCCAGCTTATCAGCATCGAAAGCCTGTATCACTATGTTTTTATCTTTGCTTGTTTTTTTGATTTTCCCAAGGAATTTTTCCGTATTATCTATGAATATCGTGCCCTCAAAAAACTTTATGAAAGTTTTATCAAACGAGGGGTATGCTTCGCATACCCCAACACTGCGCAAGCCGAAGTTTCGGCTTTCAAGGATGTGAATCATCGCTCCTTAAAAGAGTTGTCCTGAGAAAAAGATAACGATTATGGTATAGATATTGTCAACCAGTAAAGTAGATACGGATTAAATACCGCAAAGTCGGCTATGAATGAAGTTCATAGATAACAATGAAAATGCCTACACAATGCGAACAGTTGGCGTAGAACACGGATTGCGCGGATAACACGGATTAGCACAGATAAAAAATCCGTGGGCATCCGTCGAAAAAACTTTAAGAAAGTTTTATCAAAAGAAGGGCATGCAAAGCATGCCCTATACCGTGTAAACTGAGGTTTCAGTTTATCCGTGTCATCCGTGTTCTGCTTTGTGGTTGTGATGCTTTTTCATATCAGAGCGCGAAGAACGCAAAGCGGAGAATAACACCTTTGCGGACTTTGCGTCCTCTGCGGTGAATGCTCCTGCTCACCGATAACTAAATACATTTACGAAAAGTATTCAATCCAGATGATTAGAAAAAGACCCCTGCTTTTAATGATTCTCGATGGTTATGGTCTGCGCGACAGCGGGGAGGGCAACGCCATAGCAGCCGCCAAAAAGCCTAACCTCGATAAACTGTTTTCAAGCTACCCTAATTCAACGCTTGAGGCATCCGGCATATCGGTGGGACTGCCTGAAGGCCAGATGGGAAACTCCGAGGTCGGGCACCTCAATATAGGCGCGGGGAGGATTGTTTACCAGGACCTTACCAAGATAACAAAATCAATCAGGGATGGGGATTTTTTCAAAAACATCCCCCTTCTTGATGCCATAAGAAATGTCAAAGTAAATGGAACTTCGCTGCATCTTATGGGCTTGCTTTCAGATGGGGGTGTCCACAGTCATAACAGTCACCTGTATGCATTCCTGGAAATGGCAAAAAAGCATGGTATAAAAAAAGTTTACGTTCATGCTTTCCTTGACGGCAGGGACGTGCCGCCAAAAAGCGCCCTCACTTATATTTCCGAAGCAGAAAAAAAGATGAAAGTATTGATAGGCGAATTCGCATCAATATCGGGGAGATATTATGCCATGGACAGGGACAAACGCTGGGACCGGGTAGAAAAGGCTTACGATGCAATGACATCAGGACTTGGCAATACAGCAGACAGTGCGCTTCAAGCGGTAGAGAACGCTTATGCCAGTGGTGAGACCGATGAGTTTGTCACCCCTACAATTATCTTGAAAAACAAAAAACCGGTTTCATTAATATCGGATAAGGATTCTGTTATTTTCTTTAACTTCCGCTCAGACAGAGCCCGCGAGATAACCCGCGCTTTAACGGATGACGATTTCAGGGATTTTAAACGAGCCGTATACCCGCATACTCATTTCGTGTGCCTGACCCAGTACGACGAGACATTAAAAGTCCCTGTTGCTTATCCGTCCGAATCCCTGAAAAACATACTTGCAGACGCCCTGTCAGAGCATAATTTAAAACAACTCAGGATTGCAGAGACGGAGAAATACGCGCATGTTACATTCTTTTTTAACGGAGGACGGGAAACGCCTGTTAAGGGTGAGGAAAGGCTCTTGATACCTTCCCCGAAAGTGGCGACGTATGATTTGCAGCCAGAGATGAGTGCTTTTGAGGTGACTGATGAGGTTATGAAAGCCATATCTTCAGGCAAATATGACATAATCATATTGAATTATGCCAATCTCGACATGGTGGGGCATACTGGGGTTTTCGATGCTGCTGTGGCTGCCGTGGAAGCAATCGATGAGTGCATAGACAGGGTATTTTCTGCAATAATGGCAGCGGGCGGATTATTGATAATAACAGCAGACCACGGCAATGCAGAACAGATGAAGGACGAAACAGGTGGAATCCATACAGCCCACACGTGCGACCCCGTGCCCTTTCTTTTTTGCGAGAATGGCGTTTCGCTCAAGAACGGAATACTGGCTGATATAGCCCCCACTCTTATTGAAATTTTGGGGATTGAAAAGCCAGAAGAGATGACAGGGCAGTCTTTAATAATACCGCTATAAAATCTTTATATACTTTTCAATCCTATTTCATTATATGGACACTACAGGCGATTTAACTATTTCCAACGGCAAACTCACCATACTCGTTGCCTTTGGGCATGGCGGGAAAGTGGACAAAAGCCAGTTAAAAAAATTCATAGGTTCAGATGTGGTTGCGGAAAGATGGAATAAACCCATAGAAGTGGCACATTCTGAAGGCGTGGCTGTAATCGTTGCGGGTAATGAAAAAATAACGTGCAACACAAATATTTACACCGATGTTTTTGTCGCAGGCGTATCGCTCCTGCGGACAGAAATCGAAATCAGGGACAGGATATTGTTCAACGACATACTGGTGGCGCTCCATTCAAACACAATTATTGTGGAAGGACTTGATTTCCAGTCGTTCGCCAACAAGAGTATCAATGAGACTCGCGAAAAACTCAACCCGGGCGAGACGATTTCGTATTCTCCGGTCACAAAGAGATACACGCTCCTGAAACTGAAAGATTTCACTCCAAAACTCGACCAGAAAAGCCTGAAGGAGCAGTATGGCGAGGTAATCACACGTTTCCTGTCGGGCGAGACGTCGATTCGTGCACTGCACAGCAAGGAGATTACCGAAAAACTTGCCAATGACCTCTCTTATTACGACGAGGACCTGTTTCTTGCTTCCACGGAGGGGGTACTTATTCTCGGATGCGAGGACTATATCAAAGAACTGCGTGAATTGCTTGAACTGGCGATATCGCTTTTGCTTTTATTCCAGATATACGACATGAAGATTGATGTTGAAATCACAAATGCCTTTGACTCTATAACCAAACTCAGGAGTTCCAGGTATTATTTCCTCACGCAGGCGCCAAGGAAACTTGAAAAATCCCTGTTAAAAGTAAGCGAAATCGGGCTTGTAATCCTCGATGATATTGAAGACCTGATGAATCCCCATAAAATAACATCAGACTGGTACTATCAGTCCACATACCAGAAGATGCTGAACACTCTCGGGGTTTGGGAATTTGAAAAAGTGGTGCAGCACAAGATAGATTCCCTGCAGGAACTCTATGCCACTGCAAGGGAACTTTCCACAGAACAATTAACCCTAATTCTCGAAGCTGCGATAGTCGTATTGATATTGTGGGAAGTGATTAAACCGATTCTGGTTTAATCGGGCTGATTATTCAGCAGCGGTTTTTGGTACCAATACATCCTTGTTGTATCTTTCAGTATAGAGTATCTCTTTAATATCTGTATTATCGATTATCTCTCGTGCAATTTGTCTTTTCGTCATGAGCCATCGCTGGTTATAGGTCAATTCCGGTTCTATTTCAACTGTTACAGAATTATCGTTTACCTTTATCGTCATCTCTTTTCCAATATACAGACCAAGAAGTCCCCTGACCTTGCCTTCATTATCCTCTATCTTCTCTTTTATCTCATAGTCATAAATGACCGTTTGCCCTGCAAGGAACCTGTTAAAATCCACCTGCGTCATCCTGCCAATCACCCTTATTACTATTCCGGGGCGGCCATCTATCTCAACAGGCATTCCCACCTGCGGCCTATCCCTGAATTTTGTTATCGGCACGCTTTCAATCAGTTCAGGATTTCTGACGCCAAATGCTTTTTCCGGCGGGATTGTAACGCTGCCAGTATATCCAACGTCTTTCCCTATTAAATCCTCATCAAGTCCTGCAACGGCATGTCCCGACCCTACAATGATGACGTCGCCGCCATATTTCCCTTTCTCATTGTAGATTTTGTTGGCTTTTGCCACATCTTCATCGGTTGTATCAAAAACATGCCCGTCATCTGCTGTTTTACCCGTATATGAAACTCTTATAAAATCGCCTTTTGCTATGCTCATAAACTATCATCCTTTTTCCGCTTTCCATGTCTTAATTGGTATAAAATACTTCGCAAAACCACTGTTAAAACTTTTTCTATTATAATTGTTAATTGTGTGAATTTTTTCACAACTTTGTTTATGAACATGTACAGAAATACTTCTTTTGACAATCTGCAAGCCCTGCGGAAGTCTAACATGAAATATGCATTGTATGTCCTAAAAAACGAAATGCTCATACAAAAAAGGTGATACGCGTGGAAAAAGAAAAATATTTGAAAATAGCTATGGGAGCCCTTTCAAAGGTGTTCTCTGAAGCAGGAGCCAGAGCCACCATCGATGTGATGGCAAAAATCAAGCTGGGAGCCGTATCCGACGTCGGTTCTAACATGATTAACGAATGCAACTCGGTTCTGTATGAAAGAGTAAAAATGCTAAAAGGAGATGCTACAGCGGCGCAATTCCTTACAACAATAAAAGCCGCATGCGGGTGATTAAAAATGAGTGAAATAATAGAATTCCTGATAGAACCTGGAACCCAGGCGGTTTTCTGGTTGGTATGCGTTGTATTTGCCATATTGTTCGCAAGGTATGTTAAGAAACTGAGTTTTGGCGATGACACCGGTACAAAAGCGTGGACATTAATAGCAATAGGATTGCTTCTCATAGGTCTTCGGGTAAGTTTCAAACTGATACTTCCGAACTTCTCTTCAAGCTATGATGAACAGGTCGCCAGATATTTGCTCGGGATAGTAGGCTCGTCAATCATGTTATACGGGTTCTTTAACTATTACAATGTGATTAACAACATGTTCAGAGGTGCATAGATATGGCATGCAATTTAGGTCCTGATTTCCTGTGCAACAGCATTACCAGCCTGCGTGTTGCCGAGGATGCGGTAACAGCCATAATAATAGCGGCGATCATTTATCTGGTACTTGACCTTGCGTTCAATACGATAAGAGAAGGACCACTAGTAAAAAGAATGATCGTATTTGCAGTTGGCTTTGCGCCGTTTTTACTCTGGAAACTATTTGGCACTTTCAGAAGGATATTCCTTGAAAGCTCAAGCCCGTGGTATGGAACCCTGAATGAGTTCGGCGAGGTCATGGAAGGTATCTCTGCTTTGTTTATCCTCGGCGCATTGGTTTATATGTATCTGATGCTTAGGCCGAGTAAAACAGCAGAATAACTTTTAATTTTTTCCTTTTTTTATTTTTTTAATTTTTCTTAGCCGTCTTCCTGTGTTTCAGTATATATTCTGATAACCGTTTCTTAATCCGCATATATTCGACATCAGATAGACCGGACGATGTAAGCGCGCCGTCCCTTAAGAAGCAGGGCTTGGTTATCTTGCAGCACCATGTCATGCTTCCAAAACATGTACCTTCGCCATATTCAATAGGCGTTTCACGGGCAAAGTCCATTTTAATCTTCATAAATTCCTCGGCGCTCAGTCCTGCCTGTTTCAAAGCACCATGTAAGGCGCAGGGCTTGACGGGAAGACAGCAAAAGGCAAGCGCCCTCAGGTCCCCGCCCCCGCATATGTGCTTTGGCGCATTATACCAGCCTGTCATGGACTGGAATGAAGATATATCAATAACAAGCTGGTTGATAATTCCGGGATTTGAACTCACGGCGCGGGCCACTGAAACCATATCAGCCCCATGCGAGAACATTTCTTTTGCGCTCTCAAAATCCACAACCGAGTTATTGCCTATAATAAACAATCCTGTGGAATTGCGAACACGTTTGATAACCCCTATATCCATTCCATCCGGATGCATGGCATCTATATGGATGATATCGGCCCCTGCTTTCTCAATAGCTATGGCAAGCTCTACATCGTTCACCACATTTGCCCGCGTCTTTATTGAAAGTACAACGCCTGTCTTTTTTATCTCCACGATATACCCGCAAAGGCGCGGGATATCTTTCAATAATGCTTCCCCTGCTCCAAGTGCTGTCATTTCAGGCTGCCTGCAATGGGCGTTTATTTCAAGAATCGCGCCATATTTCCTCACTATTTCTCCTGCTTTTATGAAAGGTTCAAGCGATGCAGCCCGCACATTAACTGCTATTGTGGTAATCCCTTTTGCGGCTTCAAGCTCTTTTTCGAGGAACTCCATCGGATTATCTGAAACAAATTCACTTCTGCCGCGGTTTATCTCCTTTCGTGCCGCCTCGTTTGTAAGCTCATCAAGATTATAACCGCCAAGGACAACCAATCCCGCATTCCCGAACCTTGAAGCGAACCTGCTATCGGTTATTCCTGCCATGGAGGCAAGAGCAATTGGGTTCCTGGGTGATGCGTAACCTGTTTTTATATCGAATAGTTTTTCTTCCACGATATGTCGTTCCTGATATTTTTGCCTTCAGTTGTCTCTTTCACTTAAGAATCTTACGCTAAAACAATTTCATAAGCTTTTTATATCAATAATCCTTTTTTAAGTCGTAACACTGGTGGTCCAATGGTCACAAATGAAATTTTTGATAATTATTTACCTGTCGTAATTCTTACGATTGTAGGCGTGGTGTTCGTAGCCATCTCTTTATTTATGTCAAGGATGGTCAGGCCGAGCAATAAAACCAAGGAAAAATTATCCACGTACGAATGCGCGGAAGTTCCAATCGGGGATGCGCGGGTGCATTTCAATATACAATATTACCTGATAGTGATTGTTTTCCTGATATTCGATGTCGAGGTCTTGTTCTTATACCCGTGGGCTGTGCAATTCAGGAAGCTTGGACCACTTGGTTTCTTTGAAATGGTCATTTTTATTGAGGTTCTTATTATCGGTCTTGCTTATGCATGGAGGAAGGAGGCTTTAGAGTGGATCCAGTAACCATTGATACTACAAAAATCAAAACCGCCAAAAAGAAGCCTGTAACAGCGCTTGAGAAATTGGAAGATACGGGACTGATTAATACAGTTTTGGCAGCCAGGGAAAGGGAAGGATTGATTCTCTTTTCAACGATAGACCAGATTTTCAACTGGGCACGGTTGAGCTCACTGTGGCCTGTTAGTTCAGGGCTTGCCTGCTGCGCCATTGAAATGATGGCTACTGCAATGGCACATCATGATATTGCCAGGTTCGGAATGGAAATATTCAGGGCAAGCCCGAGACAGGCTGACCTTATGTTCGTGGCAGGGACAGTCACTAAACGCATGGCGCCCAGAGTAAAACAACTCTATGAGATGATGCCTGACCCCAAATGGGTGATAGCAGTAGGCAGCTGTGCCTCAACCGGAGGCCCATATATTGAATCCTATTCAGTATTAAAAGGCGTGGATTTGATTATTCCCGTCGATGTCTATATCCCCGGCTGCCCGCCGCGGCCTGAGGCATGGTTATACGGGATTATCCAGTTAAGGGAAAAAATCAAGAACGAAGGATACGGCGCAAAATGGGGGCTTAATAAATGAACGCTGCTGAAGAGCTAAAACAGAAGTTGCCTGCTGCTGTTGTCAGTACAGGGATGCAGGTGAATAAGCCGATGGCTGTAATCAAAAAGGAGGAGCTTTTAAACGCCGCCAGAAAAGTAAAGGAAATGGGTTTTGACCATCTTTCTGTGATTACCGGCACTGATTACAAGGACCATTTTGAAGTCGTATATAACTTTTTTTCTTACAACAATAAGCATAATCTTGTTTTGAAAGTTATTGCAGACCACGATAAGCCCGAAGTGGACTCGCTTACATCCCTCTGGAAAGGGGCAGACTGGCTTGAACGGGAAACGTATGACCTTGTTGGGATAAAATTCAGGGGACATCCAAATCTTATCAGAATATTACTTCCTGACGGATGGAATGGGCATCCGCTTAGAAAGGATTATGACATGAACACCGAACAATTTGTTACCGTGGGTGAAAACGGGGACGATATAGTAAGTCCGGATGGCACAAATCTTTTAAGGAGGAAATAACGTGGAGACGGATGAACTTATTATAAACATGGGTCCGGTGCATCCCAGCACGCACGGTGTCCTGAGATTTAAGTTAAGGATGGATGGTGAAATAATAAAGGAGTGCACACCTGTCCTTGGATATCTTCACAGGGGAACTGAAAAGCTGGGTGAAATGAAAACATACCTTCAATTTATTCCTTATACAGACAGGCTTGATTATATGTCTGCTTTTCCGAATAATTATGCTTATGTCAAGGCCGTGGAAGAACTTGCAGGAATAGAAGTGCCGCTTCGCGCAGAATATATTCGTGTTATTACGATGGAATTGAACAGGATAGTGAATCACCTTGTATCCATAGGTTCACTTTTATTGGACCTGGGGGCGTCAACAATGATAATGTGGGGATTCAGGGAAAGAGAGAACGCCCTCCAATTATTCGAGAAGCTCTGCGGCGCAAGGATGACGTTCAATTACATCAAGCCTGGCGGGGTAAGAGAGGACATTCCCGAAGGCTTCATACCACAACTCAATGAGTTCTTAAAAGATATGGAAAAGCGCATTGAGGATTATGAGCAGCTTATCAACAGCAACGAAATATTCCTGATGAGAATGAAAAATATCGGCGTGATAAGCGCCGAGGACGCTATTAATTACGGCATGACGGGCCCCACGCTCCGTGGTTCGGGCGTAGATTACGACCTTCGCAAATACGAGCCTTATTCGATATATCCTGACCTGGATTTCAAAGCATGCGTGCGCGATGAATGCGACAGTTACGCAAGGTACATTGTCAGGATAGAGGAAATGAAAGAAAGCCTTCATATCCTGCGGCAGGTGGTGGATACCATCCCTGAAGCAAAGATAGTTTCCAATCCCAAATACGGGGTAGCTCCGATGACAGGCACACCTTCTGCTGTCTCAACGTATTTCCCAAGGATATTTACACCTCCAACAGGCGAGGTTTACAGCAGGATTGAAGCTCCCAAGGGAGAATTGGGTTTTTATATAGCGAGCGACGGCACTACCAAACCGTATCGTGTAAAGATACGCTCGCCATCCTTTTGCAATCTTACAGCAATACCTAAAATGGTGCAGGGACTTAAAATTCCCGACCTGATAGCAGCTTTTGGAACTATTGATGTTGTGCTTGGCGACGTGGACAGGTGATAAGAATGACGGCAAACGCTTACGAACTGATAGTATATATTTTAACTTTACTCGGGGTTTACGAGCCAATCCTTAACGTATTCCAGGTGCTTGGAATCGAATATATTTTCAAAATCCTAATAGTACTGGTAGAAGTAGGTATCCTGTTTGTTTTTGTGCTTCTCACTGTTATGTTCCTCACATGGATGGAACGAAAAGTCGTCGCAATGGTGCAGGCAAGGTATGGCCCAATGGTCACGGGACCACGCGGGCTGCTCCAGCCTGTTATGGATGGCGTGAAACTCATTGGAAAAGAAGATATTATACCTGCAAAAGCTGACAGGTGGATATTCACGCTTGCTCCTTTTATCGTATTTATCCCAGCGCTCCTTGTGTTTATTCCCCTTCCGTTCGGCCAATCGTTGATAATTTCTGACCTGCGGGTAGGATTGCTCTATATCATCGCAATTTCAGCCGTATCGCCTATAGCTATATTGCTTGCAGGATGGGCCTCAAATAACAAATATTCGCTGATGGGCGCAATGAGGGCTGTGGCGCAGGATATAAGTTATACTATCCCGCTTGCGCTTACCGCAATTGCCATTGTGTTATTTACCGGTTCCCTCAGCACTGTGGATATCGTGAATGCACAGAGCGGGACATGGTTCGGGATAATCCCCAAATGGTTCATATTCTTACAACCCCTCGGATTTATCCTGTTCCTTATCGCCTCTATCGCAGAAATGGGACGAATACCGTTTGACTTCCAGGAATCGGAATCCGAGCTTGTCGCAGGATTCTTCACCGAATATAGCGGAATGAAATTCGCAATGTTCTTCCTTGCAGAGTATGCACATCTATTCGCAGTCTCAGGAATCGTTGTTACACTGTTCCTCGGCGGATGGACATTCCCGATTCTTCCCTTTGTCCCTGCAATGTTGGTTCCGCTGGTATCGCTGGGAATCTTTTTAGTCAAAACTTACGCGGTAATATTCTTTGCAATGTGGCTTCGTGATACCGTCCCGAGGGTGAGGATTGACCAGCTTCTAAATATCGGATGGAAAATAATGGTACCGCTTGCACTTTTAAATCTGTTGCTTGCGGGATTCCTTGTCACCGCGGGGGTGTTCTGATGGCCTGGATAAGCAAGAACTGGACAATGAGCGGTATAATAAAAGGACTCATAGTCACGTTAAAACATGTTTTACACATCGGGAACAGGCCCACGGTTACAGTGCAGTATCCTTATGAACGGATGAAACTCTCACCGAGATTCAGGGGACTGCATGCGGTTGATGAAAATGCCTGCATCGGTTGCGGGATATGTGAAGTGAACTGCCCGAACAGTACGATTACAATAGTCAAACATAATACCAGATGGTATCCGCAGGTCAATATCGGAATGTGCCTGTTCTGCGGGATTTGCGTTGATGTATGCCCTATGAATGCCATGAAAATGACAGGGAATTACGAACTGGCAGATTATACCAGGGAAAGTCTGGTATACGGTCCTGACAGGCTGTTGTTCAATAAAGAGGTGAAACAGTGATAGACGTTGTATTTGTGGTTATTTCAATCGTCACGATTTTATCATCCATAATGGTGATCCAGGCAAAAAAATTAGTCCACAGCGCCGTATATCTTGCAGGCGCTCTTATCGGTACGGCCGGGCTTTTCATACTCCTTAAAGCGGAGTTCATAGCATGGGTACAGGTACTCGTCTATGTTGGCGCGGTTGTAACGCTGATTTTGTTCACTATAATGCTGACAAGGAAGGGGGAGGAAGAATAAATGCCCGGCAAACTCTTAAATTTACTAATTGCATTGCTCTTATTTGCAGTATTGTTCCTGGCAATCGATGACAGTACAAGGGTGTGGGCAGGAAAAGAAGAGGTAACTCCCATCAGTATCGAGGAAATCGCAGGAGGACCGCATATCAAAGGCGGCATATTCAGTGATTTTATTTTTTCATTTGAACTGCTCTCACTACTGCTGCTGGCTGCGTTAATCGGTGCCCTTTACATCGCAAGAAAGGAGGCGTGAAATGTCCCTTTATACATATCTATTAATTTCAGCAATCATATTCGCAATCGGTGCATACGGAATAATTACACAGAGAAGCGGGATTAAAATCCTTATGTGCATAGAACTCCTGCTCAACTCGGCAAATCTCAACCTTGTTGCATTTTCAAGTTTCAATGGCAATGCCACGGGACAGGTATTCGCAATTTTTTCAATCGCCATAGCAGCCGCGGAAGCGGCTATCGGATTTGCAATACTTGTAGCCCTGTTCAGGGTACGCGATACGATAAATCTCGATGATATCAATATTCTGAGGTGGTAAAATGTTCAGTGATTATGCAGCATTAATTGTGTTACTGCCTGTAATTGCGTTTGTATTGACGCTTTTCCTGGGCAAGAAACTGTATTCAGGCGGGGCATTGCTACCAATTGCCGCCATCGCAGGCTCGTTTATCATCTCCTTTGGGACTTTCCTTGAGATTTACCCGAAGGATGGAATTGTCCAGCAATCGTGGCCGTGGTTTGCAGGCATGAATATCGGCATACTCATCGATCCGCTTGCGGTCGTTATGCTGATGATGGTTTCGTTCGTAAGCCTGCTCATCCATATCTATGCAGTGGGATACATGTCGCATGACCATGCAAAACCGAGATATTTTGCAGAAACATCGCTCTTTACCGCAGCAATGTTGAGTGTCGTCCTCTCTGATAATATCCTCCAGTTTTTCATTTCATGGGAACTCGTAGGACTCTGCTCGTTCCTTCTCATCGGATTCTGGTATCATAAGCCGTCAGCAGCAGCAGCGGCAAAGAAGGCTTTCCTTGTAACAAGAGTGGGCGATGTGCTGTTCCTTACAGGAATAGTTTTGCTCTATGTCAATATGAGCGAGATAATTGCAGGTCGCGGCTTCACCGTACCAGAGGGGAACTTTATCCTGCAATTCAAGACCATGTTCGAGGCAATACCTCTCATCAATCCCACCCAGTTGACCTATATCACGTTATTATTCTTTGGGGGCGCCATAGGTAAAAGCGGCCAGTTCCCGCTTCACGGGTGGCTGCCTGACGCCATGGAAGGCCCAACAACTGTGTCAGCCCTGATCCATGCCGCAACGATGGTTACCGCCGGTGTATATCTCGTCGCCCGGACATTCCCAATGTTTGCGGCAACGCCCTCCACACTTTCAGCCGGCGTACCGGATTCGCTCCTCATCGTAGCTTATGTTGGAGGGTTCACGGCGCTGTTCGCTGCAACAATGGGACTTGTAATGAACGACATTAAAAGGGTACTTGCTTATTCCACCGTTAGCCAGCTCGGCTATATGATGCTCGCCCTGGGAACGGCTGGGGCTGTTGTAGGCGCCCAGGCTGTTGGAATATCCATGTTCCACCTGATAAGCCATGCATTTTTCAAGGCGCTGCTTTTCCTCTGCGCCGGAAGCGTTATTCATGCCGTAGGGACAAACGACATTCGCGAGATGGGGGGATTGTTCGGGAAGATGAAGATTACCGGGACTACAATGTTCATTGCAGCCCTGGCCCTTGCCGGAATCGGTATCCCTTTCATCAATATTGGTACGGCAGGTTTCTTTAGCAAAGATATGATAATTGAAAAGGCGTTTGAATATGGGGAATTGAAAGGAGATTTCATACCTTATGCTTTTGCCATCATAGCAGCCCTTCTCACATCCATATATATTTTCAGGCTTTGGTTCATGGCATTTACAGGAAAGCCGCGGTCTGAACGGCATTCGCACGAATCACCGGGAGTGATGACACGTCCTCTCATGATACTTGCGTTATTTGCCCTTTTCTTCGGGTTCGCGCATCTTGGATTCTACGATTATCTTAACAAGAATTTTGAACTAATGACCGGGGAAAAGGCTGCTCCTGAAGGCGAAAGTTTACAAATGTCGCCAATCATTGTATTGCTTCCAGTAATTGTCGGGGTACTGGGTTTTCTGATATCGTATGCGATATACCATAAAAAGATGCTGGATATGAGCAAACTCGTATCATCCGAAAATCCCCTGTACAAACTATTATTAAACAGGTATTACGAACCTAAAATCGGTGCGGACATAATTGGAGTGAAACTGACTCACGATGTTGTTGCGCAATCCGGCGAATTCGTGGACAGGAAAATCATCGACGGGCTTGTGATTGATAACATCATCGGCAATACATTATTCAAACTTGGTGAATTTGTCAGGAAACTGCAAACAGGCGTTGTCCAGAATTATGCGTCTGTTATATTGCTGGGGCTTGGTTTGCTGATAATTTTACTCAGAATCAAATTCGGAGGAACATAAATGGCTGCTTTGATCTCATTGATGATTGCAATCCCCTTAATCGGGGCTATCATCACGTTTTTGACAAGAACCCGTGAACAGGCGCGTTTTATAGCGCTTCTGGCTTCAGGGATTTCACTTGTCATATCCCTGATAATATTTTCACGATTCGACAGTTCAATATCCACCATTCAGTTTGGTGAGTCATATCCATGGATTGCCAGTCTGGGTGTCAGCCTGAAATTCGGGCTTGACGGGATAGGCATGCCGCTTGTACTCCTCTCGAACATAGTTATCCCGCTCACTGTAATATTTGCATGGGGAGAGACAAAAGAGGCAAACCGGTTCTATGGCCTGATTCTTCTTGAGCTTGTGGGAGTGCTTGGCGTTTTTACTTCCCTTGATTTCTTCGTGTTCTACATATTCTGGGAAATCGTCCTGATACCCATGTACTTCCTGATAAACATCTGGGGAGGGCCGCGAAAAGATTACGCTGCAATCAAGTTCTTCATATACACGCATGTGGCAAGCCTTGTGATGCTGCTTGCGATATTTTCTCTCTACTTCAATGCATGGACAATCTCCGGAACCCCGAGCTTTGATATGTTTTACCTGCTGAAAAACTACTCGGTAATCGAATCGCCACTGCTTAAGGATGCAATATTCCTGGCGCTGTTGTTTGGTTTTATTGTAAAGATGCCTGCAGTGCCTTTCCATACATGGCTTCCGGACGCGCACGTGGAAGCGCCCACAGCGGGCAGTGTCATACTTGCAGCCTTACTGCTCAAGATGGGCGGCTACGGTCTTTTCAGGGTAATCCTTCCACTTCTCCCGTATTCAGGTTCCCCGGCTAAATTAATAACCCTGATGGCGATAATCGGGGTCTTAAGCATACTGTACGGGACATTCCTCGCTCTTGCACAGCGCGACCTTAAGAAAATGGTGGCGTATTCAAGCATAAGCCACATGGGGTACGTCACGCTTGGCGCCGCCGCCCTTGTTCCTCTCTCCGTAAGCGGTGCTATGTACCAGCAGTTCTCGCACGGGCTCATTACATGCGTGTTGTTCATGTCGTGCGGCGTCATCCAGCATTCTGCAGGCACCAGGATTATCGGCGACCTTGGCGGAATTGCGAAGCACATGCCAAAACTCACGTTCCTGATGCTTGCAGGGTTCCTTGCCTCGCTTGGCCTCCCGGGAATGAGCGGATTCATAGCTGAATTCCTTGTACTTGTCAATTCGTATTTCACGCTGCCCACATTCGTGATACTTGCACTCTTCGGAATCGTATTCACAGCAGGATATCACCTCTGGGCTATGCAGAGAGCTGTATTCGGGACTTACAACGAAAAACTGGGGCATATCCACGATGGTGCGAACTATGAGATTGCTTCTATGGGCATACTTATACTGCTCATAATATTCTTCGGTCTTAATCCCAACCCGGTTCTTAACATGATGACAACCAACGCCGAGCAACTATTGAAATTTGTAGTGCTAAGAGGAGTGATAACATGAATTATAATTTACTCGCCCCGGAAATTATCCTGACATTACTGGCTTTAGTAGTCATCATTTTGGGTCTTTTGATGAGGGACGTTTCCAAGAATATGCTTGGATATGTAAGCGCTGCAGGTCTTTTAGCTTCGATAATTTATGTTCTTGGAAATGGAATGAACACAGTGGGGAGTTTCTTTTATAATTCCCTGACTGTGGACCCGCTATCACAGGTATTCAAATTGATATTTTTAATAGTTTCATTGATCGTAGTGATTGCCTCTATCGAATATTTCAGGGATAACCGCAATCAGGATGAATATTATGCTCTTCTTCTCCTCGCTACGGTTGGGATGATGGTAGTAGCATCGGCAAATGACCTGGTTGCATTGTTTGTCGGTTTTGAACTTGCCAGCATGTCCACGTACGTATTAGCCGGTTTTGAGAAAAAGAACCCCTCATCCCTTGAGGCTGCATTAAAATATTTCATCATAGGTTCGCTCTCCTCGGCATTGATGCTGTTTGGCATGTCGCTTGTGTACGGAATAACAGGTTCAACGAATATTCCTGCAATCATTGAGTTCTTCAAATCCAACCCCATGATAGCGACAAGCTCGCTTGATGTAGTCGCCATGATATTCCTTGTTGCCGGATTCGGATTCAAGATGGCACTTGTCCCGTTCCATATGTGGGCGCCCGATACATACGAAGGTTCGCCAAGCGTCGTATCATCTCTTCTTGCTGCCGGCTCAAAAAAGATGGGATTCGTTGCCGCATTCAGGGTTCTCGTGCTTGCCCTTGTTGCGATACGCATTGACATCCAGATGACGTTTGCAATTCTTGCAATAATTACCATGACCTACGGCAACGTAGTAGCAATCTCGCAGCGCAGCATTAAGAGAATGCTTGCCTATTCGTCCATAGCGCAGGCGGGCTACATTTCCCTGGCATTTGTGGTCATGACTCAGATGTCCATTGCAGGAGGCGTGCTGCTGGCTCTTGGACATGCTTTGATGAAGGGCGGCGCGTTCATTGCGGTTGCACTGGTAGGGTATATGGTGCTGTCTGATAACAGGAATGCAAAGAACATAGACGACCTCGGGAACTTTGCAGGTCTTGGAAAACGCGCCCCGATAACCGCTTTCTCGCTGTTCGTATTCTTTTTGGCCCTGGCAGGTATCCCGCCCTCAGCCGGATTCGTCGGTAAGTTTGTGCTATTCTATTCCATCACCATTGAAGCCATAAACCAGGCGAGCAGCTGGCTGCTCATCGTTGTGATTATCGCTATTTTGAACAGCGCCCTCTCCATTTATTACTATGCCCGCGTGATAAAATATATGTACGTCCTGCCTCCGAATGGAGAAAAAATAAAAGAGCCTGCGCCGTATGTCGTGGCTATCCTGCTTGCAGTGATAGGGACAATCGGCATTGGATTGTATCCTGAGCCCTTTATCCAGATGGCAATGAATGCTGCAAAAGTATTAGGAGTGTGATTTTAATGGCAGATTGCGACCTGTGCGGTGTGGCAAGACCCACCCTTTGTCCTGTAAAAGTGAACGCACCCTCTGTCTTATCGGCTTACCCGACAGGGACATGGAGGGGAATCAACGAAGAATGTCTTGCCAGCTGTCATGAGGCAAACATTAACAGGGTTCCATCCAACGGTAAGAAATGCGACCTGTGCGGTATAAAAAACGTACCATTATTCCAGGTGAAAATCCAGGTACCGATATTCCAGGAACCATACCACAAGGAAACAAGTAAAAATATATGTGATAGCTGCTTTGAAGCCTGTGAGGACACGATAAGAAGAAGGGAAGCTGAGAAGGAAGAAGCGCATCATCATTAAGTTTTGCATGGAAGGATTGTTTGAATCAGGAACCGCTGTAACCTTTCAACTACTTTTTTGTTATTCAGCCGCCCCTCAATATGCCATATCTTCACACCCTCATTTATATTTGTGTGAATGCAAGGCAAACATATCTTTAGAGTACAGCATAAAATATCGAATAATGAATGTTTACTCCCCATAAAGAGGGATTTTATTTGCCTTTAGACCATACCGATTTAAGAGAACTGAAAAAACGCGGGGACATTGAGGGGCTGCTGGGTATCCTTGATACTGGCGACGTAAAAGAGTGCAGGGATGCGATATGCATCCTGGGCGAGCTTCGGGCCAAGAAAGCTACCCGCCCCTTAATAGGGTTACTCGAAACCGATGATGTCCAGATCCGCGCAAATGCGGCATGGGCTCTTGGCGAAATCGGGAATGCAAAAGCCGTACTTCCACTAATCGCCCTTTTAAATGACCCGAGTGACAATGTGCGGATACATGCGGCATGGTCGCTTGGAAGGATAGGTGACAAGCGCGCTTTTCCGGGCCTTCGGGCTGTTTTAAAGAACGGTTCCACTGATTTGAGAAAGCATGTCAAGGAAGCGATAGCAAGAATAGAATCGAATGGCAATGGCAAAAGGCATGCCTATGAAGATAATGAGAGCAATTTTATAGAAAAAGTTGATATCCCGCTTGTGACACTGGAGATCCCACCTGATTTATTTAAATGCGATTATATATCACGCGTGGAAAACGGGGAAACAAAAACCGACTACGGCAATACAATCCAGTTCTCAAACGATTTGATGATAACCGATGCCGAGGATTCAAACGGAACAGGTGAAAATACAAGAAAGATAGTCCTGGGCCTGAGAAATGAATTTAGCGGATTGGTTTCAGTCGATATTATATTAAAATATAATGAAAACAATGGTTTTGAAACGCGGACGAATTCGTTATGGCTGCAAATGGAAAATCTGAAACAAAATGAGGCATCAGCCAGAACTTTACCGGCAGCAGAAAATGTATGGGAGAGAGAGGAACAAATAGAGACGATTAAAAGGAGAACACCGGGCAATGGTGCAAGAAAAGCCCAATTGAAACCCCTACAGAAACACAGACCTGTTGGATATGATTTATCAAACGAAGTTTCCGAAGATGAGATAGGGGCAAGAGAATTGCCTTCCTATGATTATGATCTTGATTACCCTGAAGAGAATGCTGTAAAGAAAAAAGACATCGTAAGACAAAGAAAAAAGTCTTACGAACTGCCTGAAATAGAGGAGCCTGAATCAGAACCAGAGCCCGTTCATATTAAGGAGAGCAGGAAACCCGAGAAAAAAGTGCATGAACCTGAAGTTAAAGCCAGGGTCGCTGAACCCGAAGTTGAAACGAGTGTTGTAAAACCGGATGTTGAAAAAGTCACAGAGACTATTATACCTAAGAAAGCAGAACCTCAGGCGACCCCTGCAATATCACAGCCTGCAGCACCAACCAAAAATGACCAGAATATCGATTCTGCTGTCAGGCTTTTAAGCAACATAGGGATGTCAGGAATGACTAACGCAGCATCAACTGTCACCCAGTTATCAGGAGAGGAAGCCGAATCCCCCCATTCACAGTTGCGCACCCTCCCGATTGAACAGATGCACGATGAAATAATCAGCCTTGGTGATTCTATAGTGATGATTGGCGTGGAACTTCATGGAAAAGGTCAAGCCGGTGAAGTGAACGGAGAGATGCAGTTGTATGTATCAAGGGAAAATGCCCTGGATATCGCAAACGAACTTCTCTGCAATCCTCCCGAGGCTGCATGCAAGGAATTTACCGAGGATATAATTTCCACATTAAAAGAAACAGCCAATATCTTCGGTGGTCAGTATATCAGCGCAATCTCAGAATATATCGAAGTTCCTTTATTACTGAAAGCTCCGACCTTCAAGACCGGCCCATCTTTAAAGATTGTTGAATCCGCTATGAAAGAGATTGAAGGAAAAGTCGAATTCGCGCTTGCAACCAACCTCGCCCTGGGAGTGAATAAAACCGGGCGGTTGATTATGCTGGTTGACCCCAGGTCGTTTGATATTATAATACAGAAACTGTTCTAAACAATTAAGAAATGTAAATTTCTGTGCTTCGGACTACCTTCTCGACATCCCTTTCAAGCTTTGACAGCATGGTTTTATCAAGCTTCTTTCCTTTTAGCTGTTCTATGAACATAAGTGATTTTGTATGGTCATCCGGGAGGAGTTTCCACGTTGGGCGTTCCACGTAGTAATCTATCCCATTCGCATAGGCTATCATTTTTTCGCAAACTTCCTCGCTTATCCATCCTATGTCAATATAATATTCAAGGACTTCTGTGAGGTTATTTCGTCCCACTTTTTCAAGCAAGAATTCTATCCAGTTAAGAAGGATAATCGATGTTTCAGCTTTGTTATCCAGATATTGCAGCTTTATATCCCCATCAGATTTTGTTGCAGGAACTGCGCTCTCAATCGATTGAGGTATCAGGGATGATGGCTCGCCTGTAACATCTGCTTGCATTGATTTTTGTTCGATTAAGGGTCTTATCTCTTCCAAAACCCGTTCAGAAACATTTTTTATCAAAACGTCCTGATTCAATCCGGTTGAATTGATTACATCAGTCAACGCCTGTAAACTGGCCTCCAGGGCTTTGAATTTAATATCGTATTCTTCTTTTATATCCAGAGGCAGTTCCGGTGCTTTCTTGCTTAATTCGTCAATTTTCTTCTCCATCAGTTCGATTTTTTCATTGGGAACATTTTCCTTGTCGCCAACAAATGGGTTTACGGTGCTGGATACCACTTCATATAAAGATAATAATTCAAGAAGGCTTTCATCTATTTTATCCAATCTCTCTTTAAATTCATCCACCTTATTTTTTGACGCTGAGACAGCACTCTCCATTTTGCTTAATTTTGTATCATACTCTTTAATTGACTCAACCGTGGTGGTGATTTGTTCGGTTTTGGATTTTACCATCTCTTCAATCTTCTGGGTAATTTCCTCCTGCGCTTTTTTAAGCTGTTCGGATACATCAGCCATTGCTATTGATGGCGTACCTCCGGCTGTTGGTATTCCTGCGTCAGGAGTCTTTTTTATCCTTTCAATTTTTTTAATAAGGGACTCTTCAGGCATTTTTAATTTTTTAAATTTTGCTGAAATATCCTCAAACATGCCTTTTATCCTTCATATTATTTTTTTATTAATATGTTATTCTAAGTTATTACATTTTTTGTAATTTAAATTTATTGTATGTACGTGTTATTAAGCATATTTCACACAAATTTCACAACTGCGTTTATATACACACTAAATCATTGTCCCATATTTGAGCAACATGAGGTCGAATATGAGGGTCAAAACAGGAATTGAAGGATTTGATGAGCTAATCGAAGGAGGTTTACTCAAGGATAGGCAGTATCTGGTTAGCGGCTCCCCGGGTAGCGGGAAATCTACATTTGGAGTGCAATTTTTAGCTTTCGGGGCACTTGCCGGGGAAGCGGGTGCGTACATGGCATTATCCGAAAGCATGGATACTATTATCGAAGACATGTCCCGGTACAATCTGCACATCGAAGAACTGGTCAACAAGAAAAAACTGTTTTTTTTAGAGCTCGGACCTGCCGCTCAATACGCGGAATACGAAGAAGTTTCTACGCTGATAACGCCAAATTATGAGCAGCATACAGCCGAATCTTCCGATAGCGCTCCCCCCACACCACAATCAGTATTTATGAATGTAGAGGCGGTGGTAAAGCAGCACAATATCAAGAGACTGGTAATAGACTCATTATCCTCCATCAGGTTTACCTCATCGCATGTGGCGCTGGAAGAAAAATCCATAAACAGGTTCATCAGGAATCTTAAAACCCTTGGGTGCACCACCCTCCTTTTATCCGAGCTTACCAAGCCTGATGCCTATACGATTGAACAATTCGCTTCGCATGGCGTCATCTTTCTTCATAATTTCATGGATAACCAGAGAGGAATGGTAAGAGCAGTGCAGATAATTAAGATGCGGGGAACAAAACACGACTGTGAAATGCGCGGCATTGAATTCACGAACAAGGGCTTAATTGTCCTGAAACCACTGAAAAAATATTAAGGGGTTTTGAGTTATTACAGGTAAACAGGATGATAAGGAGCGGCTCATAAATAAAATTTCTGAGCTGGGATTTGAAGTCGGATACAAGAATCATTCGGAAATTGGCTGGGTATTGAGGGAATACAATGCTCTTATAAAAGAAGCTCTGGCTCTTGGGATTAAATCGCCTGAAACTTATTATTATGAAGGCAAAATAAAAGGAAAGGCGGGCAGGGACAGGGGGGTAGTGGGACATAAAGTTTCAGAAGAAGAGAAGACTGTTTCGGGCTATGTACCGGCTGCGGATAATGGGGATGTAAACAAAATAGGGGAGGAAACAAAATCGTATAACTTATTTAAAAAACCCAAGCTCAACCGTCTTCCTCGCCTGGTTGAAAAAATCAGCATGATAGAAATTCCCAAATTTCTCGGGGGATTCAAGTTTTTTAACAGGAAATAGTTCACACGTTTTTCACAAAACGATTTATAAATAAGAGCATTTCTTCTTACTTCTTACCGTGGAAAAGCAGTTTTACTGCTTATGAAAATAGAAAATGTCCAAAAACGAAAAAATGGAGGATTTTATGGTAAGTATAAAAGACATGTCTTTGAGCAAGAAACTGCTTGGCGGATTCGGCCTTGTCAGTCTCCTGCTTATTATTGTGGCTGTGATAAGCATAACCACACTTGGTACGATTGAACAGGAAAATAATAAAGTAATCGGAAATACGATTGCAATGAAAGAAAAAGGTCTTACGATGGACGCAGATATGTTATCAGCAAGACGTCATGAAAAAGACTTTTTTGCTCGTAAAGAACTTATATATGTCGATAATGTAAAAGCTTCTGTCGCGAACGTCACCAAAGATGCACAGGCTATACAGGCACTTGATGTCCCTCAGGAAAGAAAGGACATGGCAGGAAAAATAATAACTGATATCGGAGGCTATCAAAAAGCGTTCCTTGAGACTATTGAACTCTATAAGACAAAAGGCCTTGATGAAAACTCAGGACTGCAGCTTGAAATGAGGAATGCGGTGCATGCTGTCGAAGCCGATATCAAAAATCAGAAAGATGATCGACTACTGGCAAATGAGCTGCAATTGAGGAGGAATGAAAAGGATTACCTTATGAGGGGAGATGCCTCGTATCAAAAGACATTGCATGATAATGAAAAGATACTTCTTAACGATCTGGCGGCCAGTAAACTCCCCCAGAATGTGAAGGATGATATCAAAACCAAGCTCCTTGCATATACAGCGTCTTTTGACAAGATAGTGGCTATTGATGCTGATATAGCATCAAAAACAGCAGAATTCACAACTTACGTCCATGCAATAGAGCCTGTAATAGATGAATTCCAAACAGATTCTGAGACAGACCAGATTGCGGCGCTTGCCGTAATAGCCAGTACGAATTCAACAGGCAAAACCACGGTTATAATACTCTCTATCGTAGCAGTAGTAACCGGTCTCGGTATCGGGATATATATCTCCCGTGCTATCACCAGACCAATGGACACCATGCTCCACGCATCCAATAAAGTCGCAGAAGGAGACCTCACCGTACAGATAAAGACTGATTCAAAGGACGAGGTTGGACAGCTCTCTTTGGCTATCCAGACAATGACCGAGAGCTTAAGAGGCGTTCTGGGAAAAGTCCAGGGCACGGCACTGAGAGTTGCCTCAACAGCCCAGGAACTCTCCGCATCAAGTGAGGAAATGAAAGCCTCCACAGACCAGATTTCCAGCACCACGCAGGACATTGCCACCGGTGTAAGCCAGCAGGCATCGAAGATGGTGGAAATAAGCAGGACAGTAAAAGAGATGGCAGACAGCGTACAGCAGGTTGCAGTAAATTCCCAGAAAGCAGCAGAAGGCGCTACCGCAGCCAGCAATACAGCCCAGGAAGTGGGCAGGATGTCCAACGATGTGGCAAGCAAGATATCTGAAATCAGGACTACCGTGGACAACTCGGCCCTGGTGATTAAAGACCTTGAAGGCAGGTCACAGAAGATTGGTGAAATAATCGGCGTGATAACAAATATCGCAGACCAGACAAATCTCCTTGCATTGAACGCAGCTATAGAAGCTGCAAGAGCGGGAGAGCACGGCAGGGGTTTTGCAGTAGTAGCCGATGAAGTCAGGAAGCTTGCAGAGGAATCAAGAAACGCCGCAAACCAGATTACTTCACTGATAAAAGAAGTCCAGCAGGGAACAAAACAGGCAGTTGACAGCATGGAGCAGGGCACGAAGACCGTAGGCGAGGGTGCCAAGACGATCGAGGATGCAGTATCTGCTATCAATAAGATTGTTACCGCTGCCGGGGAAGTCGCCACCATGGTGCAGGAAATTGCAGCCGCGGCTGAGGAACAGTCTGCCTCTGTTGAAGAGGTAGCGGCTTCTGTCGAAGACGTATCCGCAATAAGTGAAGAATCTGCTTCAGGCACTGAAGAAGTCTCGGCAGCAGCAGAAGAACAGGCCGCTTCAATGGACCAATTGGTGAACGCCGCCCAGGAACTTGCAAAACTATCGAACGATTTACAGGCTGAAGTAGGGAAGTTCAATCTGGGAGAGGCAATATCCCACGTCTTTAAACAGGCAGAAACGATTAAACATGAACCTGTAAAGCAGAAAGAGACAGCGGCGAAGCACGTGCATACAGAGACCCATGACCAGAAATCCAAAACCTTACAAAAGGATTCAATGAAAACTGGGAAAAAGACAAGGCAGGAATAGGGGATAAAAAATGGCAGAGCTACCTCAAGACCCAAAAACACAAACATCTGCGAACGACGAGCTCCAGCTCGTCGTTTTCATGATAGGCAGCGAAGAATTCGGCGTTGAGATCACCAATGTGCAGGAAATCATCCGCATGACCAGCATCACCAGGATTCCCCAGGCGCCGAATTACGTCAGGGGAATAATCAACCTCCGGGGCAGGATTATAGTTGTGCTCAATCTGAATGTGATAATGGGCATGGAAAGCAAAGAGCAGGATGAGAACACGCGTATCGTGGTTGCAAATATCGGCGAGACGGTAATGGGATTCGTGGTTGACTCGGTAAGTGAAGTCATCCGCCTCCCCCAGAAGAACATTGAGCCGGCACCGGCTGTTATCGCCAACAAGATAGGCACGGAATACGTTAGAGGCGTTGGCAAGATGGATAACAGGCTGCTAATCCTTCTTAACCTGGATAAAGTTCTTGGCGCGAACGAACTGCACAGTGTTCATACTATTTCCGCAGATGCCGCGGGGGCAGAAGTAACAACCTGAAAGACTGCCTCCTCTTTTTTTCTTTTTTTTCACACGTTTTTCACAAATTGGTTTATATTATAGTGATTGCATCGAACTCCTTTGAGTTAAAACGTTAGTATCACCGCAACCGCGGGACATCACCATCCACCGGCGTTGATTCGGGCATAAAAACGGGAATGTACCAAACGCCAATAAGGTGGTATAAAAACGCATTGATTGTCGGCGTCTTTGATTTGGATGCCGATAAGGAGTGAATTTGAATTATGAACCTTAATATTGGAATATTCAACAACCTGAAAATAAGGACGAAACTATTGGTTACGATTATATTTATCATACTTATTCCACTTTTTGCTCTCGGTTTGTTCAGTTTAAACCTCATAGATGAAGGCATCGGAGAGCAGGCCCAGACAAAAATAATAGGGGACCTGGGTGCAGCCCATGAGATATACAGCGGCGTTGAGAAAAAAATCCAAATGGCTGCATATTTCGTGGCAAACGATGAAGGTGTAATCCATGATATTGAAACCCCCTCAAATTCCAATATTTTGGATTATATCCAATCAGTAAAAAAACAATATCCTTTCATAAGCACAATCATTGTAACTGATTCATCCGGGAAAGTTGTTGCAAGAAGCAATAATCCCGCACATAAGGGAGAAAACCTGGCGCCTGATGCTTTCGTAGTTTCGGCTCTTAATGGTAAGGGCATAACCGGTACAGCGATAATCCCGGATAAAGAACTTATTCCTGATAAACTGGAGAGCCAGGCAATGCTGGAACTAATTCCCACAGACGGCGCAATGCCAACGGAAAAAAAAGTTGAAACTGGTGGAATGATGATAAAATCCTCAAGTCCGATATATTCCAATGGAAAGATTGCAGGAAGCGTCATGGTTGGGCACCTTATTAACAGGGATTTCACTATAGTTGATGAAACAAAAAATGCTGTAAAGGTAGAGACTGCTACCATCTTCATGAACGACCTTCGCATCTCAACAAATGTCAAGAAACTGGATGGCAACAGGGCTATTGGCACAAGGGTATCCATGCCCGTTTACAATACAGTATTGAGAGACGGAAAGACCTTTTTCGGCAGGGCATTTGTAGTAAATGGGTGGTATATCACTGCCTACGAGCCTATTTACGATATCGATAAGAAAGTAATAGGTATTCTTTATGTGGGGACTCCTGAGGCGCCCTTTGTAGACCTCAGGAAAAATGCACAGAATAGCATACTTCTGATTAGCATAATTAGCCTTATTATTGCATTGTTGATTGGTCTGCTCATATCTAATAAAATAATAAAGCCAATCTACACCCTGCTTGGTGGAGCAGAGGAAATTGGAAAAGGAGACCTGAGTAAGATTATAAAAACCGAATCGAATGATGAACTGGGTTACCTTGCCTCCGTATTCAATAAAATGACAGACAATATTCGTAATATAGTTGTGTCCGTAAAGCAGGGAGCAGACCGTGTAACTTCGACAGCACAGGAACTCTCAGCATCAAGCGAGGAGATGAAAGCTTCCACTGACCAGATATCCAATACAGCGCAGGATATTGCTTCCGGTGTAAGCCAGCAGGCTATGAAAATTAATGACATAAGCAGGGCAATGAAAGTGATGTCTGAAAGTGTCCAGCAGGTTGCAATGAATTCCCAGAAAGCGTCTGAAAACGCTACGCAAGCCAGTAAGGCTGCACAGGAAGTAGGGAAGAAATCCAATGAGGTTTCTGGCAAGATTTCCGATATCCGCTCAACCGTTGATAACTCGGCTGTTGCGATAAAAGAGCTTGACGGCAAATCCCAGAAAATTGGCGAAATAATAAGCGTCATAACCAATATTGCAGACCAGACAAACCTCCTTGCACTGAATGCAGCTATCGAAGCTGCCAGGGCCGGAGAACATGGCAGGGGATTTGCAGTAGTGGCCGATGAGGTCAGGAAGCTTGCCGAGGAATCAAGAGGCGCTGCAAACCAGATTACTTCACTGATAAAAGAAATCCAGCTCGGAACAAAACAGGCTGTTGAATCCATGGAAATGGGAACAAAAGTCGTAGGTGAAGGTGCAAAGACAATTGAAGATACTGTAACCGCCATTAATAATATTGTCCAGGCTGCCGGAAATGTTGCGACAATGGTTCAGGAAATTGCAGCCACTGCTGAAGAACAATCTGCATCTGTTGAGGAAGTCACTGCCTCTATAGAAGAGGTATCCGCCATAAGCGAAGAATCCGCAGCAGGCACGGAAGAAGCTTCAGCGGCTGCAGAAGAACAGGCGGCGTCAATGGAACAGCTTGTGGACGCTGCACAGCAGCTCACGAAACTGGCAGACGATCTGCAATCTGAAGTTGCGAAATTCAATATCGGTGAAGCCGCAATAAGCCAGGCAGCCGAACAAAAACCCGGTGCAGTTAAACCAGAAAAGAAGCGTGAGCACAAACCTGCCGATAGCGGTGGAAAAGCATCAAAGACAGGCAGTGCCGCCCCTAAATAGGAGGAAACATGGCAGGATTAGCCCAGGATACAAAAACAACATCAGACAGCGAGCTCCAGCTCGTTGTCTTTAACGTAGGCAAGGAAGAGTTCGGCGTGGAAATCATGAAAGTCCAGGAAATCATCCGCATGACCAATATCACGAGAATTCCACAGGCTCCAGAGTATATCAGGGGAATAATCAACCTTCGCGGACGGATTATTGTTGTGCTCAACCTTAACGTGATAATGGGTATGGATACAAAGGAACAGGACGAGAACACGCGCATCGTGGTGGCGAATATAGATGAAACAGTAATGGGATTCATTGTTGATTCGGTAAGCGAGGTTATCCGGCTTCCTGAAAAGAACGTAGAGCCTGCGCCGGCAGTAATCGCAAGCAAGATTGGCACGGAATATGTGCAGGGCGTTGGCAAGATGGAGGACAGGCTTTTGATTCTCCTTGATCTTGATAAGATACTTGGCGGAAACCAATTGCTCAGTGTCCAAAAAATATCAATGGAAGCGTCCGGGATTGAAGCTGCATAAGACACCGCCCTTTTATTTTAATTGTACTTCACACCTTTTTCACAAATTGATTTATTAGTTAGGCGATATCTTTTTAATACTATCGATGAAAAACGAATAAGAGGAGAGTCGAATGGGATTAATAGATATTATAGATAAAGCAAACGAATTGACAATCAGCAGGTTCAATATTGGTATTAAAATCGCTTATAGCTTCATCGTGGTTGATGTACTGATGTTAATTATAGCGTATATGGGTTTATACGGTGAGAGCGTCAGCGCTTTTATTGACCCTAAACAGGCAATCATCCTTTGTATTTTTTTCGTAATTTTCTCATCAACACTAATGTATATCGGGCTTACTCGTTCTATCATGAAGCCGTTGAATAGTTTTATCAATGTCGCTGAGAGGGTAGCTGCGGGGGATTTAACAACAAAAGTGGATGTCTCGTCAAAGGACGAACTCGGGCAGCTTGCAACACATTTCCAGAAAATGACATCAAACCTCCAGCATTTAACTGGTAAAGTCCAGGACGTCTCATTAAAAGTTGCGAATACCGCCCAGGAATTATCGGCATCAAGTGAGGAAATGAAAGCATCATCAGACCAGATATCAAACACAACGCATGATATTTCCACCGGAGTGAGCCAGCAGGCTTCCAAGATGGCTGAAGTAAGCCGTGCCATGAAAGAGATGTCAGAGAGCGTCCAGCAGGTCGCCCAAAACTCCCAGAAAGCAGCCGAGGGGGCGACTGCTGCCAGCACAACCGCCCAGCAGGTGGGCAAAATGTCAGGAGATGTGGCGCAAAAGATGACAGAAATCCAGGCAAGCGTGGATAATTCAGCGACTGTAATAAAGCAGCTTGATGGCAAATCACAGCAAATAGGCGAAATTATCAGCGTGATAACCACTATCGCAGACCAGACAAACCTCCTTGCCCTGAACGCTGCCATAGAAGCTGCAAGAGCAGGAGAGCACGGCAGGGGTTTTGCAGTCGTTGCAGATGAAGTGCGAAAACTTGCCGAGGAATCAAGAAACGCCGCGAATCAGATTACCCTCTTAATAAAAGAGATACAGCAGGGTACAAAGCAGGCTGTAACGACAATGGAACTGGGCACAAAGACAGTTGGTGAAGGCGCAAGAACCATAGAATCTACGGTATCGGCAATCAACCAGATAGTAAAGGCGGCAGGAGACGTAGCTACGATGATCCAGGAAATTGCGGCAGCCGCGGAAGAACAGTCAGCCTCGGTTGAAGAAGTAACCGCTTCTGTGGAGGACGTTTCAGCAATAAGCCAGGAATCAGCGGCAGGCACACAGGAAACATCAGCAGCGGCAGAAGAGCAGGCAGCGTCAATGGACATGCTTGTGAATGCAGCCCAGGAACTTGCAAGATTATCAAACGAATTGCAGGTTGAAGTGAGTAAGTTCAATCTCGGTGAGGAAGGCATCAATCAGGATTAGGGATTGCTGGTATTTCTTTTGTAGAGTCCGGATATTTTTTCGCTGAATTTTTTCAGCAATATTCTTTCTTTCGTTCATCTTTTATCTCACCATCCAAAAACCTTAAAAAAGCGTCCTAAGATTGATTCAGGCTGCATT
>JAHFDG010000134.1:786-2040 GCA_023249105.1 Candidatus Methanoperedens sp. | reverse complement strand
CTTTCTTTTCCCCCCCTTGCTTGAGTGTTTTGAAGCGACCGTGCTCCCGTCCGCCCGAGTTATCGCTCGCCCGTGCTTTTTCCCCCCTTGCTTGAGTGTTTTCAAGCGCCCGTGCTCTCTTCCGCCCGAGTTATCGATCGCCCGTGCTTTTTCCCCCCTTGCTTGAGTGTTTTGAAGCGACCGTGTTCCCGACCGCCCGAGTTTTAAGATGTTTTTTTTGTGAAAAATAGCATTTCATGCATGATTCTGGAATTCTGCATAACATTATGCAACATAGTTTCTAGACTTCTGCAAAAAATTCAAGGCATTTCAGATGTTTTTTTGTTAAAAAATAGCATTTCATGCAGGATTCTCGAATTCTGCACAAAATTATGCTATATTGCTTCTAGATTTCTGCATAAAACATTATTTGCCCAAACAATTCATAGTAAATTCTTTCCATTTCAAAGGAAAAACATGAATTCAATGCATTTCAGATGTTTTTTGTTTAAAAACAGCATTTTATGCTGGATTCTCGAATTCTGCATAAAATTATGCTATATAGCTTCTAAATTTCAGCATAAAATGTTATTTATGACAATATAATTTCATAATGATGTTGAATATGAAATGGAAAAAGCTTAAAATATTTGTGATAAAATAATTTAGAATAAAATATATTTAAGAGGCAGGATTCTAAATAAATTGAAATTCATAGAAATAAATATCTGTACATTTGGATTTGGGATATTTGGTTAAAATTGGTATCCTGCTATTGTTTTAATGTAAAAGAAAATGTGTATAAATATAGACCCAGCTCTGAAAAACAAAGATTTTCGCTGGCTTGGATCCCGGTGATTGCGAATTTATGCCGTCCATGCAATGGAAGCCTTCCGCCTGTCAAAACGTTTTGCAACATCGAAATGGTGTTGAATCTTATATAGGAGAGTTGGTTCCCATCTAGTAGTTGATTTCTACTAGTTGGTCGAGCCAGCTTGTCCAATTGAGGGCAGCTCACCGACCTCGGAATAAGCTGTTGGAAGCTGAGGGGACCATCACCACATGATTTGATTCTTGCCAGTCGGTTGAATCAGGCATTGGTCCTGCCCGACCACGGTTCAAGCCGTTGGAAGCTGCCGGGTCCCTCATGACTAATTTTGATTCCTGCTAGGCGGTCGAATCATGCATCGGTTCTGCCCGACCACGGTACTAGCCGTTGGAAGCTGCCGGGACCTTGATGCAATGGTTTGATTTCGGCTTGAATCGGCTCGTGAA
>JAHFDG010000134.1:0-624 GCA_023249105.1 Candidatus Methanoperedens sp. | reverse complement strand
TGCCGGGTCCCTCACGACATGTTTTGATTCCTGCTAGGCGGTCGAATCATGCATCGGTTCTGCCCGACCACGGTACTAGCCGTTGGAAGCTGCCGGGACCTTGATGCAATGGTTTGATTTTGGCTTGAATCGGCTCGTGAAATGTGTGGACCTGCCCGACCTCGGTATAAGCCGTTGGAAGCTGCCGGGTCCCTCACGACATATTTTGATTCCTGCTAGGCGGTCGAATCATGCATCGGTCCTGCCCGACCACGGTACAAGCCGTTGGAAGCTGCCGGGACCTTGATGCAATGGTTTGATTTCAGCTTGAATTGGCATGTGAAATGTGGGGACCTGCCCGACCTCGGTATAAGCCGTTGGAAGCTGTCAGGTCTCTCTTTACAATGTCTGATTATAGCTAGCCGGTTGAATCATGCATGGGTCCTGCCCGACCTCGGAGCAAGCCGTTGGAAGCTGCAGAGACCCTGACGCTATGGTTTCGTTCATGCTAGTCAGTAAAGAAAGATACCTAGCTCGTCACTTTGCAAGGATCCAATGCAACCTACGGCGTTTGTCGCTGGAAGCTGCGGATGAACCCTTGCCCATCGTTTGTTCAGACTCCTGCCAGTCGGTCGAGTCTGTCGT
>JAHFDG010000045.1 GCA_023249105.1 Candidatus Methanoperedens sp. | reverse complement strand
ATCGTTATTTTCAAAGCATTGAGATACTGCTGGAAGCAGTAAATAAACAATTCAGACTCTGGCAATCACCAAATAATATTCTTCGGAGTTTATGCGCAATTACTTAAGTCGTCATGTATAGAACCCCACTTTCAAAAAGCCAATTGCTTTCATTTAACAGTCCAATTATTTTTTCAATATGTTCATTCATTTTGGAACTTTCAAGGACTTTTTTAAGTTTCGTAAAATAATTTGTTTGTTGACCTGGCTGCAACCTTTTTATGACTAAAACTGTAAGAGCATCTAGACATGCCCTCGCTTGCAGTAAAAGTGCTTCAAACTCGAAAACAAGTTCCCTGGGCAAATAACCACTTGTAAATACTGAAACATTTTTATTTTCTAAATCTCTTTTAATTCCGATTAGAAGATTTTCTTTGAATTTCTTTATGTTATGAAGGTGATACAACACAGCCTGTAATTTAAATAAGCAACTCTCCATCAAAATAACTTCTTTCCGTGTTTCTGCGCTTGTGCGAGTATCCTTCAAAGCAGTTTCGATAAACTTCCCAATTTCGTCGATTTTTAAAACAGTCGTCTCATGTAACATTCCATAACCAAAGCTATCGTCCGCAATTGCTACAAAGCTATATTTTTCCCCATTTTCGTTTACTGTTGCCATTTAACCAATATATTATTTTTAACCTTTTATTGCTGCATGAAGAAATAAACTTATCATATTTCCCGCCAAATTAAGGAATGATATAACATGTTCACAATAATCACAGGCGCACAGTTCGGGGACGAAGGCAAAGGCAAAATCGTGGATATGCTGGCTAAAGAATACGACATCGTCGCCCGATTCCAGGGCGGGGATAATGCCGGACATACGGTCGTGGCTGAAGGAAAAACCTACAAACTGCATCTTATCCCGTCAGGTGTTTTATTCGATGCCCGCCTCCTTATCGGCCCCGGCACTGTCATGAATCCGAAGATCCTGATGGATGAAATCGCCATGCTTGCAGAAAATGGGGTGGAAGTGACACCAACGAAGCTTGGCATCGATGCAAAGACAAGCATCATAATGCCCTATCATGTTGCCCTTGACGGCCTTCGCGAATCAAAACGCGCCGTGAAAATCGGGACAACGAGCAGGGGAATTGGTTTTGCCTATATCGATAAAGTGGGACGCGATGAAATACAGATGGCGGATATTACGGACAAGAACCGCTTCATGCGGCGGCTTGAAGAAATTGCCCCGCAAAAGGAAAATGCCATAAAAGAACTTGGCGGAGACCCCAAAATCGCACGCTCTGATATCGATGAATACCTCGAAATCGGAAAGAAATTAAAGCCATACATCACCGATGTTTCAAAAGAGATAAATCTTGCATTAAAACAGGGTAAGAACGTATTAGCAGAAGGGGCGCAGGGAACACATCTTGATATAATACACGGGACGCAAAAATTCGTCACATCCTCAAGCACGGTGGCAGGTTCCGCCTGTGCGTCACTCGGTGTCGGTCCAAAGAAAGTGGATAAGGTAATGGGTGTCATCAAAGCTTATATCACGCGCGTCGGAGAAGGACCGCTTCCCACAGAACAGAAAAACGAAGTCGGCGAACACCTGCGTGAAAAAGGAAGGGAATTCGGCACAACCACGGGAAGACCGAGAAGGTGCGGCTGGTTCGACCTTCCGCTTGCAGGAAAATCCATCAACCTCAATGGATATACAGGTATGGCTCTCACCAAACTTGACGTCCTTTCAGGGCTTAACCCTTTGAAAATATGCCTGGGATATGAAATTGATGGAAAACAGCTTGATTACCCGCCAGAACTTTCCGATGATATCGCCCGGTGCAAACCCATATACATTGACCTGCCCGGATGGAAGGAAGATATATCCGGGGCTGAAAGTTTCCCCGACCTTCCCGAAAATGCCAGGCTGTATGTTGAATTGCTTGAAGAATTGATGGGCGTGGAAATAGAATATGTGTCAGTTGGGCCGGGACGAAAGCAAACTTTTATTAAATAAAACAAAATATTATAATATAGGGGTATCATGGAAAAATCAGCGCGATTAAAAGTAGCAGAAGCAGACCAGAGGGATGTCGGGAAAGGCATCGTAAGAATCGATGAGAAGTTCAGGAACGATATTGGAGTCAATATTTTTGACGTAGTTGAAATTATAGGCGAACGCCCGACATCGGCCGTGGTAGGGCGGTCATATCCCCAGGATGAAGGGCTCGATGTCATCCGCATGGATGGGTTGATACGGACGAACGCAAAAACAAGCCTTGGGGAATATGTTGAGGTCAAAAAAGCAGAGTGGAAAGAAGCAAAAAAGGTCATACTTTCACCCGTTACCCAGAATATCCACATCTATGCGCCCAGCGAAAGCTTGAGGTCGATTTTTCATAACCGGACTGTCTCAAAAGGAGATGTCATCTCAACCACCAGTGTGCGGCGCCCCAGGGAATCTTTTGGCGGGGATATGATGCTTGAGCATGTATTCGAGGGAATGTTCCCATCCTTTGGTCTTGGCGAGATTAAACTCCATGTGGTTTCGACAGCGCCAGCCGGGATAGTTAAAATTACCGATATCACGGAAGTAGAACTTTTGCCTGAAGCGGTTGAGCTTGAAGAGGGGATCCCCGAGGTAATGTATGAAGACCTGGGCGGGATAAAGCCTGCCCTCACCAAAATCAGGGAAATAATAGAATTGCCTCTCCGGCATCCGGAACTCTTTAGCAGGCTCGGGATTGACGCACCAAAAGGAGTCCTTCTTCATGGAGCACCGGGGACCGGGAAAACCATGCTTGCAAAAGCAGTGGCAAATGAGAGCGATGCGTATTTTATTACTATAAACGGCCCTGAAATAATGTCAAAATATTACGGGGAAAGCGAGCATAAGCTGCGCGAGGCTTTTGATGAAGCTGATAAAAATTCACCTGCCATAATTTTCATCGATGAGATAGACAGCATCGCCCCAAAACGCGCCGAGGTCACGGGCGAGGTTGAGCGCCGCGTTGTAGCGCAGCTTCTTTCATTAATGGACGGCTTGAAATCCAGAAAGAACGTGATTGTGATAGGCGCGACAAACCGACCAGAAGCGCTTGATATGGCGCTTCGCCGCCCTGGAAGGTTTGACCGCGAGATTGAGCTTCGGGTACCTGACCGTGAAGGGAGAAGGGAGATATTCCAGATTCATACACGAGGGATGCCGCTTGCCGAGGATGTGAGTCTCGATGACCTTGCCGATCGTACTTATGGGTTCGTGGGCGCCGACATAGCGGCGCTGTGCCGGGAAGCTGCAATGACTTCGCTGCGGCGGATTCTCCCGGAAATAGACCTTGAACAGAAAGAAATTCCCAAGGAGACGCTGGATAAACTTATTATCAAGCGTTCTGACTTTGAAGAGGTTATGAGAGAGGTCCAGCCCTCTGCACTGCGGGAGATATTATTTGAAGTGCCCAATGTGACATGGGAGGATATCGGCGGGCTTGATAATGTAAAAGCCCTGCTGAAAGAAGCTGTTGAATGGCCGCTGCGTTATGGGGATTCGTTCAGGCGCATAGGAGTGGAAGCGCCTAAAGGCGTTCTTCTGTTTGGGCCTCCGGGTACCGGGAAAACCCTGCTTGCAAAAGCCATTGCCAACGAAAGCGAGGCGAATTTCATAACCGTCAAAGGCAGCGATATTCTATCGAAATGGTACGGCGAATCCGAGCAGCATATAGCAGAGATATTCAAAAAAGCGCGCCAGGTTGCGCCCGCTATCATATTCCTTGATGAACTCGATGCGCTTGCTCCTATAAGGGGAACGGCAGCGGGTGAGCCGCACGTAACCGAGCGGATTGTGAACCAGTTGCTCTCGGAACTTGACGGGCTGGAAGAACTTCGCGGAGTTGTGATTATCGGGGCTACGAACAGGCCGGACATAATCGACCCTGCGCTTTTGCGCCCGGGTAGGTTTGACGAGATGATACTTGTGCCTGTGCCTGATGAGAAGACAAGGCTTGAAATCTTCAAGGTACATTCAAAGAAAATGGCGCTTGCAAAGGACGTGGATATTAAAAAGCTCGTAGAATTGACTGAAGACTTCACTGGCGCCGACATAGCTGCTGTTTGCAAGAAAGCAGGACGATTCGCGATGCGTGAAAATATTAAAGCAGAAAAAGTCAGGCAATCGCATTTCCTTGCTGCTGTAGATGATACGGGTCCTTCTGTTACCTCGGATATAATGAGTTATTACGAGAATATAAAAGACGAACTGCGAAAGAAACGCTCAAAGCAGATAGAATCAAGACCCGAAATATATGCATAAAATCCTGCGCCAAAAGGGGCAGTTATAGAAAAACTAAACAATTTAAACTATCTTTGCGACCTTTGCGTCTTTGCGGTGAATAAAACGCACACCGCAAAGGCGCAGAGAACGCGAAGCATTCACAATGATATGTTTGGAAAATTAGGTTCTTAACTATAAAAGGGGCATAATCAATGATCAAAGAAGGGGTTCTGTTTGACAGACTTGCGGACAATAAAGTGAAATGCAATGTGTGTTCACACAGGTGTACGATAGCTGAGGGGAAACTCGGTGTATGCAGAACAAGGCAGAATAAGAACGGGAAGCTTTACTCGTTAATCTATAATACCGTTTCAAGCGAAGCGGTTGACCCGATTGAGAAAAAACCATTATATCATTTCCTGCCCGGAACGCTTTCGTATTCCCTGGGGACTATCGGATGCAATTTCAGGTGCATGCACTGCCAGAACTGGAATATTTCGCAGGCTACGCTTGAAGAGTCGTACACGATGGAGATAACGCCTGAAGATGCAATCAAACGCGCTCTTGCGACCGGATGCAAATCAATAGCATGGACGTATAACGAACCTGCCATATGGCATGAATACACATACGACAGCGCGGTTCTTGCGAAAAAGGCAGGATTAAAGACTATATACGTGACCAACGGCTACATCACACCCGAAGCGCTGCGGAGAATCGCGCCGTATCTTGACGCTTTCCGCGTGGATATAAAATCGTTTTCCGATGATTTTTACAGGAAAATATGCGGCGCCAGGCTTGCGCCTGTTCTTGAATCCACGAAACTGGCAAAGGAACTTGGCATGCATGTCGAGACGATTACGCTTGTAATCCCGACAAAGAATGATTCGCCTGAGGAGATAACACAGATTGTGAGATGGGTGCATGATAACCTCGGCGCGGATACTCCCATGCATTTCACGAGGTTTACTCCCATGTACAAGATGAATGACCTTTATATTACGCCGACTGCGACACTGGAGATGGCGCACGATATTGCGAAGAAAGAGGGAATGAAGTTTGTTTATACAGGCAATGTCCCTGGGCATAAATACGAAAATACATATTGCCCGAAGTGCAATGCGCTGCTGATTGACCGCGCCGGATTCAGGGTGAGTGCGATTAAGATTAAGGATGGGAAGTGCCCGGAGTGCGGGGAAGCGGTGCCTGTGGTGAAATAACCTTTTTTACTTTTTAAAATACTAACGAATAGTTAAATAATAGAATCTCCATAATAATTGCCATATGGAGAATCTTTATTCGATTGCTAAGAAAGTCAAATCTGCGGGGGATTTGGCACAAAATGAGAATCTTCTAACAGGTATTTTTGTATGGGTTATGGAGCGATATCCGCACCTATGGTCAAGAATAATTGAAAAAAGTACGATATTTGGACATGCGGGCCAGATTGATAGTTTATCATTAGAATTTGAGAAGAATGATCTACAATTATATTGTATGGATTGTTCTTTAGATGGATCGAAAAAACGACCTGATGCCGTTTTCGAGGGGGAAAACGTTGCCATAGGAATAGAAAATAAGGTTGTAGAGATTGGAAAGCCAAACTCTTTACAACATGACCAAATTAAAAGCTATTGTCAATCTATGAAACGGATTTTTCCTTCCAAATGGCTAATCTTGGTGATAACCCCAGATTCAGAAATACATGCAATGCAAGAACTTGATTCTTTTAGAAACATTTTCCCGGGTAAAGTATGCTGGGTATCTTGGCAAAAAATATGGGAGATATCAAATGATATAATTGATTCGCACAATATTGATGAAAGCAAAGAATTAATCTTAAGAGAACTTAAAGAAGCAATTGAGATGGCAAACTTGAAACCGTTTAATGGCTTTGCACCACAAGCCATTATAGCGATGGAAAACCTCCCATTTCTGCGGGATGAAATAGAGGAATTTCTGAATTCTGTTGAAAATTGCATGGAAGAGAAAATTGGGATGAAAAAAGTTAGAATAAGCAGAGAGGGTAACCGTTATTTTGCTACTGATATTTGGCCTGAATATATAGAAATGGATGCTGATGATGATGCTATATACTACGGTCCATGGTTCAGGTTTAATGATAAAGAGAAAATCTTCTCTGTATATGTTGAATTTCGTAGATGGGCGGATGAGGCTCATCGACGGTGGAAGCAGAAAAATCTTGGTCGATGGAATGATATCAAATCAACAATTGAGAAAAAATGGAGTGGGCAAGGAGTAAAACTTGAATCTTGCGAGACTGGATACTATCTCAGTGTTCCAATAAACCATAATTATCTGAGTGGAGCAGAGTTACTTGATTTCATAAGGGACGGGATTGTATCTCTAAGGGATGATATTATTAAACCAATGAAGTTGAAAAATAGTAAACTTTAGTTTTTAAGCACAAGATAAAATGACTTAATCTTGTTCAATTAATTCGCGTAATTTTTTGTATCTTCCACTCTTATAATCCTCTTCGCTTTCCTTAATCTGCTCCAGCAGTTCTGTATCAGAAAGAACCTCTAATGTAGACTTCATGGACTCGTATTCATCGCTGGAGATGGTTATCCAATGGGCTTTATGCTCTCCAACCGTTTCGGCTTCGCTCATATCTACACAATAACTGTTGTTTAACGTATTAAACTTTGGTGTTTTAATTGAATAACACGAATATAAGGAAATTACGATACAATTAATAGCTAAGCCGAATGAGTTATGATAGGGTTGAGATAAATGAACGACGAAATAGAATCAATACCACCCGAACCCGACGCCTGCGAGATAAAAACCCCGCATGACCACCAGTTGATGTTCAAGACGCTTGAAAACCCGCTGAGGAGAAAGGTTGTCAAATCCATCGGAGCTTTCGGAAAAACAAAAAAGGAAATCTTGAAAGAGCTTGGCATTTCAGAATCCCAGTTGAAATTCCAGCTCGATTATCTTGTGAAAGAGTGTTATGCAGAAATAGACGGCGAGAACGTCAGGCTTAACACTAAGGGGATGCAGGAACTGCTTGCGAATATTAAGTGACAGTATACTTTTGTCTTAAAAATGTCGACTGTAATCGACAAAATCTTTAAATAATGTCGAATACGATAGACAAATTCAACTTATCTTCTTCACAAGCGGTATCTCATCGCATTCCGGGAATTTCGGGCACTTGATGCACATGCTCCATATCTTATGCGGCAGCGTGCTCTTCTTCACCTTCACGAAACCATGCGCCTCGAAGAATTCAGGAACATAAGTCAGCGTGATAAGTTTATTCAATCCAAGAGCTCTGGCCTCATCCTCGCAGGCTTTGAGAATCTGCGAGCCTATTCCTTCCCTGACCCTTGAAGGCTCAACTGCGAGTGAGAGGATTTCCCCGTAATCTTCCCATGTGATATGAAGCGCGCCGCAGCCTACCATTTTGTCATCTTCAGTAAATACGTAAAAATCCCTGAGGTTCTCATACAGTTCGCTCAATGAACGAGGAAGCATGATGCGGCTATCTGCGTAACTATTCACAAGTTTCCATATCTTTTCCACGTCTTTGATGGTAGCTTTTCTTAACAATTATTATCCTCTTTTTATTTCCGTTTTTTAAGCTTTGTTACAAGGGATTCCACCTGTATAACCGCCGTGCCTATATAATTATCCGGGTTCATTATTGTAACAATATCATTTTCAGTTAGATATTTCGAGACCGTTTTATTTTTTATCAGCGCATCCTTCATGTGGCTCCCAGTCTCGCGCGCCGACATTGCGCACTCGCGGACGATTTCATGCGCCTCCTGCCTTCCCACGCCTTTCCTGCTCAGTTCCATCATTATCGCCTCGCCCATATTCAGACCGTTGAGAAGGTTCAGGTTCTTCCTTATGTTTTCGGGATAAAAGCGCAGGTTCTGGATAATGGTCGTAGTGAGGCGGATTATATGGTCAGTCAGCACACACGATTCTGGAAACACAATGCGTTCACAGGAAGAGTTGGTGAGGTCGCGTTCATCCCACAAAGTGTTATTGAGAAGTTCCGGCTCAACCATTGCCCTCACGATTCTTGCAAGCCCGCAAACCTGTTCGGATTTTATGGGGTTGCGCTTATGGGGCATCGTGGATGAGCCGACCTGTTTCTTCCCGAAACCCTCCTCAACTTCCGCAATTTCGCTTCGGGCAAGGCTTCGTATCTCGATGCATATTTTATCAAGCGTGGTAGCAATATTCGCCATCCACATCACAAATTCGGCATGCCTGTCCCGCTGGATAATCTGGTTTGAGACATCTGCCGGTTCAATTCCCAAAAATTCCATTGTTTTTTTCTGTATCTCGATGCCTTTTTTCCCGAAAGCCGCCTGCGTGCCAACAGCGCCGCTCATCTTACCGGCTGTGGCACGCGGCATTAACTGGTCTAATCTTTCAAGATGCCTGTCTATTTCCGATGCCCATATCGCAAAACGCAAACCATATGTCGTTGGGACGCCTATCTGCCCGTGTGTGCGTCCTGCGCATACGGTATTCTTATGCGAGAGTGCTATATCAAGCAATACCGAACGCAGTTTTGCAGTCTCTTTCCTTAAAATGAATATCGCATCTTTTATCTGGAGGGCTGTTGCCGTATCCAGGATGTCATTGGATGTGGCGCCGAAATGTACCCATTTCCCGCCATCTCCTGACTGCTCTGCCAGTGCAAGGACTACTGCCATCACATCGTGATGGATTTCATCTTCTATTTCTTTTACCCTGTCAAGTATAACTTTATCAACCCCGGCAGCTATTTTCTCTTCTGTCCCTTCCGGGATATAACCTGTAAATGCCTCTGCTTTTGCAAGCGCAGTTTCAACTGCAAGCATCTTCCGGAGGCGTGCTTCTTCACTCCACACGGCCTTAATTTCAGGGGTTCCGTAGCGGTATTCAATAGGGTGGATTGCCATGGAAGTACTTATTAGTACTATGGTTAAAAGAAACTATCGCACAAAGAGCGTTTGACAGCATGTTGTACCAGTATATTTCTTATTATTTGAAGGATAATAATAGCAATTATGAAACCAATTTATTTGATTATATTTGTAAGTTTTTTGATTCTGGTCATAATATCCGGATGCATCAGCACCACAAAGCCGCCTGAAAAAGCGCAATATACTGATATCAGCGTCCAGCAAGCCAAAGAAATGATAGACAGCGGTGAAGTTTTTATCCTGGATGTGCGCACCCAGGGAGAATACGATGCCGGGCACATAAAAGGTTCAACACTGATTCCGGTACAGGATATTCCGGCGCAGGAACTTGATAAAGCGCTAAATAAAATACCTCGCGACAAGAAAATCCTGGTCTATTGCAAATCCGGTCGCCGCAGTACACAGGCAAGTGAAATACTGGTAAATAACGGGTTCGCGCAGGTTTACAACATGAAGGGCGGAATTGTGGAGTGGGCTAAAGCAGGATATGAATAGGTAATACCCCGTATTTAAATAGGGTGATTGATTAACACGATTTTTCATTTAAAATAGCGATGCGCCCTTGCAGAACTCCGATGTAAAACCGAATAATTTAAGTAGGTGCTCTCCTATGCAAGTGGGTCAAAACGAGGCTATTATTTTGCATTTAGAGGAATTGAATGACACGAGCTGAAATTTTATCTGATATTAAGCAGGCGGAAGAAGAGGCAAAAAAATTAGTCCTGCAGGCAAATGAAGCCAGAATCCAGAAGATCAACGAAACAAAAGCGGAATCCAGAGAGATTATAAAAAGAGCTGAGTGTGAAGCACAACAGTACGCAGAATCCGAGATGAGCAAAGCGCGGGAAATCATCAAACAGGAGAAGGAAAAAATCATAGGAAAAGGTGCCCTGGAAGCCGAAGATACCAAAAAGAAGGCAAAAAAGAACATCACGAAAGCTACAAAATTTATTTTAACTGAGTTTGAGAGGGCAGTGAATGCTTAAACCTACAAAAATGACAAGGGTCATGATTGCAGGTACAAAAGACCTGGTGGTGCCCACTATTTCAGCACTTCACAATTTGAATGTGCTTCATATCACCGATTATTCGGAAGAGACTGAACATTTCAAGATAGGGCGCCCTTTAAAAACAGCTTCAAAACTATCGGAATATCTTCTTTCGTTGCGGTCTATATCGAACCAGCTTGGAATCAGTGAAAAAGAATCCGGCATAAAGAAAAGTACAAAAGAATTGCCTTCTCATATCGATGAAAAAATCACAGCGCTCCAACAGGATGTCTCATCCCGTTTTGATGAATTAAGAGGTATAGAATTCAAGATCAAGGAAAAGGAAGACCTCGCATCTTCAGTAAAACCTTTTTTTGGGCTTCCGTTATCCTTTGAAGCTTACAACGGATATGAAACTGTAAAAGTTTACGCAGGATATATCGATGCCAATATTGAATCAAACCTCTCCAGGATAACGAAAAACTATGAGTTATTTACAGGGGAATATGAAAAAAGAAAGATATTCGCACTCTTTATCCCCCTGGTTTTTGCGGATGAGGTTCAAAAACTCCTTCAGGATGAACGTTCATATGTCGAATTAAAGATTCCCCAGTTAAAAGGGAATCCGCCAGTCATACTTGATGAGCTTGAGAAAGAGATATCCGCTCTTCACGAAAAACATGCTTCCATAAAATCGGAACTTGAGAATATCAAAAAAGAATATTCTGAATTCATAATAGAAGCGGATGAATACCTCTCTATAGAAACACAAAAGGCAGAAGCACCGCTGCGGTTTGCCACAAGCCCTAATGCTTTTATCATAGACGGATGGGTTCCTTCAAGAAATTTTGATGAAATAGAAACAAAGTTGCAGGAAAGTACGGGCGGACTTGTATATTTGACAAAGATAGATGAGGAAGTAAAAGAGGAAGATATTCCTATCGAGCTTGAAAATCCAACGCTTGCCAAACCTTTTGAATTATTGATTGATACATTTGCAACGCCAAAATACGGGGAGATAGACCCGGCGTCAGTACTTTTTATCACATTCCCCCTTTTTTATGCAATAATGCTTGGTGATGTGGGATACGCCATTATCGTGGCTGCAATGGCTTATATCATCAAGAACAAGTTCAAGACTGGCGGCCTTAATGCGCTTGCATTGATTTTATTTCTTTCATCAATACTCTCAATATTATTTGGTTTCATATATGGGGAATTCTTCGGTTTCCCTATTTTTAATGTAGTCGTACACGGAGAATTAGAACATGGGCTGCTGGGGATTGCAGGTCCTGCGATTGCCGGCATACATTTGCCAGTGCACAGGTTCGGAGAAGTCCAGTCGCTTCTTCTTTTGACTCTCGTAATTGGTATTATTCATATTCTTCTCGGATTGGTAATCGGCTTCAGGAACCATGTAATAGAACATGGACTAAAACATGCAATTTTCGCAAAAGGAAGCTGGATGATGATACTTATAGGCGGTGTCATGGCTATTGCAAAATTGATGCCGGCCGTGATGTCAAAGCTGCCAGTCCCGACAAATGATCCTGTTTTTGCAGTTGGAGGAGGACTTGCGATAATAGGACTTATACTTCTGATAGCAGGCGAAGGATTCATATCCATTCTGGAAATTCCCACGCTCCTCAGCAATGTCCTGTCATACTCAAGGATACTTGCCATCGGCCTTTCCTCGGCAGGAATAGCTCTTGCAGTGAATACACTTTCCATGAATCTTTTCATCAAGCCCGGCGGTGTTTTAATGGGCAAAGGTGTAGTTCTTGCGCTTGTGGGTGTTGTGATTCTCTTTATCGGACATTTAATAAACCTTTTACTTGGAATTCTCGGCCCAGGGCTTCACTCGCTCAGGCTTCAGTATGTGGAATTCTTCACTAAATTTTATGAAGGGGGAGGTAAAAAATACGTCCCCTTTGGTTATAATAGAAAATATACGGAGGAATAAAAAATATGGTAGCAGATGCTGGAATGATAGCAATTGGAGCAGGAATAGCAGTAGGACTTGCCGGAATAGGCGCGGGTATGGGCGAACAGGCCATAGGAGCCGCGGCTGTTGGAGCAATGGCTGAAGATGAAAAATTCTTCGGTAAGGGTCTTCTGATGACCGTTATCCCCGAGTCCATAGCAATTTTTGGTCTGGTCGTAGCGCTGATATTATTGTTCGTATTCAATGCGTAAAAAGTGAACACATATGGGACTTGAAGCGATAGTTGAAGAAATTCTGGCTAAGGGCAGGGCAGAAGCCGAAAAGATAGAAGAAGAAACATCTTTAGAGGTTTCAAAGATTATTGCAGATGCAGAAGCTGCTGCCTCCAAGCTCAAAACTGCAAAAGAAGCTGCTGTCAGAAAGGAAATTGACAGGCTCAGGCAACAGGAACTTTCAAGCGCAAATCTTGAAGTCAAAAAAGCGAAACTTAACGCCCGCAAAGAGATTCTTGATGAAGTATATGAGGCTACAAAAGATGCAGTCCAAAAACTTCCGGCTGAGAAAAACCTGACTCTTCTTAAATCAATTATCGAGAAAAATGAAAAAAATAACGCCAAAATATATTCAAGGAATAAGGACAAGCAAACAGTCAAGAAAATTACGGAACTCGAGTATAAGGGTGAAATTGACTGCATTGGCGGCGTTGTTATAGAGAATGCAGAAGGGACAGAAGTCCTGGACTTCAAATATGATACGATTTTAGGGGATGTCACTGAACAATCCCTGAAACATGTCTCTGATATCTTGTTTGGGTGAAATAAAGAATGGGAGCGGCAAACGGCGTCAAATATGCATATATCGTAGCCAGAGTCCGTGCTATGAAGGGTAAACTCATTCCCAAGGAGATGTATCCAAAATTCCTGAACATGGATATTCCCGAGATAACCCGGTTCATAGGGGAATCCGAATACAAGAAAGATGTTGACGAACTTGGAAAGAAGTATAAGGGTACAGACCTTTTTGAACACGCCCTGAACCAGAACTTAGCCCTGACCTACAGGAAATTAATAGAAGTATCGCAGAGTGAAGCCAATTTTTTAATTACAGAATATCTTCGCTCATTTGATATCTGGAATATCAAAACCATACTGAGAGGTAAATTTTCAGGTGCAAGCGAAGAAGAAATCCTTGAAGACGTGGTTTCAGCGGGCGAATTGCGATACAGGGATTTAACGGAGATAGTTAAAGTTGGGACTATTGAGGGTGTAATCGCAGCTTTTGAAAAAACACCTTATTATCCTGCGCTTGTAGGCTATAAAGGCGTACTGGCGGATGTCGAGAACGAACTTGACAAAATGTTTTATTCAAACCTCATAAAAGCAGCTTCACAGGCTGAAAATAAATTGTTCCTGAAATTCTTAAGAACCGAGATCGATTTGAAAAACATAAAGATTCTTTTCAGAATGAAACGCGCAGGGATGGAACGTGAAAATACAGTAAAGATGCTGATTCCCGGCGGAATGGAACTTAAAGAGTCAGACCTTGGACGATTGGCATCCCTGTCATTTTCTGAGTTCGTACGAGCACTTGAAGAGTATTCTTACTGGAAAGCAATATCCGATATCAGCAGTGATTTGACTTCCCTTATACATATTGAGACACGGCTTGATAAATACGGTCTTGTGTACGCATCCAAGATATCATATTATTACCCGCTTTCAATCCTTCCGGTTCTTGATTATATTCTGAGCAAGAAAATCGAAGTGGATAACCTGAGAATAATCGTGCGCGGGAAAGAGACAAAGCTTCCTGAAGAGATAATAAAATCCCACCTGGTGATGTAGATGGAAATTGCAATTGTCGGATCAAGTGATTTTGTAATAGGATTCAGGCTTGCAGGTATTCGGAAAACCTATGATGTAACATCATCGGATATCGAAGCTAAAATACAGAACGTTCTGAACGATAAGAATGTTGGAATTTTAATTATTCACAATGATGACATGAAGATGCTATCTCCCCATATGCAAAAAACACTGGATGACTCCGTGGAACCCACTGTAATAGCCATTGGCGGAAAGGGTGAGAGCACAAACCTGAGGGATAAAATAAAGCAGGCGGTAGGTGTGGATCTCTGGAAATAATATTAACTCAACATCAATATTCAAAATACAATAGTAGGTGTCTTGGAAATGAAAAATAAAGGTGAAATTTATAGGATATCAGGACCGGTCGTCATAATCAGCGGTTTAAACACCAAAATGTACGACGTAGTAAAGGTCGGGAAAGAAGGACTGATGGGAGAAGTCATAGGTATAGAAGGCGACAAGTCCACAGTACAGGTTTATGAAGAAACTTCGGGAGTAAGACCGGGAGAACCCGTAGAAAATACTGGCATGTCACTTTCTGTCGAACTTGGACCTGGACTTCTTGAGAGCATATACGATGGGATCCAGCGTCCTCTTCCTGTATTAAAGGAAAAGATGGGCGACTTTATCAAGCGTGGTGTTTCTGCGAGTGGTCTATCACGAGAGAAAGAATGGGATTTTGTCCCCACGGTTAAAAAAGGCGATAAACTCAACGGTGGAGATATAATCGGAACAGTCCAGGAAACACAGAACATCGAGCACAGGATTCTTGTCCCGCCCACAATTTCCGGAACTATAAGCACGATAAAGAAGGGAAAATTCAAAGTTGATGAAGTGATCTGCACCCTTGAAGACGGTAAGGAACTCACAATGATGCAGAAATGGCCTGTCAGGAAGCCAAGGCCAGTAAGCAAAAAAATGACACCGACCACACCACTGATCACAGGCCAGAGGATTCTCGATGGACTCTTCCCAGTTGCAAAAGGCGGGACAGCAGCTATTCCCGGTCCATTCGGGAGCGGAAAAACGGTTACGCAGCAGCAGCTTGCAAAATGGAGCGATACGGAGATCGTAGTATATATCGGATGCGGCGAACGCGGCAACGAAATGGCGGATGTTCTATATGAATTCCCGGAGATCAAAGACCCGAAAACCGGCAGACCTTTAATGGAGCGAACTGTCCTTATAGCAAATACATCCAACATGCCAGTAGCAGCAAGGGAAGCGTCGGTTTATACAGGAATTACGATCGCTGAGTATTACAGGGATATGGGTTATGACGTATCCCTGATGGCCGATTCAACATCCCGCTGGGCAGAAGCCATGAGAGAAATATCCTCACGTCTTGAAGAAATGCCAGGTGAAGAAGGATATCCGGCTTATCTTGCAGCAAGATTATCAGAATTCTACGAGCGGGCAGGTAAAGTAAAAGCCCTTTCGGGAAAAGAAGGCTCAATTACAGTCATCGGGGCAGTTTCACCTCCTGGTGGTGACTTCTCAGAACCTATTACGCAGAACACCCTTCGTATCGTTAAAGTATTCTGGGCTCTTGATGCCAAGCTTGCCCAGAGAAGGCATTTCCCATCAATTAACTGGCTTAACAGTTATTCATTATATACCAAAGCTCTTGGGCCATGGTATGATGAACATGTCTCTCCTGACTGGGTAAAACTCAGGAACGATGCTATGGAACTTCTTCAGAAGGAATCGGAACTCCAGGAAATTGTCCAGTTAGTAGGTTCAGATGCACTTCCGGAAGACCAGCAATTGACTCTTGAGGTTGCAAGAATGATCCGTGAATATTTCCTGCAGCAGAATGCCTACCATGAAGTTGATACGTTCTGCCCGATGGATAAGCAATTCAAACTATTGAAATCTATCATGTCATGGGGCGATAAAGCCCAGACTGCACTGGAGGGAGGAGCAGCAATTGAAGATATCATGAAATTGAAATCAAAAGACGACCTTGCCAAAGTCAAATATGAGAAAGAATTTGACACCGCGCTTGGCGTGATCCTGAATACCATGGAAGATGAGTTTGCAAAACTAAAGAGGTAAGTAACATGACAAAAGAATATAAGACAATTAGCAAGATCGCAGGTCCGCTTATCTTTGTGGAGAAGACAGAACCGGTAGGTTACAACGAACTTGTAAACATCAATCTTCCCGACGGCACAACCAAGAGAGGACAGGTGCTTGATACTTCCGATGATATAGTTGTGGTTCAGGTTTTCGAAGGAACGGGCGGTTTAAATAAGGAATGCGGCGTCAGGTTCACTGGCGAAACAATCAAACTCCCGGTTTCAAAGGACATGCTTGGCAGAATCCTGTCAGGTTCAGGCGAACCGCTGGACGGAGGACCCCGCATTGTACCCGAAGACAGGCTTGAAATAACAGGCGCTGCTATCAACCCGTACGCGAGACTTCCGCCTAAAGATTTCATCCAGACAGGCATATCCACGATAGATGGTATGAATACGCTTGTTCGCGGACAGAAACTTCCGATTTTCTCAGGCTCTGGCCTGCCTCATAATGAGATCGCACTCCAGATTGCGCGACAGGCCAGGGTGAGGGGCTCAAATGAACCATTCGCGGTAGTATTTGCTGCAATGGGTATCACCAACGAGGAAGCCCAGTATTTCATGCGCGACTTTGAGAGAACAGGCGCTCTTGAGCGGGCTGTGGTGTTCCTGAATCTTGCGGATGACCCGGCTGTAGAGAGGCTTATCACGCCAAGACTTGCTCTTACCGCTGCTGAATACCTTGCATACGAACACGATATGCATGTGCTCGTTATTCTTACTGATATCACGAACTATTGCGAGGCGCTTCGCCAGATGGGCGCTGCAAGAGAAGAAGTGCCCGGAAGGCGCGGATACCCCGGCTACATGTACACAGACCTTGCTTCGTTATATGAACGCGCAGGCGTTGTAAAGGGACGAAAAGGCTCGGTAACGCAGTTCTCCATTTTATCAATGCCGGGCGACGATATCACGCACCCGATTCCTGACCTTTCAGGATACATTACCGAAGGGCAGATTGTCATTTCAAGAGAACTCCACAGGAAAGGTATCTATCCTCCTGTCAATGTTCTGCCTTCACTATCAAGATTGATGAACTCAGGCATAGGCGCAACAAGAACAAGGGAAGACCATAAAGCGGTGTCTGACCAATGTTATGCGGCGTATGCCGAAGGCAAGGACTTAAGAGGTCTTGTGGCTATCGTGGGCAAAGACGCACTTTCAGAGAGGGACAAAAAATTCCTTGAATTTGCAGACATGTTCGAGGACAGGTTCGTGCGCCAGGGTATTGATGAGAACAGGGACATTGAGACAACTCTCGATATTGGCTGGGAGCTTCTCGCTGAATTACCTGAAGCGCAACTCACCAGAATCGATAACAAGTATATCCAGAAATATCATCCGGCTCACAGGGCGAAGGCAGAGCAAAAAGAATAGTATGGCTATAAAAGATAATATAAAACCCACACGCTCAGAACTCATTGAGCTTAAGAAAAAAATCAAGCTCAGCCAGAGCGGGCACAAACTTCTCAAGATGAAGCGTGACGGCTTGATTCTTGAGCTGTTCGCTATACTTGAGAAAGCGAAGGGCATAAGGGTTGAGGTGGAAAAGCAGTTTGCTGTGGCTTCCCAGAAGCTTGCCATCGCCAAATCGGTGGAAGGTGTTGTGGTTGTGAAATCAACAGCCTTTGCGCTCAAGGACTCGCCCCGGCTGGAACTTGTAAGCAAGAACGTTATGGGTGTCGTTGTCCCGAAAATCGAAGCTTCAAGCGTCCATAAGAAGCTTGATGAGCATGGATACGGTATCATCGGCACAAGCTCGCGCATTGATGAAGCGGTGGACGGTTATGAAATTCTTGTTGAGAAAATCATCCTCGCGGCTGAGATTGAGACCACGATGAAGAAACTGCTTGAGGATATCGAGAAGACAAAGCGCAGGGTGAACGCGCTTGAGTTCAAGGTGATACCTGAGCTTTCTGAAGCTAAGGACTTTATCGTTCTCCGGCTTGAGGAAATGGAGCGGGAGAATACGTTCAGGCTGAAGAGGATTAAAGGGTAAGATTTTTTGGAAAACTCGCTATTCGAGCATCCACGTGCGGGTAGGGCGCATATTCGCTTTTGCGTGCTCCCTTTAGGGCGGGGGCAGTCCTAATGATTGCTTTGATTGCTCCCATCTTGACACATATAAAATAATTGACCGTTGATATCGGGAGATGAATTTTTAGGAGATTGAAGCAAAATTTTGATTTAAAGAGAACTAATATGTATCAAAACGTTGTAAAAGTAAAGTTATGGTTGAAATTATAATAAAAAGAAAGATAGCCGGAGGATTAAATAGTAGGCAGCCCCCTGTTCCAAGAGGGACAAGTATACCTATAGAGCGCCCTAATGGTGATTTTGGATTCGATACGACCGAAGATAAAAAAACGTTTTGGGATTCTCTAAAAGAGTCCCGTCAAAGCTCTATTATTAAAAAATATTTAACGAGAAATGAGGGTTTAGAAGAGATTCTTACAGAAGAAATGAATAAATAATATATTTCCACTTCTTATATAAGTGGGGTGCAGAAAAGAGACAATCATCTTTTTCTTTCAAACTTCCTTTTTAAAGCAATCAAAAGCAAGGCAAGTATTGGAATTCCGATTATTCTTTCTGGTATATATGTGCTATCCATTTGAAAAAATGAAGCTAAACTTCTTATTATATCGATAGATAGAAAGTCTTCAAAATTAATGGGAGAGGCATTGTGCCAATGAATTAACAATGGATACAAAATTATTACAATAAAAGCACAAATTGCAGGACGAATATAGCTTTCCCCATAAAGACTAAAAAATTTGTAGATGCCTAATAGTGAAAAAACGTTCCTATTGAGCCATAATTCAATCTTTCTTATGTTTTCGTTCTTGAACCGTGCAGTTACATCAAGCCTTCGCATCTCCATCTCTCCAATGAAGAAATCTCCAGCTTCTGCAAATCTATAATTATCTTCGTAATTCCGCCTGAGCCTTCGATACAATTGAGCTACTGCATCATATGTTATATTTTCATCTTTCATGATTCTGGATTCATCTACAACAATAATTCTGCCTTTAATTTTGCCTTTTTTCTTTCCCCATACTTCATTAATAAATTCTACTTCGGTTACATCTGTATATAAAAATGAGACATTACTTAAATTGAAATATTGAAACCTTACATCCTGTGGTTTATAGAATTTGCAATATTGAAAATTAATTGGATATTTATTATTTAATATGGGTGTGAACTCGCTGCCGAATAGAACCTTACCCCTAAATTCAGAGTCAAAAAAATTTGCTTCACCATTGAATTGAGTCCATCTAAAAATTGCTTCATCATTGAATTGAACATATGAGAAACCAGCTTCATTATTGAATTGAGCTTGTGTGAATAATGCTATTTTATTGAATTCAGCACTTTCAAAAATTGCTTCATTTTTAAATTCTGCAACCATAAAATCTGCATTATCATTGAATATAGCTACATTGAAATCTGCCACATCATTGAATTGAGCATTGGTGAAATCTGCACGGCCATTGAATTTTGCACTTGAGAAGTCCGCACGATATTTGAATTTGGCTTCTGTGAAATCTGCACATTTACTGAATTCTGCACAAGATAAAGATAGAGGTTTGTTAAATGTATGATTTTTAAAACATATATAGTCCTGGAATATAAAATTGTCAAAATTTAACTCAAGAATGCTATTGCTCTTTTCCATTCTATCGAATTCTTTACAAAATTCTTTTTCAAAAATTTCTTTTTCTTTCTTATCCTTATTTGGCAGGTGAAAAATACATTTCTCCTCTCGATATATAGGTCTCCCGCATGGTTTTCGTGATACTATTTTAACTTGGCATATTTTTTCATTCAAAATAATCATTTAGAACATTGCTATAAAAGTATATAATGGTATTATTGTATCCAGATAAAATTTATAAATATTAATAAAAATGAGCTTATTTTTATTGAGGACGGACTTAATTTCTTAATTAGGATTAATCAAAATGAATATCTTCAGAATTCACATCATACAAAAATTTATCCACTATAGCTCTTAGATCAAAGTTTTTAAACTCAAAAAATTTATCGCTCATCAAAGAACAAAGTATTTTTTCACATTGTTCATTTCCACCACAGTTAGCAGGTTCAAGGGCAATGGTTATAACTTTACTCATTTCAAACATTTTTTTAAATAAATCAGAATTTATTTGTCTGCTGATGTCCTTAGAAGTTCTTGAAACAGTTTTATCAATTAAACCTTCGTTTATGTCAGTAAAAAAATCGAGGTCTATATCTAAAATAAAATCTCTGCTATATCTAAAAAGCAACTCTATTTCTCGATAACTGGATATATTATCAATCAAGGAAATATCTTTTTCTTTAAAGAGATAAAAATTATGCTCTATCCCGTCGCATATAAATTTTCTTTTGCGAGGGAAGTCATCATATTCAGGTACATAGTCATCAAAATAAAAAGAAATTCCATCTTTTATTAACCCAGAATACATTGCATTAACAATAAATTCATCGTTATGAATAGCCAAATCCTTCATGATAAAGTCGTTCAGTTCTGAATCACCCATTTCTAAAATTTTTTTTGATTTATTTATGTTACTTTTGTTAAAATAAAAATCTGTGTGCTCATCCAAATGGAATAGAGTTGCGCCTCTTCTTATGATTCCTTCATTAAACGCTTTCTTCCAAGCGATTAGTGCAGTAGCATGGTCTATAATGAAGAACCATTTTTTGCTATTGAAATCGAACTCAAGATATTCAATATTTCTAGGTCTCATTCCGTACATTTAAACCTCAAATTTTTCAGTTTATTTTACTAGCTCCGATTGTTCTGGTTAATGCTAAAATTTGTTAATTATCCACATTTTCTAATCAGTTCTTGCGTTATAAAAGCTCCGATTATACGAGATGAACTACCATCAAAATATAAGAGTAACTACAATCCACCATAACCCCGTACTTGAAGGATACATAGCTTGTTAGCGTTTTTTGCCTATAAATCCTTTTCTTCGGTTAAGATTTGTCCACAGTGCCGACTTCTTATGAATATCTCAAATTCTGCGCTTGAAACCGTCCCCTCTTGCCCCGAATATAATCGAACTAATGGACTTATTTTCAGTATAATATCATCTCTGCATCCTCGCGCTTCTTTTCAGCGCCGCCACCTTCTCTTCCATGCTCCTGAATCGATTCTCCTCGATTCTATGTTTCATATCATTCCAGAGTTTCCTGAAACCATAAAAATACTCGGAGATATCATTCCTGTTCCCAAAAACCACCTCATATTTCTTGAACACAGAGGCTTTTATACGAAGAGGAAGAAGCTCAAATATTTTAATATCATAGACACCCTGCGCCTTTCCAAGAAGGTCGCTCCATATCTCCATGCACCTGTTCCTGTCGTTTTCTCTGGTTATCACTGCAATATCAATGTCAGACCGTTTATCAGCTTTTTTATCCGCATACGAGCCAAAAACAACAACCTCGTAGTTCTTAAGAAAAAACAGGTCGGCTTTTATTTCATCGAGGCTTTTCACGAGAGTTCATCCTTCAATAATATCAACAAATCCCAGGAGCTGTACTTTAGCTTTTTCTGTCATCCCATCTTCTTCGCCGCAAGCTCAATCGCAGCTATAAGGCTGTCCCTTGGCATAATCGACGCAACAGGGATGCGAAGAATCTTCTCCACAGTCGTAGCCACTATCGGGGCGCACACTAAAGCCTTTGCCCCATCCCTTTCTGCTTTTATCGCAGCGATGATTGCTTCTTCCATCGAGGTTGCAGAGTATTCCCTTATAGTCAGAAGCCTCCCTCCGAGCTTCAGTTTTTTCTCTGCTATATAATCAAGCACGGGGCGCGCTGCTATTACTGCAATAAACTCTGTTTTTTCTTTCCCTTCCAATTTCCGAAGCACTGCCACAATCTGTCTCAGCGTCTTGATATTGGGCTCCCTGTGACCAGACAATAATTTGTATATAGTGCTTACAGGGATGCCTGAATTCTCGCTGAATTCCGCTGCAGTCATACGAAGTTCTTCCTTGATTATCCTTGAAAATTCCTTTATAAACGCCTCATCCGACTCCATTGCCGCTTTTATTAATTCCTCTGTTGCCATTTTCTTATCACGATTGTATATCTCTCATTACTAATTAATACATTTGGGTTATTGTAAGAATAAATATGGAAATTGTTAAATACGGTGTTTGTGAAGATAATAATTAATTACGGAGGGTTAATCATGAAAAACTCATTGAAAATTATATTGGTAGTTATTTTAGCGATATTGGCAGCCGGATGCATTGGAGGCAATAAGACACCGCAATCAGTTTCAGAGCCCATTAATCTTGTTAAAATGGGCGGGCAGGATATGGTTCAGAGATTGGGTACCGGTGAAATCGCCGGGTTCATTATGTGGGAACCTTACCCCGCAATCGCAATCACCAATGGATTTGGCAAACCTTTGTTATACTCCGGGCAAATCTGGAAAGGGCACCCATGCTGCGTCGTTGCGTACGATTATAACTGGTACAGGAATACTACGAACGCTGATGAAATCCTGAAACGCATGGCTCTTGTCCAGCTAAAATCGGTTGAATACATCAATAATGCAAAGGCAATAAGCTCGCCCGATCATGAAGACCTGATAAAATATACAATGGAATTTGGCGGTATGACAGACCCGAAAGCGGCAAATCTTAGCCTTTCGGATGTCGAATTCGTATATACTCCCAATATTGCAGATGCACAGACATTCATAACCAGGATACAGGATTTCGGTATTTTTGACTCGGGGAAATGGAACCAGTCCGGATATAAGAACGCTTCGGATTATGCAAACGCATTGATTAACAAGAGTTACTCCGACTGGGCATCGCAGAATAAGAATGCCAATCTTTCAAGCGTGGCATTGAAGACCCCGGTAACAATCCGCTATGCTTATCTTACAAATGATATCCATGAGCTGCCGTTCTATGTGGGATGGAAAAAAGGCTGGTTCAAAGATGCCGGAATAAACATCACCCTCTCCGATGGTACGCCGTTTTTGAACGGCGCGTTCGAGATGCAAAAAGGTTTCAAATCAGGAGCTGTCGATATCGGAAGCCTTGGCATCCCGCCAGTTATCATCCACAGGATAAACAGCAATGATTTCGCCCTGGATGATGCCCGTGTTGAAGTGGTAGCAGGAATGAATAACGAAGGGTCTGTTATCGTGGTGGGAAAGAATATCACCTCGATGAAGGATTTAAGCGGCAAGACAGTTGGATATCCGGGTCCGGGAACCATCCAGCATGTGCTTTTCCTCATGGAGGCCGATAAGGAAGGGCTTAAGGTCAGTTATTGATGAAAGTCGATCCGGGGAAAAAAGGATTTGTTATCAATATCCTTTCCCTTATCTGTTTTGTGGTATTATGGCACTTTCTTATAATCCTTGCAAGGAATGATATTTTCAATATCCCTTTCATCAGGCTGCGGGACATCCCTACACCTATTGAAACCTGGTACGCTTTTGTCGGTTCATTGTTCACTCAAATCCATGGGCCTGCGCTTACTTATGGAATCATGGAACATATGCAGGCAAGTCTTCTGCGAGTCATAGAGGGAGGCATTATCGCCTTTATTGTAGGAGTCCCACTGGGTATCGGAATGGGATATTCAAAGCCAATCGGCAATATACTCAACCCTATCATTGAAATCGTACGCAACATGCCGCCTATGGCATGGATACCACTTGCCGTATTCATTCTCGTGGCAGGGGGTTCGATATTTATCGTTTTCATAGGAACGGTTTTCCCCATTATCCTGAATACGATTCATGGTGTAAAATCCATAGATGAGCGCCTCGTTGACGCTGCAAAGACGCTTGGCGCTTCCGAGTCGCAGATGATAACAAAGGTTATTATACCATCGGCTTTCCCGTCCATAATAGCAGGCTTACGCATCGGTCTTGGCGTGGGCTGGATGGCAATCGTGGCAGCCGAAATGGTTATCAGGAGCCCCGTCGGTCTTGGTTATTTTATCTGGAACATGGGCGACCTCGGGAGATATCCGGAAATGGTTGCAGGAATGATAGTGATAGGAATAATCGGGTACATAATGAATATCAGCATACTTCTTTTACAAAAGAGGTTCATAAAATGGGTAGATTAATCTTAAAGGATATCTCCAAAAAATTCAATGACCTTTTTGCTCTTGAAAAGGTAAATTTTGAAGTAGCTGACGGGGAATTTGTATGCCTTCTCGGTCCGAGTGGGTGCGGAAAAACCACTATCCTTCGCCTGGCTGCTGGACTTGAACTTCCGACCGGTGGAGAAATATTCCTTGATGAAAAAAAGATAGTTGGTACAAATAAGGAATGCGGGTTCGTGTTCCAGGAATATGCTCTTTTCCCTTGGAGGACTGTCAAAGGCAATATCGAGTTCGGGCCGCAGGTGAAAGGGTGCCGCAAAGAAGAGTGCGAGCGGATTTCACAACATTATATTGACCTAGTAGGTTTGAGAGGATTTGAACACCATTTCCCGCATGAATTATCAGGCGGAATGAAGCAGAGGGTGGGCATAGCGCGGGCGTATGCGAATAAACCAAAACTCCTGTTGATGGATGAGCCGTTTGGAGCGCTTGATGCCCAGACAAGGAACATTATGCAGGCTGAACTGCTCAGGATTTGGGAAAAAGAGCACATAAGCGTGCTTTTTGTTACGCACAGCGTGGATGAGGCGGTTTACCTTGCTGACAGGGTGGTTGTGATGTCAGCCCGACCGGGCACTGTAAAAGAGATTTTTGATATTAAACTTCCGCGTCCCAGGGTGAGGACAAGTCTTGAAGCCAACGCTCTCCGGGATGCTATACTCAGGTCGCTTGGCTCGGAGATTAAACGCGCTGCGGAAATAACAAAATAAAAGTATCTGGATTTTCTTTAATTTCCGAATTTCACAGGCTCATCTTTGATGTAAAGTTCTTTGATAATCGGCCTGCAGTTTGAATCTACCGAAACCTTTACCGAAGCATCCCGGATATTCATTTCTATATCCCTGCCCTTGCCTTCAGGGACAAAGTAGCTCTCGATACCGTATTCCACCCTGAGCATGTTGTCATAAGAGCTTATCACCCTGCCCTTCATGCAGACTTCATTCTTTTGCAGTAATGGCTTATTTTTCCCAACGCTTGTTACAGACCAGAACTTTTCTCCTTCTGATAGGACTGTATAGATTTCACGATTAGCAGTAAAATCGCCTTCATGGGGAGTTCGCGAAAGGTTGATAGTTGAAATCTCGTACCTCAGATTCACATAATCGCCCCTGAAAAGATCCCAGGGGTCAACAGGTACTGTTTTTAACAGTATTTCCTCTCCAGTGGAATATGTGTAGTAATTGTATCCTATGAATGCAAGAATCGCTATCATAGGGATGAGCATAGCTATGATGAATGTTTTCCTGTTCATTGCTCAACACCCTTCATAGCAGTTAGCAGGTTTCTTCTTTTTTTCTCAAGGAATGAGGCAATCAGGAACAGGATAATTCCACCAAATATCAGACCAAGGCCTTTGGGAAGCATTCCCTGAAGGTGGTTTATGTATACCTGCATAATGCCAAGGGCAAAGAACACGATTCCCACATTAACGAACTCAGGCTGGTTCTTGTAATAGCCTATTGAAATTGTCCCGATTGAAAGCCCAAAGAGGAACAGGTTAAAGAGAATAAATAATAGCGTCTCTACAGGTTTGTTATTTTGAAGGATAGGGTAGGTATTGATAACGAATAAAAATATCCAGCCTGCAAATGCTGCCAGCAGTACATAGAACTCGTATCTTGTGCTCCTAAGCTTCTCCTTTTCGACAAGATTAGCAAGAACCGATGCTATCCCAAGAATCGCAAATAATCCTATAAGCAGCTGTTCGGCTGTTTCGAATCTCATCTCTCCGTAATTGTAGCTATAGAAGAAGTAAGACGGCCAGATACTGAAATAAAAATAGGGGATAAGAATGAAAAAAATGCCAAACCCTTTGTACACCATCCTGAATCCCGACCATTTTTCAGTTAGCTCATGTATCTGGCCGATGCTGTAGAGGGCAATGCCGAATAGCATGTACAAAAGCAGCGGATGGGACATGCCCCTGTAACCGCCGCCATTTATCGAAATGGTCAGCCAAAACATGAAAATCAAGATATTTAAACCGACTGTCGGCTTTGAATCAAAGAAATAACCCATTGGAGCTACGACAACGAACCAGAGCAAATACAGCCAGTGGGAATCAGCATTGATGTTGAAGATTTGTGCGGTAAGAAGTATAGTTGCCCCAACCAATACCGAACCCAGGAAAAGGAGAGCGTGGCCTGCCGTTGGATATGTCTTTTTTTCAAAGCGCATTAAGTAGCCGGCATAATAAATGCCGAAGGTGGATGCCAAAAGGAGTGTCACTTTAATAACATCAGGCATCATCTCCCAGTTCGACGCAAAGAACAGTATGACGCCAACACCCACGAGTATCGCCGCGAGTGTTGAAATGGCGGTTATCACATTTCCCGGTTTGAATCCCTTTTTCTCTATGCCATATCTTCGCATGATAGCTTCTGCCTGGGAGCTTTCTATAACACCATCTTTCTGCCACCCTTCAAGCTCATTCTTTAGCCTGCTGTAAAACTCATCTTCTTCCACGACATACCACCTCTTAACTATAATTTTTTAAGTTACCACCCAATATATCTCATTTGCTTATAAATTTAATCGTATTAAAATACAAGAGCACGGAGTTCCGTTAAAAGAAGCTTTAAATGAACATATATGTTAGATACTTGAACTGGAACCTCCCATCAGAGGTTATACTGCAAAGTAAATAAAAGAAAAGGGGATTTGTATTAAATCCCCAGCGCCTTTCTCTTTTTGTTTATATGCGCTTCAATACCGTTTGCCGCATCAACCATATCGGTCTCTACAGCGATCTTTCCTCCTGTTATTCCTTCAAGATCTTCAGTCAGGAGTTTAACAAGGCGGGGCGCTCCTCCCACCGGCGGAAGAGGCGCTACGTGTGTATACAGGCCAAAAGCCAGCGCAAAGATAGCATCTATCGTTGCTTTCTGTTCCATGTACTCTGGAGCTGTGACCGCAACAGGAAGCGCTGAAGGGTCAACTCCGAGTGCGTCAGCGACTGCCGTAACAAGAGAAATAATTCTTCCTGTATCGGTGCATGTTCCAAAGCTCAATACCGGCGGGATTTTGAGAAGCTCGCATACCGCTCTAAGACCGGGGCCTGCTTCCTGTTTAGCTTCAAGAGTGGTAAGACCGCCTACCTGAAGCGCTGCATTTCCGCATCCTGCGCTGATGACCAGTATATCCCGTTTGATAAGTTCGCGGGCCATTTTCAAAGTATTGATATCCTGTCCTCCATCACGCAGCGTTGTGCAGCTCACAAGAGCCACCACACCTTTGATGGTTCCTTTCTTGATGACATCAAGCAGCGGGTCAAGTGTTCCGCCGAGTGCCCCAAGACAGGCTTCAGCCGAGAAACCGATCACAGCGTTCTGCTTCCTGCTTGAAGGATTGGTGACCTTTCCTTTTCGCTTCTTGAAGTTCTCGATAGCTATATCTATTAGTTTCTGTGCCTGTGCTGCTGCCTCTTCCGGTTTATAAACTATCTGGTCTTTCATGCCAGGGACATTAACAAGTTTTGAAACCGAAACAAGGGTCGTATTGTATTTATCCTGGTATCCACCCATTGCCGGAGGGGAACAGTTCATATCCATCGCAAAAACATCGATGCCGCCTGTTGCAAGCGCTGGTTCGATAGACAGCCAGTTCCCGGTCAGGCCAACGAATACATCATCTGTCTTGAATCTCTGGATAAGTTCCTGCCCTGTTTCTATTGAACCGATGATATGCAGTCCTTTTGCTCCTGCTTTCTTTGCATTTTCCTGATTTCTTGGCTCATGGGCAGCTTTGATGAGCGCTGCGCCGATGAAAGGTTCGTGACCATTAGCTGCAATATTCACGTAGGCCGGGTCGATAATCCCGAGGTCAACATTGACCGCATGGGGCTGTGGTGTCCCGAACAGTACATCCTGGACTATCTCAAGCGGTATCTGTGAGCCGTAAATGCAGGAAATACCAAGGCGTAAAGCCTTCTTTGCCAGTGAAACATAATCTCCGTCAATATTTGTCATCGAACTTGTGGTAGCATCCATGACTTCATGAAGAGGGCCTCCGGGAAGGACACCCAGTTTTCTCCAGAGTTCTATCCTTGTTTTTGGGGCAAAGAGAAGAACATTGGAAAGTTCAGCTCCTGAATCCGAGTTTATTCCGGCGATCATCGCGTCTGCTACTGCAATGGCGATTTCTTTTGTACTCCCGCCAGTTTTTATCCCTAACTTCCCAGCGAAGCTTCGAAGCTTTGCTTCATCCATTATCTGGAAAGGTGTTTTTCCCAACGCGGTCGCTTTGAGTGTATTTGCAACTTCCTTGGCATGGAAGGTATATGCCGTTGTACCCATGGTGTTCAGGAACAGCATGTTCCTCATTGCCATTGCGTCGGCATCTATGCCGCAAACCCCGCGTTCTGCCCCAGGCTTTATCCGGCATGGGCCGTTGCTGCAAAGCTGGCAGCTTAAACCCTGCTCGCAGAATGAACAGCGTTTTCCCTGGTTTTCTGCCCTGTCAAAACTGTTTGTTACATTGTCTTTATGCAATACGTTATGTAGTTCTACTACTGACTTATGTGCGCTAATTGATTCCATAATATCACCTTTTATTTACAGCAGCATTTTCCCGCCGCCCCGATGTTACATTGGGGTTGGTAGATTTTATATTTTTGCATCGTTGCATTTTCTTTGTTTCTTTTGATTACGATTTTGTTCAATATATTAACCACTTGTATTACCTCCGATTTGGGATAGTATTTAGTAATAATCCTTTAATGTATAAATTTAATCACTATATTTTATAAGCAAAAATTTAAATTACACTATAGTTAATCGTCAATTGCAAATATCAACATCGTAAGCAAGATATTTATAGCAAGAAAATAAATGATTATTTGGTGGTTAGACAATGTCAAAAATCTTACAAATCCAGCCTGATAGCAATACTGTTTTGTTAGACCATTTTAATAGCGCTACTAAAGGAACAAGTTTCGGCGCGTTAACTTATGGGGAAAGCCTGCCGAACTTAGAACAAGCAGTTAATCTTACCAAGGGCGCTTATATTAAATATTCCTTTTCTCCCTGGTATCGCTGGGATGGAGCGCATATGTGGGATAGAAATGAGGCAGCTCAGGGGGTACTTACTGAAGGGACAATTGAGATGTGGATAAAGCCGCGACAATACTCGATAGTAATATTAGAATTCAATTTGTCTGATTTAACGTCTCTTCCGCAAGGAGGTACTATTTTGTATATTTCATTAAATGCCGACGGCAAACTGGTTTATGATGTCTGGGGAGGAAATCAGGGCAAAATGCCTGTCGGAAAAACGACAATTCCTTTAAATAAGTGGACGCATGTGGCGGTAAGCTGGAGCCCCAGCGGAACAAAAACATATGTTAACGGATTGGTGGATGCGTATTCAACTGTAAACGTATGGCCTGCCTTTTCGGGCTCAGTATTTGCCTATCTGAGCCACTGGGGCGAAACTGATATTGGGCTTGTTGATGAATTTCATGTGTCAAAGGTTGCAAGGACGGAAGAAGAGATCCGGTCACATGCTGCTATCCAACCCATGGAAACTGTGATTTTTGATGAGCAGTTTGAAGGCCCCGAATTGAGTTCTGATTGGGTAATAAACCCAGGCAAGGGTAGCTACTCACTTACTGCTAATCCTGGATACCTGCGTTACATAATTGATGCTTACGGCTGGCCGAGCGGTGGCGATGCAAAACCTCTACAGCTTATTCGTCCATTTTCTGGAGACAGGTGGATTCTTAAAACAGCGATAACCTATAACATGCGTCCTGCGGAGCCAACAAACAACCGCAACATGCATTTCTTCATTAGGGTACCAGGTGCTACTGGGGCGACAATTATATACATAGGCCGTAGCGTGGGTGTAAACGATGCCAATCCAGGTTCGAACGCAATGTCCCTGTCTGCTGGCAGTAATAATGAACCCATATTCTTCCCCAACTCACCAAATCCCCTGCCCGCTGAGGGATGGTATTTCGAGATAGAGCGTAACAAGGATTACGTCGCCATAAGGGCGCGCAGAGGTGGCGATGATTCACCATTTGAATATGTACGTGAATATACATTTCCTCCAGGCTCTTTCGGAAATGAGCAGGAAATCGGAATATACGGTACTGGTTGGTATGGTTCAAATGATCCCCGGGGTTATGCCGACTTTGATTTTATCAAGGTAGTAGGAAATCCAATAGTGCTTGAAAATCATCCAATCAGGGATATTGAGGGTGTAGGTGATGCGTATGCTGAGAAACTTGAAAAACAGGGAATAAAGACCATCAAAAACATGACTTTAGCAAACGTGTTCTCTCTCTACAAAAAAGTCGGTATCCCTGTGTTTAAGCTTTACGTGATTAAAAGAAGGGCGACACTTGCATTGGATGTTAAAATAGAGAGGGCATTATTTGGCAATATACTGCAAATGCAGTTGGGCGAAATCATTGCCATGCCTGATGAAGAATTAAGCAGGAAAGCAAACCAGCCCATCGAGGTTATCTCCAACTTAAAGAAGGACATCTCAACACTTCTTGTCTCTTTGGATAACGCTGTTGTCAAACCCATGACACTGGAGAGTGTAGCTTTTTAAATGTCGCTACATCTCCTTTATCGCGCCTATAACATCTTGAACGTCTGTACCCGCTCAAGAAGCATCCCCTCGACTATCAGCGGGTAATCTTTTTCGGCACTTTTTAAAGCATTGGTGAGCTTCCAGCTCTTGTCGGCAAAAATGGTAATCAGTGGTTCACCTTTCTTAACCATCTCCCCTTTTTTCCTGTGAATCCAGACACCTGCTCCCCTATCTATGGGCGCGCCGGCTATCCTTGCAATCTCGACTATGCGCTTGTTATCGAATTCAATGACATATCCGTCAGCTGGGGATGTAAGCTCTCCCCTGTGTTCTCCCGGTTTGATGTCAGTATGCTTAATATTGGGATTTCCACCCTGGGCTTCAATAATCTCCTTAAGTTTACTGAATGCTTTACCAGAGCGCAGCGTCTCTACTGCCATTTCCTTCCCGCGTCCCTTTGTGGCAGCCCCGCCCATCTCAAGCAAAATCCCGGCAAGTGCGGTGCTCTTTTCGATAAGGCTGTTGGGTCCCTGCATTGTCTCAAGCACCTTTAGCGCCTCTCTCACTTCAATGGCCGGACCTATTGTTCTTCCAACCGGCGATGCTCCGTATGTCATAGCGCATTCCACACTCATCCCGAGCCGTTCACCCAGTTCAATCAAATCCCTTGCGAGTTTCTTTCCTTCGTCAATTGAGTGAACTTTGGTTCCGCTGCCCACAGGGATGTCAATGACAACGCAATCTGCCCCGACCGCCCCTTTTTTGGCCATTATTGATGCAAGGAGCTGGCACCGTGGGTCTATGGAAAGAGGATATTCTGCACGTATCAATTTATCGTCCGCAGGCGCAATATTTGTCGCACCGCCCCATACTATAACACCGCCGACTTTCTCTGTGATGGATTTTATCTCATCTGCCGAGAATTCCACAGGCGCTAGCACCTCCATTAAATCCGCAGTGCCCGCGGCGCCTGTTATCGCCCTTGAGCTTGTCTTAGGTATGAGAAGACCGTTCGCGGCTATAATGGGAACCACAAGCAGCGATATTTTATTTCCAGGGACACCGCCTATGCTGTGCTTGTCCATTATCGGATGAGTGTCGAATTCTATCTTTTCACCAGTATCTATCATTGCCCTTGTCAGCCATTCGATTTCATCCGAGCTCATCCCGTGGATATATGAACTTGTAACAAAAGCCGAAAGTTCAATCTCGCTAAGATTTTCCCTGACAATATCCTGGACTATCTGGTATATCTCTTCCTGCGTCAGCTTCTGTTTATCCATGACCTTCTTGATAAAACCAACTGAATTAGGTCTTGAGGTAGGGATGACGTCAATTGTCAGCGGACATACTTCCCCCAGCTTTTCACAGCATTCCTGATATACTCCAACTGTACCTTTTTCTATCAAATCCCCTGTTTCCACGATTGCTGTAAGGTAGCTGTGGTCTTTTAACTGGACGCGGTCTCCGCCACGAACCCCGATTTCCTTGGCGTCCTCTGTATTCAGGACAATTTTATACTTTCCTGCCTTTATCTGAAGTGACCTGACTTTAAGCTGCATTTCATCGTACCCTCTTAATTATAACCAACATTTAATTAAGTGTCTTCAATATTTAGCATTATCGATTACATATTCTATGTGTAGAGTCCTGAAATTATTTCGCCAGGATTTTTCTGCGAATGACAAGTCATCAGAACCGATGGTGAAGATGACAAACAAAAGGATCAAATTAGGAATAGACTGGGTATTAAAAAAGGGC
>JAHFDG010000133.1 GCA_023249105.1 Candidatus Methanoperedens sp. | reverse complement strand
TTAGGAGAATGTTGGCATACGGCTTGCCGGAAGACTGCACTCTATCACAACTTGAAGTGCATGAAGATCATGTTCAACGAGAACGTGCAAGATTGCTTTATGATGGCATTATATTAGAAGCTGACCTCGCCCGAACTCAACGGGCGTTGGAGTTGGCGTGCAAAAGAGCGGCGACAGCCGAGGTAATATTAAATGATCGAGTACTGCATACTCAAGAAGAATGGGAACAAAAATTTCTCGCTCAAGCAGGCAAAAATGAAAAAGATTAATTTATTAGGACAAACATTTGGAAGACTAAAATAATCACTGAGTTGAGGCGTTCAACGCCTCGAACGATTGGTTAGAATTATGAAATTACTCAGAGACGACATAGCAGAAATAATTCACACGGCAACGCTGAATTACGAAAACGGTGCTGATCCATCATGCGGAGACGTTGCTGACGCAATCATGGAACTGATACAACTACACATAGGAGGATGCTATATGAGTGGAATGTTATTTGATATTGACACCCTGAACGCGCAACCGAAAACCATGGTAAAACACGATGATCCGAAAGCAAAAGACCTCCCGCACTTATACGGCAAGCAGGTATGGCATCCTGCAAAACCGATAGGATGGTGCGGAATGTCACTTAGATGGAGAATCAGGGCGGCATGGTACGTGCTCACGAATCGCGCTGTTGCAGTACGGTGGTATTAATTCAAGCATGGAATTGACTGCCCTTGTGCGGTCGAATGACTGGTTATAATTTCCGCTGCAATAAGCATCCGAAAGGATAGCGGAGGCAGAGTGGGTGGCGGGTGCTGGACTCATAGGCTGTGGCGGTTTGAATTTAGAGGGCCGCAAAAAGGGAAAGCGGGGAGACCCGGAAATTATAGCACGGGATTGAGGGGCGCAGTCCCCTCGAATTCGTGGTTATTTGGTTAAGAAAGGTTAAGATAAATGAAGCTTTATGGAGTATGCGATCCGAAAGGATATTTACGCGATGTATATAAATCTTTGTGGAAAGCAAAGATAGCAATTTTTGATTTGCAAGACGAGGATTTTCGTTTAAAATATTGGCATGAAGCTGAACCAGCATATCGTGCTGCAAAAAAACTCGGATGGAAAATTGAAATAGGAGAATATAGAGGATTAGACATATTTTTAAAATAACGCCGAATCCCTGGTTATTTAGCTAATCCTTGGGTTTTCTCATAGGTTCTTAGACCACCGATGCCAAGCAAAGAACCAAGCAAGGCGATAAGTTCTCCTGTGTCAAGTCCAGGAATTTTGAGACCTAAGGAAATGAGCAGCGGGGATAAAATAAAATCCCAAATCAAGGCTGCTACACAAGTCCACCCTACCGCTGGCCTCCATCCTGATACAAACAGATTTGGATTTTGCGCTTCCGCAAGGTTTATATCCGTCTGTGCTTTTTCCGCCGCCTGCTCAAGCTCAAGAAGCTTCTGTTCTGCCTGGGGGTCTTTACCCGTTATCGCTTGTCGTATGTCTTTGGCAAGAGAGCCAATTCCAGAAAGCACCGTCCCGATCTCTACATTTACCAGTCCACCCATTTTACACGCTCCCTGTTCTCATGATATTTGCAAGGTTCTTTGCACGATCCCCGACCTGCTTACTCCAAAGAGAATCTAACATGTGGCCCGCAGCTTCTGCATACTTTCCCGCCTGTATCGCAGAAAGCGTTGCCTTGAACGGAAGAACCCTTTCTATTCCCATGTTAAACACCATATCAATCAAAACTTCTCTACGATTCTGGTCAAGTTGTAGGGTCCAAGGAAGATGATTTGTTAAGTCTGATTCAGCTTCGTTTACCTTGCGATTAAAAAGCTCTTGAAGAATGTCTTTGGGTAGTCCATTGTCGTCAATGTTGTACCCCCACCCGATAGTGATTTTCCCCTTCTTTCCTTCAAAGCCAACGTGGTCTGAAGTGTCACGATAAAGCTTGTTGGAAAACCCTTCTTCTGACTTCATTCTGTTTTTACATAATTCGCTTACCACGGATTTTCTCCTTTGGTATGGATGGAAGTTGTTCCACAATTGGGCTAAATCAATCATT
>JAHFDG010000098.1 GCA_023249105.1 Candidatus Methanoperedens sp. | reverse complement strand
GGCATACCGTTCCAGTACAGCCTCGATGACTTAAGAGAAGACTTCCAGGCAGCAGAGAGCCTATAATGGCGAAACAACAGCATATAACCGGAGTTGTAGTCAGCAATTCCACAGTTCTGATTTACCTTGCGAAAATCGGGAAGCTCAACCTCCTAAAAGAACTGTTCGGAGAGATTTTGATACCGGCAGAAGTATTCAGAGAGGTTGTTATAAATGGAAAAGAGCAACAGCAACCTGATGCTTTTGCGGTAGAAATGGCAATCGAAGAAGAGTGGATTAAGGTAAAAGATATTGAAGCTCTTGGCGAACTTGATGAATTTGGAATAGACATTGGTGAAGCTGAAGCTATATCCCTTGCTAAATCGCTCGGTATTCCTGTACTGCTTGACCAGACGCATGCGAGAGTTGCAGCCAAAGCACTTGGATTAAAACCCAGGGGAACGATATTTGTTATGCTGGCAACACTTCGAAAAAAGCTTCTTACATACGAGGAATACATAGATTCGCTGGAAGAGCTTGTAAAAGCAGGCTTCAGGATGAGCGATGAGGTATATCTGGCGGCAGTGAGAATGGGAAAAGAGAGGACGTAATGCTTCATCACAAACCTGCATGCACTTGCGCCGCCACTCAGCGGCAAGGCAGCCTCAAAGAACGGCGCTCGATTAGAGTATGAGCATTATGTCATTTTTATTCCTTAACCGATTACCAATGAATAAACAACCGGTTGTTTAAAATTATTCAGCAGAGGCGGCAAAATGAGTAAACATTATTATGACCAGGTATATAGTACCAGTTAATTTCAGGTGGTAAGATGAATATGAGGGAGTTAACCAAAGAAGAATACAATAAAATCAAACCGTTAATTAGAGAAACAAGCTATGGTCTTCAAAATCACAGCATTTTTAGAACTTATAAGGGTGCGGTCAATTGTGAAAAGCCGATTTCTTTGAACGGAAGACCATATAAAGGCAGAAAAAACAAAGGGACTACTCATATAAAAGATATTGTCAAGCTTCCTGATGGTAGATTTGCCCTTGTTTCCAAACAATTATGCATAGATGCAGGCATAGCATACGGGTCTGATTATATTCCAGAAAGTGAGAACTCAGGTATGGAGGATACAAAATCCACCCCCGCACCAGATAAATCAACATATCATCCTGGCTTTGCTGGCCAAACAATTAAAAAAGACAAAGCAAGAACTTATGGGGCAGGAACTTATCCATGGTCTGGCATTGTAATTGGTGGAATTAGCGGATTATTATTGGCTTTAATGTTGAATGGGTATTTTGAATCCACTATAATGGCGCCACTAAATTTTATAATAATTGGTGCCACAGTCAGCGGGATTTTTTGTGGATTCATTCTTAGAAAACGGACGGGTTTCACAATCAGCAGCCTTGCAATTTTTGCGGGTGTGATTCTTTCTGGTTTAATTGTGGGTGCGATTTTTGGTACTGCGTATAAAGGTATTTTCGGCGGTACGGTAGTTACAATTTTGCTGGGTGAGCCGGTTGATGCTTTAAAAGGCGGACCGCTTTTTGGTGCATTTCTTGGTACAGTTTTTGGGTTAGTTTTTATAGTTATAAATGCGGTGTTCAGGATTAGAAAAAAATGTCATTATATTCGTGAAAGTATATTCATAGGGGCACTTATCGGGATTATTTTTGGTGTAATCGTTACAAAAAATATTGACAGGTTTGTTGGTAATTATATTGTTACAATTCCCCTGTTTATTATCCCGATATCTGCAATGTCAGGTTATTTTGTGAGTAATTCATTCAGGACAAAAACCGATGAACCAACGAGTAAAGGACTGGCATATTTATGGACAATTGCTTTTGTGATTATTGGTGTATCTAGTTATTGGATTAGTGGACAGAATGGCTCAATTGCAGGTTTGATAAGTTTTTTTATTATGAAGTTGATTCTAATTATTCGTGATTGGGGAAAGAATAAGGATACAGTTGATGTAGTCTTTTCAGGAGCAATTTTTATGGCAATTATCGGCGCCATTATTGGCTATATTATTGGGGGACTCGGTATTATTCTATTACTTGCGATTCTTGGCTATGGGCATGATGAAACTTTAATTGCGGAAAAAAATAAAACAGAAAAAAATTCTTCAAAGATTTTCCGGCTTATTCAACGCTACCATAATTCATTCTTTGCAAGCAAATAAAAAATTCAGCCAGAAAAACTACACCCCACAGCCATTAATAGAATGAATTACCCGGTAATTACCAGGCAGTACATATCTGATTCGGGATGCGGTGGCTTTTCGGTCGTGCCTGTATCTATCCTCTCATCAGAAAACCCCAGCCTCTCGCACACTGAAATCCGCCTGGGTAAATGCTCAGATAAAAGAAAATCTGCAACCTCAACCGCACCAAAGGATGAATCAGGAAGAAGAAAAACATTTTTCCCTGCTCGAAGCTGCATCAATAGCTGTTTTTTTACATGCTCGATTTCACGCGAATGCGCAGAAATCACAACAAGATTCTCAATATCAAGGCGCAGTCTTGTGGAAGCCAGTTGCAGCGAAGAAATCCCGGAGATAATCTCATCCCCTTCCCTCGCATATTTTCCAAGACCTGAGAGCATCGGGTCACCGGTTGAGAGAACGACTGCATTTTCGGGCAGCGATTTTAATGTATAATCCGAAATCTCATGGGCTTCGCATTTTATATGCTTTCTTGCAAGCTCAATCGCCCGTTTTGAGCCGAATATTATTTCAGCGCTCTCGATTGCCGATATTGCTTCCTGAGTCAGGAGATTCGGACCTGCGCCTACGCCCACAATTTTCAATTTATATCACCACTATCACGCAGTATTGTCCCGTTCCTGTTTAAAAGCACAACCCTTTTTCCTGAAGCATTGACAGCTTCCGAAAGTCCACCGTCTATGAGAGGATTTCCAGGATTATCATCTATCATTTCCTTGACTGTGAGATAACCGCTGTCTTTTAAGAGAGCTGGAGACGCCCATTTTAAAATCAGTCCCGGAAGCCCGCAAATTATTACATCGCTATTTGCTTTTGCGGCAGCCAGACCCCGGGAAATATCGCTCCCGATAAGTATAACGGTATAATCTGGAAAAAGCATGTGGGAAAAACGCATCCCGATTCTCCCTGTAGTAAGGACAATCTTTTCTGCATTCCGGATAAGCTCTTCTTTTGTCTCGCCCAGATGCTCATTCCACGGTTCCACAAATCCCGTGGTGCCCAGAATAGATATTCCTCCCGTTATGCCAATTTTCTCATTCAGGGTTAGCTTTGCGATTTGTTCTCCTTTCGGGACAGAAATAGTGACATGAGCGCCTTCCTGTCCTGTTTCTGCCAGCGCTTCTTTTATTGCTTCCTCTATCTGTCGCATCGGGGAAGGATTGATTGCAGGACTGCCTTTTTTTGAACCTATCCCGGCGCCGGCTTTTATTACAATAGTCCCATATTCCCTGGCTTGTGCGATAATTTCAATTCCTCCTGTCACATCGGATGCGTGGTCGCCCTTGTCTTTGAGGGCAGACGCTTTCCCATGCGACGCCTGGACAGGAAGTGTAACACGTATCCCGATTGGCGTGAGAACAGATATTTCCGATACCTCTTTTTTCAATGATAGAACAGCCGCCTTTGCCGCAGCCGCAGCAGTTGTTCCTGTGGTGTAACCCCGCCGCAAAAGCGACCCGTCTGAAAGGAGCACATAGCGCCCGCTGGATATTTTCTGGGCGAGTTCTTCTATGGGCATTTTGGCTCTTGCAACCCATTCTTGGGGAATTTGAAAATTATTAACCGGGTCTATCATCTTTGTTCTCATTTAAAAACATCATTGAATTCTCCGCGTACTTTGCGTATGGTATGAAAAATCAACAACTAACTCGTACGAACTGATACGAACTCACGCCGCCGGAGTTCGTACGAGTTCGTATTAGTTCGCTGTTATTGTTCATTTTGTTGATTTTCATTGTTATCTATGAACCGTGGTTTTTGGCTGACTTTGCAGTGTGCGATTTTATTCACCGCAAAGCACGCAAAGGTCGCAAAGATTTTGTTTGTGATTGTTATGTTTTTAACTATAATAGTTTCTACTCAGGCAAAGTAGAAATACCACGAATGATAATTATAATTTGTGGGAGCATGCCAAAACTTGTAATCATCTATGGCACAGGTTCGCACAATACCGAGCGTATGGCGCAGGCGATTGAAGAAGGCGCGAGAGCAGAGGGCATTGAAACTATGCTGAAAAATGTAAATTATGCAAACAGGAATGACCTTAATGATGCTGATGCCATCGCAATCGGTTCCCCGAATTATAACCATGTCATGATGCCTACTGTTCAGAAATTCCTTAATAGCCTGGCAGATGTCGAGTTAGCTGGAAAAGTCGGTCTTGCTTTCGGTTCTTATGGCTGGAGCCTTGAAGCGACAGAGGGGATAAACAATAAACTGGCATCCTATGGCGTGGAAATGATAAAAGATTTGAATATAAAGAGGATGCCGGGTGACGAAGAGCTTGAATTATGCAGGCGAGTGGGTTCACTGTTAGCGTGTAAAATAAAAAATAAGGAGGCAATATGTGTAGCGTAGGAGATTCGTTTGGAGTAGAGCTTGAAGGCGGCATGGAACCGCGCCAGTATGAATGCAACCAGTGCAGCAAGAAATTCAAAGGTATAGGCACCAATCTTCGCTGTCCGAAATGCCACTCGACAGATATCAAATGCATCGAATAAGAACCGTAGATGAAAGTGACACTGATAAATGCGGACTGAAGGCAATAGATACTTTAAGAAGCATTTAATAAATCAGAACCAAACTTGATTAAATAACAAATCGGAGTATGATAAAATGGTAGTAGAATTAAAAGAAAGCGTGTACTGGGTTGGAGTCGTGGACTGGAATATAAAGAAGTTTCACGGTCATGAATATTCAACGCACAGGGGCACTACATACAATGCTTACCTGATAATCGATAAGAAAATAGCTCTTGTCGATACGGTCTGGGGTCCTTATTCCAGCCAGATGATAGAGAACATTGGAAAAATAATCGATGTCGGGAAAATTGATTATGTGATAGCGAATCATGCCGAAGTCGATCATTCAGGCGGGCTTCCCGAATTGATGAAACTCATCCCCAATGCCACGGTAGTAGTTTCGGACAAGGGAAGAGAAAGTATTCCCAAACATTATCACCAGGACTGGAATTTCAAGATAGTGAAAACCGGCGACTCCATCAGCCTCGGTGAGAACAGTCTTGTTTTTGTCACCGCTCCCATGCTCCACTGGCCTGACAGCATGTTTACGTATCTTACTGGTAAGAATATCCTCATGCCCAATGACGCTTTCGGCATGCATTACGCCTCATCAGGACGGTTCAATGATGAAGTTGATATGATAGAAGTGTACCAGGAAGCCATCAAATTCTATGCGAATATCCTCACGCCTTTTTCAGACCTTGTTATCAGGAAAATTGAAGAGTTCAAAAAGCTGAACATTCCCGTGGATATTATCGCGCCGAGCCATGGTATTATCTGGAGGAAAGACCCGCTGCAAATCGTGAATAAATATTATGAATGGGCATCGGGTGGCAACGACGGTTCTGCTGTTATAATATACGATACCATGTGGAACGCCACTGAAAAAATGGCGCAGGCGATAGCAGAGGGGCTTGCGAAAGAAGGCGTGAAATTCAAATTGTTCAACATGGCTGTGAGCGACCGCAACGATGTGCTTACTGAGGTTTTCAAAACCAGAGGAATCATTATCGGCTCACCCACATTGAATAATGGTCTCCTGCCTACGATTAAGCCCATACTTGAGGATTTGAAGGGATTGAAGTTCAAGAACAAGGTTGGCGCAGCTTTCGGTTCTTACGGCTGGAGCGGGGAGAACGTGAAGCTCATTGAGGAAACCCTTGAGAAAGCTAAGGTGAAGATACTTCAGGAAGGCATTAAATTCAAGTGGCAGCCTACGAAGGAGGAACTGGAGAAGTGCGTGGAGTTTGGCAGGGCGTTTGCGGTGAAGATGAAGGCTGTGTAAAAATTAACCGCAGATGAACGCGGATAAACGCAGATTTGATGCTCAGGCTTATATCGTGCTCACCCGCCTCTTTATACCGTGGCGCCGTCCGAGAAATGCGAGGGGCGCAGAGTCCACAAAGGCTGCGCGGCGCTGGGCTAGCATGAGGGGGCGCATGGGCTGGCGCAGGTGAAGCAGTGTTGAAAGTCTGGCAATAATTTAGACAGAGCGGCGCCGATATGTTACCGAAGCAACCTCCTTCATACATTGAATAATACAAACCGCAGATAACCGCAGATAAACGCAGATGAACGCAGATTTAATGCACAGGCTTATCGCTCGCAGTCTGTTTTTACCTGCGGCGCCGTGCCGCTGGCGCGCCTTGGCTGTGGGGCGCAGGATTGTTGCGGAGGAGGGGGCGCCAAACATGAAAGCGTATGAACCATACCCACCGCAAATGGCGCAAAGTCCGCAAAGTTCCGGCTGCGTGGCGGGGAGTGTGTATGGGCGGGTCGGGGGAGCGCGGGCATGAGGAGCGGCGCAATGTCGCAGACTGGATGATTAGTTCTTTCGATAAATCTTTCCTCGTGTAGTTCCATCAAATCTGCCAGGAATTGTATAACTCAAAAGCTCAGTATCATCATCCCCACCACTCATCCACCAGTGTTGACTTACAGGTTGAATCGCGCTTTTGAAACACGAGAGTGTGATAATAGTCACGCCTTTTTCTAAGATAGCTAATCCATCTTGGTGAATTTTTGTAGCAAATTCTTTACTTGGCATATATATTATTTGTAATGGTGATGAGAATTCTACCTCTCCTTCAAGAGCGCAGAGTGAGTCATGCGTTCCAAGATGTGTCAAGTTGGTGAGTGCTGTCTTAGCAGGTTCGATTTGGTCATTTGGAACGGCTACATAAACTGTCATTGCTCCGTCAACTAAGCCATATTCTCGTGTGCCTTGATTAATATTTGTCATCCCAATTCTAGGATTATATTTATCATATTTATCGGTTTCATACCGTCTGAGTTGATGAAATGCTCTAAAGAAAATAACCCCATCTGGCGCATCAATTACTACTTTGCATTTATGAGCTACCATTAAAAATGACCTCGCTTCATCTGCTAATCCCATTCGAAATAGAGTAGATGCTATTCCAAGTAGAAGTGTAGTTGGAGAAACCACTGGCAATCCAACAGATGTTGAAAATGCAGATCGTGGATCTCGATATGCATAAGTATGAAACTTATAAGATGCTTTAAGCCAATTCAAATTTTCAGATGACACGGCAGAGATCATGTAATCTTCAATATGACTTTCAACCATTGTTTCATTTCTGTTGTTTTGCATTTTCTTTGGCATTTATAGTTCCAGATAACATCCCTATCGCGTTCTTACTAGTATAACGATTCCAAAATAGCATAACAATATTTATTAGTAAAGAGCGCTAATATAATAATATGCCATTTTTAAGCCATCGCTCGAAACTACAATTGACTGAAAAGGAAATCGAAA
>JAHFDG010000132.1 GCA_023249105.1 Candidatus Methanoperedens sp. | reverse complement strand
CCCATATTTCGCATTAACACTCCAATCCATAATATTTTTTGCAGTTCGTTCCGAGTAGATCCAGAACCAATCTTTGAGTATCGCTTAACTTTATCTGCCGGCTAATCACCTGTCCGCCTTCAACAACTATTATTAATGTAACTCTCATAAAAAGTTGGAATATCCATCTCATAGTTGGCTTTTGAGTTGGTCTCTTAAGTTGATTAGGGACGCTGTTACCTGTCTCATTGAGCTTTTTTCGAAGCTTCCACTCTGCATAAGAATAAATCAATAGGCAAAGAACCATGATCATTGCTAACGCCTCAATGCGCTCTTCCTTCTTTAGGAATACTTCGGAGACATGAAAGCTCTTATTTTTCAAGAAGCGGAAACCTCTCTCTACCACCTGCTGTCCCTTGTAATATTTGAGCATGGTTTCAGAATCGAGATTCAAATCATTGCTCGCGAGTATGAACCTGCCCAATTTTTGGCGTTCCTTGGATACAGATGCTTGATCAATTTCCATATCCGCATCTATTGCATACTTAAGGCTTCTAGCCTCATCTTTCTTTGGCCTACCCCTCTTCCTTTCGTCACGTTTTAGAACCGTGTAGATCCTAAGATTTTTGAGCAAAAAAATAGCATGATCTGAAATCCATTTCTTAGCCGCGCTCATTGCGTCAGGCTCACATGCATATCGTTGGCGCTTCAACGAATTGAGATCTTTCCTTGCCATTGCCTCTTTCTTTTGAAGGTTTTTGTCAAAAGTTTCCTCTTGTTTGGTTTGCATCTCCTTTGACCAAAAAACCACGGCCTTCTGAGGGATCCCCCCATAATTTATAGAAGTAGCATGATATGCATAACGCACATCTATTGCAGACGTCATCTCCAGTTCTGCTGATACCAATTCCTTTGCTACCCCAACTGTTTCGGGAATGCGAGAAATCCAATGCAGATCCGTTCCCAGCAGATTAATATTTTCCTCTGTATAGACAGCGCTATCGGCAACCCAGTAATCGGAGTCTTTTAAGGAAACAGAATTTCTCAGCCTCTGGATCATTTCAATCAAACTTTTTTTATCAGATTTGTTTCCAGAAAACGACTGCATAAAAAGAGGAATGCCAGATTGATTCACAACCATGCCTAGAACAAAGCGCTTGAGATCTACTCGATTATCTTTTGCGTGCCCAAAAGTGATTTTGATTGAGTCTGTCCCATCTGGCGCATCTCCTTCATATTTTCCAAACATCGAAAAATTCGTTGTATCTGCATGAAGCAGATGCGTTTCCTCAGTCATTTTGCTTAAAGCCTGAAGAGATATTTCGCTAAATAGCTCCGTTGGACCATATTTGTAAATCGCGTCCAACGCTCGCGATAGCGTATCATCATTCAGGTGAGATGGTGCAATGCCTTCTCCTAGCAGCTTCTCTGTAGGAAGTCCTATGAAAAAATTTGAATAAAAATAGAGACGCGACTCAATAAAGCCAAGGCCATTCAGAATCATAGCCTTTACGATTGCAGAATGACTAGCTTTATGATGTCTGGTTTTTGGAAGCACGCGATCTATAATTTGACTAATATTGAGCTCATCAAAGACTCCTGCAATCATGCCAAAATGATCAATAGAGCTTGTCGAGATTTCCATGCTACTTCCCCTTCGATGGAGAAGATGGCTTAGCTATTAAAATAGCTTATCAATAAAACTCACTGGAAAATCCGGAATGTTCAAACCGTTACTGCGAAATATGGGCTGATCAACCAGGGTCCACAATTTCTTTGGGTGCAGCCAACTCCGCTCTCCTGGTAGCGCATTGATGGTTCTTGCGAAAGGACTTTTTGTGGTTGAGAGGAGCCTGCGCGGATTCTGGCCAGAACAGCGATATTCAGTGGTCCGGTGCTACGTGGATGCAACCTAGAGCGCGTCGCTTGCTGGAGGCCAGATCAAGAGCATGTATATATTTCAAAACAGCATAACATAATTAAGAAGGAGGTTGATAAATGGTAAGGTTGTTTCTCTCGCCAATAATAGTTGCGCTTCTTCTGAGCACGACGTTGGCAATGGATCTGACAGGTGATTGGAGGGCTAGTACGGGCGAGAACATAT
>JAHFDG010000097.1 GCA_023249105.1 Candidatus Methanoperedens sp. | reverse complement strand
TATATTCAAGAACTAACTGACCATTTCAACGAGTTATTAAGATCATAGGGTCAGAAAGTATTGTTGGATAAGCAGGACTTATTGAATTATTTTACTATTGGGGGTTTTGGGACAGCCTGTATAGAAGTAAATGAAATAGGAAAATTAGGACATGATACCGAAGGTCGGATATGTGAAGTGTTAACCTGAATGTGGCAACGAGCTACGAGGTTTCTCATATTCGAAATAACTGCACACATTGTCTTTGCACCGGATTATTTTCCCTTTCACGGTATTTTTTATTATTTCAAGCTCGATTGCGCTTGGTTCTGCTATCCCAGGAACTGTGGCGCTTCCGGGTGAGAGCAGTAGCACATCGGTTTTTTGAACGATGGGATGATGGAAATGCCCGAACACGAGTACATCCACACCCATCTCTTTTGCAAGATAGCGAAGCCCGTCCGTGCTTTCTGAGGTGAGTTGCCCTTTGTGAATTATCCCGATTCTCACATCCCCTACTTTAATGACCTTGCGCTCAGGAAGGAACCTCATAAGTTCAGGACTGTCGGTATCACCATGAACAGCAACGAGCTTCCCCAGACCTTGAAGCTCATTGTAGCACTCGATTGTTTCAAAATCCCCGGCATGGATTATGATACCTGAACGTTTCATTTTAGATATCAAATCCTGAGGAAGATGCGCAAGAAGCGACTCTCCTTTTTTAATATGGGTGTCGGATAAGATAATGAGTTTCATAAATCATTTAACCGCTGATGAATACAAACATTTGGATTTTAACCATTCATCTATTATATCTTCAAGTTTGATGCCCACTTCCTCAATCCTGTACCTGACCCTCACAACAGGTTTATTCAGCTTCAACAGCCCGCCAAGGTCGATGGGCGTGCCAGCTATCACAGTATCGCAATCCGAAGCATTTATGGTCGTTTCCAGTTCATTAGTTTGCGCATCGTTGTAGCCCATAGCAGGAAGCACGGCGCCAAGATGCGGGAAGTCCTCATAAACTTTCAAAATCGAGCCCACAGCATGCGGGCGCGGGTCAATCACTTCTTTAGCCCCGTATTTTTTTGCAGCGATAACACCAGCGCCAAAAGCCATTCCTCCGTGGGTAAGAGTGGGTCCGTCTTCCACGACCAGAACCCGCTTCCCTTTTATTAATTCAGGTTTATCGACAGTTATTGCGGAATTGGCTTTCATGATTATTGCTTTTTTATTTATGGAACTGACATTTTTGATAACAAGTTCCACATCCTCTTTCCTTGCTGAATCCACCTTGTTCACAATAACCACATCCGCAAGACGGACGTTCACCTCGCCCGGATAATATGTCAGCTCGTGCCCTGCCCTGTGCGGGTCTGCAATTACGATATGGAGGTCGGGCTTGTAAAAAGGGATGTCATTGTTACCACCGTCCCATATAATTATATCAGCTTCGTTTTCCGCAGCGCTCAGGATTTTCTTAAAATCAACGCCGCTATAAACCACGCTTCCGCAGCAGATATAAGGCTCATACTCTTCCCTCTCTTCGATGGTGCATTCGTTGCGCACGCAATCTTCTATCGAAGCAAACCGCTGGCACTCCTGCTTAAGAAGGTCGCCATAAGGCATGGGGTGGCGCACCACAACCACTCTGAACCCTTTTTCATTCAATATGTCCACCAATTTTTGTGATGTCGGGCTTTTGCCAGCGCCGGTTCTCACGGCGCATACTGAAATCACAGGCTTTTTTGACTTAAGCATCGTGCTTTCAGTTCCCATCAGCCTGAAATCAGCGCCAGCTGCCAGAACAAGAGAAGCTTTCTGCATAACCGTTTCATGCGAAAGGTCTGAATAAGCCAGAACCACCTGGTCGATACTATGCTCCTCAATGAGACGTGTCAGTTCTTCTTCGGGATATATCGGGATACCGTTCCCATACAGCGAACCTGCCAGTTCCCCGGGGTAACGGCGCCCGGCAATTCCTGGAATCTGCGTGGCTGTAAAAGCCACCACCTCATAATGTTCATTGTCCCTGAAATAAACATTGAAATTATGAAAATCCCGCCCTGCAGCGCCCATTATTAAGACTTTTGTCTTCATAAACTAACCTCGCTGCTTAAATGATTGGTCTTGTTATCACTTAATTGTATGCTTGATTAATCCTCTTCAACAAATTTTGTGCTGGTATCTTCCCGAAGCATTCCTTTGATAACAACCGCGTATGCAGGTCTTGCCAGAAAGACACCAATGAACACACCGGCGATAGTGATTTCAGCAAAGCCACGGAGGGCGCTTGAATCCATGAAAAATATAAGAGGCAGCATAGCTACAAGTACCGTGGCTGCAGCCGCAAAAATTATATTAAACGCTTTTGAGAGACGGGATTTGTACACCTTGTCCGGGGGCATGGCGCCGCCTGCAAGCACTTCATCAGTTATGATTATAAGATGGTCTATGCCAGTGCCTATTACAGCAATAATACCTGCAATAGTGGCAAGGTCAAGCTGGAGTCCGAAAAGAACTGCAAATCCAAGGATTATGATGACTTCGCTGAAGGACGTTGAAAGCATCGGGATTATGATATTTGGCTGTTTATACCTGAGAGAGACTACAAAAGCTACCAATACCAGAGCGATTATTCCGGCAATTAAGACCTGCTCTTTAAATTTGCTGCCAAGAGGCGCTGAGACTTCCCCGGAACCTGCTTCTTTCACCTGGACAGGTAATGCGCCTGCTCTCAAATGAAGCTGGAGCTCTTTTGCTTTCTCCTGTCCCGTGTCACCGGGGCCAGTTGTAGCTACCAGGCTTCTCACAGGAACGCTCTGAATGTTCTTTGCAAGCTCAACAGCAAGCGGCGCATCAAATACAAGCTTAGTATCAAGATACATACTGAGATAATGCGCAGCGGGATTTGTAACAGCCCCATATTGTATAGCTGCATCCCTGAGTGCTTTAGCCCCGTCATCTGTGAGTTCAAAGGATACACCCCATGAATCCCCTTTCTCTTTCTGCGGAACTCCTACCCCAGTTATCTGGTCTCCGAAAAGTACGTGTTCTGTCTCATTACCTTTAGACTGTATCCTGATTTCAAATTTTCCAGGTGTAAGCGCAAGTTTTCTTGCTTCTTCTATGGATACTCCCGGCAGGTCGATAAGTAAATAATTATCGCCTATTGGCGTTATCGTTATTTGCTTAAGTGCTATGGGGTTGAGTTTGTTTTCAAGCCTCTGTTTTGTCTCATCGCGGGTTTCTACGGTCACACCCTCCCTGAATGGCGGGACGACTTTTCCGCCAACGGGCTGTAAAATAGCATTCAATGATTCTTCTGTTACGGCTTTTCTTATCTCAAAAGTCGGGAATCTGCCCGGGACTTGCTTGACATCAGCGCCCAGTTTGTTTTTCAGGTATGTCTGGATTAAAAAATCCTTGTTTGTTTGAAGTGTTACCTGTGTTCCCCCGGACGGGGCGACCGATAGTGTAGATGGGCCAAATCCGAATGAATCTATGGTTTTCTGGGTAATTTCCGTTGATGTTGTAAAGGTAACAGAAGCTGCTGTGACTTCATCTATTTTTATGGAAGGATCGTTTAGCAACCTTGCGAATTCGACCTGGACAATCTTCCCGGCATCTGCATCCACCTGAGCTATGGCTCCCTGAAGCTGCACCTGGAGCCATGAACCACCGTCAAGATCAAGGCCGTACTTTAAATTGTTCTGGATATTTAATTGACCATTAGAGTATGATACGGTGATAGCTGTAATTGAGCCCAGAATAACTACAGCGAGCAAAAGGACGCGCCAGTTCTTGTAAAAAGGTTCTTCTTCGTTCATGATGTCTGCCTCTTCTTTTTTGGTTTTTCAATTGCTTTTTCCGTCTTTTGGGTTCCTTTTTCAATATGCCACTTAAGGATACCAAGGTTGGTCATCCAGGTGTTTATAATATCTGCGATAAGGCCGAAAATAAGAACTACTGATATGTCGCGGATAATATCGATACGTGTAAATGACGAAACAAGGTAAGAACCTGATGATACGATAAATAACGCAATCAGGGCAGCCAGTGTAGTTGTTGTCATTGTCAAACCTGTTTTCATGGCGTCTTTTATCTTATCGTTTAATTCTCCTTTTCGTTTAAGCAGCCGGGTAGTCAGCAGGATATCCGTATCCACAGAATAACCGATAAGCATCAAAAGAGCAGCCACTGTCCCGAGTGAAAGTACAATCCCGAATACATCCATCATTGCGGCTGCGAATGCTATGTCCGCAAAGGCTGAAATCAATACAGCTATGGATGGGACAAAAGTCCTGAATATGATGAAAACGACTATCCCCATGAATAAAAACGAAATAATTATGGCTTTAACCGCCTGCCCTTGGAGTGTTTTGCTAAATGCTTCTCCCATATTCCTTAGCTCTACATTTGTAAATTCCGATTTTATTTTCGTTATCAGTTCATCTTTCTGTGAATCGGACATCGGACCGAATTGCATTAATTTCCGTTCACCTCCGCCATACTCTCTCACCTGAACCCCGGGGAATATTTTGTATTCTGCTTCCAGCTGGTCCATTGGTTTTGCACTGTCAAAAAATACCGCCGTGCCCCCTTTGAATTCCAACCCGAGTTCCACAGGCGCGCCTGTTTTATAGGTTGTGTACGCCAGTATGGAAAGCGATAGCAAAAGCAGTATTGCTGGAATAATGAGCATCTGTTTAATATCAAAGTTTTTAACATAGGCTTCTATTGCCTTATCATCGATAAATTTCATCGGGATTCTCCTTTCGACAGGTTAAGATTCGCTAAGATTATAACACAACATATTTACCTTTTGCTATTTGCGTAGATTGAATGATTGGTGAAGTGGATCTACTTTAGTTTGACTCGATTCTTTTGTAAGTCGATACTAAAAAGATAAAAATATATATAATTAATAACAAATTATCACAAATTAGAAAGATTTATAATATCTAAAAATTATTGTTCTTTAAACGGATTTATCAATCGCATTGGCTCTATGTGGTGATTAATCTTTAAAATAGGAGGAAACAAAATCTGGACTTTTGTCCATCCCAAAGCAAATCGTAACAAATAGCTAAATCTTGGTCTCAGAAAAAGACCGGAAAATAGAGTATAATGGTAGTAAAATAGATTAAGATAAATTAAAATCTTGATTGGGAGAATTTATGGAAAAATCAATAAAAGTGTTTATTGGACCACTAATGTTTTTTGTATTCGCAGGAATATTCTATCTTGTGATAGAATTAAGAATTAAAATGCTTAAGTGCAGAGGTTGATTATTCAAGCAAGTCCAATTATTTGCCGATAAGATAATTTTTCTTGAGGTTTTCAAATACCTCTGTTCCTTTTTCTGTCGGAATATACTTCTTCCACGTATGCTTTTCCGGAGTGAGACACTGAATCAGCCCTTGTTCTTCCAGTTCCCGCATTGCATAACTGATATTCTGCAATGACCTGTCAGTCGAATCAGCTATATCAGATGCCTGTATCAGCCTTTTTTCGTGCATCATTTTTAATACAACCAGTCTTCTGTCCACTCCCAGAACCCACATTGATAACTCGTCAATATTGATAATTCCCAGAATAAATAAATTAATCAGTTCTTTATTAGAATACGGCAAGCAGTTAAATTGATCCCGGGTGTTTTCCTCTTGGGATTGCTGTTGCATCAATGAACTATCTTCAAGGTTGCCACAAGGCTTATTTGTATGAATTTCACTTTTTGAGGGGAAATGTATTATGGCTGCAATAGAAGCCAGAATTACAAATATGACTACAAGGATACGCAGTTTTTTATAAAGGGGGTCTTCTTTATCCATTCTGTATTATTTCTTCTTTTTTGATATTCATTGTTTTTTCATGGGTATTATCTTTTTCTATGAACCTTTTTAAAATTCCCAAGTTTAAATTAATAACAATCTATCACAAAATAGAAAAATTTATAACATTTGATACTTATAGCCAATCAAACAGGCACATCATTCACTATGATTTCTTATGGTGATTACTGTTTAAAAAAGGAGGAAAACAATACATGAAATCTGAACTTTTATCCATCCCGAAGCAAACCGTTAAAACAGCCAAATCCTGGCTCATGAATAGTATCGATGGTTTCTCACTGCTTTTAAGTATATGGACTGAAACCAAAAACGACGGAGACACATTAAAGATACGAAAAAAGGAGTGAATTAAAATGGTGGATATTTCATTACTTGATCCGACAACATTGACAAATATTCTTTTAATAGCCATCAGCGGCACACTCATTTGTATAGGTGTACACTTTGTCCCCGTGGGGGGTGCACCTGCAGCAATGGCACAGGCTACAGGTATAGGAACTGGAACCGTGGAACTTGCGGCAGGTTCCGGGCTTGTTGGATTGATAACGGCAGCTTATATGTATTCTAATGTTGAAAACGCTCCAATGGGTTTAGTATTGGCAGCTGGTGCAGTTGGTTCTATGATCATGATCTCAAGCGCGATGTTTGCTGCCAGTTTGATATATGCCTATGGCGTAGGTGTGCCATTTGCATCAGCGCAGGTTAAACGCGACCCAGTAACACACGAACGCCAGGATATCTATATGTCAAAAGGAACCCAGGGGCAGGGAATTCCGACTGTATGTTTTGTAAGCGGAGTAATAGGGGCTGCACTTGGTGGAATTGGAGGGGCATTGATATATTACGTCTTAATAGGTATATACAGCCCGCTGATTAGCACAACAAGCGCTGTTGCAGTTGCGGGCGTATTTACAATGGGTGTTTTCTATGTTAATGCTGTTGTTCCATCTTATGGCGTCGGTGGAACAATAGAAGGATTCCATGACCCCAAGTTCAGGCGCGTACTTCCAAAGGATGCACTAACAAGCTTTCTTGTGAGTCTTGTTCTGGGTATCGTGGCAATATTGATTACAGCCGGAATGTGATATAGCGACATAATATCGAATAAATGCAGGTACAATGACATTGGAGTTTAGTTCAACAGTTGCAGGAGGATTAGGTGTAATTTTCCTTATCGTCCTCCTTGGTCCTTTTCTGATCAAAAAAATCGAACACAACCTTGAGATTTTCCTTTTCTCAATGGGTGTACTGGCAGTAACAGTGAACTCTTTCTTCCTGAAAGTATCCCCAGGCTCAGGATCAGGTGCTGAGGAGACTTTGCCCGCCTGGAACTTCCATCTGGTCGAAAAAGCACTTGTCGATCCCATCGAAATATCACTTGCTGTGCTATTTGCAGGACTTATTTTCCACTATGGACGCGGGCATATCCGCACCATAATGCAGAAAATACTGGCAAGAATACCGCTAAAAATAGTGGTCTTTGCGGTCATCGTTGTGCTGGGTCTGCTCTCAAGCGTGATCACCGCCATAATTGCTGCGCTCCTGCTTGTTGAAATAATTAGCGCATTGCATCTCAATCGTAAGACGATGGTGAATCTGACGATTATCGCATGCTTTGCCATCGGACTCGGTGCAGCACTTACTCCAATTGGTGAGCCTCTTTCTACCATCGTAATAAAGACCAAGATGAAGGAGAGCTTCTTTTATCTTGTGGATTTGC
>JAHFDG010000044.1 GCA_023249105.1 Candidatus Methanoperedens sp. | reverse complement strand
TTGTTGTTATGTATATAGTTATCTACTACTATAAAACGATGTAGTCGCTGGTACTAAGGGGTTCGCTATCCCCACGGCTGAAGCCGGGGGCTTGCGCTCACCCCTTAACCCCACGATTTGTAATAAGCTTATTGTAACTCTGCTTTCGGCATTTCTGCTTTTCGGCATGCTGGCAGGGACGGCGGATGCGGATTTTTATTTCAGGGGAAACACGTCTAATGAAACAAATGTCGCATTAAATAATACTAATGTTAGCATCGAGGTTTATTCGATGGGGGGGCAACAAGGGCCATCACTGCAAACAACGTTTTATAATTCAAGTGATGCAACTGGATTTTTTAATGTATCTGTCACCGGACAATATAGTGGTCAACAATATATGTATAAACCTGTATTGAAGCATTATCTTAATAATGCAACGACTGGAACTCTTGACTATATCGGTCAGTCATTGCCGCAGTTCCCGCAACAAATGATTGCATTTCTAACCATGGCGCCTGCTAGCCCTATGAATTTTTACCTGAGAAAGGGTGGCACTATAAACTTTAACGCAACAAACAGGACTGGCGGCACGAACGCCAATCAAAATTTTACATATATGATAAAAGACACTAGATTAGGTTACCCGATAACTGAAAACTTTAACGTTGAGCAGGGGAATGTCACAGTTCATGTTCCGAGGGAACGAAATTATTCTATCATGATTTTCCCTAATCGGAGCTTGCCAATATACTATAACTTAAATAATTTTTCTGATTACGCAAATACAAGCTATACTGTAAACATAACGTTCGACACAGGTGTTGCATTCAAATGGGTTTCAGGTAATGCAACTTTATCCGATGGTTCGGCTAATTTTGAAAATCTGAATGTAATAGCCTATCTGATGGAACCCGGGGATATGCTGGCGAAGAAACATCCCATGCCTGAAAATATGGCTGCATGGCAACAGGGTGGAGGATGGCCAAATACATTTACTAACACAACCGGATTTTTCAACATCACGCTACCGGGGTCTGCGCAAGGCACTGGTGTCAACTTAATGCTATTTGCAACAGCAAAATATAATTCCACTGCCTATTACGGGTCATTCAGGAATATAACAATTAACTATTCACAAGACAATGTAACAAACTTTAACTTCTCATTAGCGCCACTGTTAGGAAACGTAGGAAATATTACACTGGACAGATCCACAGGCGGGCGAACTAACGTAACAACCAGGCTGTTGCCTTTCCAGTTGATAAATGGAACTGACGGTACAAATATAACTCAAAAGTTTGCGCATGTTGAGATGGAGGTTAATTACTCGACTGCATGTACTAATTGCTCATCTTTCAAATGGATGTTGGATGCTGACCAGGCTGATAATGGTTCATTCTCCGTTCCTGCATTAAATGCAAACATAAGGAAGATTAACGTATTCATGCAGGACTTCGCGCCGATAAAAACCTCAAAGAACACCACTCAATTAGCACCTTCACCTGTTAATATCACCCTGGCATCGTTTAATAACACAAAGCCTGATGGAACCCAGTTGTCTGGTATATTTATGGACATGCTGCTAAGCAAGCCCGAATGCGATGTTCCCAACCCCGCATCAGGCTGCTCTCTCATGCCTGACCCAACAACGGGACAGAACATGACTGAATTTAATCCCTTTAAGGTTGTTCTGGGCGGCGGCAAGATAAGTCTCCGAATAAAGCAGACAAGCACCAGGATAACAGTGCATTACAAGAACGTTGATATGCTGGCTTCAGGACCGCCCGATGCTTTATTTGACGAAAGCGCAAGCGGCTCTGCAATAGAGCAGGCATGGAAATTTGGAAGCAAGGGTCCTGAAATCTACGACGAAGTTCTTATCGGGGTTCCTATAAGTTCCAGTTTAAGTGTTTCAAGTGTTAAACTCGGGAAACTTTATGATGAAAACTGGAATGCGATATGGGATTTGAGTGCAGGGAATACATCGGCAGACAGACCATCTGATTACAGCGAATTCCCCGATGCATGGTTTACAAATGGTCAAACTCCAAGTACCACAAATCCTTCGTCTTCAGTTTATATCGACTCAACAAACGGCACCCTCTGGCTCAGAATCCCGCACTTCTCAGGCGTTGGCCCCACGATTTCAGGAACAACATCTTCCGGAGGTAATGGCGGTGGAAGCGGAGGCACCGGCGGAGCCGGTTTAACCACATCTGAGCCTTATGCCAATATAGAGAAGGCTGAAAGATATGATAAGAACCTTGTGGCTAACACGCCTACAACCTACTCGTTCTCTGCAGCCGAGCACGGGATAACCCAGTTAGTAATTACAGGCAAAGAAAACGAGAATGATATAGCAGTGAGGGTGGAGGCTCTCAAGGGCACATCAAAAGGCGTATCGGTCTCAGCCCCCGGAACTGTTTATAAGAACCTGAACATCATAGTCGGGACAAAGAAGATAAAAGAAGCAATAATCAAATTCAAGGTCGAGAATTCGTGGCTCTCCAGCAACAATCTTGCAGGAGCTGATGTTAAGATGGTAAAGTGGGACGGAAGTAAATGGATTGACCGTGAAACCACTGAAAAAAGCAAAGATGGTTCATTTACATACTTTGAAGCTAAAACCGACAGCTTCTCAAGCTTTGCCATAACAGGAACGAAAGCGGGCGCAGCATCTGGAGCAACGCCAGATACCGGGATAACAGGGGCCCCAGTCAAGCCTGGAGAAACTGCAATTTCGACGCCGACAGCAATCCCGACAAAGAAGGAGACATCCGGGTTTGAAGCAATAGTGGCTGTTTTTGCAATATCATTGTTAGCAGCCTCATTAATCAACGACAGAAAGAGAAGATAAGGCGAAAAACCGCCTCGCACACACGTATGGATTTAACCATACGTGTATTATTTTTTAAATTCATTTTCATGATTTTTTTTCTTTTTAAACCAAAACGATTATGCTTGCCGTAAAAAATATGTAAGCAAATGGTTCAAAAAAAGGCGCATTTTCCAGTTTTCAAGAAATTGATTTCTATTTCTATCCTGGCATCTGTACTTCTATTATTTTTGTCCGGTATTTTTTTAGCTGAAGCCGCAAGCGATAAAACCGCAATTGAAGTAAAATCTCGCATGTCAAAGGGCGGGAATATTCCTGTAATTATCACCCTGAAAGACCAGCCGTCCTTTAAAACCTTATCGAAAGAAAATGCGGTCATCTCGATGAAGAGCCATGCACAGGGGAGCCAGGAAAAACTTTCGGCTTTATTGAAGGAAAAAAAAGACCTGGGAAAAGCTGACAAAATAAAACAGTTCTGGATTGTAAATGCAATCGCTGTGAATGCAACGCCTGAACTTATCGAGGAACTATCAAAACGCGATGACGTAGCAGGAATCGAGCTTGATTCCGAGGTTCATATTCTGGAAGATTTTTCTGTTCAGGTCTCGCAGGGGCAGATAGATAGTGCAACCACTGAAATAAAGCGCATAAACGCTACGAAGGTCTGGGAACTCGGGATTGACGGCAGCGGAATTAATGTTTCTGTGATTGATACGGGGATTAACGCCTCGCATCCTGATATTGCTGGGCGGGTCATTAAATGGATGGATTATGTAGGTAGCGGGAGTTCACCTTATGACGATAATGGTCACGGGACGCATGTCGCTGGAACAGTTGGTGGGAATGGAAGCGGAGGAACAACTACGGGTGTGGCGCCGAATGTGAATTTGTTCGGGGTTAAGGTGTGCAACAGTGTTGGAGTTTGTTATGATAGCGATATAGTAAGTGGAATCCAGTGGTCGGTGGAGAACAGGGTCAATATAATTAGTATGTCTCTGGGCGGAGACCGTGATGCTACAATAACCACAGCGGTCAATAACGCAATAAATACAGGTGTGGTGGTAATAGCGGCAGCAGGAAATAGCGGTCCGGGGTCAGGAACGATACAGTTTCCTGGTGGCGAAAAGAACGTAATTGCTGTTGGGGCTGTTGACAGCACTGATACTATAGCATTTTTTAGCAGTAGAGGACCAATTACAGTCGATGGAGAAGTTCTGACAAAACCTGATGTCAGCGCGCCAGGAGTAAGTATCACTTCATTGAATTACATTACCAATGGTTATACGGCTTTAATAGGTAGTAATCCAGCTTCTGGCACCTCGATGGCAACCCCCCACGTTTCAGGTACGGTCGCACTTCTTTTACATGCTGCACAAAGACAAGGCACAAATCTTACACCTGCCCAGATAAAAAATATTTTTAACAGCACATCAATAGACTTGGGCGCTGCCGGAAATGATAACACATACGGCGCAGGACGAATAAATGTGTCCGCAGCAGTTTTATCTATTGACACTGTTGGTCCGTATGTTATCGCAAACCCGACAGGTTATATTAGCGGAAATACTGCTGCTAAAAACGGCACAGGAATAACCCTCAATGCGACGATAACAGATGCCATCTCAGGAGTTAAGAATGCTACCATAAATGTTTCATCCATAAACGCCTCTCTTAACAATGTTTCCCTCTTAAAAGATTCTGGATTCTGGATAAATAATAGCATAATAGTAAACGCCCCGGACGGAACATATTACCTGAATGTAACGGCTTATGACAATGTCAGCAATGTGAACAACAGCGTCCGGTTATCCGTAACCGTGGACAACATCCCTCCGCGCATCATCAACACAAGCGCAAGCAATTCTACGATAGAAGCAGGTTCGGGAACCTCTATATTACGGGCAAACGTCAGCGATAACACAAGCGGCGTTGCGCGGGTAACAGTGAACCAGAGCGCAATAGGCGGCTCGTCAGGCAGCGCCATGGCACTAGTAAATGGCACATCGTTAAACGGAACATGGCAGATAACGGTCAATACAACTTCGGTGGGGAACTTCTCACTTTCAGTAAATGCCACAGACGGCGCCGGAAATTCAGAGAACACAAACATCCTGCTCAATGTAACAGATACAACCCCGCCTGTTATCGAATGGGCAAGAGCCAGCCCGGATTCGATAAAGCCGGACGGGATTGAAAATACCACCCTGAAGGTAAGTACACATGATTTTGCCAATGTGAGTAATATTCAAAATGTCACGGTGAATCTTACCCAGCTTGGGGGCAATGCAAGCCAGGAACTGGAAAACAATAGCGGCATCTGGCAGTTTAATACAAGCACAACTTTCACAAATAGAAGCGGCTCTTTAGTCAGGCTGCCTGTGAATGTGACGGATATACGAAACAACAGCAATACGTCAGCAAGCATCCTTCTTGGAATCAAGGCGCAGGTCAATACAAGCGTGGGAAACAAGACCCAATTTAATTTCACGGTCGATTCCACAATATTCAATGCTTCCATAACCATTTCTGCATCTACAGGAGTTACAGGCGACTTGCTTATTGCGCCGGTGGAACTTCCTTCACTTGATGGTTTAACCTCGGCAGGCGTGGCTTTGAATTTTTCAAACCTTACATTCGACAAATCCCTGAAAATCGAGATTGAATACAATTCCACCCTTATCTCCGGAAATGAGACAAAACTCAGGCTGTGGTTTTACAATACAGCCTCAAATAGCTGGGAAATTACAGTAAATTCAAGCGTGGATATCCTGAACAGGAAAGTTTCCGGATATACGAGCCATTTTTCGATTTTTGCACCCCTGGCTGACACTACTCCCCCAACTATTTCCGGGATTTCAGTATCTTCGATAACTACAAGTTCAGCCACAATAAGCTGGACAACGACAAATGAAGCTTCCCAGAGCCTCGTCAGGTACGGCACAGCCAGCGGAAGTTATACCTCTGCTTTAAACGATACTGCCAATGTAACCTCGCATAGCGTGCAATTAACAGGATTGACCGCAAGCACGACATATTATTATATTGTTAACAGCACCGACCAGAGCGGAAACAGCGCCGAAAGCGCAGAAGGGAGCTTTACTACTTTATCTTCGGGAGGGAATGGTGGCGGCGGGGGAGGTGGAGGAGGCGGTGGTGGGGGCGGCGGCGGAGCCTCTGGTGAGAACGCCACCAATATCGAGGTTAAAGAGAAATACGATTTGCATATCTTCAAAGACAAAATGACATCATACAGGTTCACCAACAGCAGCAATCCTGTATTATCCATTAACATAACAGGTAATATCAATGCCGGGGAAATCAATACTGCCGTTGAAGTGCTGAAAAATACATCCACTCTTATAAATATTCCGGCGTCAGGTATTGTTTATAAAAACATTAACATCTGGGTTGGAACATCCGGCTTTGCTGTGCCAAAGAACATAAAAAATGCCGAGATTACTTTCAGGGTTAAAAAAAATTGGATAAATGAGAATAATCCGGGTAATATCGCTCTTTACCGCCACGATTCCGAATGGGTGCGATTGCCCACTCAAAAGATAAAAGAGGACATAGGATTTGAGTATTATCTATCCACAACCGATAAATTCTCACCTTTTGCGATTACGGGTTCACTGGAAAAAGCGGCAGCAGCCATGGAAGCAACTGCCGCCGCAACAAGAATCATCCCGGCTGAAACCGTACAAACGCCAGCGCCTGTACCCCCTGTAACAACCGGATTCAATGATATCCTGACATTTACAACGATAATTTTAGCATTGATTACAATAATACTTGCTGCTGTTTATATCCTCAGGCGCAACAGGTGATGCCTTACCAAAATGATTATGCTTGCCTTAGACAATATCCATAGCAAGCCATGAATAAAAACATCAACAGGATATCGGGAAAAGTATGGAGATTCGGCGATAATATTGACACCGATGTCATTATTCCCGGTAAATATCTTCGTACCACCGATATGAATGTGTTCGCATCCCATGTTATGGAAGGGATTGACCCGGAGTTCGCAAAAAAAGTAAAAACAGGGGATATAATAGTTGCAGGCAGGAATTTCGGATGCGGCTCATCCCGCGAACAGGCGCCACTTGCTTTGAAACATGCAGGCATAGCATGCATCGTTGCAGAATCTTTTGCCAGGATTTTTTTCAGGAATGCGATTAACGTAGGTCTTCCCATCATCGAAGCAAGAATTGACTGCATGGAAGGGGATATTATCGAAATCGACCTTGGGACAGGAATCGTGAAAAATAAAGATAAGACATACCCAGCCACAAAACTTCCGGATTTCCTTCGCGAGATACTTGCAGACGGCGGTCTTGTGGAACACCGGAAAAAGGTGAGTTTATGATATTCCCTCCCGATTATAAAAGTGTGGGAGTAACAAGGAGCGACCCGACCGGGCGCCTTGGCTGCCCCATCTATTTTTCAACAGAATACCTGATAGCAGACCTCCCTTCCGGCTTTTCAATCTACAGAGTAAAAAGCGAGGGAGAAGGCCTCATGAAAAAACTAATTTCGCTTGAACTGGTGGCGAGAGGGAACCAGATAAAGAAATTCGGGGAAAAACTCGATTCCCATGACAGGACGCGTCTCATTGAATCCGCAATACCGCTTGTCCGTGGTAAAGTGAACACTGTTATTTTTGAAGGTATGGACAGGCATATCACTTTTGTGCAGGACCCCAGCCTCAATGAGGTTGTGGAGATTGAGGTTATCGACATCGCGCCGCCTGAACCCCCGTGGCTTTCTTTCGCAGTAGAAAGGCTTGTCAAAAGCGGGATACTGGGTGAGCTGAATATCAGGTTCACCACAAAACTCATAGACCTTCGCAAGTTTGAAGGGGATAAGATGGTTTTCCCATGTCATGCTTCGGAACTCAAAGGAAAATACCTTGATACCGATACCGAAATTGAGAATAATTCCACCCTTGTGGGATGCGATATCTCAAAACAGATTTTTGAACTGCGGTTCCCCAATCTCGTCTATAAACATATAAATATGTGTCCCCTCAAAGCTGAGCTTTACATGCCAACAAAACCATTTATCACACGATGCTGCCAGAGTAAGAAATCAGGTATGGTGAACATAAACGGCATTGACGGCGTCGTGGTGCACTGGGGAGCTTCAGAATATGATATTGTGGATGCAATCCGGATGCTGGTAAAGATTATAAAAGGGAATCGCATAGATAATAATCAAAAGACTGAGACTGGAGGACTATGAGAAAAAAAACGATATATTTTGGACAGGGTTTATCTTTCTACCTGTTTTTTGCCATAGCGATAACAATTTTGATTGTCCTTTTCGTAGTAATTCCAAAATTCACACATTCGATGGATAATTTAATCAGCAAATTACCCCTGTCAATACCCTGAAAATCAACCGGAAAATCCAAAAAATACTGAGCATAATGAAAAACTTTAGGAAAGTTTTATCAAAAACCGTTGCGCTGCTTTACTTCGCAGACACGTATGCCCACAGGCATACGTGGATACCGCATAAAGCGAGGTGTCGCTTTTCAAACGACGGGTATGGTACACCATACCCGGACCCGTCCTCCCGAAAACCTTTGGGAAAGCTTTACCAAACGAGGAGTATGCTGCGCATACCCCAACACTGCGTAAACCGAAGTTTCAGTTTAGACGTGACTCGGGACGTCATAAAGGGGCGTAACCCTTTATGAAAATCGCAATTGTTCCGGGGGATGGCATAGGCAGGGAAGTTATCCCGGCAGCTCTTACCGTACTCGATGCCTTCGGGCTCGATATCGAAAAAGTACCTCTTGATATTGGCTATGGCAAGTGGGAGCGCACGGGGAGCGCAATTACCGATGAGGATATTGAAACCATCAAGGAATGTGATTGCGTGCTTTTCGGTGCAATCACCACGCCGCCAGACCCTGATTATAAAAGTGTACTTGTGCGCCTCAGAAAAGAACTTGATTTATATGCCAACATACGGCCGTTTGTGCCTTTGAAAACTGTTAAATTGCCCTGCGCCGGTAAATTCGATTTTGTAATTGTAAGGGAAAATACCGAAGGTATGTACTCCGGGATTGAGGAACTGCATGAAGACGCAGCATATACCACACGGGTTATTACCAGAAAGGGCAGCGAGAGAATAGCAATGCGCGCATGTCTGCTTGCAAAAGAAAGAAAACAGTCAATTACCATAGTGCATAAGGCAAATGTATTAAAATCGGATTCTTTTTTCCGCGATATCGCTATCGGTGTTGCAAAGAAAAACGGCATATCTTATACTGAAATGCTGGTTGATGCAATGGCGTACGACCTGGTTCTGCGTCCGCAAAAATATGATGTGATAGTGACCACCAACCTCTTCGGCGATATCCTGAGCGACGAGGCAGCCGCCATAGCAGGCGGGCTTGGCCTTTGCCCGAGCGCCAATATCGGCGACAGGTATGCGCTTTTTGAACCCATACACGGAAGCGCTCCTGATATTGCAGGGAAAGGCATTGCCAATCCGATTGCGGCTATCCTGAGCGTCAGGATGATGCTTGAATGGGCTGGAAAGAATAAGGAAGCAGAATCAATCAGCCGGGCTGTAGACGATGTCCTTGCGCAGGGGATAGTAACGCCTGACCTTGGAGGTTCTTATTCAACTTCTGATGTATCGAATGCCATCGCAGAATCGGTTAGTAAATTTATAGGAAAGCAATAATACTGAAAATAATTCCCTTGTTTGAAGGTCAGAACTTCGATGAAAAACCACGTAAACTATAAATATAGAGAATTTCGAAAAACTCACTTATACCAAAATATTTAATACACAATAACTATATTTAGTATATTATGGCATCATTCATCGACTTTGCATTTAGAGAAGAATATGAGCGAGTAAAGATTTTAGGAGATAAGCTATCCGATATTGACACATTGATCAATTGGGAAGCCTTTCGACCGATAGTGAAAGATATGTACGACAATAAAACCGAGAAAGGTGGACGCCCAAACATCGATGAAATCGTAATGATAAAAATATTGGTCTTACAGGAGTGGCATGGTCTATCCGACCCTGAACTTGAAAGGCAAATAACTGACAGGATATCTTTTCGCAAGTTTCTTGGCTTCCCCGATGCCATACCGGATTACTCGACCGTATGGATTTTTAGAGAACGGTTAAGTAAAACCGGCAGAGATAAGAAAATCTGGCAAGAATTGCAGCGACAGCTTGACGCTAAAGGACTGAAAGTAAAGAAGGGAGTAATCCAGGATGCAACTTTCATTACTTCAGACCCAGGGCATGCAAAAGCGGATAAACCACGCGGTGACGATGCTAAAACACGGAGAAGTAAAGACGGGACATGGACGAAAAAGAATAGCAAATCATATTTCGGGTATAAGCTTCACTCAAAAGAAGATATCGATTACGGGCTCATAAGAGAGATCGAAACAACCACTGCATCGGTTCACGACAATCAGGTTGATCTAACAAAACCTGGAGAAGTTGCATACAAAAATAAGGGATATTTTGGGACTGTTTCAAAAGGATTTAGTGGAACAATGAGGCGGTCTGTTAGAGGTCATCCTATCGGTATCAGGGATATTCTTCGTAATAAAAGAATCAGTAAGAAAAGAGCACCGGGTGAAAGACCTTATGCCGTGATTAAGAACGTGTTCAAATCAGGGCATACTATGGTTACAACTGTTGCCAGGGTTGCTGTTAAAATGGTCTTTGCATCGTTTGGGTTCGACTTATTTCAACTCTTGACTCTCAGGAAACAAGGAGTCATTTAGCGGTAGCTATCTATGAAGAATGAAAAAAATATAGAAAAATCAGAAAAAGCGGGCAGTATGGCAAGAATATTGTATAATATTTTCAAAAGTCAGGGAAAATTACAAGTTAATCGAACTCCTCTATTATAATTTCAGGTTAATAGGCTATTAACCTTTGGAAACAGGATTTACTATAATGGCTTTGGTGATTCATGAGACTTGACTCATATCTTGTCGAGATAGGCAATTTCGGCTCGCGGGGGCGCGCAAAACGCGCTGTTATTGAAGGACACGTCAAGGTCAATGACAGGGTGATAACAAAACCTTCATACGATGTTGCATATTCTGACGACATTGAAGTAACAGAGGGGCTTGACAAGCCCGCAGGTTACTGGAAACTTAAAGAGATACAGGAGAAGACCAATCTTATCAAAAAAGGAGATACTGTTCTTGATATAGGCTCAAGCGCGGGGGGTTTTCTCATGTTCGCTTCAGAGCTCGCTTCCCGTGTCCACGGTATCGAGTTCAGCCATGAGTTCCGTTCCACTCTTGGAAAACTCGCACATGAACACACAAATATAACCGTGGAATTCGGCGATATATTTACAATACCTGTTGAAAAAGAGAAATTTGACGTTTTACTTCTTGACATCACCGCGAGCCCTTTATCATCCATAAAAGCTCTTGAGAACGTGCTGCCTGCATTAAAAAGCGGCGGAATGCTCTTACAGGTATTTAAATTACCAAAAGACGAAGATAGAGAACCTATACTTGAGAAGTTATCTTCCCTGGGACTGGAAATTATCGAATTGCTTGAACCCCTGAAAAAAGAAGCATACATCATTGCAAGGAAGTTATAATGGACCAATTTGATTTTGACATGGAACGCATTTTTAAAATAATAAAAGACAAAAAATGCAAAAAAGTCGGGCTTCAGTTTCCTGAAGGTTTAAAAAGACAGGCAATTGATATTGCAAGACGAATCGAAGCTGGCGCAGGGGTAAGCGTAATCATTTCAGGTAACCCTTGCTTCGGGGCATGCGATATTGATACCATCCTTGCAGGAGAGGTCGATATGCTTTTTCACTTCGGGCATTCAAAAATGGGGAAATACGATAATGTGGTTTTTATTGAAACGCGTTCAAATATTGATGTCATGCCAGCCGTTAAAATCGCGCTTCCTTTGTTAAAAACAAAGAATATCGGTCTTGTAACCACAGTCCAGCACATTCATAAATTAGATGACATCTCAAAATTCCTGAGGATTAATGGAAAGGAACCTGTTATTGGAAAGGGAGATTTGAGAGTAAGTTATCCGGGACAGGTAGTGGGCTGCAATTTCACGGCTGCCCGAATTGATTGTGAAGAGTACCTTTACGTAGGAAGCGGGTTTTTCCACCCACTCGGGGTTGCAATTGCGACAGGAAAAAGAGTGATTGCAGCAGACCCGTATATGAACCAGGCACAAGAAGTCTCTCCTGAAAAGTTCCTTCGCAGGCGAAGCGGATATATCGCAAAGGCGATGGATGCAAAAGTCTTCGGGATTATCGTTTCCACAAAAAGCGGACAGAACAGGATGAAGCTTGCACAGAGACTTCTGGATATCGCAAATAAGCATGGTATTTCAGCGCAAATCATCATGATAGACCTTGTAACGCCTGAACAATTGCTGGGATTCAAAGTAGATGCTTATGTGAATACAGCATGCCCGAGAATCACGATTGATGATTCGGAACGATTTCATGTGCCCGTGCTGACGCCGGCAGAGTTTGAGATTGTGATTGGTGAGAGAAAATGGGAAACTCTGGAAATGGACGAGATACTGGAAGGAAACGAGTAGCTAAAATCAAATTCCATACAAAACTATGGCAGGTATCTTTTCTTTTCCGGGCTGCTGACCGAATGATTATAAGCCGGCGCCGGAAGAATTGTAATGTTTACACTGGTATCTGTATGGCATCCTTCGCATGTCCAGAATCCTCTTGAAATGAAAGAGCCATTAACATTACCAGGCATTCGCCCGAATGTCTCGCTTATTCCAAAGCTTGATGGCATGTTGCTTGCCTGGAGATAAAATGCCTGGTGGGCGTTCGGCTGGCTCAAATTGTACCCGGCTGCTGTAATATTAGAGGAACTCCCAAGAATCTGTGGGCTGTTATTGGCATAAACCAGGTTTCCGTGACACCTGTCGTCATCGCAAACCCTGACTGTTGTTCCTGTGTGCGTGCTTGCGCCGAAGAGGGTTGCGTTATGGCACAGCATGCATATCTCTCCGCTATCTATTTGCCCGTTCCCGTTCTTATCGAGGCTGACGTTTACCATTTCAGCCGGATTGCTTGAGTTCTGCCACTTTCGTTGAGAGGTGTTCCAGTTCCAGACAATATTATTATAATCCGTTATGGAAGTGGCATTGTAAGATATCCCGCCAAGGGAAAGATATGTGGTATAATTATAATTTCCCGCCGCAGCTCTGTGTTTTACATAAACATCTCCGCTATGTTCAACCTGAGATAAAATATCAGAATGGCATTTCTCGCATGATACGCCCATTCCGCTGTAGAAAGTATGCTGCCCTGCAAATAGTGAAACCGTGTTCGGCATCACGTATAAGCCGAATACCATCAAAGCAAAATATAGCAGGATTTTCTTGTTCATCTCATCACCTTGAACCATTTGCAAAGAATTGTTTTGCCCTGTCATAGACCGGGGTCTTGTTGCCAGAACTTGCGATTATGTAGTGGGCAGACTGGTTTATGCCGCTTATTTCTCCAATACCCGCATCATAGTGTATTGTGATGTTCCCTGTGCTAATAGTATAATTTGAGTGGCAGTTTGTACAGTATATATTTTTAGTAAGGTTGTGGGCTAGATTTATATTGTAAAGCTCCGAGGCATTGGGGGCATAACCATGACAGATGCATCCTGCATTTTTGTGAGCGCTCACGTTTACGATAGATACCTTCGTTGGATGGCATTTGAAGCAGAATTCTGCTGCAGTTGCGGGAGTTGTATTTTTATAGACCGTATGGCTTCCTGAAAATGTTGCATATGTGTTTAACATGGAGGCGGCTAATAATACCCCAAAGATTGCAAACAATAACAATATTTTCTTATCCATTTTTACCTCATGAATATGTCTTGTCCGGATATGTGTGGCAATAATTACAATCTACGGTCTTATTGTAACCATAATTGGTTGTTGCTTTGTTATACAATGTCGAATCATGACAAACGGTGCAGTCAGTGATATTTAAAACATTTATTCCATTATAATAATACGTGCTCGGCGTCCTTGTTATGTTGTGCCGGTCGGTCTGGTTCTTTGGGTCGCTCTGGTATGCATGGCAGTCCTCACATGCTTTTCTTGCGCCTATATTATTGTGCCCTTTCGTGTGGCAGTCCTCACAAGCCAATGAACTGTGCGGGCTGTTGTTGAACATTGTAGAATTGACATATTTATCAGGTTTGTTTCTGCTACTCATGTAATTGTAGTTGAAATGGCAATTTTTGCATAAGCCTGTACTTATATTGTGAACGAACTCATCCATCTTTGCGCCGGATGGCAGGAATTTGCCATGACAGCCCTGACAGGTTGAATCGTTATAATCAGGGGTCAGGGAGTGGTTATAGTAGCCGCTTACATTATAAGGCGAATAGGAGGAGGTGTTTGTAATCTCCGGAGGCACTGAACGATTGGCGCCCGTAAAGGTCAGGGTCATGTTACCGTAGCTCCTTCCGCCGCTTGAGTAGCCATTATAGTGACATCCTGCACACCAGTTGCTATTGTTTGTAATGGATGAATTCACAGTGTTGCTCCCGCTCCAGTTGGCAGGTCTTCCAAGCGGTGTAGTATTGTGCCTTGTATCTCCGTGGCAGTAATTACACATGGTCTGCTGGCTGGTATTTGTCCAATAACCCGCTTGAGTACGGTTCCAGATAGAACCGTTTAGCGGATTATCACTATGCTGGACTGTAGCCGGGACTTTTGGAGGCGTCCTTGAAAGGTTTGAATCTAATGTATTTTGCTGGTGGCAATCGGCGCAGTTTACACCTGTCTGGTTTGCAGAAACATAACTGCCGTTAGGCTGGAGATATGTCATTGGATGGATATTTCTCTTATTTATGCCCGTATGGCATTCAGTACAATTAACCGTATTATTGTGCTTCTCTTTATAGGTTGTCACTGCTCCTGTATAATTTATAGTGCCATTTGAGACATTCAATCCGTGGCATCCCAGGCAATATGTACTGTTATGCGGTGTGCTATTGATGTTGGGTTTAATTAACCGGGCGCCGTGCAGCGATGAATTTGTACTATTGTGGCATTCTCTTACACTGCATGACGGGTTGGAGGAATTATATCTCAGGCTGTGGTTGGATATGCTGTAGTTGGCAGTATCCTGGAACGTGATATTAAACTCGCCTGTTGTATTCCTGTGGCAATATATGCAGTAATCATAGCTCCCTGCGGTCTTACCAAAGTTCGACCTGTTGGCGCCGTAATGATAGAAGCTCGCATTCCCTCCTTTAACGCCTACTCCATCACTTGAGAATGAGCCATAATCCGTATCAGTATTGGGTGTTATCATTCCTGATACATTTTCATGGCATCCCAGGCAGGAGATAAGGTCGCTCGTCCGGTTGTCCAGCGCCCTGATATTTGTCCCGTTCCTGTAATGATTGGATATAATCGGCGCATTAAAAGCTCCTGCGTTGCTTCCACCGGCTAAGTGGCATGCCGTGCAGTTATAGGGAGTGTCTCTCCTGTCTGGATGGGTGTTGTTGGGGACTGCGTACCCGCTTGAGTTGTGGCATGCCCAGCAGCTTGCGTTTATGCCGTAATCTATGCCGTTGACTGTTGCGTTTGCCCTGTTTATTCCGGCATGGATTGAATTGCTATAATTCGCGCCGTCGATGTAGGACAGGTTCGTATAATTCTGCCGGTTGGAGTTGTTGTGGCAGTCAAGGCAGCCGGGACCGCCGCCTTTTATCACTTCGCTTGAGTGGAAGTCTACGGGCTGCGCTTTTGCCCTGGTATGACAGGCATAGCACGAATCGTTGCTTATTGCATATCTATTGCCGAACATGTTGCCGGCGTTTACCTGCGTCGCATTGCCCCATCCTTTCCTTATTGTAATGTTGCTCTGGTTGTGGCAGAACAGGCAGTTGGTGGTGTTGGGCATGCGGTCTATGGGGACTGTCCAGTGAGGTGGATCGTACTTGGCAACTGGTCCTGTGGGACTGTTATACTGGGCATAGTAACCTCCGAAATTAGATTTGTTGAAATATGGGGCTGCATGGCATGTGGCATCTCCTGTTGTGGAGTTGTAGCTGTAGCATGTGGTGGGTGTTGCAGTGCCGCCCTGTGAGGGTACGATTACGTTAGTGCCAGTTATGTTGGAGTAATTGGTATGGGAATAAATACCGGGCAGCGTATCGTTGATGTCGCTTCTCAGGTTGTACAGGTATGTGTTGTTCGGACCTGTAAATAAAGAAGTAGTATTGGGCATGTGGCAGTTCTCACACCGTTTGACCGACTGGATGTTCGTCTTTATATCACCGATATTGGTAAGACCGTGGCATGCATAACAGGGTTCCCCCGTGGGATCTATTGTTCCTGACTCATTGTAATCGTCTTTCTCCCAGTCAAAACCACGGTCAAAGGTTAAAAATGGCAATTGGGACATACCGCCATGGATTGAATATGAATAGAACAACGGTTGAGAGTGGAACGTGGTTACGTTTGTGTCGTTGGTGTTGTGGCAGTTGGCACAGAAGCTCACGTTCTGGCTTTTCGCAGGATGTCTTGTGAGGTTGGCATACCAGTTGGTTGAGTTTTCAGGGGATTTGTGGCAAAGGGTACAGGTTTTTGTAGGAGAAATCAGGTTGGATTTGTTGGCGTAATGCGAGATATTGGCTGCCAGCGAATTGGTTGTGGTGAATGTGACGTTGAAGTATACTGTGCTCTTACTATGGCATGCAGTACAGTTCACCGAAGTGTTCCAGTAGTCTGAGGTAATTTTGTAACCGTAACCTGTTGGGCCGCTAAGGGTATAATTATAAGGTATGTGGTTATAGGTTTTCTTTCTTGTTATTTCGTTCTGAAGCGTGATGTTTGGACTTGTGAAATTCGTTGTAGCGTTATGGCATTCTACGCACGCATATGGCGACTTGTAATTGGCAGGATGACCGGTCGGCTCGGTGCCGATTCCATGACATGCCCAGCAGCCTTTGTTGAGCGAGTTTAATATTGTAGTGTTGGTGGCGTTTTGGTTCAGGTTTTTGTGTACGCCCAGCAGCATGGCACTGGCGTTTATTTTCTTGTCGGGGGGTGCTCCGGTTCCATTAATGTCGTGGCAGGCAAGACAATCGGGGCCGCCCGGCCTGACGTCATGGCTAAAGTACCGCGATGTGGAATTCCCTCCATCCAGGATGCTGTTGTTGTGGCATGCCTTGCACCTGGCATCGTCGTAGGAGGTCGCGAGTGCCCATGAGTGATTGATGAAACTTGTACCGTCCCTGGCAGATTGCGGGACGAGACCGCTCTTGTTGTTTACTTCAGGCGGATGGGGAGTGAACAGGTTACCATTATAGCTGTATTTGCCGCCTGGCGCCGAGCCGTTGTAATGGCAGTTCGCACACCAGTAGCCGCCGCTTAAGCTCTGGTTCTTGGTGTTGCCGCCCTGGATGAGTGAGATATAGCCCAGCCCTGAAGAGTTGTGAAGCGCGGACTTGTTGTGGCAGTAGTTGCAGGCGCTCTGCGGGCTGGTGTTTGTCCAGTAGCCGGGCGTGCTGTTCCACAGGGACCCGTTGTAGGGATTGGTACTGTGGTTAATTGGTGTTGGGATTTTCGTGGCGTTGCTGAAATTGGTTAATCCCGTGCCCTGGTGGCATGTTGTGCAGTTGACTGCATTTGTCTTCAATGTGCTGAAGCTGGAGCCGTCCTGCTGGAGGTACCGCACCGGATGGATGCTGCGGCTTGTGTTGAGGTGGCAGTTTGTACAGTTAAGAGCGGTCAGGGATGTGCTGTTGTGCCTCTCTAAATTCTTGATAGTGGCGCTGCCGCCCGTACCGTGGCATGCCAGGCAGTAGCTTGAGTTAGGAAGGTTAAGGACAGGTCTGATTAATGTGCTGTTGTGTATCCAGCCCGTATTATGGCACTGGGTACAGGGGGGATTGGATGCGGGGTAATTCAGGCTGTGGTTACTGATGCTGCTGTTATAGGCAGGGTCCAGCATGGCTGTTGCAAATGCAGTGCTCGTATTCTGGTGGCAGTATGAACAATTTGCGCTTATCCCGATTCTCAAATCCGCCCGTTTCTTTCCATAGTGGCTGCTGCTGTTACTGCCGCCGTTGGCTCCTCCATAGACTGCGCCGCTTCCTGCGTCAGGGTCGTTTGCAGGAATGAGCATCTCGCTCCTGTTGTGGCAGGCGTAGCAGGCAGAGACCGCAGGCGTATGTATATCGGCTGCGTTCCAGTAATGCTCAGTGACATTGAGCAGGGTATTGTTAGGTGTGAAATTGAAGTTCTGCGTGACGGATTGTATATGACAGTCCGTGCAGTTATCCGGCATTTTGTAGCTGGTAGGATGGGCGTTGGGCGTTGAAGGCTCGCTCCCGTTTCCATGACAGGCCCAGCAGCGCTTATTGTTATCGTAATATACTGTTAAGTTCAACACATGAGCAGCGTTTATGTTGAGGTTCTTGTGTATGGCGTTGGTATCGTTTGCTGCTGTCACATTCACATGAGCCAGTAAGGCAATGCCTCCTATGTCATGGCAGTCTGCGCAGTTGGCTCCGCCTACCCTGCTCTGGTTGTGCATGAGCTGGGTTATGGTGGTAAAGGGATAATTATAGCCATGGCAGCGGTCGCATGTGGAGTCGTTCAGGTTGGAGGAGAAACCTGTGTAAAGCGAATGGTTGGTGTATTCGTAGATGCTGGTGTTGGCGCCGTATGTACTATTGCCGCTGATTTCAGGCGGAACTAATAAACCCGCTCCTGTGAATGTACTTACCATGTCGTTATAGGTACTCGCGCCGCTGGCGTATCCCTTCCAATGGCAGCCTGCGCACCACGTGGTGCTGCCGGGCGTAAGCGATGAATTCACGTTGTTATTCCCATCCCAGCTTGCAGGTCTGCCAAGGGCGATTGAACTGTGTTTTGTATCGCCATGGCAGTAGATACACCATGTAAGCTGGTCGCTGGTGGTCCAGTACGTCTGTTTCCACTTTGCGCCTGCGCTTGGGTCGTTGCTGTGCTCCAGGGGAACTGCGACCTGCGGAGGATCTCTTCCTGTGTAATTGCCCGCTTTTGGCTGCGCTTCAAGAGCAGCGAAGAACGTGGCGTTTTGGTGGCAGTTGGTGCAGTTGCCTCTGGCAGGATTTGGACTGGAACGATTTAAGTCCACATACGTGGCGTTCTGTGCAAATACCTGTATGTCATGCACATCATCGCTGTGGCAGAGTGTGCAGTTAACGCCGCCTGAGGTGGTATTGCTTGAGTTATGCTCGGTGTAGCTTGAATGGCAGGTTGTGCATTGGGAATCTTCGGTAATGTTATTACGTGTAAACCTTGTGATGTTGTTTTGGTCAGGCTTGGAGATGTTGTGCATCGGACCGTGGCAGATGATACAGGGCACTGTGGAACTGGGAGTATGGAAGGTTGCGTTGAAGGTTGAGGCGTTGTTGTAGGAATAAATGCTCACGGCAGTCGAGACCGTGGCGCTGTTGAGCGTGGACTTGTTTGAGATGTCCGTCCTGTCCCAAGCTGTTGCATTACCGTGGCATCCTGAGTTGTAGCAGGAGTAAACAAGCATATTTGTACCATGTGTGGTATAAGTACCATGACAATTAGCATTGTCGCAACTTATATTACGGTGAACATCGGCTGGATGGTTATCGTATCTTGCGGTATATGCGTCACCGGTATTATTATCAAAGGACTGGTGGCAGTGTGTGCAGGCGTTAGTATCACTGTTAGTCCAGCCTGCACCATGGCTTGTGTGTGCAGAGTTTGCTGTTGTTGTTGTATCCCTGCCGCTTAGATATGGGGAGTTGGCAGTGGCACCTGTTGTAGGATTCACACTCGAATGCTGGTTCCCACAAGTGCCGCCGCTCCATGAGCATCCCCACCAGTTGTAGATAAAGCTGGTGTTTGAACCTAAACTGCCATTTTCTGCCCTTACTGCCCAGCGTCCATAGAAGTTCTTATTATCAAGATTATAGCTGAAATTGGCAAGACCACGCGAGTTCGTAGTATCCTTTACAGTAGTTAAAGCTGTCCCGTTTGGCCAGTATATTGTGAAGTTTATGACTTTTCCTGAGACCGGAAACCCGTTGTTATCTATGTACATCGCTGTGGCATTTATGGTGGTGGCTATGCCTGCCCATACGGTGCTCCTGCTTCCCCAGTCGTTTGGAGTGGGTACCTGGAATCCCGACCCTGTAACAACCTGCCCCCCCGCATCGTTGGGATCGTCCAGAATTACGAACCTGTTCGTTGCAACCAGTATCTTCCCCGATACCGGGGGCGTGGGCGTAAGCATGATATTTACACCGCTCACCGCAGCGCCATTTATTGCTTGCGTGGTAGAGTTACCGCTGTATCCTGCCATGCTGGCTGTTATAATATAAGTGCCGTTGCTCAAAGTGAAATTGTAGTAGCCTGTTGCGTTTGTGGTGGTTGTCTGGCTTGTGTTCGTGGTAATCGTGGCGCCGGATATAGCGGCGCCGTTTGAAGCATTGGTAACATAGCCTGATAACAGGTAGGTTGGAAGAGGCGTCAGTGAGATGTTTGCAGTATTGTTATTATTGTCGTTAATTGTTACGTTTATGGAATTGGTGGCATAGTTTTGGAGGCTTGCATTTATATTGTATGTTCCGTTGGATAAGCCTGTGAAATTATATCCGCCAGATGCATTCGTGGTCGTGGTCAGGCTGGTATTTGTCTGGACTGTCGCGCCGCTTAATGGAAGACCGCTGGATTTGTTTGTAACATAGCCTGAGATATAAGAGTTCGCGTAAGCAATGCTTATATCAAACGAGCTATTAGCGGCAGCTGCCGTACTAAATGAATAAAAATAAGGTCTGTCGGTTCCACCCGTGGCATTCGTCCATACTCTAATCGCTAATTTTTTATTGGCTGGAATAACTCCTGATTTGCCATTAAATGATATTGCATATGATGTCTGTGCCGTTGCAGTCGTTGATGCTGCCGTTGAATTGAATAAGCCGACAAAATTACCTGAAGCTCCATTTGGATCATAATATCCTAATTCATACCATCCATAATCAGTTCTGCCAGATGTTGTTACTCTCATAGAAATTGAAGCTGAATAACCTGTAACATTTACATCGGTGTAAAACGCAGTGTTATTTATAAAATAAGCATAAATCCATGGCCCATTTGCGGCAGTTCCGATTCGAATAACAGTGCTTATCCCGGCAGTATTATCCAGGAGTAATCCTATGTCATAAGGAGTGGAAGCCGTGGTGCATGTAAAATTAGTTGTATCAGCACCAATGGAAGTGCCAGCATCGCACCGCAGAGCCTGCCGGTAAAGTGTTGCAACCCCCCATAACGAAAGCGATGCCGTGCTGGCGCTGAGGGTCTTGTTTACCTTATCTATTACTGTGGGTACGGCATCCCATGAAGCCCCGTTCCAGTGATAAATGGTAAGAGCGTCTTCGCTCCCGCCGATTAATTCAGCGTCGGTGTAGCGTATGGTTATATTGGCGGAAGAGAACGAGATGCCGCTTGCGCCGATTTCCACGAATTTCACAGCCATTCCCGGAAGCGGAATTGAACTCGGGTTCTTCTTTCCGAAATCATCCAATATGATTGCGCCCTTGTTTGCCTTATTGACCTTGAGCTTGACCGCCACGTTCTTGCTTGCAAGCGCATCAACCTCAAGCTCTCCCCTGTCTGGAACCTCAACCGTTGACAGCTTATCGGTCTTTGCTTCCTTCTTCAGCGTTTTTGCTTCATCGTATATCTTTATGTTACTTATTACCGAAATTTTATTTGTATCATGGACTTCTATTCCTTGCGGTATCCTTGTGCTCACAGAAAAGAAACCCAGGGAGTTCACGGTCGCGGTGAGGATATTATTCCCGATATCAATTGAGGTGGGCAGTTCAGTCCATGCCTGTAAAACGCCGTCATAATAATATATAGCAAGGTTATTCACATCCAGCCCGCTGACTTCCGCATCCGTGTATTTTATAGATATACCGGCATCAGCAAAGGAAACGCTGCTGGAGTTGATTTCCACGTACTTTACAGGCGTCTCTGGCGCGGTTATGTTCACGCTTCCGGGGAGAGTTGTGCCGTAATTTTCCAGTACTACCGTGCCTTTTGGCGAATCCCCTGAAATCCGAAGGTTGATTGAAAGGCTCTTTGTGGATAAAGCATCATAATTGATTGTGGCGTTAGGGATTTGTGTCCAGCTTATAAGGTTTACATTCGGTTTTGGCGGTCCGCTTGATATCCCTTCGCCGCTTAGAGTCATTGCGCCGCTTAGCGGATTTCCTGCACTGTCTGCGAATGTTATTTCACCGCTTGTTTTTAGCGCTTCAGTACGGGTTGGGATTGGAGGAAAATACAATAAAGCCGCGGCTATACCTGATAAAACTACAAACACAAGTATTATTAGCCTGACATTCGAGAGGCCTTCTTTATCTCGTAAAACATCCATTTTTTGACCTTGACTTTCTGCATTGTTTTCTTTCCAATCCTGTTTTCATATCACCTTAATTGTTATTTATGCACGTTCAAAATAAATAGGTTTACATGATTTTAATTTCATGAATATTAGTTATCAATCCGGATTCTGATATTGGGGTTTTAGTCCTAACTTGACTTTGCCAGATTATACCGTTAAAGCTGTATAATTTATATGTGCTTCGGTTTTACTAAGTATTCTGTCTTAAAATAGCGACTTGTTATGAGCGATTCGGACAGGATTAACAGGATGATTTTATACACAATCCTGTTTTATCCTGTTATCCCGTCTGAAATAATTCATTTGCTCTGAAATGTGACAATGTCAAGCAAAAATATATAAAAAAAAATATCTTCACGAAGTCAAATAATCCGTATGACGCCCGCTATACACATACCCGACACCAAACGCCGAAAATGCAAGTATGAATATGCTAAAAATGATAAGCCATGCAATCCTTTTTCCTGTCCATCCCGCATTCATCCGCAGATGCAGGCAAATCGCGTATGTAAACCATGTAATCAAAGACCATGTTTCCGTGGGGTCCCAGCCCCAGTACCTGCCCCACGTCTGGTTCGCCCAGATAGCGCCGGCTGCTATCATAATCGTAAGAGAGAAGAAGCCCAATGCCACAAAACGATACATGAGGTCATCCATGACTTTTAAAGGAGGCAGCCTGTCGTAAAATGAATCCGAAACGCCAGTATTTAAGCGCTTCTCTTTCAGGATATAAAGAACTGCAGCGCCTACCGCAACAATTATCGACCCGAAGGCGATGCTTGCAAAACCCGCATGCGCTATCAACCAGTAACTGCGAAGCGAGGCGGAGAGTAGCTGGGCGTCCCTTGAATAAGTTGAACCTATAGCCATCATTAAAAAGGATGCAGGCATCACTATAAAACCTGCGCTCTTTATCTTTTCATATTTTTGCTGGGCTAACAGGAAAATAACCACCGAAAACCATGCATATTTTGATAATATCTCGAACATGCTTATGTAAGGACCATGCTCTACTTCTATCCATCTCATAGCTATGGCTACACTGTGGAATAACAATCCGATAATTGCGCTGCTCACTGCAAAATTTATTCTATCTTCTTTCTTGAATACGATACAGTATATATATATGACCGAACTCAAAGCATAGAGCGTTGTGGCGGCGAGATACATTATCCAATCAATTTGTCCCATGGTTCAACCTTTCTTCTATTTTATTTACAAGGCTGCTATATTCTTCTTCGTATAAAAACCTGAACTTATCCGCTCGCCCACCAATATAAATCTCCGTTGCATTCTCATTTTCCGTAACCTCAATCCAGACCCTCTTAGGGACAATAAAGAAAATCATTACAAGGCTGAAGGTTAGCAGCCCGATTCCAGCATATACAGGAAGAATGCCTTCATCCTTCACAACATAAAAATTACTCCAGTATTTAATATCATAAAAACCAAGGTACATATCGGATATCTTAATGGTCTCGTTGAGCCTGAGAGTTCCATCGTATATCTCTTTTCCTTTGTAGAACAACTTCAAGAACATGATTGGTGTTTGCTCAGCGCCGGATTCCGTAATTTTTTGTGTTAAAGGCGAAGTCATGTAAACCATCAATCCCCCTTCAATCCCTGTATCGCCCAGATCAAACGATGCAACATATCTTCCGCTTTTATCAAGGTCAGAAGCTGTTATATATGATCCTGAATACACAGTTCCGTCAGGATTCCTTAAAATCAATAACGGCGCCAGGCCATATACATTTCCAAGAAAGGTATACCCCTTATAAGTCATCAGGTTATTCAGATAAACCATATCCGTTTTCACTTTCTGGCCATTCTCTGTTATGGCAAGCTTTCCTGCCGGCCCCAGCGGCGTCCCTGCTTCATCCTTATAATCGGGATAGAATTTCTCAAGAGAAATATCGAATTTCTGGTGATTCTCATTAAAGAAAGGACCTTCGTTAACAAAAATATAATTCCCATGCTCCTCTGAGAGAGCCTGTCCTTCTATTAACCTTATATCCCCCTCCATCCTGCCTGTGCTGCCATAAACCGCAGCCAGTATGATAAAAAGTATGCACAAGTGGAAAAACGACGTGCCAATTATACCGAACCTGTTTTTTTCAGCAAAAATGCAATTATCTTCTTGAGATACTTTATACCCTTCGTGCTTAAGTACAGAACTTACATCGGATATAACGTCCATAATCCCTTTTTCTGTCTGGAGCGTCGTACTGTTTTCAAGTTCGCTGATGTATGCTTTTTTCTGGAATTGCTGATTCCCCAGCCTTCGATAAACACCCGTTAGCATATTCTTAGTGCAGAACAGCGTATTGATGAAAAGCAGCAATGCAAGGCTTACAAATATAAAAGATGAGAACAGATGCGTCAGACCAAGTTTCTCAAAGTAATATGCCTGTGCAGGATGATTAGCTTTCCATGTATTATATACGTCAGGTTTAAGAGCAGATTTCTGGGGTATATGTGTCCCGATTATCGAAAATAAGATAATGAGGAAAATAAGAACAACAGCGAGTTTCCGGGATTTAAAAAAATTGGCAATTTTTTTTCCAGTAACAAAATCCATTATTTTATCTTTCCTGAACCATATAATTTTGTTTATTAGAATGGATTTTCAGCATTATAGATTAATCTCATATAAACCTATAAATAGCTTTGCAGACGATGTAAACACAGCTTAAAATGACGCCAAGAAATAAACTAATATCGGTCATTGTCCTTGGTTTAGCCCTGTTTCTCATTGCGAACTGGGTAGAGGCTGCACTTTCAAAAAACGAAGGGGAATATATTAAACTTGGCAAGCTGTCGTTTTATACATCAATAGACACTGGAATTAATGAATCAAAGAATCTTAGCAAACCGATTTTCCTTTATTTCAGGTCTGAAACGTGCTACTGGTGCAAAAAATTCGAAGAAGAAGCATTATCCGACAAAATGGTCGTGGATATACTCAAGAAAAATTTTGTCATTGTATCAATAGATACCTTTAAACAAAAAAATGTTGCTCTCAACCTCAATGTGCGAAGCACTCCGTATATGATTTTCTTTACAAAAGACGGCGAAGAGATATCAAGAATCCCGGGATACCTTCCAACTGATGAGTTCCTGATTAAATTAAATGAGATTCTGGCAAAATCAAAACTCAACCAGTATTAACATCTGTTATGTACTTTTCAATAAACCGTTTTACCTTTTCCGGCATCTCCCCCTTCATCTGGTTTGAGAGGTAAGAATCGTTGATGAGCAGTCGCGTGACATCTATCATGTAGTTTTTCTTGAACTCGCTCATCTCGTCTATCCTTTCAAGCTTATCCATGTAGAACTCCCGAAATGCCTTGAGCAAATGCCTGTTAAGCTCTTCACGCGTCATCTTGATGGGTTTGACTATCGGTTCAATAAGGTTGTATTTAGAATAATCAAATTCCTCAATATACGGCGCAAGTTCGGGATAAATATCAGAATAAGGCCACGGGGCTATCGCCAGGAAAAACGCAAGGTCCGGATTATAGTACTTCGCCAGTTTAATAGTAGCCTCAATGGACTGTGGTGTTTCGTCAGGCATTCCCAGGACAAAAGAGGTTTCCGAAATTATCCCTGCATTGTTTATCAGGTCAATCGCCTCTTTGGACTCCTCAACTTTCAGGTTTTTATGATAACGGTCAAGGGTATTCTGGCTCACAGATTCGGCTCCCACATATATATGGACGACTTTCGCTTTTGCATATTTATCCATTATATCCTTATCCCGCAGGATGTCATCCACCCTTGTTTCCATCAAAAGCTCAATGTCAAGATTCTTTGCAATAAGGAGGTCAAGGATTTCCTCCCACCGTTTGCGGTCATACGTCGGGGTTTCATCCGCAATCATCGCCACGTCCACGCCAAAATTAGCGTTCAGGTATTCAAGCTCGGATACGAAATTCTCAGGGCTTCGCGCCCTCCATCGTTCCCTCCAGAAAAGCCTCTGTGAGCAGAAAGTGCACTTCTGCGTGCAGCCCCTTGAAGAACTCACAACCGCAAGCGTGGAGTTCTTTTTGGTCTTGAATGTATAATCCTGCCACTCCACAAGATTCCACGCCGCAGGAAGGGCGTCCAGGTCGGTGATAAGCGGGCGTTGTTTTGTACATATAATTTTCCCGTCACGCGCATAGGCAATTCCCGGCACGTCAGGTTTCTTTTCAGAAAAAACCTGGTCAAGAAGTTCCGTGGTAGTTTTTTCACCCTCTCCCCGTATTATGTAATCCACAGTGCTTCCATCTTTTTGCAGTATTTCTTCCCAGCAGAAAGTAGGATGTATGCCACCGAGGAGCGTAATTATCTCTGGATTGACTTCTTTGGCTATTTTAAGGACGCTGATGGCATCGTAAACGCTTGATGTATAAGCTGCCATCCCCACTGCATCTGGGCAATAATCCTTTATGTGGTTCCTGATGTCTTTAAACGTATGGAACTTCGACATGGCGTCATATATCCTGACCTCGTACCCTGCATTTTGCAGGCTGCCTGCAACGTACACCATGCCAAGCGGCATCCATGTGCCTGCCGACTCCAGTACGCCGCAGTGGTAAGGCGGTGTTATTAACAGGATTTTTTGGGACATTTTGCCTCTTTGAATGCTCGTATGATAATTATTTTTGTTTCTTATAGAGCCATAGTGCAATTAATATTGTTATTACTAACGAAATTGTAAGTATGCTTGTAAGATATGATTTTTTTACTGTTTTTACAATCTCTTTTCCGTGGAAACTTTTTAACTGCCCCTCGACATGGCAGCTCCAGCAGTCCTTATTCTCAATATTAAGATGGGGCGAATCTGAAGGCAAGGGCCTGGGAGCTCCCCATGCTTTTCTTATATTTTCATCTTCCTGGAGATGGCAGAAAACACAATTCCTGGAATCTGGCATGTAATCCACCGGAGCATTCCAGTGGTAAGGGTCGCCCCCGTTAAATAATGTATCTGTATAATTTGTATTGAATGAAAAATAGCCGCCTGCTTTTGCCTTATTTCCAAACGTCACGCCATGACATGAACCTTCCCCGCTTGCTTTATCAAACCCGAAGCACGAAGATTTTGTATTTCCTAAAGAAGACTGGTCTGTCACATTGATAGGAGAACCTGTGTAATGGGAATAGACCATCGGGATATATTTTACGATATCCGGTCGCACATTAGCAAGGGAACTTATCTCCGGATTTACTTTTACATGGCAGTCTTCACAGACATTCAGTGTTGGGGATGTATGTTCCAGCATTTTGACGTGACATACCGGACAGCTTTCATTCAGCCTGTCAGCTCCTTTTTCATTGGCATTATCCCCTTCCCAGTCAAAACTATCATGCATGAAACCGGGTGAATATGGCTTTTCCAGATGTTTACCATTTGAAAAAGTAGTATTATAATGACAGTTTTCACAATTGTCGCCTGTTGTTCCATGTCTTATTTTATGGCACGAAGTACAATCTTCGGCAGCGGAAGATGCTTGAATTATAAAAAGTGCGGATACTATTAAAATAATACTTATTAAAATTTGTTTCCTTAAATAAGACATCATACTTACTCTAAATTAAACCGAGATAATCTTTTCTAAGGCAAAGCATTTTTGAGGTCAATACCTGATATTTAATCTGCCCCTATCACTCAATAGTTCAAGTATGGCAATGCCCGTTCTGTTTTCCGCCTGTTCCACATGCCCTTCGCTCCTTACGTGTATCTCTGTCTGGTTCTTCTTAGCGCTGTACTTAGCCGCGGCATCGAAAAGCATCTCTGCTTCACTCTTCTCTTCCAATTCCTTTATTGCGCCGTTCTTTTCTTCAGACCACCCAGAGCTCACGTGATTCTTTGCCGCCGCTGTTATATCACCGCCATTATACTGCATGCTTATGACTTTTACCATGGCTTCTTTTCCTTCCTTCTTGTACTTCAACTCCAATACCATCGAGTTATCGGCACAGTCTTTAAGCGTGTATCGCCTTGGTTCCCAGCCCTTACCCTCACCTGATTCTTCCCTGCCCAAATATTTCTTCAAATATTGGATAGAGTAGCCTTCTTCTTTGCCTGTCTCGCTGTTATAAACCTTAATTTCCTTTGAAACAGGGTCAAACCTTATAATCGCTTCTGGCGGCGTCTTATCAATTGTAAATCCCACATCATGTTCTATCAGGAAATAACGATATTGAGTTCTGTAGTTACTTGATTAATTCCCTCGCCTTTTCCGGCAATCTCTTCCCTATTAATTCAAAAAGCGCATCCGAATCCCCTTCAGCTAAGGAGCGCACATCCTCTTCTCCTTTTAAAATCAGTTCAACAAGGTAAATTAGCTCTTCATCTGTCAACCTATTGACCCTGTTAGCGAAATCTTCAGGTGATTCTGATAATTTATGCGATACCGGAAGCAGGATGAATTTATAATCATGCCCGGGCGCCGGTCCTGTTTCGCCTTCAAGTTCAGGCGCGAGTTTTGCGAGGAGCTTTTTGTCGAGGTCGGTGAGGGTTCTCATGATATTCTTAAGAAGTTTTTTTCAAATATTCTTCAACAACGTTTACGAATTCTCTTGCTTGCGTTATAAGAGATTGTGCTTTATCTTTGCTTACTGAGCCAGAACTTCCGTAATCACCCATCTGTCTCAACTCAAAAGCTGATACAAGCGAATCTCGCATATTCTGATTGAAAATCTTTGTTTTAATAAAATCCTTTCCGAAGGCAGCGATTACTGCTGAGTGTTTTGAGAAGGACAGGTTTTTAGACAGCAGAACCGCTTCGGTGGCGTAAAACATAGCATAGTAAGACCTTCCAGCTGAGAAATCATAAAATTGCCCCTCAATTAAAAATTCAGCAGCCTTCAGGCTCTCTCGGGCTTTGGTCAGAAGTTCAAGGATGTCTTTTTCGTCCTTCAAATCGTTATACCTTCTTTCTTCGCATTGAGTATGATAGGCAATTTCCTTGCATTAAATTGCTTTAAATCGAAGGGAATTATTGATATTAGCGTATCATATACGAAATCTAATTTATGTATTTCCTTAGAACATTTCTCTAATTCATCAATGGGGTCTTGCATGTTGTCTAAAAGAACAATCAGGTCAATATCCGAGCCTTCAACCGCTTCTCCACGGGCATAAGAGCCGTATAGGATAACACCTTTCAGTCTTTTTCCGTAGATTTTTTGAAGGATGGATTTGGCTCTTTTCAGGATTTCTTCAATGTCTTTGATGGTTCTTTTCATGTTATCTCCCTATCCTTCAGGCTCTTTTCTGAGCAGGAGGCGATAGTTTAAGACTTTCATAAATGTTTAATGCCGTTTTGTTATATTAACAATTTCGGATATCAGAAAAATTAAATCTTGTCAGCGCCACTTGCGGTCTTTTATTCCACTCATAAAACCATAAATTCCTATCAAAATGAAGCCCCCTCCCATAAAGATTAACAATAAAGGACCATTTTTTATATATTGCCATACAATTAAAATTCCACCGTTCAATATAAACCAGAAACTAAATGCAGCTATATCTATGGGAAATTCACGATTCTTAGCCTTTCCAAGCAGATCAAATAGCCTGTCTTCGATTAAATACAAATTCCTGGTTGATTCTTTTTGCTGCTGGGACATTATAGATTCCCATATAAAACCTGAACCCGGACGGAAAAGTGAACGTTTGCAATCAAATGAAAAAGAGACGAAAAAAAAGAAAAAGACCAATATTCCAGCAAAATTAAAAATTGATTCAAATGGTAAATTCAAAATTGCATCGTATATATTGTTGGCATTTGACGCTGCTACAAAAATACCCGCGATAACTCCTAAGGCGCTTATTAACCAGCCTGCACTTTGCCACGATATGATAGTATTGGCGAAATTAACAGTTTCTTCCTCAGTTTGCTTAAGACAGATTTTTTTATCGTTAGAATTCTCATCTACTCTAATGGTTTGTTCAATATGAATGTACGAATTTTTCAATTCAATAAGCTTTCCTTTAATATGTGATTCTACAAAAAATTTAACAAGAAACCTCCATGTAAGAAGTTTAAATAATAGCCTTGGAAGAATCATGCCATCCAGAAATTTTTTAGGTAGTCCTAATATTTGATAACTATCCACAAAAAATGGAAGTTTTGATACTTGGTTTAGGGTGTTTACGTATTCAACCATCAATAGATAATGATTCTTCTTGAGGTCATCAAATCTATCCGTTTCACATTCTGGCTGCATAAATTTCAGGATTTAGGTCAAAAATCTACTTTTGTCTTATTCTAATACTATAATACTTATAATATTAATTTTTCCTCTCCCTCGCCCCCTTCAGCAACAACTGCAGCTCAGTCCTCGCAACCATATCACGCACAGCCTCGACAGCATCAATGTTTGCGGAGATGCTCGTAATCCCAAGCTCCACTAATCTCTTCGCCACTTTCGGATTGCTTCCCGCCTGCCCGCAGATGCTTGTCTTCACGCCAGCCTTATTGCACTCGATAATCACATGCTCGATGAGCTTCATAATAGCAGGATGCAATTCATTGTAAAGATGTGCCACATGCTCATTGTTCCTGTCCACCGCAAGCGTGTACTGCGTCAGGTCGTTTGTGCCGAAGCTCACGAAATCCAGCCCCTCGGCTATGAACTGGTCGATTATAAGGGCAGCGGCCGGGATTTCCACCATTATCCCGATATCTATCTTATCAATATCAAGCCCGTTATTTCGCATGAACTCCTTTGCCCTGCGTAATTCAGATGGATGCTGGACAAGAGGTATCATAATACCAATATTGTTGTAGCCGCGCTTGATTAATTCCTTGAATGCCCTTACCTCAAGCTCGAAATGTTCTGTATCGATGAGGTCGCGCCTTATGCCGCGGAAACCGAGCATCGGATTTGGCTCAATCGGCTCTCCTTCGCCGCCTTCCATCGCCCTGAATTCATCAGTGGGCGCATCAAGAGTTCTTACCCACACTGGCTTTGGATAGAAAGCATCAACGACCGTCTGGACGCGCGAAACAAGTTCATTGACATACTCATCCGCCTTTCCTTCCTTTATGTACTGCTTAGGGTGCTTGGGAAGACCAAGTATCATGTGCTCGATACGCAGAAGGCCAACGCCATCGGCCTGCGTTTCCACAGCCCGCGCCGTAGCTTCGGGAATGGATACATTCACCTTAACCTCGGTTGCAGTTACGGGTTTTGATTTTGCAAACGAAACTGCCATTTTTTCAGGTTGTGCCGCAACGGGTGCTGCGACTTCTTTCTTTCCTTCGAAAACAAGTCCCTTCTCTCCGTCCACGGTTATTTTCATACCGTCTGTCAATAATTCCGTAGCCTTTCTCGTTCCTACAACAGCCGGGCAGCCAAGTTCACGAGATACTATGGCGGCATGGCACGTCAGCCCCCCTTCATCAGTTACGATAGCAGCGGCGCGTTTCATTGCCGGTACCATATCTGGCGTGGTCATGACGGCCACAAGAATGTCACCATCTTTGACTTTACCAAGTTCACTGGCATCCACGACGAGTTTTGCCTCGCCATATGCCATGCCAGGTGAAGCGCCAAGACCCTCAAGAATAGCGGTTGTTGCGGCTTTTTCCTTTGGTTCTTTCTTCTTTATCGTAGTGATGGGTCTTGACTGGAGAATGAATATCTCCTTATTCTTTATCGCCCACTCAATATCCTGCGGGATGCCGTACAGCTCTTCCAGGAGGTCTCCGAACTCAACCAGTTTCAATATCTCATCATCATCAAGGACTTTTGCGTTTTTCTTGTCCGCAGGCACAGGAATATCAATGGTTTTCCCGGTTTTGGGGTCTTTTGTGTGCATGACGTTTTTAGTGGCGATTTTTCGCTCTTTTATGTTCCTTGATTTCTTATCCACCACATAATAGTCAGGCGATACCGATCCTGATACCACAGTTTCGCCAAGTCCCCATGCGCCTTCGATAATCGTGATAGGCTCGCCGGTTGATGGGTGGGATGAGAACATCACACCAGCCTTCTCAGCGTCCACCATCATCTGCACCACTGCGCAGAGGTTGACCTTGCTATGGTCAAATCCCTGTTTTACCCTGTAATAGATAGCCCGAGCGCCATAGAGTGATGCCCAGCATTTCTTGACTGCATCAATTACGTTCTGCTCTCCTCTAATATTAAGGAAGGTATCCTGCTGCCCGGCGAAACTTGCATCAGGCAAATCTTCGGCCGTGGCGCTTGAACGCACAGCCACGAAAACCTCGTTCCCCTCTCTTTTACATAGTTCCCGGTATTTTGACTTGATGCTCTTTTCTATATCAGCGGGGATTTTTTCTCCCATGACGATTTTTTTTGCTTTTTTCTCGGCATCCCTTAAAATATCGGCATCATCGACATCCACTTCAAGGGAGCTGAAAAGTTCATCGCTTATTCTGTTCTCGTCAATAAACCTCCGGAAAGCCTGCGCAGTCACGGCAAATCCCGGGGGAACCGGGAGTTCAGCGCGCAACATCTCGCCAAGGCTTGCGCCTTTTCCACCTACAATCGCAATATCTTCTTTTCCAACTTCTTCAAGCCAGACAACCGATTCATCTGTCATTATTTTTTCTCCTTTAAAGATTTTTGAATTATTATGAGTTTTTTATCGTAACTTTCTACTGCCACTTTCAGGATTCCCGTAAGTTCTTCACGGGAAAAACCAAGTTCCTTTGCCAGACTTTCAAGAAAATGAACATCGATTTCCTTATGCTGCGCCCTATCAACACGGATTGCCTCAATCAAAGATACGGCGTTAATGAATTTTTTGATAAAACCCAATGTTGGCGTCACACTTCCATTTTCAATACGCGAAATGGATTCGCGCCGCAGGTTCATCAAAGCACCAAGTTGTTCCTGAGACATACCATATCTCGTCCTGTATTCACGAATCACTTCGCCTGTGTCCTGATTCAGGATAATTTCGGAAGCCGCTTCTTTTCCAAATGAGACAAGCCATTCGGGCGCATAGAGCAAAGGCTTTGATACAATTTTCAAGTAAATCTCCTAAATTAATGTGAATTAATATATCACATTTATTTGCAGCATATATGTTACAACATCGATATTTATAGTTTTCTAACAACATTTTTAAAACAACATGATTTATCATGTCACATTTTCATCTTTTATGCCCAAAGAACTCATAATCCCGGAGCAAAAAATTATAAGTAGTGCATATGTGCATGTATATTCTAAGGAGGTTAAAATGGGAAAGATATGGCTTATTAGCTTTTTAATAATCGCCGTACTGCTAAGCGGTTGCACATACGGACCTAAAACACAGACCCAACCTGCGGCCGCCAATACTGTGGAGATTAAGGGTTATGCATTTAACCCGGATACCATAACAATTGCAAAAGGGACGACGGTGACGTGGACCAACATGGACAGCGTGCAGCACACTGTAACCGGAATAGGAAATGATATCAGTTCAGAGATATTGAGCCCGGGACAGACATACAACTTTACATTTAACGATACAGGGACATTTGAGTATCAGTGCCATATACATACAAGTATGAAAGGAAAAGTGATTGTGACCTGAATATTACCGGGCTGACAAATCGTGGGGTTAAGGGGTGAGCGCAAGCCCCCGGCTTCAGCCGTGGGGATAGCGAACCCCTTAGTACCAGCGACTACATCGTTTTATAGTAGTAGATAACTATATACATAACAA
>JAHFDG010000096.1 GCA_023249105.1 Candidatus Methanoperedens sp. | reverse complement strand
CATTTCTTGAAAAGGGATTGCCAAACGAAAGCTGCATACTGGAAATCAGTCCGTGCAGTTTGATGAGGAGAGGGAGGTTGTTAAGACCTCTCTTTTACTCTACCATCTGCGTTTATCTGCGTTTATCTGCGGTTATCTGCGGTTTGTTCTTCAAAATTTTCCACTTTATTTTTCGTCAACACCTAAGAATAAGATTATATCAAATAGATGCAATTTTGATAATACATGATTCAAGTATTATATGATATTGCACTGCGCCTTGGATTGGGGCTCATCCTCGGAGTAATGCTCATGATTTTTATTACAATAGTTGAAACCGCATTTTACAATCATAACAAACAGATTCATATAATTGTAATTGCTCTCCTCATATCATTGATAATATACGCCCTCGGGGATATTGCTATTGATATCCTGCGTATTTGAAATCAGGGGGCAGGCTTTTTTCTTCGCAATTTTCCAAATAATCGTCTGATTCTCCCTTTGCCAGGTTTTTTGATATTGATTCTGAGATAACCCCGTTTTGAATTTATCACCATCTTGAATATTGCATCTTCAGGACAGGAATCAAGAAAATTCTTCACCTCTCCTTCTGCAGTCTTTTTATTAATCCCCGTATATTCTATGCTCATATTCAAACAGCTACTATCGGAATAATTATATACTTATCTTAATGAACCCATAACAATCCTGTAAAGCCTTTAAATCCATAAGCTTTAACTGAAAGCAGGAATATAAACCATGAAATAGCAAATTTATGGTACTCGATAAACTTGGCGGTTCGCTTCAGGACGCCCTTAAAAAACTTGTCGGAGCAAGCAGGATAGATGAAAAGATAGTGGACGAGGTAGTCCGGGATATCCAGCGCGCTCTCTTGCAGGCTGACGTAAATGTAAAGCATGTGATGGCATTATCACAGAAGATAAAACAGCGCTCACTCAAGGAAGAGCCGCCAGGCGGGATGAATCCGCGGGAGCATGTTATCCGTATCGTTTACCAGGAACTCATAAACATCCTCGGGAAAAGCTCAAATGTGAAGCTAGCCCCCCAGACAATAATGATGGTAGGGCTTCAGGGAAGCGGCAAGACTACCACTACTGCTAAATTAGCGCGTTATTTCCAGAGGAAAGGATTAAAACCGGCTGTGATATGCGCCGACACCTTCAGGGCAGGAGCATATGACCAGCTAAAAACCCTTTGCGACCGCATGGGTATTTTTTTCTACGGTGAAAAAGATGTAAAGGATGCCGTTGCTATTACGCAGCGCGGGCTTCGGGCAATCGAAAAATTCGATGTGAAGATAGTTGATACTGCGGGAAGGCATGCCCTTGAGAAAGACCTCATAAAAGAAATGGAAGATATACATAATATCGCTAAACCCGACCACAAATTCCTTGTGCTTGACGCCGCTATGGGGCAGCTTGCGAGCGACCTGGCAAAGGCATTCAATGCCTCTATCGGAATAACGGGCGTGGTCATAACAAAACTTGACGGCACAGCCAAGGGCGGCGGCGCCATGTCAGCAGTTTCTGATACCGATTCTGCGATTGCTTTTATTGGCATTGGTGAGACACCTGATGACCTTGAGAAATTTGAGGCTGACAGGTTCATTTCGCGTCTATTGGGCATGGGTGATATCAAGTCACTTCTTGAAAAAGCAGAAGAAACACTCAAAACCGAGGACTTTGATATGGAAGCCATGTTCAGGGGAAAATTCACCCTGAAGGATATGTACAAGCAAATGGAAGCCATGAACAAAATGGGCCCCTTGAAACAGATAATGTCGATGATACCGCTTGGCAAAATGGGGATGAATGTTTCTGATGAAATGTTCGCAGTGACCCAGGAAAAAATGAAAAAATACAAGTACATCATGGATTCGATGAATGATAAGGAACTTGAAGACCCGAAACATATCAACAGCCCGAGGCTAACGAGGATAGCGCGGGGCTCGGGAACGAAATACGAAGAGGTTCGCGAACTCCTGAAATATCATAAAATGATGCAGAAGACAATCAAGAATATGGGTGGCGGCGGCAAGTTCAATGTCCAAAAAATGATGAAGAAATTCGGAATGTAAGTGCCCAAAAGGGGGCTTAAATTATGGAAAATATTTATAAGTAATGACATTTATAATAGTATACGGGGCAGCGGCATCGCATCCATCCCCTCCGATGTTTCCGCAATGCCCCCTTTTTCTTTTCCGGCTCTTATTTGATATTGAAGTGGCACTATGTGAGTGTTTAAAGATAGAATATCAAAAAACACTGACCTGAATATTATGATTAAAAAAGATGTTATTATCATTGGAGCAGGCGCTTCAGGCTTGATGTGTGCCATTGAATGCGGAAAAAGAGGCCGTTCGGTTCTCGTTCTTGACCACGCCAAAAAATCCGGGAAAAAAATAAGAATTTCCGGGGGTGGAAGTTGTAATTTTACGAATATCAATATGAGCCCCACAAATTTTATATCAAATAATCCACACTTTTGCAAATCTGCGCTTTCCCGTTTCAAACCTTCTGATTTCATTGCCCTGCTTGAAAAACATGGAGTAAAATATGAAGAAAGAGAGCAGGGTCAATTGTTCTCTGCCAGAAGCTCTGAGGAAATAATTCAAATGTTGGAGAACGAATGTAATGATGCCGGTGTAAACATAATTTTAAATTGCCAGATTCAGGACGTGAAAAAAGATGATTCTTTCATAGTATCGACCGATAATGGAATTTTTGAGTCTGAGTCGCTTGTTATTGCTACCGGCGGATTGTCTTATCCACAATCAGGAGCTTCAGGCATAGGGTACAAAATCGCAAAGCAGTTCGGTCTTAAAATTACGGACCTAAAACCGGCGCTTGTTCCTTTTGTTTTTTCCCAAAAAGACCTGAAAATATTCGGCGAATTAAGCGGTATCTCGATTGACGGCACTATCAAATGCAACAAAATGGAGTTTCGGGGAAGTATCCTTTTCACTCACAGGGGACTTAGCGGTCCTGCAATACTCCAGATATCCTCATACTGGAAGGAGGGCGATACCATTGTCATTGACCTGTTGCCTGAAATTGATATCTATGGAATTTTTGTTGCAAGACAACTTGGTAAAAGTAAAACCGATATGCATAATCTGCTTTCTGAGTATCTGCCCACGCGCCTTGCAAAGTTCTGGTGTGATTCAAATATCCAGTCAAAACCGGTCAACCAATATACTGAAAAGGAACTCAAAAATATTTCACATCATGTCCATAATTGGGAAATTAAACCGGGTTCTACCGAAGATTTCAAAACCGCTGAGGTCACCCTTGGGGGAATTGATACGGATGAACTCTCATCCAAAACAATGGAATCAAAAAAGGTCAAATGTCTTTATTTTACAGGTGAGGTTATAGATGTGACAGGGCAGTTGGGGGGATACAATTTGCACTGGGCGTGGGCTTCTGGTTTTGTGGCCGGGCAGTATGTATGAGGCAGAGAGTATGTATGGGGAGGTTTCATTTATTTTTGTTTCTGTTGCAGATTTTTGAGCGCCTGAATTTCAGGTTTTAAAAAAATGTTCGCATTTCCATTGATTTTACGAGCATGATAAAACCTAATGTTTGCAGTCACGACCCCGCACTAAAGTGGCGGAGCATCCTGTTGATGCATTGTCGTAAGAATAGATGAGCATCGCAGCAAGCGCCTGCGTTGTATTATTGTTGATCCAGAAAAATATGCTTATGAGGGTGTTTTATAGTCGCCCTTCGGGACGTGAGGCTTGTCGAGTTTGGCTGCATGAGACCGAGCGTGGAACGCAGTGAAAGCAAACTGAAAGTAATTTTGAGACAATTTGCACAAAATCATCTCACCCTCGTCCCTTCCTTAACCTCTTTTTCAGGCATCAACAGCACCGCACCCTCCGTATCAGCCGCAAGAACCATCCCGCGCGACTCCACACCGAAAAGTTTAGCCGGCTTCATGTTGGCCATAACAACGACCTGCCTTCCCACAAGGTCAGCCGGTTTATGGGACTTCGCAATCCCTGCAACAATCTGGCGCTTCTCCCCGATATCCACCTCCAGTTTCAGCAATTTATCAGAACCTTTGATATTCTCAGCAGACAACACCCTCCCAATCCTGATATCAAGCTTCTGGAACTCTTCAAATGTTATCTCAGCCTTTTCCTTTCCCGCCTCAAGCTTATTCTTCTCTTTCGCTATTGCTATCTTTATCCTTTTATCAAGAATGGATTCCATTTCCTTAATCTTTTTATCCTCGATTTTAGTGAACAAAATTTCAGGCGCCCCAAGTTCCTGTGATGGGATCTCAACAAGACCATCCTCAAACCGCGCCTGATGGACATCTCCCGAAAGCCCAAGCTGTTTCCATGCATTTTCCATATTTCCCGGAAGTATCGGCTCAAACAGTAGCACAAGCGCTTTCCCGAGCTGGAGACAGTTCTTCACAACACGGGCGCATGCTTCCTTATCTTTCTTGATAAGCTGCCAGGGTTCATTCGACTGGAAATAGGAATTACCGTATGCTGCAAGCTCCATCATCTCATCCGTGGCTTTCTTGAATTCATACTCATCAAGGGAAGAGATCACGCTATTGATAGTGGACTGTATTTTTTCAAAAATCTCCTTATCAACCGCACCCTCAAGAACAGCGCCGAAGTTCTTATGTGCAAAATGCAGTGTCCTGTGCAGGAAATTCCCCAGTGCCCCAACAAGCTCGTTATTCACCTTATCCTGGAATACCTTCCATGAGAAATTCAATTCCTTCGTGTGAGAGGTATAATTTGCAATATAATACCTCAAAAGGTCGGGATGGAATCCGTGGTCAAGGTAATCCTCGTCCACCCATACCACATACCCCCTGCTCTTTGAGAATTTCTTATCATCTATCTTCAACATGCCGGAAGCCACAACAGCCCAGGGCTGGGTGTAGCCAGCGCCTTTTAGCATTGCAGGCCAGAAGATGCAGTGATGGTAGGTGATATCCTCGCCTATGAAATGAATGATACGCGAATCATGTCTCCAGTATTTCTCCCAGTCATTACCTGTATTATTTGCCCATTCTTCCGTAAATGAAATGTATCCGATTGGCGCGTCCACCCATACATAAACGACGAGGTCGTCATGACCCGGGAAGCGCACGCCCCATTCCAGATTCCTTGTGATGCACCAGTCCTTTAATTCCTTAGCCCATTCCTTTGCATAATTTATGGCATTGGATGTGCCGCCGAGTGTATTCAGGTAATCAGAAAGAAAACCGCCAAAAGCTGAAAGTTTGAAAAAGAAATGCTCCTGCTCGCGGTACTCCGCAGGATTCCCGCAAATCCGGCACTTTGCATTCTTTATTTCACCGGGTTCAAGATGTTTCCCGCACCCCTGGTCGCATTCATCTCCCCGCGCAAGTTTTCCGCAGTAAGGGCAGATGCCTTCCACGTACCTGTCAGGGAGGAATCGATTATCATGGGGACAATAAGCCAATCTTATGACCTGTGGGTAAACGTATCCGCGCTCGATAAGCGCCTCAACAATGCTGTTCGTCCTTGCATGGTTTGTTGGCGAATCTGTATTTCCGAATACGCTGAATTCCACTTCCATCGCTTTGAAAATAGTCTCAAAATGTTTATGGTATTTTTGGACAAGTTCTGTCGGGGTTATCCCGAGTTCTTCTGCGTTCACCACGATGGGCGTCCCGTGAGCATCGGAACCGCACACGAATACTGCATCCTGACCCTGTTTCCTGAGCGCCCTGACAAAGATATCCGCAGGTACATAGGTGCGAAGGTGCCCGATATGGCATTTGCCGTTGGCATAAGGGAGCCCGCAGGTTACAAGAACTGGTTCTTTGGATGGGAAGTTGGGCATGGGTTTCTACATGGGATTTATCCATAAAATACATTTCCTATTGCATTTTTCTTTTCAACGCAAGCATTATATCAAATTAAATTGAATTAACACAAATTTAATTGAGTGATTTCTGTTCAATCCAGTTGGGGTAGTGCACCTCTGCCCAGCCTGCATCAACTTCGCCGTAAATAATGCCGCGCAGCGATTCACTGTAATACAGCGCGAAAACGATATGCCCGGTCAGCAGCAATGCGGCTAAAATCGCAAAGGAATCATGAACGATGAAGTTCAATTCCACAAAATCCACGCTGAACATCGACTTCATCCACACCACAAAACCTGATAAAGAAAGTCCTGCGATAAGAAGCAGGGTCACCAGGAAATTCGCCTTTTGCCCTGCGTTGAACTTCCCTTTTACACTGGTTTTATTCTTTTTTAAGAATCCGATGAACCATCTCATATCATCGCCGTTCCATGATATCAGTTCTTTAACATCATCGTGAGTGCGGGCGCTGCCAAAAATATAGAGCACGGCGGGTAATACAATAAAAGGGAGGGTTGCATACATGTGAAGCATTTTTGTCAGGGGGTCGCCAAGAAGGGATTTCGGTGTGAGAAATATGCCGATGCCTGTTGCCAGAAGCCAGATAAAAATTATAGCGTGAGTCCAGTGCAATGCCCTTGTCGTGATATCGAACCTGAATATTCTCACGGATAGGACACCCCGTCCATCTTATAGCCGAACCTTTCCCAGTAGCCTGTTTCCTGCGTCCCTGTCAGGGTTATCCTGTTGACCCATTTCACGTTCTTATATCCGAACATCCTGGGCATCACAAGACGCAGCGGCTTCCCCTGCTCATCTGGCAAGGGTTCATCATCCAGCAGGTATGCAAGCATGACATCGGGTTCAAGGGCTTCTTTTATGGATAGGCTGTCGCTGTATATGCCGCTGGCTGAGTGAAATGTTGCGAATGCAGCTTCAGGCGCGAGTCCAGCCATGTCAAAAAGCACTTTTAACCGTATGCCTTTCCATTTCACATCGTTTACAGACCAGCCTTCCACGCAGTGAAAATCCTTTACCTGCTCTTCGCTTTCAAGCTTTAAAAGTTCATCATAACTTAGACTGAGCGGTTTGCTTACAAGTCCTTCTATTGTGAGTTTCCATGTATCGGGGTCAAACGAGGGTGTCTGTTCAATGCTCCTTATGCGGAATCGGTTGATGGCTTTTATCCCCGCGTTTTTAAGCAGGCTTAGACCTGCTATTATTATGCCGAGAAAGATGCCGAGGAATATTAAAAACCTTCTGCGGCTTAATATCGATGTTGATTCTTTTTCATTGTTCACTGGATATTCCCCGGTTTTATTGGCGATGGGTAAATACCTGTCTTTCAATTTCAAATAATTATCTACGAGATGGTTTCAATCCTGTTGGTAGCTATCCTGCGATACAATATCCATTAAAGGATTGACCTAAAAACAACCTGAGGATTAGGAATACACAAACCCATAACCAACTAAAGCCCCAAGAATACCAAAAAAGATTATTACATAAGGTCTTTTACTTACGAATTTTGCACAAATGATGGCTGCTATTATTGCAATTAATGCTGGCCACCCTACAAATTTCATCAAAAGATCTTCAGGTGTCATATAGAACTATATACTTGATGTAAACTTATATATTTTGCCTTCCAAATAATAAATTGTAAAAGTGCCTATCAAAAAACGGATTAGAATAACTTTATTCTTGTAATTTCGTAAAAGAGATTCTTATTTTTTTTGTTCATCTATTTCAGTTAAAAATTCGATTCGTTTTATATCGGATTCTAGTATAACGATTCCAAAATAGCATAACAATATTTATTAGTAAAGAGCGCTAATATAATAATATGCCATTTTTAAGCCATCGCTCGAAACTACAATTGACTGAAAAGGAAATCGAAAAT
>JAHFDG010000043.1 GCA_023249105.1 Candidatus Methanoperedens sp. | reverse complement strand
CAAAAGCAGTTAAAAATGGTATCTATTACCATAACAAATAACTGCTGCCCGATTCAAAGGGTTATAAGAGGCTTGAGCCGTATGAAGGGAAACTTTCACGTACGGTTCTTAGAAGAGGGGGGGGAGCAATCTCTCCTTCTTATTCGGCGATAAAGCGACACCTCGCTTTATGCGGTCTAGGGGTATGGTCAAAAGACCATACCCCTTCGTTTGATAAACCTTTCTTAAAGGTTTACACAGATGCGCGCGGATACGAAAATAAATCCGTGAAAATCCGTCTAATCCGTGTCATCAGTGTTCGATTTAAATTTAAACTAAATTGGAAAATTACAAGACTTATCAAGTCAGTCAGACTCCTTAACCGATGACCAATGAAAAATTATACGTCAAGATTTGAAATTATGGATATTTACGAACCTTGCTATAATATTCGTTTATCGTATGGTTGCGCCGTTTCATTGGCACGTAGATTACGCCGTCCCCGCCGTCTATTTTAGAAGCATTCCCCTTACCTTCGCAGTAGGCGACGTATGCGGAAAGTATGGCATCCAGTTGGTCATCAAACAAAAGCCTGCCACTTGTGATTTCATCCAGCCCGGCTATAAAACCTGAAAGTCCATCCTGGATTATTTTCCTACCTGCCTTTGATTTTTTCTTCTCATCGATGCCAATATGGAGGATTCTCCTGGCTGCATAGGGATAGACTTCTATTACCCTTGCATCAAGTTCTTTTTCAGCCCATTTCTTAAGTTCAATCCCCTTATCCACCCATCTGCTTACCCATTGCGCGCCTGAAGGGTAGCATGGGATTCCGTGTTTGCGCAGCCGCCTTTCGCATTCCCTCATGGTTCCGTGCTCAGGTCTTGAGAGAGGCGCATCTATGCCGATAATCATTGAACTTGAATTTTCTGATAAATCGGTTAAATATTCGCGGATTTTCTTATCGTCTGATACCGTATGCTCAGGTAGGGCTTCTATCAGGGGTTTTCCATTTTTTTCAACAAGGTAAGCAAGACCGGTGCTTTTGCGGAGCATGCTGGTTCCAAGGTCAACGCCTATGAATATTGTTTCTCTGCTATTCATGAAATAATCTTTTATCTACATGCCAGATAATAAAGACAGTTACAAAGATTTATAAAACCATTGAAAAGATTGATTATCAAAGGTTATAATATCGAGAACTATGATATTTATCTTGGAGTGAAAAATCATATGGGCTGGTCAAACTACATAATAATTCCAGAATTCAAACTTGCCATAGAAGTTAGCAGGTACGTGGCAGATATAGAGGAGTATGAAAAAGACGCCTTATATAAGATAACAGAGGAAGAAGAAGTGGACGTGGAAGACGTGGAAAATATAAAAGTCCGTGATATAACTGTTAAAGATTTAACCACACTATATAATGCTCATAAAATAGTACGTTCTCTTACGGGGTTTGAAATCGATAAACTGTTATTGTTCTGGCTACAAAATAGAGGCATTGAATACGAAATAAAATCTGAATTTGATGTCACCACTGACCAACTTAAAGATGAGGGCTATAACGTCATCTATCGTACCTGACTGAGGGATCACCCAAAAATAAGATAGCAGTCTTTTGAAAAACAAACCGCAGATAAGCGTACTATTAACACTTTTGGTCATTATTAGCCTTATGGCGCTGGGGTTGCGACCCCAGACCCATGCGGAAGCGCCGCCGCTGGCGGGGTTTAACTCCATTTCCAAATATCTAATCCATAGTGTGCTAAATCTTTTGATATATCCTTTATAGATGCAATATTCCATTTAACGTTTCGTGCTTTAATATCTCTTGTTAATGCACTCACATCAGTATAGCTGTTTTTCTTTTTTTCAAATGGGTCTTGACCCACAAAACTATTTGCAGGACGACTTATTAGACAAAGATTGCCTAATGAATTTTTTATTCTGTCAAGGTTCAAATCATTGACATCGCTGCCTAAATAGTCCTTCCACTCACCATCCAAAGTTTGTGGCATTGTATGTTCAATTGTATTAATTGTTGAATAATCTGGAAGTTGTCCGTGAGATTGCATTTTTTTATCAATTTCTTGTAAAATAAGCCTTGCAAAAGAAAGTTCAGTTTGTTTATACAAGGATTTATTAATAAAAGCTTCTTCAAATTCTTGGTTTGATACCCACAAATCTTCTTTTCTTATACAATCTTGTATTGCTTTAACCTTATTAGGTTCATCTTTAATTTTGCTGAATAAACTTGGAAAAAGCGTATCATATTTTGTTGTTTTTAATTCACATATTTTTCTTCTAACAAGCAACACTAAAGTTTCATCTAATATTTTAACAGCATCTCCATCAGATAGAGACTGATTTTTAATTGCTTTCAAAATTGCAAGTAAAAATGGAATTGATGATTCCATATTAGTTTGCTTAATTTTGATAAGTACATTTTTTAAATCAGTATTAGGGTAGGGGTAGCCTGTGGGGTTAGTAATCTGATTGTATAATTTTCCACAATCACTTATATCATTTAAATAATAAAATGCCGATTGTTTTGAAAGATTTTTATTGTTCAATTTGAAGAAAACATAAATTCTTCTTCCTTTTCCTATCATTTTTTTCTGTTCAATAGAGAAAAGATTTCTTAAATAATGCTCAAAATTGGAATCCCCACCAACTTCTTTTATTGATTTAAGCCATTTCTCAGTATGTAATGTCTCATGCTGATTAGTTACATCATCGATTAAAGGCTTGAAAATGAAATTGCATAAAAGTTCACTTGCTGATAACGGTATTCCTTTATCATTTAAACTTTCAAAAATTGACTGAGGGTCGTCCCTGTTTTCGTCAAGAGGTATCCAAACAATTTTCAAACATTTTAATAATGCTTGAGCGAGCTGCCATAATTTTTGAACATCATAGCTTTTAATTTTTTTACGTGCAAAATTACTGAACATGTCAATTTTATTATGACTTGGAATGTAAAGTTGTTGGTCAGCAGCCAAGTAAGGACTTACGGGATTTTCTTTGAATAAAATAGTATATAATGGCAGTCTATCTCCCTTATTGCTATAGACTTTTAATTTTTTGTAATCGTCAGTTTTATCTATAATATCATTTTTTAGATACTTATCCAATTCGTGAACGTATTGATTAGCATCTTCAGAAAGATTAGATTTACTCTTAAGCGATTCAGATATTAAAGCAAGAAGCAAATAAATTGTGGTTATCCTCTGCTGTCCGTCAATAACTAAAAATCTTTTCAATTGCGGGTCAGAGTTAGATTTCTCTAAAACCACTATCGGACCGAAAAAATGTTCGTGCTGGTCAAAATCATTATCTCCTGAAATTTCATTTAAAATCTGGTCATCAATATCAAAGAAAAGTGTGTCCCACTGTCTTTTTTCCCAAGCGTAACCCCTTTGGAAAAATGGTATTTCATATCTGATATTAGAACTGAAAAGTTCTTCAAATGTTCGATTTGTAACGTTATTTGTAGGCATTGCTATCATCCATCTGATTTATGAATTGTTGTATTGACTATAACCCTACCTAATATCAAACTTCACCCCAATCTTAAACAGCCTCTTCGTAGGCAAATTCATGACCTCACATCCCGTTTTCTCAGAAATCTCCCCCAGAATCTCCTGCATCCTCTCCTCGCTCTCAGCCGAAAGCGTGAACCAGATATTGTAATTCGCAGGTCGAAGATAATTATGCGAGACCTCGTCGTATTCGTTAATAATCCCGGCCACTTCATCCACCCCCTCCTCCGGCACCTTCATCGCCACAAGCGTGCTCACGCCTCCTGTTTTCTTGGTGCTGATTATCGGACCTATGCGCCTTATAGCCCCCTCTCTCTGAAGCCGGATAATACGCCTTATAACCTCTTCCTCTTTTAAGCCGAGGCTTTTTCCAAGTATCTCAAACGGCCTGTGCTCAAGCGGGAAATCAAGCTGTACTGCGTTCAATATCTTTTTATCAACATCGTCAAGTGAAATCATGCCTTCACCGCTTTCACAGGCACATACACGCAATACGGCTCTTCATCGAGGTAATCCCCGGTTGCTGCATACGCCCTTGCCCGGCAGCCCCCGCACACGGTGCGGTACTCGCAGTTCCCGCACTTGCCTTTGAGTTTCCCAGGGTCGCGAAGGTCGTTGAAAACCTTTGATTTTTCCCATATCATTGAAAAAGGCTTCTGCCTGATATTCCCGGCAAGCGCAGGCAGGTAGCCGCATGGATAGACATCACCTTTACTTGAAACAAAGCAGAATGCAGAGCCTCCAAGACATCCTTTCGTCATGGCTTCAAACCCGTGGGTTTCGGGCGTAATCCTTATTCCTTCGGCTTTTGCGCGCTGTCGCATTATCCTGAAATAATGAGGGGCGCACGTGGCTTTTAACTGGATCCTCTTATCCTTGCTCTTATCATAGAACCAGTTAAGCACGCGCTCATATTCCTCAGGCGGGATTTCCTCGGATTCGATTTCCTCACCCCTTCCTGTTGGGACAAGCAGGAATATGTGAAGCGCGGACGCCTTTAATTCAAGCGCAAATTCATAAATGCGCGGAATTTCAACAAGGTTCCTTTTCGTTATTGTGGTGTTTATCTGGAAACTTAAGCCCTCTTTCTTCAAAATATCTATCCCCCTGAGCGCAGCCTCAAATGCGCCGGGCTCTCCCCTGAAGGTGTCATGTGTCTCTTTTGTCGCGCCGTCGATACTGATGCTCACCCGCTGTATGCCTGATTCTTTTAATTTCCTGGCGATTTCAGGAGTGAGAAGAGTCCCGTTGGTAGCAAGCACCGCCCGCAGGCCGCGTCCTGTGGCATACCGCGCAATTTCATAAACATCGGCGCGAAGAAGCGGCTCGCCCCCGGTCAGGATTATAATAGGTTTGTACTCGACCAGCTCATCTACAAAATGTTTTGCCTCAGCCGTGGATAATTCATCAGGCGCAGGCTCTTTAATGGCCGATGCCCGGCAGTGTATACAGGCAAGATTGCAGGCGTTTGTCAATTCCCATGCAATAAGCCTTGGAGGTTTAACTTTATGTTCTGTCAATAAATCACGCATTATCCTTTGTTACCTTAACCTTTATGTATTTATGGAAACAGCCCCTATGGGCACCTATTGAGCCAAAAACTACTTACTTTAGAGAATTTATTGGATATTAACAATGAACTTAAAGAGGATGCTCTAAGAGACCCTCGGATAGAATACACCGGAAGCGGTGAATATCCAATTAAAAAATATGAACTGGAAAAGCTGATAGAATACACTCCGAATCGTGATATTTTTGAAATCGCAGCATACTACCTTAAGAACATAATCCTATTGCAGGCATTCCCGGACGGAAATCACAGGACAGCCCTATATGCTGTGGAGCTTTTCCTGAAAAAGAATGGCTACTGTTTCAATTATACACCGGAAGAATCCTACGAATTCAGAAAAGAGCTTTACAGTAGAAGACTGCGGCAATACAAAACCTATGAGGAAAGACCTGCAAGCGTTTTAAAAGAAGAGGGCAACCAAGTATTCTCATTCTGTCTGGAGTTTGTCAGGTCGCATTCCGAGCTAACTTAAAATTACGGAAACCTCATGCCTGCGGTCAAGTATTTCTCTAATTAACTGCCTGTCGCTGCGGCTCTCTGCCTGTCCGGTTTGCATGCTGGCTTTTCTGACCGCTTTTTCCTCCCTTAAAACAAATTGTTTGCGCTGCATCATAATTACTACTACTAATTCCTATTTAAGTATGTGTATGGATTCTACAGTATGGATTATAGTTCATAACATTTATGTAATAAGGGGATAGAATAACTGACATGAGCATGAGTTATTTAGATACAGCTTTTGTCATCGTGTGGATTGTTTTCATAGCCTATATTTTAAACCTGATTCGAATGCACCTGGCATTAAACAAAGAACTTAAGACCCTTGAAAGTTTGAAATAATGACCATCGGGAATATTTTAAATTACAGGACTATTGCAGTGGTTGGCATTTCAGATGACCCGGAGCGTCCGAGCCATTTTGTGGCAAGTTTTCTTGAATCCCACGGCTATAAAATTATCCCTGTAAACCCGAAATTGACAGAGTGGGAAGGGAAAAAATGCTATCCTGACCTCCTTTCCATACCTGAAAAAGTGGATGTGGTGGATATTTTCAGGCGCGCTGAAGCTGTTCCTCCCATTGTGGATGAAGCAATCAAAATAAAGGCAAAGGTTGTATGGATGCAGGAGGGTATCGTGAATGAAGAGGCTGCTGCAAAAGCGCGGGATGCGGGGATCGAGGTTATTATGGACAGGTGCATGAAAAAAGAATATAACAGGTTAAAACCAAAATATTAAAGCAGTTTCAAATGTCCTGTGATTTTATCCAGTTCCCCAACTTCAGCCGGCCCTATTCCCAGCACGGTAATCGTTCCGGGCGGCACTTCGGTCAATCCGGCGTCGGTTATCAACATTGAAGGTAAACCCTGCCTTCTTGCAAGCTCTTTTAATTCAAAAAGGTCTTTTAAGCCGGGAACTCTCAATACCACTTTTTTCTGCCCGCCCTCTTTCCACCCTTCACGAACCCTAACGCCAGCACATTCATACGAGGAGAGAGCCGCATGGGCTACCTGGACTGCAAGCTTCCCTTTTGATAATTTAAGGTCATCGCGTACGATGATGCATTGTTTGTACTCTGTCATAGGTTCGGCGCGCCCCGTCACTTAACGAGCATTCCTTTCTCGTCAAACTTCAACGTGTCTTTCCGCTCAAACCATTCTTTTCCAAGCTGGATGGATTCTTCCCTGTTAAAATCCCCGACTGCGATAATTTCACTATTGGTGACAACGGCTTCAAAAGGAATAGACATGAACCCTTCAGAATTTTTTACGATGAATCCTGTTTCGGTAACCCCAATACTTTCACCAATATCTATGCCGTTTTGTTTGACAAATTTGCCTGTATATCCATGAGCCCTGGATTTATTGTCTTCTTTTTCCGAAGCCCCTGTATTTTTCTTTAGAAAATTAGAAATTTTTTTGAGGATTGACATGAATACCATTTATTGTTCATTCTAAAATATATACTATTTGAATAAAGCAAAGTTAATAATCATTCATGCGTCCCCGGAATCGTCCCAAGCGCTTCATCGATTTCCCCTGCCAATTTAAAAGGTATTCCAACTACAAGCTCATCATCAGGGTATTTGCTGTGCTTTCTTGAACCCTTGCATCCGAGCGATATCCCAATCATCCCCTGTAATGGATAAGTCGTACAGTCGCTGCATATCGAAGCTATCCCGCCTGTCCTGAACTCAGCCGGTTTCCCGCTATTGTAGGCATGCGCCTGGACAATTCGCATTGCGCGCTCGGGTTTCAGGAAAAGGAGGAGGATATCAAAATCCTCTCCTGAGTAAGGGCTGATCCTTATTGATTTTCCTTTTTTCGTGAGCCTGTAAAGACTGGCGACAGCGTTCTTTGCTGCATTTTTATCTTGGTATCTCCTTGAATTGTAATAATAATCAAGGGGTGTGATTTCCGTATTGCCAAGCACGTACTCTCCTACTTTGCAGCCCTGGTTTTTTATGAGGAAGGACTCGCCAAACCTGGCTTTCTGGATTAGTTCACAATACAACCCAGGGGTTTGTTCGCCTTCCTCATCAGTGAAAAGCACGCTCACCGGCCTGCCTTTATCCATTAATTCAGGAATGCGGCGCAACATGGGTATTAGTGGGCTAAAGTCGTTATCCCATCGATATATCCTGTTTTCCGCGCCGTCACACTTATGGTTCCCGAAGCCGCCGCATTGAGCTGCAATGTCGCCTGGCCCTGTGAATTTGTAATTGCGTCAGCAGTAATGCCTCCGCCCGACACGCTCACCGTTGCGCCGCTCACGGCAGAACCGCCGCTTGTTACCGTAAAGGTCACATACGAGGCTACGCCGTTTGTGATATTTGAAGGACTTGCACTCACACCTAGAGTTGGCTGCCCGACGGCTGTAAGCGTTGTACTCGTACCTGAGAAACCGTTCTTGGTAGCAGATGCAGTTATCGTGCCCGTGCCTGTCGAATTGACCTGGAGTATGACCTGACCGTTCTGGTTCGTGACACCGTTTCCGCTTGCTGCTCCTGTAAGAGTGACTGTGGATTCGCTCACCACGTTACTCCCGCTCGTTACCGTGAACGTAACATATGTCGGAACTCCTGCGGTAACAGATGAAGGACTTGAAGCAAGCGATAATGATTGTGTGCCTGCCGAGGTTATTGCGACCGAGCCGCCCGCATAGCCCGGTTTACTTGCAGAGGCTGTTATTGTACCTGTTGAGGCGGAAGTGAAGGATAAAATGGCTTTGCCGTCCTGGTTCGTTATCGCGCTTCCCGACGCCGCCCCGCTTAAAGTAATCACGGCGTCATTCACAGCCGAGCCGCCTGCTGTAACCGTTAAGGTAACAAACACAGGGAAGTTGACCGTGACTGAACTGTGGCTTGAAGAAACACTCAATGTTTGCTGGCTTGCTGATGTAATAGTTGTTGAACCGTCGGAATATCCTGTTTTTTTGGCAGCAGCAGTAATCGCGCCTGTATTCGGGGGATTCAATTGGAGAATTATCTGGCCGTTGGAATTTGTAACCCCGTCAATGGAAATCCCGGCTCCTGAAAGACCCAGGGCTGCGCCTTCAACCGGCTTTCCAAGACCGCTCACCGAAAATGTAACAAAAGATGCTGTGCCTGAGGTTATTGAGCTCGGCGTTGCGCTGATAATAAGACCCGGCGTAGCCATAAGAATTGAGGTCGCATTCTTGTAACCTGTTTTTTCTGCGGTAACATTGATGCTTCCGTTTGTGGTTGCATTTATTGAAAGTTCAAGCCTGCCGTTTGTATCCGTCGTTCCCCGCCCGGATGCAGCGCCATCAAGCGTAATATTGGCATTGCCAATAGCTTCATTGTTGTCGAATGTGATAAAGGTGACTTTGGAAACCTGTCCCACGCCCACGTTGCCGGGGATACCAATGATATACATCCTGGAGGTATCTGTCCAGCCGCTGATAGACCTGTCCAGGCCAAATCCTGCAAATATTCCTCCAACCAGTACAATTAAAATAATAACATTTGTTTTCCTGCCATCATCGTATCCTCTAATGTCCATCCCTCCGGGAATTCTATTTTAAATGCGATGGATACATATATAGATTCCCGGCGGTCTCTTTCCATTAAATCTATATATACAGAAAAGAATAATTTGTTAATAAGATTCCGAGGTGGATTAATGGACATGAAACATATCGCACTTGCCACAGTTATGACACTGTCTTCGATAGTATTGACTTATAAATGGCTTACACGTCTTGGCAATTCGGACCCGGTCATAATCATTTCTGCCATGCTTTTGATAGGTTCACTTGCGGTCATGATATTATTGCTTGACCAGAGGCTTCGGGACCTTGAAGAAACGCTTGATGCAAAAGAGCGTTCCATCAGGATAAATATCAAAGGCGTTGAAGAACATCTTGATAATAAGATGGATACATTTGTTAAAAGCACCAGTAATACCATCGGTGAATTTTCTAAGAGGATATATCGCTGATAGCATCCTTTATTATAGAAATTATTTGTTCCATTACTTTTGCGGCTTCATTGGTGTTCTTTATTTTCCTTATGTCAACGCGCCCGCTTTGATACAGCATCACGCTTCTCCCTTCATGTTCAAAACGTGCAACTCCAAGTTTTACTGAGCATTTCAAATCTTTTGCGCCGATTTCCCTTAAAATATCACACAATTTCGCGATATTCACCTTTTTCCCGAGATTGCATTCTGCAATATACCGGGTGGGGTCGTCTACGCACGGGCGGGATAGCCTGATTTCCATGAGGGATGTTAATAGTTGAAGGGGATATAAGAACTACGGCATGAGGGGTGGAGATGGGTATTTTGGCGCATAAAGATATACGAACATAACAGGGAATAAACCTGTAGGGTCATGAAAATGCTATATATAGGGCTCATATGGGGTTTGTGACTGCAAAACGCGCTTGTTCTCATGCTCGGAGAGGCGATATGAATCCAAAACTATCTCTTAAAATCAAAAAAGCAGGCGCTCAACGATAAACTTAATTCAAAGCAACTAAATTAATATGCATTCAAGAATTTAAAAGCAGAATGTTTATATACTATTTTAACTTAGATACGAATATTTGTGAAATTGTCACAAAAATATTAATTTAATAATCTGGATGAATCAAATGTTAATTGAATTTAGTTTGGAAAATTTTCGATCTATTAAGGATGAAGTCACTTTAAGTTTAGTAGCTTCTCCCGATAAATCGTTGGATAATAATTTAATTACAACAGAAGTCTTAAAAAAAGATAAGCTATTAAGAAGTGCAGTATTGTATGGAGCAAATGCTTCTGGTAAGAGCAATGTGGTTTCAGCATTTAATTCTTTAAAAAATTTGGTAATGATGTCACATACATTTCAAAAAGGGACTGAAATAAGTTATTCTCCATTTAAACTCGATGAAAAATATCTCTCTAAACCAACTAAATTCAAAATTGTTTTTATTAAAAACAACATTAAATACGTATATGGAGTGGCTTTTACTAATGAAAAAATTATTGATGAATATTTATATTATTATCCAGAAGACCGGAAATCAGTAATTTTTGAAAGAAAGGACACTAATCATTACAAATTTACAATCGATAAAAAAGAACAAAAATTTTTATCTGAAAAAACTTTAGATAACGTCCTTTATCTATCAAGTTCAACTCAATTGAATTATAAGAAAACATCTGAAGCCTTTGATTGGTTTAAAGATACTTTAACAGTTATAGGCGCAACGGATCATCCTCAACTAATTGATTATACCGCTAGATCACTTAATAAAGATAAAGAATTTAAAGAACTTATATTGAAAGCCCTCTTAGAAGCTGATTTGGGAATTGATGATATTATTGCTTCCTATGAAAAAATTTCAATCGATGAAATTCCTGTCATGATTCAAAAACAACTAAAGTTTTTAGTGAGTGATAAAGGTGGGGATCTCGAAAAAATAGACATTAAAACAATTCATAAAGTCCTTAATGAAAAAGGCGATGAGTTGAAAGTTGAATTTAATTTTAATGAAGAGTCTGAAGGAACAAAAAGATTATTTGCATTAATCGGCCCTTGGATAGATGTTTTAAAAAATGGTCGTGTACTGATTATAGATGAATTGGATACTAAATTACATTATTCACTAAATGTTTTTTTAATAAAATTATTTCATAATCCAATTCAAAATAGAAGTAATGCCCAGTTAATATTTACAACACACAATACTAATTTGCTTGATCTAGATTTATTCAGAAGGGATCAATTCTGGTTTACTGAAAAAAATCCAAGTGTTGGAAGTACAGACCTTTATTCTCTCGTAGAATTTAGTCCACGCAAAGATAAAAATATTCAAAAAGGGTATCTTGCAGGAAGATATGGAGCTATACCCTTTATTAAAGATGAAAGGATATTTTAAGATGAGTGGTTACAAACGAAGAAAATTAAGAGTGAGAATACCACGCAAAGTATTTGTAATCGTCTGTGAGGGAGAAAAAACAGAAAGGATATATTTTAATAGATATAAAACAAGACATTCTAATTTAAGAATTGAGACGCCTAACTCAAGATGTACGGATCCGATTAACCTTGCAAAATTTTCAAGAGAGCAAATTAAAAAAGAGGCATTAGATTTAAAAAATGGGGATGCCATTTGGTGCGTTTTTGATTGTGATGAAAATACAAATGAAGATATGTCAAAAGCCCGTAAAATTGCAGGAAAAGACATTAAAATATGTCTGTCGAACCCCAATTTTGAATTGTGGTTTCTTTTGCATTTTTCCTTCATCGTTTCCAACGTAACGCGTTCCGAAGTAATAGAGAAATTAAAAGAACACATACCTACCTATGACAAGAATATAGACATTTATGATATTTTATTAGAAAAAAGGGCAACAGCAATTGAAAACACAAAAAAATTAATAAAAATACATGAAACAAACGGAGTGGAATTAATCAGTGTTGAAAGCAACCCATCAACCCAAGTTCAAAACATTATTGAAGAAATTCTAAGAATTACTGACAAATAAGAATTGTTACTTATGATTTAAAATTTATTTGAAATTATATCTATATTAATGCGCCTGAATTGAATATCATACACCAAGAAACAAAAGAATTATAGAATCCTTGAGCATCCCGATGATGCCCCCGAAATTTGTCGGGAGTCCTTGACCACAACTTAAAATCAAAAAAAAGAAAGGCTCTACTTTCGTAAAGCCATTAATTCCCTTTCTTTACTCATCCAGTATTGCTTCTGCCGTCTCGCGATAAGCATTCATCACATAAGGTATTCCAGAAACCTTTGAAGCATCCTCTGTCAGAGCCATGACATCCTGGCGCCCGATAGTCGAAATATTGAACCTGCGCGAGCCTGCCATCAGTTGCTGCAAGCCTGTCCTGAACTTCTGGGCATAGGTGTAAATACCGATTGCCCCGAGCGGGATGTTCTTTATGTCACTGCCAAAGCGCTGTGCAAGTTCCTCATAGCAAACGAATATTTCCTCAGGTCTGCTTCCGAACTCGGAAACCGTCTTGGGCAAATCGCCGTCTTTTATCCACTGTCCGATATTCTTACCCACGAAACCGGGTATCATCAATGCCCTTCCCATGCATACGGCCTTGAAGTATGGCGCGCCCATTGCCAGCGCCTTATACACGCCGTCCTCACTTGAGAAGCCGCCTGCCATGGCAAGGTCTGGAACTCTCATGCCTTTCTTGCTCATCTTTTCTGCGAACTCATAGATAAGCGACTGGAGATAGAATGTCGGGATACCCCATTCTTCCATCATGGGCCAGGGACTCATGCCAGTGCCGCCAGGCGCGCCGTCTATAGTGAGCAGGTCGATTTTTGCTTCGGAGCAGTATTTCATTGCCATTGCAGCTTCAACCATTGAATAAGCGCCGGTCTTCAGTGTAACTCTCTTGAAACCAAGGTCACGCAAGCGGTCCACCTCTTCCATGAATCCTTCTTTTGTGACGAATCCAAGTCTTGAGTGCCGCTCAAATTCCTTTATAGCTCCTTCCTTGTATGCAACCTTTACCGCAGGGTCTGTCGGGTCGGGTGTAACGATATATCCCCGTTTCTTAAGTTCAACCGCGCGCTCGATGCTGTTGACTTTTATCTCGCCGCCTATGCATTTTGCGCCCTGTCCCCATTTAAGCTCGATTGTGTCCAGGTTATGCTTTGAAGAGACGTATTCAGCAACGCCGAGCCTCGTATCTTCCACATTCATCTGTACAAGGATTTCACCATAGTCTTCCTGGTATTTCTTGTAAGTGGTTATCCTGCGGTCCATTTCAGGTGAGCTCTTAATCTTCTTGTTGCTGTCAAGCACAAGCCCGGGGTCGATGCCGCACACGTTCTCACCGCATACGAGCGTTATCCCTGAGATTGCAGCGCCTGCCGCGAAGTGTTCCCAGTTCTTGCGTGCGATTTCAGTGGAGCCGAGCGCACCTGTGAAAATCGGCACTTTCATGCGGACTTTCTTATCCCAGCCGTATTCTGTCTCTGTGTTCACTCGCGGGAATATCGCCGTATCAGGATTCGGGTCTTCTCCTTCAGGTAATCCCCATGCTCCCACTGCGTAGCCCTGTATGTTCAGGTGGGAGTAATCCACCGGGTAGTTTTTGTCTGCGCCTGCGGTTATATTTCCGAAGGGCCCGGGATAAATCACTTCACGTCCCCTGAACGAGGATTTGAAGATTTCGCAGTTGCCGCGGCAACCGTCTATACATCTGGTACATATCCCTGACATCGGGGATACGCTTTTTGAGCGATTAAAGGTCTGCGTCGCTTCATTCGCATTTGGTTGTCTAAGATTCATATTTCCTCCAAGTTGGGTTTTTGAAGAAGACACTGTCTGTTTTTTTTACGGTTCTTCTCCATACATTGTAACAGTTTTTTCGCGTTCTCTCAAAAACGCTCGGAAACGGAAGGGTGTTTCCTTTATTTAAATATTGCGGGATGATTTTCAATGTGGTGTTTGGACGCGTGCACAACTCACTTTCACCGCGCTTACGAAAATGATTTTAATCATCCCAGATATTTTGCCATGTGCAGAGGTTATGGTCAACTGGAAGAACTTGTATTTGGAATTTGATGGGCATGCTTTCAAACATGGGATAAAAGATTATGAAATAGAGCAAATTTTCAAAGGTAAGATTGATAATGGTTATTGCAGTACCGTCAGGAAGCAGCGAGCTCAAAGTATTCAGCGCAAGACCGGCTTCCGAATACAAAGAGATATATTATAACAAAGCGAAGTGAATATTATGAAAGCGAAGAGATATGAAGCAAAAGATGAGGATGAGCTTCTTAAGCTTATTGACGAGGATCCGGATAAATTAAAAGGCTGGGAAGGCCCTATAGATGTGCATTTGAGGTCTGTTCGCTATCCTCCAAAAAAATCGAAAGGCAGAGTTCGGACTGTAAATATGTGATTTCTCTTTTTTGATTCGCAGTAACTCATGGCTTATGCAGGTGGTTTCTGCTTATGTGCAGACTTGGTAATTTCGTCAATAATCATCCTTTCAATTTTATCTATCGTTTTAGAAAGATTTTCTTCATAAATAAATTGAATACAATTAATACCTAAAGGCCCCTTCGGATTGGTAAACAGTCCAATTCTTTCATTAATTAATTCGAATTGTGAAGCTTTTTTACCATCAGAATTATAATGTGTACCAACTAAGACTTTAGTTTGGGAATTTAGGGAATATATTTGTTTATCTACTTGAATGCCATCACAAAAAAGTATTGAAAAAATATCCCCCAAAATTTTTTTAGGAGGCGCTCTTGATTCTTCGATTTCAACAAGAAATAGGACGTTTTTATTAGATTTTGCAATAATTATATCGATTTCTGCAACTTTTGTCCCATTATCAATTTCCTCAGACATAAATCCTTGAACTTTTTTAGATTGGCTTAGCTTACCATGTCCGACATAAACTTTCAAACTATTATCGACTTTCTTTAACTTTTGAGTCAATCTATTTCCCAAATTTGTTGTTTCTGGTCCCCGTGTCATAAAATTGTTCGATGTATTGACCGATACTATTTATATTTATTTGTTATTGATTATCAAAAAAGATACATTTATCTCGAATTTAGTCTGACGAGCAAAAACCATATCTATAAAAACTAAAATGATGTAAAAGACCCCAGAATATTAATAAGACCTAACATGTCCACCCCACTCCTCACCAAAGTCAACCTCGCAAAAAGCGCCTCCATCTCCCTAGCCAGCGTGCCCGGCGCCATCAAGAACAGCGCCCTCGCAGCAATGGCACAGGCTCTGGTCTCAAACAGGGAAAAGCTCATCTCAGCTAACAAGAAAGACCTCGCGGCTGCTGAAAAGCTCGTAGAAGCAGGCAGGCTCTCAAAAGCCCTCCTCAAAAGGCTGAAAGTCGATGACCTAAAAATAGACGAGATGATTGCGGGAATAAAAGACGTCATCAAATTCGAAGACCCGGTAGGGAAGACAATTTCCGCCCTCGAACTTGACAGCGGTCTTGAGCTTTACCAGGTAAGCTGTCCGATTGGATTAATCGGCGTCATTTTCGAATCCCGCCCCGATGTCGTCCCGCAGATTATGTCGCTGTGCTTAAAGAGTGGGAATGCCACCATCTTCAAAGGTGGAAGCGAGGCGGCGCACTCAAACAGGACTATCTTCGATGTGCTCGTGAACGCCATCGAAGGCACGGAAGGCATGCCGGCGGGAGCATTCGCGCTCATGGAGACACGGGAAGAAGTAAACGAGATGCTAAAACTCGATGATTACATAAACCTCATCATTCCCAGGGGCTCAAACGAGTTCGTGAAATACATCCAGGACAACACGCGGATTCCTGTGCTTGGTCATTCTGCGGGTATTTGCCATGTGTACGTGGACAACGAGGCTGATATGAATACGGCGCTCGATGTATGTTATGATGCCAAAGTCCAGTACCCCGCGGTCTGCAACGCCATGGAAACCCTGCTTGTGCATAAGGAAATTGCGGAAAAATTCCTTCCTGAGATGGGAAAGAGATACAACGAGACAGGTGTGGAACTTCGGTGCGATGAGCGCTCATTTGCGCTATTAAAAAAAATGGGTTTCTTAAAAGCCCTGCTTCATGCCACGGAAGATGACTGGAAAACGGAGTACAATGACCTTATCCTCTCCATAAAAATAGTGGATTCGCTGGATGAGGCTATAGACCATGTCAACAAATACGGTTCCCACCATACAGATGCCATTGTGACCGGTGATAAAAGCAATGCAGGCAGGTTCATTGACCTTGTGGATTCATCCAGCGTGATGTGGAATGCATCCACGCGCTTTGCAGACGGGTTCCGTTACGGTAAAGGTGCCGAAGTGGGTATCAGCACCAACAAAATCCATGCCCGCGGCCCGGTCGGGATGGAAGGGCTCCTGATATACAAATATGCACTCATCGGGAACGGGCATAAAGTGGCTGATTATGTCGGAAAGAACGCAAGGAAATATACGCATAAAAAGCTAAATGCAAGCCTTGCTGACAAAATGGGTAAGGGATGAGATGGAATCCACTAAAACTATTGACAGGAAAGAGCTTTTTAAGGATGTCAAAAGGATTGTCCTGAAAATAGGGACATCGTCCCTTTCCAGAGAGGATGGCAGTTTTAACAGGCGATTGACAGAAGATATAGCAGCGCAGGTTGCAAGATTGAGGGACGCCGGGAAAATTGTGATAATAGTAAGTTCAGGCGCCATAGGGATAGGGTGCGGGGAGCTAAAAATAAAAGAGCGACCTCGTGAGATACCGCTGCGTCAGGCCGCCGCCGCCGTGGGGCAGAATATCCTGATGCAGGAATGGATGTTGGCATTCAATAAGCATGACCTGAAGGTGGCGCAGATTCTGCTTACATATGAAGCATTCTCGAACAGGATGACGTATCTTAACCTCCGAAACAGCATTTCGGCTTTACTGGATGCAGGTGTCGTTCCTATAATCAATGAAAACGACCCGATATGTGTCCATGAAATAGAGGCGACCTTCGGCGATAACGACAAGCTCTCCGCAATGGTTGCAAGCAAGGTTGAGGCAGAACTCCTTATCCTTTTATCCGATATTGACGGGCTTTATGACAAGAATCCCAAGAAAAATGAGGATGCAAAGCTCATAAGCACCATAGAAAAAATCACACCAGAAATTGAGAGCTACGGCGGAAGCCCGACCAGCATGAAAGGCGTGGGCGGAATGAGGACAAAGATTGAGGCTGCCAGGATAACATCCATGGCAGGCTGCCACATGGTGATAGCAAATAGCGCCATTCAGGATGTTGTTATGAAAATCATGGATGGAGAGGATATCGGGACGCTGTTCCTTGCCAGGGACGGGAAATACAAGAACAGGACGCGCTGGATAATCCTTTCAAAGACAAGCGGTAAGCTCATCGTTGATAAAGGCGCCGGTGAGGCTGTCAGGAAAAAAAGAGGGCTTTTGCCTTCCGGGATTATCGAGGTTGCAGGTGTATTCGAGAGGGGAGATATTATCGAGATAGAGAGCGAGGGCGCGGTATTTGCAAAAGGCATCACGGATTATTCATCATCCGAGCTCGATAAAATCAAGGGAAAGCATTCTGATATGATAGAGAAAATATTGGGGATCAGGAATTACGATGAAGTGGTCAGGAAGAGCAATATAGGGTTGTTTTAACGTGCTAGCAAAGTTTTGCACTAAAAGTCGCACTTGCACCTAAATTAGCTAAAGAAAATTATAGGATTTGAGTGCAAAGAAGCAAATAACAGTAGGAAGAGATATACTGAAATAGTAAGATATAAATTCATAGATGTTATATGACTCAAAAGAAAGATAATACAATCGCTGCTGCAATAATCGCTTCATTAGCTGCAATTTTTTCTTCTATTCTTTTTACATATGCACAATTACCTGAATGGGCTATTGTTCTTGCTTATATTCTTTTGATTATTCAGTTATTTATATTATTATATATTACTGATATTTCCGAAAAATTATCAAAACTTTATAGGAATTTATTAGAAAGAAGATTGGCAAAAAAATTTTTTGAAGAATTTAAAAATGATGATTATGTTGGCAAGTTTCATTTTATTCAATCGCAGGCAACAGGTGAAGGCGGGCAATATAGGTATCAAACGTTCCACAATGTTATCAATGATTTAAGACAAGGTGATGATTTTAAAAAGCTCCAAGAACCTAACTTAGAAGTGATAAGAGTACATTTTCGCTTTTGGATTCCTTGGTACAATCGTTTTAAAGGAAAATGGTATCATTTCCTAATTGGAAAAGATGCTTCTGTTTTTGGACACCTCTTGAGAGAATATGAAGCAATCGTCAATGAATACTATGAAGAAAGTGTTACAAAACAATTAAAAATTATTAAAGAAATTAAGAATGAAAAGCCACAAGCCCAAATAAAACCAAATTTGAAGGAGAATTGGAGAATAGCCATGGGGCATTATGACGATTTTGAAAAAAGATATAATCATTTTGTAGGTAAAGTTAATTCAGCATTCAGAAATAATCTTTCTATGGATAGTGAGATTCTCGGTGGCATACATCCTGCAAGGGAACTTGATTGTTAATTATAGTTGATTTTTATGAGATAATTTATTTTTGTTGGTGTATTTTTTTAATAATTGTATTCTCTGATACTCATTTTATATTCTGAGCAAAAAGAGAAATGTTGTGCTCTATTATATTATTTTTGCACCTAAAGTAGCACCAAAATAGGAACATGGGGTGCAAAGCTTAAGCAATAAGCTTTTAAGAATGCCTGACGATTACAAGATAAATATGAGACGCATGTATCACCAGTTTCCAAAAAATCCCGAATTTGAGCGAAAATATAATTTCAAGGCAGGCCTGCCCTATATTGTCAAAACAATGGCAGGAATGGATGGGCAATCCGGACAGTTTATCACGGACAGTCCGGACAGGAAAGGCCGCCCCATAAAGGCCAAACGGAGCATAAATATCGAAATCACGGATAAGAGCGTTGATTTCTATCCTCTCAACAACAGCACACTTGATTCTGTGCTTAAAGATGTGAAAACGGAAGGGATAATTGATTTCAAAGTGACCCTCCATTATTCTTTTCTCGATGATAAGTTCGATCGTATCCCCTTCAAAGGAGATTCGTATCTTGTCAGGACTGACCTTGAAAATGGCGTACTTACCTTAAATGTGCACAATATCGATGGTCTGGGCAGGACCGAAAGTGAAAGGATAGCCGATACTCTTGTAGAAGAAATAATAAAAAATGCGCCCGACGTTTGATGACTTTGTCTAAAAAGGAGTAATTAGCAATGGGTTCATCATCTGACCTTACCTATACAGTTTCAATGCCTTTTTTAAGAAAGGGAAAAGATGCGCTCAAAGACAGCGAATTCGTGCTTGCACTTTCTATTGATTTGAAATGGTTCAATCCCGAGCAGGCAAAAAATATCTTAAACGATGCCGAGAAATCAGGTCTTTTAAAAAGAGATGGGGGACTGGTCCGCCCTGCTTTTGATTTATCCGGAGTTGAAATCCCCTCAGGATTCAGGCCGGAACCAGGGATTTTTGAGAAAAAAACCATATTTGACAGGATAATTGAGCGCATAATACTCAAAACAGGAATAGAGAAGCGCAAAGTAATAGCGTTAATAAATAAAAAACAGGAAGAACTTGCAAAACAGGTATTGATAGAGGTCAGCGCCATTCTCGTTGCGCTTGAGCACGGAACAATGGTGGATGACCTCATCGATGAGGAATATGGAGTTTTAATTAACCCTTCGTCTTCTTAGTAAATAATTTAATAAACTCGTCGCATTCCTTGACAATTTCCTTGGATGCTTTTTTAATCACATCAACCGGGTCTGCGCCATCTGTCCTCACAAAAAGCACAGGTTCGCTGATTGTTGGATGTTTTATATCATACGTTGCCATCTCGACATGCTTGTTATTCAGTAAAGCAGTCTTTAAGATATTGAGCATGGTATGCGTTTCACCTGTCACTTTGATATTTATTTCATTTTCTGTCTTATTGAGGATTGTAAGTTCCATAATATCACCTAAACAATTCCTGTCCCGTAATCCGAGGATATTTTTCTTGTCTCTGTTCTTTCACATTTAGGACATTTAAGTTTACCGTTATCGATTTTCAACACTGCCCTGCAATTGCCGCAATAGGCTTTCATGACCCCGAGTTCTTTATCTACCGTAGTGAGACGCATATTCCGAAGGTCAATAACCCTGGCTTTAACGATGTCAAACGGGGCAAATTCATAGTATAATTCTTTCACGTACGCATCCTTTACGTTTGAAACATGAATGGCTGCCTGGTCTGCATTGACAATCTCCCGCTCTCCCTTTCCCTTTATCCCGGCAATCTCAACCAGTGCAACTGAATCTTTTACATCTGTAACCTGACCTATTACGATATCGCCTACCTGTATATGCGGTGGCGTATTGGTGACCGGAATAACTGAAATAGACCTGTCCTTTGTGTTTATCTTAACAATTCCGCTGGCTGTAGCGTAAATATTCCCTTTATCCACATACGTTCCGTTTCTCGGCGAATATTCTTCTGAAGTCCCAATAAGGTCTCCGGGTAAAACAGCTCTTGTTTTCTCCTCCGGTTCTTCCCTGGGGGCTTCTTCTGGAGGCTGCTCAGGCTGTTCTAGCTGCTCCGGGTTTTCTGTCTCTTCTCCAGCCTCATGGACTTCTTCTATTTCTTCTTCCAGCTCAAGCTCGCTTTCCTTTACATCTTTGGGCCCCTCAGCGTCGCTTTTCCCAAGCTTTCTCCTGCTTGTTATTTTCTTTCTTTTAATTCTAATAACTATCCCTCTATTCGTTTCTCAATCCTGTATATCTCAACTTTTATGACCTTAATATCCTTTGTATGGAACCTGAATGTCCTCTTTATAGGAAAATCAATTAATTGATACTCTGTTATGACCGATGGGCTAATGAATTTTTTTATGAATTCCAGACTTCCGGCATTATGTATGGAATAAACCACGCTGCTTACTTCGAGGGCTTTCCTCAAAAAAGGGCGGTCGCTTCCTTTAACCTGTGCGCCAAACGGTGGATTCATTACAACGGCATGCGCTTTTCCGCAAATATTTTCGATGCGGCTGCATACGAACTCGACATCTGCGCCAAGTCTCTTTGCATTTGCCCGTGCAATCTCAAGAACTTCTTTATCATCATCAAAACCTATAACCTTTTCTGCTCCAAGGAGTTTTGCCCCGATTGCAAGTATTCCCCCGCCGCACCCAAGGTCGTATACGGTATCAACAAGGTCCCCCCGCATGAAAGCAAAATGCAATAGCTCAGAAGCAACTGTCGCTGGCGTGGAGTACTGCTCCCTTTCCGGCTTTGGGGACTCAAAGCCTTTGAGCCCCTCAAGCAGCATCTCAAGATGTTTTTTCCTCATATTATTTTTTAGCCGTAAAGTGAATTGCAGGCAGCATGGCTTCCCCGTGAATATTCATATTGTTAAAATACTGTCTTGCAAGATTCTTTATTATTGTCCCCCCTTGCTCTTTTTCTTTTTTCACAAGATTTCCAAGCATTAAAAGGTGCGACCTAACAAAATCTTTGGGTATCACTATTTCGCGTTTTACACTTTCTGCGGTTATCTCGCTAAAACCGGATTCAAATAGCAGCCTGCTTACTTCTTCGAATTCATGCTGGAAAAGAGCGCCTGTGCTTTTCAGGAGGTCATTAAAAAAAAGGCTTGAGCGCTGAGCCTCGTTCTCTGCTGCCCATTGGGTTATTATGAACGAAAAGGTTGAATCTTTGTCCAGTACCCTCGCTGTCTCATCAAAAGCATAGCCAAGAATGTCGGATGGAATAAGGTCAAAGTAATGATATGAAACAACCGATTTGAATACTGAATTTTTAAATGGCAATAGCGTAGGTTTTATGAGAACGGCGCCTGTCATCTGTCTTTTTGTGGTAATGCCGGAAACTGCGTATGGAAGCTCCTCTCCAAGCATTCCACCGAAGTCAAGGATTCGTTCATCCGGCGTCAGGTTGATACGTTTTATGAATTCCTGTCTGTCTTTTGCTGCGTAAGGCATATTTTCTATAACTATTATAACTTAGCAACACACTTATGTGAATGAAAGTATAAATAACATCTAATGTCAATGCAAAAGCAAGCGGTTAAACACCCCTACATCACAACCGATACAAGGATAAGTAAAGGCAGTCCGATAATCGCTGGAACAAGGGTTCGCGTATTGGATATTATTATTGAATATGAGTATCTCGGACATGCTCCAGATGAAATTGTTAATGCCCATCCGCACCTGATTCTTCCCCAAGTACATGACGCCCTTTCTTTTTATTATGAGCACAGGGAAGAGTTAGACCAAGAAATCAGGCTGAGGAAAGAGAAAATAGAAAAACTGCGTAAAAAATTTACTTCATGAGTTTGAAAGAAGAACAGCGCATCAAGATTTACGCGGATGAGAACGTAAATGTTGCAATCGTTGAAGGTCTCAAACGTAGGGGTGTGGAAGCGTGGTCTGCCATAGATAAAGGCAACATCGGTCTTAGCGATGAAGAACAATTAAGATACGCTTTAGAGGAGAAAGCAACAATATTTACTCATGACGATGATTTCCTCAGCATGGCTGCCGAATCTGGAATTGAACACTGCGGGATAATATACGTTCACCAGCAGCATCTATCAATAGGGGAATGTATTCGCAGGCTGAAGGCAATTGTTGAAACTATGTCCCCTGAAGAAATGCATAATCGCATATTGTTCCTTTGAATATTCTTTTTATCCCTTCGCCACTCCCATCGGCATAAGCTTCACGACTTTCCGGGCAATTCCCAATTGGTGCACCACGTCCACCACTTCCTCACTTGGCTTATAAACCCCCGGAGCTTCTTCCGCTATTATGGACGGGTGAGTGGCTCTCACAGAGATACCTCTGGCAGCCAATTCCTTTTGTATGGTCTCGCCGTAAAATTCACGCTTCGCCGCCGCCCGGCTTGATACCCTGCCCGCGCCGTGGCATGCGCTTCCGAACGTGAGTTCCATGGCTGTTTGCGTGCCGTGGAGTACAAACGAAGGCGTGCCCATGCTGCCCGGAATGAGTACGGGCTGCCCGACTTTCCTGTATACCGCCGGAACATCGGGATGCCCGGGCGGGAATGCCCTTGTTGCACCTTTGCGGTGCACATACACCATCTTTTTCTCCCCCTCAATAACATGCTCTTCAAGCTTGGCAACATTATGCGCCACGTCATAGATGAGGTTCATGCCCAGGTCATCCATATCGCGCCTGAAAAAGCGTGCAAACGCCCCCCTCACCCAGTGTGTAATGACCTGCCTGTTTGCCCATGCATAATTTGCACCCGCGGCCATGGCTTTAAAATAGTTCTGGCCTTCAGGCGATTCCGCAGGCGCGCATGCAAGCTGCCTGTCAGGAAGGACAATGCCATATTTATGTGTGGCTTTATCAAGAATCTTCAGGTAATCATCGCAAATCTGGTGCCCTGCGCCGCGCGAACCGCAATGTACCATGACGGTCACTTGTCCTTTGTGAAGACCAAAGACATTCGCAACCTCTTCGTCGTACACTTCATCCACGTACTGCACCTCAAGGAAATGATTGCCGGAGCCCAGCGTTCCAAGCTGCGGTTTGCCACGGTTTCGCGCCTTCTCGCTTACTTTGGAGGGGTCGGCAATCTTCATAAAACCGTTCTCTTCGCAATGCTCGATATCTTCAGGAACGCCATATCCGCTTTCCACTGCCCATTTTGCGCCGTGCAGGAAGGCATCTGTCAGCTCACTGTCCGAGGCGCGAATCTTGCTTTTTGAGCCCACGCCTGAGGGAATCTCATGGAAAAGAAGCTCAATAAGTTCTTTCATCCTTGGGCGAACTTCATCTGCAGTCAGATTCGTCCTGATTATTCGCACGCCGCAGTTGATGTCGTATCCCACGCCGCCGGGGCTGATTATGCCTGTGTTCCTGTCAAAAGCAGCGACGCCGCCGATGGGAAAACCATATCCTGAATGGGCATCAGGCATAGCCATAGCGTATTTTTGGATGCCGGGAAGGGTTGCGACGTTGGCTGTCTGTTCAAGCGTATCATGCTCAAGACTCTTAAGCAATTCCCGGGAAACGAAAATGCGTCCAGGCACTCTCATGCCGGGTTTATAAGTCATGGGTATGTCCCATGTGTAATCATTCACTTTTGTAAGGATGCTTGCAGCATCTTTTCTTTCTTCAGGCATGGTAATCTTCCGTTAATTCTTGTTTTAATATTATACCTGCAAAGCTATTAAGTTTGGTGCTTTTTGAGGCTCAGGTGTCCACAACCACCTGAACCCAGAATCCACCGTCCTCTTTTTCCTGCACTTCAAGCTCGTGAAGCGTCACGGCTTTAACCTGCGTATCAAACATGTGGCGGGAAAGGTCGATTGGTTCCCCCCATGCCTTCCCGGTTAAAGAAAAACCCTCGCCAGTCTTTTCAATTCTCTCCATCCTGAATTCACAGAATACTATCCCATCCACTTCAAACAAGTACAATAACTCGGACAGCCACTCAGCGAGCAGCATTTTAATATCAGGAGATGTTATCTCGATTTTCCTTAATTCTTTAGCTTCAATCTTAGAAGTATTAACCATCACATTGAACATCGCCATCGCGGCATTCTCAAAAGCCTCTTCCATCGTGGACCCGTATGCCCTGAACTTGGCATCAGCTATATGGTAAAGATACTCGTATTTTTTTTCGTTCCTTTCCCCTTGCATTGTTATCCAAAACCAATCCGTTTGATTTCTTCTGTCATTTCCCCCGTCTTTTCAAGCTCGGATTTGAACTGCAAATATGCTTCTTCTGCCGATTTTGCAGCTACGGCGCCCTGTGTTGAAGGAGTTATTAACCCCTCCTGCTCAAGAACACGAAGGGAATACCTCACAAGATGTTCAGGTATGCCAGTTTCCAGTGAGAGTTTCATGATTCCGATAGGCCCGACATCTATCACTTTTTTCAGTACGATTATGTGTCTCTTTAATAATTCCAGTTCGTGGAGGACTCTTCGGGTAAGCATAATCATTTAGAGTTGTAACTATGAGAATATGTAATTTGGCATTAAAAAAGGGGTTGTATAATTAAAAACCAAACAAAAATTCTTTGCGGCCTTTGCATCTTTATAACCGCAAAGGCGCAGGGAGCGCAAATAAAAAATTATTTCTTAAACTCGGTATAACCGCACTTACCGCATGCAAGGCGGTTCTTGTGCTCACCAAGAAATACGCCGGGTCCGCATCTGGGACATGACGGTTTTATCCTTTTCGCTTTATTACCGCTTATTTCATAAAATTCATTAACTGCCATTAAAATCACTTCTTTTCAGATTTTTTCTTTTCTTCTGGTTTGGCTTCTGCTTTGGGTTTTGCTTCGACTTTATGTTCAGGTTTAGCTTCAGCCTTTGGCTCGGCTTTAACTTCAGCTTCTTTTGCCGAGGGTGCCTTAGGTGCAGCCGGGGCTGGCGCGGCAGCAGCTTCTTCAGCGCCTTCTTTAACTTTAGGCGCATCCCTTGCAACAAGATGCTCGTGAGCTACCTGTTTCAGGCGCTCTTCGGTCTGGTATATACATGCTGTTCCTGTCAATTCCTGTTTTCCATATAACGTATCAAGACTCTCTATCACGATTAACTCGGGTTTTGAATTCAGCAGTGCTGCAAGTTTACCCTTAACCTCAATCCTTGAGGGGGTTATTGTATTCTTTATTTTTAACGATATCTCTCTTCTTTTCAATATAGGGTTTGTCTTATCTTTGATAATCTGAACTTCCATTATTTTTTCTCCTTACACTTCATTTTATCAAGCAATGATTGTATTTCTTTTTTCTTGTTCTCGGTCACTCGGACAAGTACCGCCCCTTTGTCAGGCAACCCATATATAATTACTGATGAAATAGGCGCCATGGCAATCGCCGGCAGGGCTGCAAGGTCCTCTTCGCCTTTTATAAATATCTGTACCGGTGTTTTTGATTCCATTGCCCTTGCGATTTCCTGCAATAGTTCCTCGGTTATTGTTCCGGGGGGGTTTTCAACAGTTATTGTTTTAAAATGCGCATGCCTTGTGCCCTTCATGATTTTATCGGAAGCTGGGCAGCGTTTTGTCCTGTCATCCACAAAGGAGATGTCAGGGACCAACCCTGCGGTCAGGAGATTAAATGTAACAATATCCCCTACAGAAATTATTTTAGAATATTTATGTAAATCTTTGACAATCTGCTTTGCATTCTCGATGCCGTCTCCAGGATAAAGTTCACCATGGGGTTTTCGAAGCTCCTCTCTTAACTCTTCAGGCAGGCAGTATCTTTTCAAGTTAGCGTACCTTCAATGCATACTTTCCAGGTAAATTAACGCTAAGCCTTTTTGCGATCTGTGATTTTTCCGGGTCAATTATAACAACATAACCGCTCCAATCAGAGGTCAGCGCCGTCGAATTGCAGACCTGGCATATCTGTCCGCTGACAATCCTGTGACACTGCCTGCAAACATTTTCTGCCATTATGTTCCCCCGGTTTCATCCGATTTCCCGGCCTTTCCCTCTTCTTTCTTTTTCTTCCTGGGTTTTGCTTTTTCTTCGCCGCCCTCTTTTGGCTTGCGGGCCTCTTCAATCCACTCCAGTTTGCCAAGGGCATGCTGGCGCATGGTAAGACCTATTTTACTGTCCCTGGGTTCGCGCTCATTTAAGCTCACAGCGATGATTCTTGCACGAATTTTATCCCCTTCTGTTATTGCACGACCTGATTCTCTGGTTATCAGGCGTGAGTTTTTCTCGTCATAACTGATGAATTCATCGGTCAACTGGCTTACATGCACAAGACCGTCAAGGGGACCTATGCCCACGAACACGCCGAACTCGACAACTTCAACAACGCTTCCTTCAATGATTTCCTGCAGTTCGGGCATGAAGGTCAGGGTATCAAAAACAGCATCGTAATAAACCCCGCCATCTCCGGCGAGAATATGTCCTTCCCCGACTTCAATTACGTCTTTTACCGCTACTATTGCGCCGATTCTCTTGTCCACAAGCCCTTCAAGTTTTTCGCGCAAAGCGAGTTTAACCGCTTCCTGTACAGGCTCACCAAGTAATTCAGGTGCAATTCTCACCGTATCTGATAATCTCATTTTCTTATACATCTAAATCCTCTTAATAAAAGTTATTGAATACTTAAACGAGTTTTTTCTCGAAGATACACAGTAGTGATTCCCTTACTACATAATCTTTTCTTTAATTCTATGTCGTTAGTTAGAACAGCAGCTTTTTCAGTCATAGCCAGTTCCATAATGACATCGTCAGCGAATCCGTTTTTTTCTATGATTGTACACCTGTCCAGCAATGATAATGCAATTTTAGCGGCTTTTTTGTTCTTGCCTTTCCCTTCCGCATAAATTTTTTCTAATTCTTTGACCGAAGGTCTTGTGACTATATAAGAATCAAAACCCAATATTTCAAGCTCTGAAAAAATATCCAGACCGAACTGCCCCGGGACCATCATCCCGTTGGTGTCGATAATCACTTTTCTTGTCATTTAAATTCTTTCAACGTGCCTGAACCGATAAGCCTCCAGCGCGCTCCCACACGCCTGCTTATTGCAATATACGCGCCTTTATCCGCGCATACCGGTCTTTTAAGTTTGACCTCTGCATCAGCCCCCCTTGCGCTTGTGACGACACCAATTGTAGTAGCCGTCCCGATATTAAGCATCAGTGGTTCATTTGAACGTATGGGCTCGACTGCAGCTTCATCGCTTATCCCGACAACACGTTCAAGAAGTTTTGTTTCCATCAGGAAACCCTCAAGTATCGGGGGCAACGACCCCGGAATCCCCGCGACCTGCCCTACAAGGGCATCGCTTTTGGTGAGAGTTGGGTCAAGGTTGGTGCCAATGCCGATAAGGCCACCTGGTACAGCTTCTTTTAACTCTTTTTTCCCTGCATGTATTGTAGTGATCATGGTTTTGATTGGGACCCATTTGACAACTCCTCCGCTTTCGACTTTCCTGCCGGGACGCATCTCTATTTCATCACCCGGATGAAAAACACCAAAATTCAAAGACCCGCCGATGGCGCCTCCTACAAGTTTGCCAGGAAGTGTACCGGGTTTATTGATATCAAAAGACCGCGCCACATACATCAATGGTGATTTATTCAGGTCATGTGTTGGGGTCGGGATATATTTTTCAATAGCTTCAATGACAAGATCGATATTTGTATTCTGCTGGGCTGAGATTGGGATGATCGGCGCATTTTCTGCCACGGTCCCTTTCACGAATGCTTTTATCTGGTTGTAACTCTCAAGGACTTTTTCACGCGGAACAATGTCGATTTTATTCTGGATAATCAGTATATTTTTAATCCCCAGGATATTCAATGCCATAAGATGTTCTTTTGTCTGCGGCTGCGGGCATTGTTCGTTGGCAGCGATAACAAGGAGTGCGCCATCCATCAACGCCGCGCCTGATAACATGGTTGCCATCAGTGTCTCATGACCGGGGGAATCCACAAACGAAATAGCTCGAAGCACCTTGGTTTTTGCACCGCATTTTTCGCATGTTTCTTTAGTTGTATAACCGTCAGGTTCAGGGCATTGCGGGCATTTCCTGAGAATTATATCTGCATAGCCGAGCCTTATCGATATTCCCCTTTTTATCTCCTCACTGTGCCTGTCAGTCCATACGCCCGATAGCGACTTTACAAGCGTGGTCTTGCCGTGGTCAACGTGTCCTACAATACCGATATTTACAACAGGTTGCAATGAATCCTCCAATTTGAAAACGATGCCTAACATTGGGCTCTTTGTATTTAACAACTTTCACTTAAAATGCGCTGGGACTTCACGGCAACACACTAAATTTGATTGTTATCTCTTTGTTTTTTTCTCAAATTCAAGGAATTCTTTTTCAGCCGCAAGAATCCCATTAATCTTTTCTGCTTTATCCCGTTTGATATAAACAACTTTCACTTTCATTTAATCATCTCCGATTCAAGAGCGAAGAAGCAATCTCACCGATATTCAAATTATTTATTTTTTCGGTTTTTCCCCGTTTTAACCTTTTGCCCGATATGGAATACCGGAAGATTTCTACTATACCCCAATAATATATACTTTATATGCAACCTTAGGTTTGTTGGTCACAAAGCAGGTAAATAATAATTAATCATTAGAATTAATAATTTATTTTATTACAAGCTTCATCAATGTCTGCCTGCAAATCTCATATTTATCACATTGCGCACATTCATTCCAGATGAGCTTTTTCTCGTCGTTCTTTAAGCGCACGAACCCCTTTTTCTCAAAAAACGCAGGCGAGGTGGTACGAAGATAAACCGCATCTGTAAACCCGGTGGCGCGGCTTAAAATAGCATCCACCAATCTTGAACCTATGCCTTTGTTCCGATAACTTGGAAGTACTGCGATAGACCGAAGTTCTACAATTTCGCCTACATCCAGGCAGGCGCATCCAATGGTTTTTTTATCAAGCACTGCCACTATGAATTCAGGAAGGTTTTTCTCTACTTTCTCGGTTTCAAGATAATAAAAAGAAAGGAGAGTTTTTATATCTTTTATATCAGCCTGTGTTGCTTTTCTGATATCGATATCCATCTAAGTTGTTTTTCTAACTTTCTTATCAGTCTCTATTTCCCTGCTTTTTATTTTCTCAGCCTGTTTCAGGCTTTCTTCCGTCTCGCGAGCCATCTCCTTTTCAATGCTTTGAAGCTCTTGCCTTAGCTCCTCTGGCCGTGGGATCCTTCCAAGCACTTCATCTGCTGTACCAACAATCTTTTCCGTGTCCATAGGAGAGCCAATTTCTTGTATCTTCTCAGAAGCTCCGAGGTATTTGGCGGTCTGTTCAAGTAATTTTGAGATTTCCATAGGGAAGATTATTTTGGTGGCCTGGCCGTTTGCCACACTTTTCATCATGTCCATAGTCAGAACAGTCAGCGCTTTTTTATCAAGAGGCACTGAACCAACTGAAATAATCCTGAGTCCCTGGGCTTCACCCTGGGCCCTCAATATCTGTGAAACCCTGTCACCTTCAGCCTCCAGGATCTTTGACTGTCTTGCACCTTCAGCATTCAAAATCTTTGACTGCTTTGCGCCTTCTGCTTCAAGGATCGCGGCTTTTTTCTGGCCGTCTGCAATTAAAATGGCAGCTCTTCGCTTCCTTTCAGCAGATGTCTGTTCCTCCATAGCACCTTTTACAGTACCGACAGGATCGACTTCCCTTATTTCAACGGCTTCGACCTTGACACCCCATGCATCGGTGGCATGGTCAAGAATATCACGCAGTTTTGTGTTTATAAAATCACGATTATAAAGTATCTCATCAAGTTCCATGTCACCCACTACGCTTCGAAGTGTTGTCTGAGCAAGTGATACTACGGCAACATGATAATTGACGACTTCAAAATATGCTTTATTCGGATCTACGACCCTGATATAAACAATTGCATCTACATTTGTGGGGGAGTTATCCTTGGTAATGACTTCCTGCCGGGGGACATCAAGAACCTGAGTTCGAAGGTCAAGCCGGATGACGTCGCTTATCAGTGGATACACCCAGTTAAAACCAGGATTCAATCGTTTCCTGTACTGCCCCAGGACAATCCATAAAGCCTGTTCGTAAGGCTGGATAATCGCTACCCCTGAAATAAACAAAATCAATATTGCTACTGCGATAAAAATCGCAATTAACAGTTCATATGCCATTTTAAATCTCCTCTTTTACTTTTACATGAACTCCTTCAGAGCTTATAACAATAACTTTATTTCCTTCACCGATAACGCTTTCCCCGGTTGCGCTCCATATCTGGTTGTCTATCTTTACTTTTCCGTCAATCGAATCAGGGCGCACGGTTTTAATTACTGTCCCTTCCTTGCCTTCAAGGACATCCATACTTGTAGTTTGTGGTTTCTGCCCCGGAGCCATCTTTCGATAGAGCGTAATGGTAATGATACTGGAAATTAATGCAGTCACAACTATTATCGCCGGCGCATACTGCTGCGCGAAATCGGGAATTAACAGTGTGACAGCGCCCAGGACTATCAGTGTAGTTCCCGGAACAGCCACGAAAAAACCAGGCTGCATTGCTTCTACGATAAGAAGACCTAAACCGATAATTACCATTACCCAGCCGATATCTAATTCCATAATCGTTAAGATTGTTCTTTATAGTATATATTCATTTATGGGATTTGGGTTGAAAGCTCTCAAAATAACCGATAATGAACCATGTTCAGCTCGCAAAATATTCTAATTACAAATACATAACATTTAAATATATACAAAATCTAAATGTAATTAATATGGGAACAATCACAGTAAACGTCAAAAATGACGTGGAAAAAGAGTTTAGAAGGATTGTCGGCGTTGTTCATGGAACTAAAAAAGGGTCTCTCGGGGAATCAATCACAGAAGCAATGCAAAAATGGATATACGAAAAAAAACAGGAGAGAATTTCGGAAGAAGCTCTAAAAATGCTTGAGCACGGCTTCAAATTCGGCAAAAGATTGTATAAAGACAGAAACGAGCTTTATGAGCGATGAACTATCATTGATTGACTCAAATTTACTGAGCTATGTCTTTGACGAGAGCGAGCCTGAGAAGAAAAGAATCTGTAAAGACCTGACAGCAGATTGCTGGAAAGGAAAAAAAAAATATGCAGTATCTGTCCAGAACCTGTCTGAGTTTTATGTAGTGGTTACAAAAAAAATACAGCATCCGATACCTGAAAAGGTAGCAAAAAGGTTCATAGAACTAATAATAGATTTTCAGGGCTGGCATGTTCTTAATATTAGTGCTCATACAGTCGCATCTGCGATTGATATTTGCACAAAATATGATATTCACTACTGGGATGCATTGCTTGCCGCGACGATGAGAGAAAACAAGGTGTTCAGCATTTACACAGAAGATAGTGACTTTGATAAGATTCCGTGGTTAAAGGTAGTTAATCCATTCGAACTAAAAAAATAAAAATAAATATTATGAAAGTAATCCGCGACCCGATACATGATTATATAGAGCTTGATGACCTTGCGCTCGCTCTGGTTGAAACCCCGCATGTCCAGAGACTCCGAAGAATAAGACAACTTGGTTTTTCCAATCTGGTTTATCCAGGAGCAAATCACACGCGATTTGAGCATTCACTGGGAGTATATCACCTTGCCCGGCAGATGGTTAAACAGGTGGATGAACCCCAGCGCAATGAATTGCTGGCGGCTGCATTGCTTCATGATATCGGACATGGTCCTTTTTCCCATGCGACAGAAGGGCTTATCGAACGCTATACAAGGAAACGTCATGATGATGTTGAAGAATTGTTAAGAAAAGAGGAAATTTCCGATGTGTTCAAGGATTATTCCTTATCACCATCTGCTATTGCAAAGCATATTAAAGGCGAGACTTATCCCGGCCAGATTATCAACAGCGAAATAGACGTGGACAGGATGGATTACCTTGTGCGCGATGCCCATTATACAGGCGTGGCGTTCGGTCTTATTGACCATGTGAGGTTAATTCATGAACTCAGGTTTAATGAGAATAAGCTTGTCCTGAATCTTGGGGGCTTGCAGGCTGCCGAGTCGCTTCTTGTATCGCGGTTCCTGATGCACCCCACAGTTTATTTCCATCATGTGAGCAGGATTGCGGAATCCATGTGCATGCATGCCGCCGGGTACATGATTGAGAACGGGCTTTCACCGAAGATATTACAGAGAATGGATGATGTAATGTTTATGAACGAAATGAAAAACGCAGGCGGTTACGCATCCGAGATTGCGAAACGGCTTGATGAAAGAAAGTTGTTCAAGCGGGCGCTTTATACCGGTTTTGATTCAGTTGGCATAGATGTTGTAAAACTCAGAAACAATATCAAAAGGGTTGAAAATGAGATGGCGCAAACGGCTGGAGTCGAGCCCGGATATGTGCTTGTGGACATCCCCGAAAAACCAGAGATTGCTGAAATGAAAGCACAGGTCATGGTAAACGGAAAAATGATACCTATTGATAAAGCCTCAAGCCTTGTGGCATCCCTTGAAAAAGCGCAGCTTGATAACTGGCGCCTCGGGGTTTTCACGCCTGCGGAATACAGGGAAAAAGTGGGAAATATCGCAAAGGAATTCTTTGAAGTGAAGAAAGATACAAAGCAGTTCAAGCTGACAGAGATTTGAGCGCCCTGCGTATCACATCTTCTTTTTCCGGCCTGAATAATTCTCTTATTCCATAGGATTCGTGATACATGCCCATGCCGCGGATTATCACAATCGGCGTGCCACCGTTGCCCTCTCCCATCAGGATATTCGCAAAACCAGCAATTTCATCCACAACTGCTTCGTTTTTTACCTCAAGCACTCTCCCGAACAGGTCTTTAGTGCCACGCCAGTCCCGGCTGGCTTTTATTCCCGCAATCCCGATGGCGGCTCCTGTCTGACCTATCCTGAAAGCCCTGCCGTTGGTATCCGTGATGACAACGCTGACTTTTTTGCTGGTATATTTAAAAATGGATTCCTTTATTTGCCGCGCGCTTTTATCAGGGTCATCGGGGAGCAACAGGATGTTTTTCTCGCCTTCAACATTGGAATGGTCTATCCCTGCATTAACGCAGATGCTGCCGTTTCTGGTGCGGACGAGAAGAAAGGGCGATTCAAGCAATATTTCCTCGCTTTCATCAAGCACTGCCTGCACAAATCGCGGGTCGTTGTCGTTTCTTTTTGCGATGGTTTTTGCCTTTTCGGTCACATTCACATTATCAAGTGAAACAATCCTGCCTTCTGACTTGGATACTATTGTGGAAGAAATAACAACGATATCGTGCTCTTTGAGTTCAGTCTTGCCGTTCAAAATGCGCGCGAGATCATCACCCGCCTTTATCAACGGGATATTTTCAACAGTAAATGCAGTTACACTCAATAGGATTCCTCGCCCCCTTAAAATGCAGGTGGAATAATAATGCTTTCTAATTGAACCGAACCGCAGATAAATAATTAAAAACGCAAGTATCACCGCTAAGAACGCACAAAGTTGAAATAATAAATTTATAAATTATGAGCAATTAATTTATGGCGCCCGATAAGAAATCCGATGCAGCCACCTCGGCATTATTCACCGCAAAGCACGCAAAGAGCGCAAAGGAGAGAGGGAAAATGAACAACGAACCAGTACGAACTCGTACGAACTCAGAGTTAAATATTTTCAACTGTTCGGCGCGCCGATAGGAAACCAATGCAGCCTATGCGTATCGAAATCGCGAACCGCAGATGAACGCAGATAAACGCAGATTTTTTTCAAATGCCTTCTGCGCGCCGGTGAGTTTGAAAAGTAATTCCACAGCGACCGAACACGGATGACACGGATTTGACGGATTTCCACGGATAATTTTAATCCGTGCGCTCCGTGTTCCATCAGTGGCGCCGAATAATTATCACTTTGAAAATATTAATCTCCGGCGCCGATAGGCTCCCGAAGCAACCTCCTGATTCTATACGTGACCCTTTTCTGATCGAAGACCCTGCGCCGTTCACTGTGGTGATATGGCGATGGGTGCTACGATAAGGAGTTTAGTTTATGCCGCCTGCAGCCTAATAAAAAAAATAAAACTTCAGCGCGTAATAACATCAAATATATACCCTGTCAGGGCAAGAAGAAACGAATTTATGGAAGTCAAAGTCATAAGAAGCCCGGATAGGAAAAA
>JAHFDG010000042.1 GCA_023249105.1 Candidatus Methanoperedens sp. | reverse complement strand
TTTTCGATTTCCTTTTCAGTCAATTGTAGTTTCGAGCGATGGCTTAAAAATGGCATATTATTATATTAGCGCTCTTTACTAATAAATATTGTTATGCTATTTTGGAATCGTTATACTAGTATTATGATTCCAAAATAAGTTCCGAAACAAGTTTTTTTTAATTTTCTCAATGTGGATTCATGGAAATAATAAAAATATTGAAAATGATTCATGAAGCTTTGTTTTCTCCGTCTCCACACGATGAACTGTATAAACCATCAGCGTTAATACCAGGAATGGTTTTTATTATTTGATTACAGTTATCATAGTAATTGTGGTTATTTACCTTGCCATAAGTTCTATTGGTTTCGATTGGAGTTTATTGGGGTTTTGATTTAAAGCGGAGACGCACAGATATATATTTACCAGTGTTGCCAAGTTAAGTTCTGTATTAACAACTTGAAAAACCGGAGTGAATAGAAATGCCGATAATATTCAGTGATGAAGACCTGATGTATCTTGACAAAGAGCAAGACAATCAATTACGTTCTATAAGACATGCAATAGATACCATAAAAGCAAAAGGTGAGGCGTCATTCTGTAGAAAATGTGGTCACATGATGCAATATTTCACGGTTGGAAATGCAAAGCTTCTCCAGTGTATTTTCTGTGGAAATCGAATCGCTGAAATCATAGAGAACAAATAGTTCTGAGTATTTGCTGTTCCCTTATCACAACATTAAAATAATGCTTACTATATTATATGGGTGTATGAAATCTCTTGATATTAAACAGCTTGATGAAAAGGATGAGGAAATTGCTGATGCTCTTATTTCTTTAGGCATGAGCAGAAATGCTGCCATAACACTGGCTTATCTTCATAACGTGAAATCAGCCAAATCGCTCGACCTCGAAAGAGGAGCAAACCTCCGTCAGCCTGAAGTCAGCATTGCAACGAAGCAGTTGATGGAACGGGACTGGATAACTGAACGAGAGGAGAAGAAGCCCGGCAAAGGCAGGCCGTTTAAGATATACTCGCTCAAAATCGGCTTTAATGATATTGTTGCTCAACTTGAAAACAAGCAGAAGACAGCGGTTAATGAAGAACGAGCAAAGATTAAGCGGTTGAAGGAATTGGGTAAAGATTAAATTAGCCAGAAAGACGGGAATGCTAAAGAGCTACTCAGGTCAAGCGCAAATACAGTGATGGTATTTGGCGACCGAACTAACGAAGCGCAGGGGTTTGCAAGTATGCTATGCAGGGGGTGCTTTTTTGCTTGTCGAAGAGAGGCATACGTATAGTTTAGTTTTTACATCAAGAGGTTTATCTCCTTTTCCCTTGAATTTACTGCAAATAGAAACTTATTAATATTTGTGTAACAATACTCTCACTCAACAAGAGTATGATTACACGAAATATAAAATTAGGAGCGAACGAACTCAGGCTGCTGTTCACTTTAGAAGAGGAGAATAGATCGGTCTTTTCAATAAGCGATGCAAAACGAATTCTTAAAACCTCCACTCCCTCTGTCTGGAATGTGGTGTACCGCTTGAAGAAAAAGGGAAGGATCGAAGAGATAGAAAAAGGAAAATATCTGTTGATCCCCGCAAGAGCGGGGTACGAGGGATCATGGTCTGAGGTTCCATATCTAATCGTTCCATCTATCATAGATGTTTATTACATCGGTTTCTGGACTGCCCTTAATTATTGGGGCATGACTGAACAGGTTCCCAATGTTGTCTTTGTTGCCACAACACAGAGGAAAAGAGATCTGGATTATGGAGAAACCCGATTCGAATTTGTCACATTGACAAAAAAGAGATTTTTCGGAACTGTGGAAGAAAAGGCTGCCAGGGGTACGTTCAATATATCTTCAAGGGAGAAAACTATCGTTGACTGCATGTTATATCCAAAATACTGCGGCGGGCTGGATGAAGCTATCAAAGGGGTATGGAATGCCAGAAATGAACTGGACTTTGTAAAGCTGCTTGAGTACTCAGAAAGACTGGGAGTGAGCGTGGTTACGAGGAGGGTTTGTTATGCGCTGGAGCTGCTCGGCTTAGCAGAAGGAATATGTCCTGAGAAAACTTTGAGCGACTTTATGGGGTATATGTGGCTTGACCCCCTTGGACCAAAGAAAGTTCTGGAATATTCTAAAAAATACGGACTCATTATAAACCGGACGAAGGATGAACTCACGGGCTGGATGAGGTATTAAAAATGGATGAAAATGAATTAAGAAGGCGAGCCAGAAAGACAGGTTTCAATGTGGCGACCCTGGAAAAGGATTACGCTCTGACATGGCTGCTCAGCGGCATTTACTGGGAGGACTCAAAGCTCAGGGATATCCTGATCTTTAAAGGAGGGACAGCGATAAGGAAAATTTACTTTCCTGAATGGCGTCTTTCTGAGGATCTGGACTTCACGATCATGCAGGAAGTTAATCCTTCAGATTTGAAACTGGGATTTGAGCATGTTTTCTCATCTATCAGCAAGAAAAGCAATATCGCTTATTCGTTCAGTGCTTTTAATGCAAGAGAGTATGCTATTTTTGCTGATGTCCAGTTTCTGGGTCCGATCGGATTCAAGAATAAGATCGCTCATGACATCTCCCTGAAAGAAAAAATGGTTGAAAAACCCCTGCGGATAAAAGTGAAGCCTGAGTATGAGGATATTCCGGAATTTGAAGTACTTGTTTATTCGCCAAATGAGATCCTGGTGGAAAAGCTCCGCAGCATCCTTCAGAGAGGGAAGGCACGGGATTATTACGATGTCTGGCGGCTCATGAAAGAAAAAGAGTTCAACCCGGATAAGATCAAAGAACTTCTTATCCTGAAATGCCAGATTACAGGGGTCGAGTTCAAACCCGATCTAATCTTTGACAAGAATAGGCTTTCCGAGGCAAAAAAGTTCTGGACTATCGCGCTTGCAAGACTTACTAAAAACCTCCCCGATTTTGAGGAGGTCGTAAAAGAATTGAGATTTATGTTAGATTTCATGTAGAGGAAATTTCAACCCCGAAAAATTAAAACAGCATACGTAGCTGGAAAAAGTAGCGAGAGTTTTATTTAAGCTGAGAGTTAAAATATAAGCTGTGTTATTTGCAATCTCGTGATTCATTTTTAGCGCAATCAGAATAAGGATACAAAGATATATTAATCATTAAGTCTTTATTTACTTTCGGTGGTTATTCTATGGGTATCAAAATAGGTACGTTCAATACAGAGAACCTGTTCCTTCGTTATAAGTTCCTTGCAACGGAAAGGGGGAGCATGGGAAAAAAGAAAGTAGATCCAGCTAAATTCATCAAAGAGGGTGGGCGAATAAACATGCTTGGGTTCGAGATTTTTGACGAGGGGCAGAGGAAGAACACAGCTCGCGTAATCCTTGAGAACGATCCTGATGTGATATGTCTGCAGGAAGTGGAGAACCTTGAGACGTTGAAGCAGTTCAACAGCAAATACCTGAACAGAAAGTATCCATATTCTATGCTTATTGATGGAAATGACATGAGGCAGATCGATGTAGGGATTCTTAGCAAGCTTGAAATCGGTGGAGTGAGGACACACCAGTTTGATAAAGATGCTAAAGGTGAGATTTTCTCCCGCGACTGCCTTGAAGCAGATATCTTACTCGATAAAAAAGGAAATAAAAGCCTGACCTTGTTTATCAATCACCTCAAATCCAGGCTTGGTGGAGTGACGGAAACAGCGGAGAAACGTGAGCGTCAAACGACCAGAGTCGCCGAGATTATTAACGAGCATTTTGGCAGCAATGTAAAAAATGCAAATTTTGCCGTACTTGGAGATTTTAACGACACGCCTGATGCCAGCTGCCTTAAGCCGATTCTCGACGATAAACTTGTGGAGAACGTTGTAGCACGTTTGCCGAAAAATGAGCAGTGGACTCATTACTGGGAAGGCAAACACGAGACAAACCAGTTTGATTATATTCTTTTATCAAAAGCGCTGGCAAAGAAAAATCCAAAGATACTTCCAAAAATCGAGCGCCGTGGACTTGCAGATTATGCAAAGGCATATAAAGGTCCCAGATTCCCTGGCGTTGGCCCTAAAGGTACGGAAGCCTCTGACCACTGCGCTGTGTTCATCGAGATCAATGCCTGAATGACCTGCATGTTTTAAGGTGACATGCTGCCTTCTGAATTTTATTACTAAAAATAGTAAATAATCTAATAGTTTACTATAATTAGTAATATTTATAAGATACAAGATGATATTGCCCCTGCTTCTATATAGATGCCGTTTCCGGGGTTCCACTTGACATCATGACAGGGGCCATTAGGCACCAAGGCTGGGGTTTCTTTGAGTTCCGGGCTAAAGGATGTGGCGAGTTCCCGCCGGGACTCTTTTTCTAAGATCGCCTTTAAGGGCTCAAAAAATCTGCACGTATATTTTGTCGGGTGTAAATATTGTTCAGAAGGGGGGATATAGTCAACTTAAATCGTGGTCGATAAGAAAAAGAAGCGAGTAAAAATAGGAAAATCAGCGTAGGGGAAAAAGATTGGGGCATAGGTCAAGCAAATTGGGAAAAGGAGCGGGAAATAGAATAACGGGAGCAGACAGCGATGGGCGCGGCTGTGTAAAAGAAATCCCCTGGCGCCGTGCGCACGCCATTTATTCTGTTCCTGGCTTGTCCCATCGCCGTCACTCACGCGCCAACAGCGGTGGGTGTGCGCCTGGTTCAATACGAATAAGAAAAAGAAAGGAGGAAGGTTAGCCGTGGCTGACGACTAACCAATCGTCATAGGAATTCACATGGGACAAGTCGCACAGTTATCCCTGCATCCCACGCAAGGACTCTCGTATCTGTCCTCACGCGCCATGTCGAACTCGCAGATATGGCTGGTAAGGCCTGTCAGCTGGTATGTAACCGTCTCCAGGTGCATGCAATTCTGCTGGCAGTATGGACAGGTCTGGCAGCGCTCCGGGATTGAAAAGAACCAGAAGTAAAGCCACTTCAGATGAAGGTCTTCGCATAGAAGGAAAAGGCTATAGGAATCCATGTCGCGCACCCAGCCTTAAACAACCGTTTCACGCAGAACGGTATTCACTGGACACCAGTTCTCGCCCTCTCTCCGCATCGGGCAATCTATGCATCCGCAGTGCATGTATTTTTCACACAGCGCGACTATTTTCTGAAACTTTACCATTATGTCAAATGCCATTCTCAATCAACTCCTGAATCAATTCACCCCAGCCTTCGTTATTTAAATCAGGTCGGTGGTTACATTTATTGGACAATTGTACACTATCTTTACAGCGGTGGACGGCCTACAAAGAGAATCAATTCCTGACGCTGGGCTTGTCCCAGCCATTTATCAGAGAGTCGTCTGGGGGCGATACCCCGGCGCCGTCCCATGAACGATAAAAGAGTGCTGACGCAAGAGGGTTACTGCACGATTCCATTTGCAAAATATGCATTGCGCCAGCATTGATTGGATTCAACTATAATACTATTATAGTTTCCGTTGCGCTGCAGGTTTATTCGGGTCTGGGCTTGTCCCAGCGCCATCTTAAAAAAGTAAATAATTACGTTTAGAACAACTCTTTTATATCATGATAAAAGATGATAGTATGAGGTATAATTATGGTAGCAATGCCTGATGAAGTTATAAAAATGTTTGATAATCCTGACTGCGATAAACAAAAAGTTCTGACTTGGGTATCCACTGTGACTGAAGATGGTGCGCCTCATCTTGCACCGGCTTGTTTTGTTAAGCCTGTAGATAACGATAAACTCCTGATCGGTATCTCTTTCATGTCAAAAACTGCATCAAATATCAAGAATGGGTCCCGTGTAGCCATTGGAAATGCAGTATATCCAAATGGCTACTTGATTAAAGGAAGCGGAGAGATAATGAATACGGGAAAGTACTTCGAGGATGTCAAAGAACGCATCAACAAGAGGTATGGTGGGAAGATAAAACCAAAAGCAGCACTACTTGTAAGCGTAGAAGAAGTATATCATCTCAAGCCAGCAGAAGGTAAAAAGAGGATAGCATAAATCGAGGAATTCAGCATATCTATTTCAGCAACGGGCTAAGAAAATGACTCAGGGGAGGTTACTATGATTCCATTTGCAAAATATGCATTGCGGCAGCATTGATTGAATTCAACTCTAACTAAAAAAGGACTTACAAACAAACCCACATGAACTGACGTTCATGCGGTGGCTTTGATCGCCTTCCTGTTATCGATACTCTCCTGGACAAACATGGCTTCCGCTTCCTCGCTATCTTTTTCCTCCGGGTCCCTGAAATCCTGATTTAGAAGCATTGACTCGGCAATGGCTGCAGCTTTTGTCCTCCCATCTCGGAGAGCGAACTTCTTGAATGACAAAAGAGCATGGACGATGAAATACTTTGCATCCTTAACAACGTCTCTCCCATTCTCATTTACCTTTATCTTCGCTCCCTGCTTGATTACTGGCTCTGTCCCTTCCCAATGGTCCAAAATCTCAGGATTCCTGGACACAATCTCAATGACTTTCAGCTGATATTCTGTCTCGAAATCGTGGTGCACCACAGCATCAACATATTGCCCGCTCAGATGCCCGCGTACCACAACATGTGCGTAATCATCTGTCTGATTTGCTTCTATAAGCTCGACACTGATACTATGCTTGTTCGCAATCTTCTGGATCATGTGCGAATTTGGTCGTTCCTTGCCCTGCACCTTATAATGTGATCCTCGCTGCTGCAAAAACCTCTCTGCCTTCGCCTCCTCAATCTGAGCATCAATCTCAGCATCTGAATGTTTCTTACCTGATGTCTTTGGTGGTTCCTTTTTTGCAGGTAATTTTTTTTCCTCATGTTTTGACTTTTTTTCAGAAGGCTTTCTTGCGCCTGACTGACCCACTTTTGATTTGTTATAGCAGTCAGAACACGTGATATATCCCAAATCATTGAAACTCTTCTCAGCCTGCTGCTTATTTGTTTGCTCTCCACAATCCTTGCAGACGTATGTCCTGCATTGGAGTGCTTTAATCATATCAAATAAGCTCGCTGGTAGTTTATCGATATCTGTACCACTCGCTTCAACTGACCTGACTTTCATCAGATGCTCGCAAGGCAAAGCTGCTGCGCCGGTATTATAGGTGAAACCTTTGCAACTGCAGGAACCTATATCGCGGTTAAATAAAATGTGATAGGTGTCTATATCATGAACCAAAAAATATTCATTGATATCTATATTGGAGAACTCTTTCGTGCGATAAATCTCACATTTCATCTTATCCGCTAGCTTTTCGTTCTCCTGCATCATTGGTTCCGAGTTAACCCAGGAGAGAGGCATCGGCAAGGGTGCAGGATAATGTAAGACGTGTTCTTTCAATGCCATGCTCTCACTCCATTTCTATGCCGAAAGAGCCAACATGATCTTTTGTTTCAGCTATTTCTTTTACCGCTCTGAACATTTCGTCATCTTTCGCCAGAGCATCGATGAGTGATTTGTGCCTGTTATAGAACTCATTAAGCAAGCACAATTCTTGAGAAAAATTTTGCATGTCCATCTCCTCTTTTATTTAACAAATCTGGCTGCAAATTTCTGTATTTCTCTATCTCCGTAGACTGCGTGTTCGCGCAGAAAACTTACGACATGCCTGACCTTGGGTCCTTTCCCTTTTTTCCCAATTGTTGGCTTTATCCCGGCTAATGCAGCCTGCGCTTTGTATTCCTTAGTAATTTTTCTATAGAGTTCTTCTATATATTTATGGTCGTCCGTTGTTACACAGACAACTTTTCTTTCAACTTCTTGTTCCATGCTGATTATCCTCCATTATTGTCGCAGTAGTGTGCGATTTTTGTGTTTTGATCAGTCAAACCAAAGGTTTATACAGATGCAAACCTATGGTATTTTTAGAGCACGGCGGGGACGGTAGTGCGTTCCCTTGGCGTCTGCCCGATAGTCTTTATGCGGCTCTGAGAAGGCCGCACTGATTATCCTCCGGGCAGACGCACGCGCTCTAATTCTTATTAATTAAACCATGGCTTATATGCTTGAGGTAAGTGGTGGTGAAAGTGCAGACCTTTTTTTTATCCAAAAAGATACAAAATCTTAAGTATCTTGTTGATATTAATATGAAATAGGTATGTTCACTGTGAAATGCGCACTGGAAGAAGAATTAAAACAATCGGTAAAAGATGATTCTTTTGAATATCATCAACGGCAAACCAACTGGTCAGAAATAAGAACAGGAAATTTTATAAAGTGCGCAGGCTTTCAACAGAATTTTTCACTCCCGACCCGGGCCCCAAAATATTCCGTAAGGTATATTGATGGGAAAATGATGATGAAACTTGCTTTTTTTTAGGAATAAAACGCTTTATAGGCCAAAAACGCTAACATGCTAGTGTATTTTTTTAAGTACGGGGTATAAGTGACTTAAGATAATAGGCGTTTCTCATGCATCCGTTGGAATATCTTGAGTGATTTATCAAAAGAATTTTATTATCTGAAAACTATTACTTGTACTTAGTGCCTATGTTGGGGGATATAAATGATTTCAGAAAGCCCGAAAGAAGACAATAAAATGAACAAGGAAAAAACACAAAGGCAAAAAGGCTGTGGATGTAGCACTTTTGGACAAGACGCAAGCACCAACAAGAAGATCCTGAAAATTAAATGGCAACGATTGATATTTGAGGGAGAAACATGTCCAAGATGTGGATTAACTGAGAAAGAACTTGACGAGGCAATTTCCACCCTCAGGCAATCACTCGCCCCATTAGGAATTGAAATCGTGTTAGAAAAGGAAGAACTTCCTGTTTCAGAGTTCAAAAAAGATCCTTTACAGTCAAATCGAATCTGGATTAATAACCGGTTATTAGAAGATTGGATTGGGGGAGAGGTCGGGCACAGCCCTTGCTGTGATGTTTGCGGTCCTCACGAGTGTAGAACTGTTGAAGTGAAAGGACAGGTATTTGAAGTGATCTCAGCGGACATGATTATTAAAGTTGGGCTCACTGCTGCTTCAAAACTATTTATTTCAAGAAAAAGTGAACCTTGCTGTGAAGGGACATAAATGATAAAAATTGAAGCTCGCCCTTCGGTTTTCAAAACGGCGGTCGGTACTACATCGGCAACCCCTACAGAAAGTATATATACGAACAGATTGCATTAGTATTCTGTCAGTTAGCTATCAGGTAAGTAATAGAATCAGGGAATATCCCTTCTGTGTTTGCTTTTTTAGATATATTGATTAAATAAATAGAGGTAAAAGATGTTTACAGAACAAGATAGAAATTCTCCAGTTTCAGAAGGCGGTGTCCACGATGTCACAATTGATGGCATTGCCAGAGAAGGAGATGGAATAGCACATATACAGGGTTTAGTGATTTTTGTGCCAGGCACAAAAGTCGGAGACAATGTAACGATAAAGATCGAGCGGGTAATGCGAAAATTTGCAATTGCAGCGCTTGCTGAAAAGAATTAGAAGAAATAAACGGAGAGATATACATGGGTTTTGAAAGAAAAGATAACCGCGGCGGCGGTTTCAGACCAACAGGTCCAAGAGATATGCACATGGGTCCAAGAGAGATGTTCAAAGCAACTTGCGCGGACTGCAAACAGGAAACTGAAGTACCCTTTAAGCCATCAGGCGACAGACCGGTGTACTGCAGGGAATGTTACCAGAATCATAGACCAAAGAGATTTTAAATAATATAAAACGGGCGCTGATAAAACAATATCGCTGCCCGCATTCTTTTTTTAGTATTTACCAATGGTTAGCCAGAGGTATTTAAGGAATCGTATGGGGTTCTTGTGGTCGATTTGGATATTGATGAGTGCAAGTGATTGATGAGCGGGTTTATACGGAAACATCCTCAGGTGTGGAATGAGGATATTGGAAAACATTGAGTGCTGGTAAAAGCTTATTCTAAAAAAATATATGCAGTTCAATCCTCATTTTAGGAGATGCATTTTTTGCAGTTACTCTAATTGCAAATTTAAGGTCTAAACGAGTATCTATCAAGTTATGCCAATTCCAACCATTTTCTGTAGCCATAGTAATATCATAGGTTTTACTCACCATGACTTAACAAGAGAAAAGATACAAGAGTGCATGATCTCGCCTCATCTTTTTTCTATCTGAAGCTTTATCCAACTCCTGATAGCTTCTTCTACTTGAGTTCGATGCTCTTCGAGCAGAGGATATAATTGTTCATCAAAGTTCACCCAAAACTTTGAAAATTCCGTAAGAGCGTCATACTGTCCTCTTCTTATATGTTCTTCTCCCGATTGCTTGAGCACCTCATCCTTAAGCTCCTCAGAAACTTTTTCTTTTTCCATTTTTATTCTTGACATACATTTTCCTCCCATATTTTGTATCTGCGGATGAATACTTAAGCCTATTGTTGACCCTTATGCCTATCCATTTTATATTTTTATCTGTTAGTTTGACCATCGGCTCGCAAGAAGCCTGAACGAAATAATATCCATACTCTACATAATCACCTAATTACACAAAGTGATTTATACTATTAGATCGTACTATATGTTATGAAAGAGACTGAAATAGAAAGTCAGAAAACCATACGTATCAGAGAACAGACGTATAATAGGCTTAGCGACCTGGGAACTGTGAAAGAAACATTTAACGATGTCATAGAAATGCTTTTAAATTTCTATGAGGCGCATAACATTGGTTTGCACTCTTCTTCGATACAAGTGCTAAAAGAATCAGTTGACTTCCCGGTGGCTGATGAATATAAACAAATTGCGTTACAACTCTTCGAGGAGATTTTAAGCCTCGGAAATGAAGTCTCATTCACACTCCGAAAAGATCCAAAAGAGACACCTCTAATTGAGAAAAGAAAGAATAACTCCATTTTCTATAAAGGTGCTAAGGCGCTATGCCTTGTAAGGACCCTTGTAACGACCGGAAAAGATGGTGTATATCTTTATCGCCCAACAAATGAACAAGAAAGCGAGCTACCAGGCTGGAAATGGGAGGGAAATATTTACGATGAAAAAAGTCTGAAAAGCGCAATGAGGGTAATAAAGCGTCTATATGAGGATATTTAGAAATCATGGTTGTTTTTACAAATAGAAAGAAATCCACTTTAGAAATTAGGTACGATGAAGGCGAAAAATTATCAGATAATGAAATAAAAGAGCTGATCCATAAAATAAATGATCCTCTGAACCCACATCCTCTCATGGCTCTTCATTACGGGGGCTATCGGTTTTTTGATAACACTAAAGATCAGATTTGCCATTTTTGTGGCGAGAAAATCGAGATCAATAAGGGATATTGGAGTCATAAGACTATGAGATGGAGTGAGGGAGCTAAATTATGCCACAGATGTTTCTTGAAGTTTCTAAAGGTGATGGAAGATAATGAATATCTCATGTTATTACTTGAAGAGATGCGTGGAAAGGAGTAAAAATCTTAGAAAATATGCCTAAAGAATCCAAATCGCATAAGGAGTTATTTGATTGGCTCAGAGAGAAGAATCTTCCAGAGAATGAAATACCAAGAAATAAAAAAGAATGGTTTATGGAAATAGCAGTTGGGTTCAATAGATTAGGAATGGATAAGCCTGACTTAGCTGAATCTTATAAAAGAGCCGAGGAGAGAATGGAAGAGGAAAATTTAAAGCGTATACTAAGAAAACAACAGGAACTTGGGTTGGTAGATTATGATTTATATCAAGGAATTACCAAGAGAGAGTGGAGTGGAAAACACGGAATTTATGCGAATCTAATTCAATCCATCGATTATGTGTGTATAATAGGGAAAAGAGCATGGGTTTTAGAGGGGAAGAAAGACCCAAATCATGAGGCAATAGGTCAAGTTCTTGTCTACAGCGATTTATTTAAGGAGGATTACCCGATGTTTGAAGAGATTAAAATAGGGATTGTATGTAAAGAGCCAAGTCCGTTGAATGAGCCTACTTGTGATAAATTAGGTATTTCGATATTTAGAGTTGATGATGTATAATTTCCTCGCTACATGGAGATGAACATGGAAACAAAGCAACTGATAGTCGCCTCGACCGAATTGGCACTCGCCGGGAGGGGAATCGCACGCATTCATCCCGACACCATGAGGTCATTACAGCTTATACCAGGTGACATTATAGAAATCAAAGGAAAGAAACGAACAGCGGCAAAAGCTTGGCGAGATGAAAGCCCGGAGCGCAGCCAAAATACCGTAAAGATCGATGGGCTTATCAGAACAAATGCTGGCGTTTGTATAGGCGAAAACGTAATTATTAAAAAAGCTGAGGGGGTTAAAACAGCAGAGAAAATAGTTCTTGACCGTCCAGAGTTAGGCAGCAACATTGAAGAAGTTCCGATCGACGTAAAGAGTATCAAATGGCAAATCGCTAAGCGTCCAATCGTTAAAGGGGACGTAATTCAGGTTATGAGCACGACAAATCATCCTTATTTTGGTTATCTGGGAACCGGTAAAGTCATCGCCATGATTGCAACGCAGACCGAACCAGAAGGAATAACTGTGATTCGAGAGAATACGGAGATAATACTACCTGCGGAAAAATCCACTATAGAGGCACTCAATATCAAAATCAGTATGCTACAGACAGAAATAGGAGCTGAAAGAGCAATAGAGCTCCTCATTCAAGCTATAAAAGATAAAGATAAGAATGTTCGAATTAATGCAGCAGAGGCACTTGGAAATATCGGAGAACCAGCAGTGGAACCTCTCATCCAAGCTCTAAAAGATGAAGATTTCAACGTTCAAGTTAACGCAGCACGAGCACTTGGAATAATAGGAGAACCAGCAGTGGAACCTCTCATTCAAGCTCTAAAAGATGAAGATTGGGTAGATCGATATCTCGCAATATGGACACTTGGAAATATCGGAGATGAAAGAGCAATAGAGCCTCTCATTCAGGCTCTAAAAGATAAAGAAGGGATGGTTCGAACGTATGCAGCACAAGCACTTGGAAATATCGGGGATGAAAGAGCAATAGAGCCTCTCATTCAGGCTATGAAGGATGAATATGCTGGGAAAGTTGCGAAAGAAGCTCTGGAAGAGATTGAAAAAGAACTTCGTGATAATTTTTTTTGAATTCGTTATTAATAGGAGTATGAGGAGCGTGAGTCCATAGTTTATAGGGGACGCCGGACTCTATTAGCGATATAACACTCCCATGCCCCCTTCCCTCAAAATTCCTGCAATTTGTGACCGGTCTAACCGACCGCAAAAATCCTATTTCTTCTCCACCTGCACAACCTTCGCCCCGCGGTTCATAGCAATCTTGCCAGTCCTCACCATCTCCCTGATACCGAACTGGCGCAGCAATTGCTCCATGGCTTTTATCTTGCTCTCATCGCCCGTGACCTCGACCACAAGTGATTTTATGCCCACATCAACTATCTTTGCCCTGAACACATCCACTATCTGCATCACTTCCGCGCGCGTGGTGGAATCCACCCCGACTTTAATGAGAGCAAGCTCCCTGCTTACAGATTCATCAGGCGGGATATCGCTGACCCTTATCACATCAATAAGCTTGTTAAGCTGCTTTTCCACCTGCTCAAGAACATGGTCATCACCGCTGACAACAATGGTTATGCGCGAAGTATCGGCGTTCTCGGTCACACCTACTGCCAGGCTCTCGATGTTAAATCCGCGCCTTGAGAATAAACCTGCAACCCTTGTCAGGACTCCGGGCTTATTTTCAACAAGTACTGCCACTGTATGTTTCATTTATTTCACTCCAGGTCAAGTATTTCATTGATAGCTGCGCCGGCAGGAACCATCGGAGAGACATTTTCTTCCCTCTCGACCACAAAATCAATTACCGTCGGGCGCCCGGATTTCACAGCTTCCTCGATAACATCCTTCACATCGCTCTTCTTTGTCGCGCGCAGTCCCAGCGCACCGTAAGCTTCAGCCAGTTTCACGAAATCAACGCTGCTCTCAAGACAGGTCTCTGAATAGCGCCTGTTAAAGAACAATTCCTGCCACTGCCTTACCATGCCGAGGAATCCGTTATTCAGTATCGCCACAATCACAGGTATATCGTTCTGGACAACCGTAGCAAGCTCCTGGGAATTCATCTGGAACGAACCATCCCCGGCGATATCGATGACAGTGGATTCGGGTTTTCCGACCTTTGCTCCCATGGCAGCAGGGAACCCGTAGCCCATTGTGCCAAGCCCGCCGCTTGAGATGAAGGTGCGCGGGTTCCTGAAATTGAAGAACTGTGCTGCCCACATCTGGTTCTGCCCGACTTCGGTGACTACAATCGCATCAGGGCATATCTCGCTTATCTGTTCAACCACGAATTGCGGGCGGAGAAGTTTATCCTTCTTATAAGTAAGAGGAAATTCTTTTTTCCATGCAGTTATCTTCTTATTCCATGCATCGGTTTTGACCTGCTCCTGTTTTACGAATTTAAGTAAGGCTTTCAGTACATTCTTTGCATCCCCGACTATCGGAACGTCAACGCGTACATTCTTCCCTATCTCAGCAGGGTCAATATCAATGTGGATTATCTTTGCATTGGGGGCAAATGCTGAAATCTTGCCTGTTACGCGGTCATCAAAGCGCACTCCGACCGCTATTATCAAATCAGATTCCTGGATTGCATAATTGGCATACCTTGTTCCGTGCATGCCCAGCATCCCTACTGAGAGAGGATGGGCTGATGGGAACGCGCTCATTCCCATGAGAGTGGTAGTGACAGGCGCCATTATGCCCTCGGCGAGAGTGCGCAGCTCTTCGGTCGCGTTTGAAAATATGATGCCGCCCCCGACATAGAATATAGGCTTTTCAGCTTTGAGGATAAGCGAGGCTGCTTTTTTGACCTGCTGTTCGTTCCCGGCATAAGTGGGTTTGTATCCCCGCAGTTCTATTTTTTCCGGGTATTCAAAATCGATTGCCTCAATCTGGGTATCTTTGGGTATATCGATAAGCACCGGCCCGGGTCTGCCCGTCCTGGCGATATAGAAAGCTTCCTTGAATATTCTGGGGATATCATTGGTATCCTGCACAAGGTAATTATGTTTCGTAATCGGGAGGGTTATACCTGTGATGTTGGCTTCCTGGAATGCGTCGTTACCGATGAGCGAGCGCGGCACCTGCCCTGTTATTGCAACCATGGGTACGGAATCCATATAGGCAGTGGCGATACCTGTGACAAGGTTTGTTGCGCCCGGCCCTGAAGTGGCAAGGCATACGCCCACTTTCCCCGTGGCTCTTGCGAATCCATCGGCTGCATGCGCGGCTGCCTGTTCGTGCCTTACAAGTATGTGCCTTACGTTGGCATCATAGAGTTCATCGTACAGGGGCAGTACCTGTCCGCCGGGATAGCCGAATAATACCTCGACTCCTTCACAGTAAAGTGATTCTATGACCGCTCTTGCACCTGGCATTTTTTGTTTTGTCATTACATCTCCAGTCCCCGTATACGGGGTCTCACTTCATTACCATAACACATATTAATGTTTTATAAATATTTCCTAACTTTTCTTCTGTTCCTGCTGTATCAGCCTGTTTATGCCTTCAAGCACAGCTTCGACTGATGCCATTATAATATCAGTGCGCGCACCTCTGGCGGTAATGGTCCTGCCGCCTTTGCTGAGCTTTACCCAGACCTCGACCAGTGCGTCAGTCCCGCCCGTTATTGCATCCACATGATATTCGTCAAGGTGGATGTCTGCCACGCCTGATAAAGCCTTTTTCAATGCATTGATGGCAGCGTCAACAGGTCCGGTTCCCACCCCGGCTTCAACAACATGGCTTCCATTAACCTTCAGCCTTATTGAAGCGGTTGGCATCACAGTATTTCCCGCTACCACAGTAAGTTCCTCAAGTTTGATCTTGGATTCCTGGTAAATCCCAAGAACTGTCTCTGCAATGGTCTGGAGGTCTGCGTCTGTAACGCGCTTTCCTTTGTCGCCCAGCTCTTTCATCCTTATGACTATGTCATCTATCTGCTTTTCGTTGGCAGCCAAGCCAAGCTCCTTCAATGCAAGCACTACAGAACTCCTGCCTGCGTGTTTTCCGAGCACGATGCGGCGCTCTCTTCCCACAAGTTCCGGCGTGATGGGTTCGTATGTCGCAGTATTCGCAAGAAGCCCGTGAACGTGGATGCCAGCCTCGTGCGTGAAAGCGTTCCCGCCAACTATAGCCTTGTTTGGAGCGACCGGAACGCCGCTTAACCTGCTCACAAGTCGTGAGGTAGTGTATAAACCTTTTATATCGATTTTTGTTTTTTGCTTATATAGGGAATAAAGCACCATGACAACTTCTTCAAGCGAGGTGTTTCCTGCGCGCTCCCCGATGCCATTAATGGTGACATGCGCTTCATGCGCACCTGCCCGGAGTGCCGATATCGTATTTGCGGTAGCCATCCCGAAATCGTTGTGGCAGTGGACACTGATTGGGGCGCGAAGCTGTGAAAGGTCGCTAAAAATCTCATACGTGTTTTCAGGAAGGAGAATCCCCACTGTATCACAGAAACACAGCCTGTCTGCACCCGCGTCGATTCCTGCGTTGTATACCGATTTGAGATAATCAAGGTCAGCCCGGGATGCATCTTCACCGCTTAATTCCACGATTAACCCGTGCGATTTTGCATACTCTGTCATTTCAACCGCAAGCGCGCGTACGGTATCGCGGTCTTTTTTCAATTTTTGCTGGATATGGAGGTCAGATACAGGCACAACGAGATGGATGGAATCCACATCGCAGGCAAGAGCGCTGTCGATATCCTCCCTGCGGATACGGCAGTAGCTGCATATTTCGGCATTCAAACCTTCATTCGCTATTTTTTTAATAGCTTCCCGCTCACCCTCCGAAGTAATAGCAGAACCTGCCTCTATAATATCTACACCCAGGCCGTCAAGCTTCTTTGCTATCAACAGCTTATTTTCAGTAGTGAGTGAAACTCCGGGTGTCTGTTCGCCGTCCCGGAGAGTGGTGTCCAGTATTTTTATATCGTTAAATAAAGCAATCCCTTCTGTTCATATTAAACCCCGCAATTAAATGCGGGGTCTCAAGTGCTTTTTAAATACGCTTCCTATTAGAAAAACTTATCCACAATTTCAACTGCCCTTGCAATTAATTCCGCGCTCTTTTCAAGGTCGCTCATGCTCAGTACGGATACAGGAGTATGGATGTATCGTGTCGGCATGCTGATAACCCCGGTCGGGATACCTTCACGCGTCAGGTGTATTGCGGATGCGTCAGTGGTTCCCCCGCTTCCAACCTCAAGCTGGTAAGGTATACTGTTTGATTCGGCGGCTTCTTTTAACCATTTCAATACCGGCTCAGGGACGATTATCCCGCGCCCATCGGCATCGCTTACGGTAACAGAAGGCCCTTTTCCCATCTCGATAGCCGAATCTTTTTTCTCAATACCAGGATGGTCTCCTGTAATGGTAACATCGGTAGCAAGGGCAACATCGGGATTCAATCCGAAAGCCGAGGTTTTCGCTCCCTTTAATCCTACCTCCTCCTGGACTGTGAATACTGCATGAACAGTGGCTTTGACACCTTTCATCTGCCGCAGGGCCTCGATAAGCATTACACAGCCTGCACGGTTGTCAAAAGCCTTCCCTGTAACCTTATCATTGCCAAGCAATTTGAATTCCGTGTCCGAGGTCACGGGTGTGCCTGCTTTTACGCCAAGCCTGTCTGCATCTTCCTTATTCGTTGCGCCAAAGTCTATGAACATATCATCGGCTTTGACAACCTTGTTCTTGTCCTCCTCTTTCATAGCGTGAGGGGGTTTTGAACCGAGGACACCGTAAATCATACCGTTTTCCGTATGCAGTATCATCCTCTGGTTAAGGAGCGTCTGGTCAAACCAACCGCCCGTCTTGGTAAATCGCGCAAAACCCTTGTCGTCAACGTATTTCACCATAAGCCCTATCTCGTCCATATGCGCGGCGAGCATGACGCTCGGAGAGCCGCCATTTTTTGTGGTAATGAGATTCCCCATTTTATCGGTTTTAATCTCATCCACGTAAGGTCTTACTTCATCTTCAATAATCTGCCTGACGCTTCCTTCATATCCCGAAACGCCATGGGCATTGGATAATCGTTCCAAAAGGTCTTTTAAGTCACTCATAAGTATCACCCTGTCCTGATGGTCGGGGAGAGTAATTAAATTATTGGAAAAATTCAGAAGTTGCGTATTACGCAATCAAAGCTGTTTTGGAAAAAATTAGCGGCTTTTTATGGTTAAGAACCTAATTTTCAATACATATTTTATGAACACTTTGCGTTCTTCGCGTGCTTTGCGGTGTTTGATTTCATTCACCGCGAAGGGCGCAAAGGCCGCAAAGATAAGTTTAAAGTGTTTGGTTTTTGACTATAATTTGTTACTTCTTGTCGATCAAATAGCTTCCCGCTACAATCACGATTAAGGCTACCACACTTATGGGAATACTATATGCACCCCTAACAGTTGCGCCTTCTACACCGCCAATTATTCCGATTGCATACAATATATAACCTGCCATTTTTTGACTACAACACATAATTCCACCTCATTTTAGTATATTGGTGGCAGAACTTGCATATATATTTTTCTCAGGAAGAGAAGAAAGTTTTAAATAGTATCATGTATTATGATGCTTATTATCATAATGAGATGATAAGGGCGAATGTCCACACCTCTCAGAGGCTGTGGCAATAATCCTGTAATCTCATTGATATCAAAAATAAAAAGGTGGAAATATGTTAAGAAAAAATGTATCTATAAGTGACGCACATTTGAAGATGCTTGACCCATTGCTTAAAAAACATCAGGGTAACCTTTCTGCGGCGATGAGAGATATAATAGATTTTACGGGTTTTGTTACCGAAAACATGGGAAGCCTTGAAACGGCAAAGGACATGTTTAAAGAAAAGAACCATGCCATGGAGCAGACACGCAACAGGATATACGGCGTAACTATCCCTCTCACAATGTTCAGGTGGCTTTTAATAAACAGGACGTGTAATCTTCCACCGCTTGATGAAGCTGTCCAGCTCTTTACAGCACATAATATCAATGTTTATGACATAAATAGCCTGAATAAAGCAATAAATGAAGAAATTTCCTATCTTAACTGGCCAGTCTCTGTGAATATCGGGAGAGAAAGCGACCATATTTCAATTCAAATTACAGGAATAGATCCTGAAATAAATAGTTTTTATGCCAATCTCATAGCAATATTTCTGGCAAATAACAAAACCCCCCAGAAAATAGTCAAATTATTGCAGTATCCTGCGTCAATATACATGCTGTTATCAGGAGCTTCCACTCATGAAGAAGCGGCACAATCGATATATGAGGCATTTAACGATGATAATAATAGAGATGCATTACGCGGGCAAAATGATGTAGTTCTGGTTAGTGCATAATCATTTTTCCCATTTTTTATTTTATTTATTGTTTGTAAAAATTTTCCTAAATGTTTTTTTTCGCAATAATTCGATATCTATAGTTGAAAACTAAACAATTTTAACTATCTTTGCGGCTCCGCGGTGAATAAAATCGCACACCGCAAAGGCGCCAAGAGCGCAAAGTGTTCACAAGATATGTTTAGAAAATCAGGTTCTCAACTATATTTATAACCCCCTCATCCGAAAAAACGAATGCAAAAGGTGGTAAAATTGCAGTTCATTTCGGTTATAGGGGGTTCTTCCTTTAGAATGCTTTCATACTAATATAAGGGTGAGTGAGATAAAATGAGCACCAAAAAAATCGTTTCATGAAAAAAATGATAATGCCTTCTGATGCTGTAAAACATTAGAAAACCTTAATTTTCGCAATAAGTGCCAGTGTGGGAAATAATCTCACCGGGTATTAAAAATATATTGAACATCAAGATATGATAACAAAACCCAATGCAGTCAATCCAAATCTTACCTATGGCAACCTTCATGCAAAATAGGTGAAAAATGTTAATGCTAAAAAAGTATAACCGTTAAATTCCGGATTGGCATCCTTTTTCATATCATAAATCAACTATCTCACTTACGCTGTGATATTTGTGAAAGTTAATCGCACCAATCCTTATATTTGTGTGATTTCAAGTCTAAATCATATGGTGCAGAAAAAGTTAAAATCAATACTTATTGTAAACAGCGAACCCGATGTAGCTGACCTTTTTGCAGAAATGCTGCTTATGGACGTTGATAAGTACATAATTAATACGGCATATACAGGAAATGATTGTTTACTGGAACTGGAAAGAGAAACGCCTGATATGGTTCTTCTGGATATGGATTTCATGGATATGGATGGATGGGAATTGATTGAAAAAATAAAAGAAACAGGACCGGAAATCCCTGTGGTGGCCATTACGTCAAAACCCCCCAATATAGACGATTTTTTACGCCTTTCGATGGTATCTGACTATCTGATGAAACCTGTTACCCTGGATGGTCTCCTAATGGCTGTTAAAGATGCGCTGGAAATCCCATGCCTGCTTGGAGAATGTATCGAAGCTGTAAAAAACTGTAAAGGAAAAGAGGAAATCCTATACCTTGTATTCTCATTATTGAAACAGGGCATTGCAGACAGGAAACGATTTATCCTCATGCGGCAGCTTTATCCTGACAGGATACTTGAAAATGACCCCGGGACGAAACTCCTTCTTTATAATTTAAGGGATAAAATCGGAAAAACAACCAGGGAAATAGATTCGTTTAAAAATAATAAGGTCTTAATTGCCTGATTTCTCTTTTATTTCTCTTCTTTTAGGGCTTTTATTCGCCAATTTCACACGTTTTTCACAACTCCGTTTATATCCACGTATAAACACAAATTGGGTTAGAAGCAAGGAATGGCGTAATGACGCCACCTGAGTTTCGAAATTAAAAAAAAAATAATGGAGGCGTTATGAAAGCAAATAGAACCAATATATTAAAAAACGACGCAGGTGACGTCGGTATTGGCACGCTGATTATCTTCATTGCGATGGTACTCGTCGCAGCGGTAGCAGCAGCAGTGTTAATCCAGACATCCGGCGTTCTGCAGCAAAAAGCACAGCAGACAGGTAAAGAAGCGACCACTGAAGTGTCTTCCAACCTGAAAATTACATCAGTGGTAGGTGAGAGGTCAGCAACAAATGTTGAAAATCTTAACAAGCTGAATGTAACTGTTGAACTGTCATCAGGCGGTTCTGATATTGACTTCAACCAGGTACTTGTCAGATATATAAATGAGACAAAAACAACTACATTAAACTTTAACACAGGTAGCTCGGGCGTAGCAACAGCAACCAATTTCGGTTACTTCGAGGAAAGAAACCCGACAAGCACAACCAATGTACTGTCATCAGGCGACCTTGCAATTATCACAATCGATTTGGGCCAGACCGGACAAAACCTTGATGTGCGAAAGAGAGGCACTATCCAGATTATACCTGAAGCCGGAACAATGGTAATCAAGGATATTGTAGCTCCTGCAACCTATGGAACAAAATTGAAAGTATCGCTATTCCCCTGAAAAAGGGGAATACCTTTTCTTTTTTAAAAGAAGGCAACGAATATGAAAGCAAACAGGAAATTCCTCTTAAATAATGAGAGCGGTGATATTGGCGTAGGGACTCTTATCATATTCATCGCGATGGTTCTTGTAGCCGCGGTTGCAGCTACGGTGTTGATATACACGACAGGTGCGCTCCAGCAGAAAGCCTCAAAGACCAGCAAAGAGGCGACACAGCAGATATCCACCAATATTATCGTGGATCAGGTTCTCGGGAACAGGTCGTCTTCCAGTCAGGTTGATCTTAATAACGGTCTTGAAATCAGGATAAAGCCAGATGTTGGCACATCTTCAATCGACTTGAGACAGGTGATTGTAACAGTATGGGACCAGGATTACCATTATGACCTGAACTATTCAAGCACAGGCACTGAAAATATAAACATCTTTACTGCTGCAAAAGTACGAGATGAAGATAGCTCTTTCACTCCAACTACACCTGTACTTAACAGTGGTGACCTTGTGAAATTATACGTGAAACCGGCAGCCATTTCAGGAATTACACTCACAACAAGGAAAACATTCTGGTTATCATTAAACCAGGAGCTTGGTTCATCTGTAAACCTTGAGATAACCACACCGAATTCCTTCGGGATTTACAAATTCGTGCAGCTCTATCCATAATTTAGGAGGGTTAAATGGGTTTCTCCACTTCTGCTGTTGTGGTGATATTCACTGCCTCCCTTATGTATATGGCTGCAATGTTTTATCCTCTGGCCGATATGTCATACCACAGGATGCTTAAGGCAGAAAAAAATTTTAATGAACAGCAGATTGAAAAATTGAACACTAAAATAACGATAACCAATTGGGCGGCGAGTGATGGTAATATTACCATTTATAATAACGGTTCGACGACCCTTAATTCGAGCAAATTGAATGTGATTCATAATGGGAGTTTCACATCATTTACAGTATCTCCTCAGGGGGTATGGACTCCCAGGAACTCCATAAATGTCAGCATTCAAGGAGCAACTAATGGCAGAGTGAAAATAATAACTGCAAACGGCGCGGCAGATTATGCAGTTTCGTAGGTGAATTTAATGGGAGCAGGAACATCAGCAACTCAAATGATATTTTTCATCACGTCTGTGATAATAGCTTTAGGCGTTGTGGGAGCCCTGTTCTTGAACATCCAGTCCATCACGACATCAGCCACTATGGGCAGTAAGACATTTTCCGAGCAATTGAGGACTGACATCATAATAATAAACGACCCGGAGAAAATACCTAATTCCAGCGAGATTTATACTTTTTATGTAAAGAACACAGGGAAAGAAGACCTCTCTACCCAATATATAAACGTTATTATTGACGGCAGCCTTGTTCCGGACGGCAATCTTAATAAAACAATATTAAACAGCGTAAACGGCGGTGCAGTGTGGATTCCAGGGGATGTTTTACAAATAAATGCTACGGTTATCATTAACACTGGAAGCCACAGCCTCAGAGTGATTACAGAAAACGGCATTGAAGACAGCTTTGAATTCAGGAGGTAATAAATATGGCAGGATATTCATTTTTACTTGACAGGGACGAATTGAACCAGATGCTTGGAGGAGGATTCCCCAGGGGTTCGCTTATAATGATAGACGGCCCAAGCGGAAGCGGAAAAAGCGCCCTGTGCGAGCGGTTCGCTTACGGTCTTCTGGATAATAAGCACACGGTCACGTATATTTCTACCCAACTGACCACGAAGAATTTCATCAGGCAGATGAACTCGCTGGATTACCCCATTGGAATAAGGCTTTTAAAAGGAGAACTTTTGTATATCCCGGTCTTTCCACTGCTTAAGGAATCCACGCCCAGGATAGATTTCGTCCAGCGGCTTATGGGAGCCGAGGTACTGTTTGAAAAAAATATTATAATAATAGATACGCTTTCAGCGCTTGTCAGGTACAGCATAAACCAGGAGAAAAGCCTTGAGCTTATTTCATTTTTCAAGAAACTGTCGGGCGTTCAAAAAACAATAATCCTTACTATAGATAGCACTGAAATGCCACCCAATATAGTTACCGAATTTAAGGATGCTGCGGAGATTCTTATGACAATAAAGATGCGCCAGATGGGGTCTGAAATTTTAAGGACGGCTATGATAAATAAATATTCGCGTCCTGAAATCCAGGTTGGCGCCATGATTGGTTTTAAAGTAGAAGCTAAAAGCGGGGTAATGATCAACATTTCCGGAGTCTCCTGAAGAGGTGATATTTTCTGGATGATAAATTTGAAGAAGCCATTCAACGAAACCCTCATTTGAATGAATATGTGGAGAAATGCAAGAAAGAGAGTGGGATTATGCCCGATTTCTTTGCAAAATTACCACGCGATATCGTTGACATTCCCGTCCCTTCCATAATATATCCTGTAGGCGACCCGATATTTATCCACCTGAAAGGCGATAAGGCAACCAGGGAAATACGGTATATCGCAGTCGAGCCCGTACTATCTCTGGAAGAACAGAAAAAATATCGTGTGATAATGGACTCTATCCTTGAAAAAGCGGCAGATGAAATTGTTCCTGAAAACGAAGAACAGTTGAGAAAGCTCATGATGTCCCTTTTCAATGATTCAATACAGGTCGAAGGTAAATTTGCTCCTACAAGTTTTCTTGATAAGCTGCTCGGGGAAAAGGCCGTGCCCTTAAACCAGGAAGAATTTGATAAAATATCCTATTTTCTTGACAGGGATATCATAGGCCAGGGACCAATAGAGCCGGTGGTAAGGGATCCGTACCTTGAAGATATTCACAGTATTGGGGTTAGCGGCATTTTTATTGTACACAAGATTATGGGAATGCTTACCACCAACCTGACCTTTGGCACACAGGAAAATCTGAGTCGCTGGCTGCATACCACGGGAGAGCGGATTGGCAGGCCGGTAAGCGATGCCCGCCCTATTATCGACGGAACCCTCCCGGACGGCACGCGTATTAACGCTATTTACAGCACAGACATAAGCCGGAAGGGTTCCAGTTTCACCATGAGAAAATTTATGGAAATTCCTGCCAGTATTCCGCAGCTTATCAAGTGGGGAAGTATCGACGGGAACATGGCTTCATACCTCTGGCTTTTGCTTGAAAACCAGATGAGTATCTTTTTCAGCGGTGAAACCGCAAGCGGTAAGACAACGATGCTCAACGCAGCATTGCCGTTCATAAGCAGCAAAGCAAAGATGTATTCTGTAGAGAACACGGCAGAAGTAGCCCCGCCCCAGGCCGCCTGGCAGCAGTTGATAACCAGGGAGGATGGACCTAAGGAATCGCAGGTTGATACATTCACTCTCCTCAAAGTTGCACTCAGGTCAAGACCTAATTATATCATTGTGGGTGAAATCAGGGGTGAAGAGGGCGCCGTAGCATTCCAGGCAATGCAGACTGGACATGCAGTTCTTGCCACGTTCCATGCATCATCGGTCAGAAAACTTCTTCAGCGGCTTACAGGTGAACCAATCAATATCCCGCCAACATTTGCGGATAACCTCAATTGCGCTTTAATTCTCCAGGCAATATACAGGAAAGGCAAATATTTGCGAAGATGCACTTCGGTTGACGAGATTGAAGGTTATCTGGAAGAAGCTGGCGGTGTGATAACCCGCGGCGTTTTCGAGTGGGATTTTACAAATGACAGGCATCGCTTCAGGGGCATGAATAACAGTTTTATACTTGACAAGATAGCAGTAAAACAGGGGTATGACGATAAGCGCATGATATATGATGAGCTTGCATTGCGTGCTAAAATACTCAACAGGATGGTTGAGGAGAATATCCTTGACTATTATAAGGTAAGGGACATCATCTGGGGTTACCAGGCAAAAGGTCTTGACGGCATACCGTTTGAGGTATGAGAATGGATACGAAGATTATATTCCATTGTCTTGGAATCTCGCAGAAACGTTATTTTAAGAAATTCGTGATACCTACATTTGTATTTGCCATTCTTTTTCCTTTTCTGTTATTGATTGCACTCCCGTCTATCATGACCGGGATTATGGCAATACTGATTGTACTGATTATTTTTATTCTGGTTGCCATGGTTTTGATCTATCCAATAACAGAGATTGAAAAGAAAAGAAAAGAAATCAATAATAGTATACATTATTATATCACGCATATGGGGGTTCTTGCCACGTCCCAGATGTCACGGGTTGATATTTTGCTCAGGTTGTCGCAAAACGAGGCTTATGGTTATTTAGCCAGGGAAACCGGGAGGATATACGCGCTTATTTATTACTGGCATATAAGTTTCCCGGTAGCGTGCAGGTTCATTGCAAAAAGGACGCCCTCAATCCTGTTTTCAGATTTCCTGGACAGGATGGCGCATTCAGTACAGGCGGGCCAGGATTTTGAAAATTTCGTCATTTCGGAACAATCGGTGGTAATGAACGATTTTATGACAATGTATAAGGATTCGCTGAATTCCATCGATATGATAAAGGAAATGTTCATTTCCATGTGCATGTCTCTTATATTCATTGTAGCGTTCGCTATAATAATGCCCATTATCACTGGTCTTGACGCTATATTGTTACTTGGCGGCTCGATAGCAATTTTCGTAGTCACCGAACTGGTTATAGTGTTATTCGCCAAATCAAAAGTACCAACCGACAGGATATGGCATACACTTGAAATAGAGACCGTTGCTGACCGCAGGATTAAATGGTCAATGCCCATTTCATTGCTTGCCTGTTTAATCACAATAGGCATCTTGATAGAATTTTTGCATCTTCCTATCACGATAATGTTCGCAGTTGCTTTAACGCCGTTATTGTTCACAGGGCTCATAGCACAGACCGAAGAAGGTAAAATCAAAAGGTTTGACGAAAATTTCGGTGCTTTTATACGCTCTCTTGGAGGCGCGGCAGGAGCAAGAAGCGGTCTTATTATTGAATCGTTAAAAGAACTTGTTTCTCATGATTTTGGCCCGCTTTCACAAAATATCAGCAACCTTTACAAAAGACTGAAAACAAGGCTCAATACAATGCGTTCATGGGAACATTTCGCGGCCGGTACGGGAAGTAATCTCATTGAACGGTTCGCAACAATGTTTGTCGAAGGCACGAACGTGGGCGGGAAACCTGCCATTATAGGGAATATTATCGGCAGGAATTTCATGGATATCGTATCGATGAGGAAATTAAGATACAGCAGTGCTTCAAGCCTTATAGGGGTGCTCTACGGCATGACGGCAGGTATTGCGGCTACTATGTTTCTTGCAGTTTCCATAATCGCCATGCTGGCAAAGCTTTTTTCAAGAGTTCCTATCCCCGATATGGATATAGGTATATCGATGGCTGCTATTTCCAACAGTAATATTCCTTTACTGACCACTATGCTGATGTTCATGATGGTTTGCCATTCTTTAATATCTGCAATGCTTATCAGGATAGTCGACGGCGGGCACCATTTTAACACTTACACCCACTTTGTCGGGCTTGTATGGATTTCGGCGCTATCTGCAGAAGTGACCATACGCGGTATAACTCCTCTTTTGGGAATGATGTGAGAACCCAATTTCACACAAATATCACACCTTTGTTTATAGTTATGTGGATAAGATTTACCCTGTATGGATAAATGGAATTAACCATATGAATAAATTTTATAAAAATAATACTAATTAAAATATGGAGGAAAAATGCCAGGAAAAATATTACTTGTTGATGATGCAGCGTTCATGCGAATGATGCTCAAGAAAATCCTTGCACCATCGGGAAACGAGGTACTGGAGGCGGTCGATGGCTCAGACGGCGTAGCCAAATATAAAGAGCATAAGCCGAATCTCGTATTTTTAGATATTGTAATGCCGAATGTCGATGGAATCGAATGCCTGAAACAAATAATAGCATTCGATAGTAATGCCAAGGTCGTAATGTGCAGTTCGATTGGCCAGCAGACGGTTGTAAATGACGCCATCAAAATCGGTGCAAGGGATTTTATTATCAAGCCATTTGATGCTGCAAAAGTGCTGGAAACTGTTTCGAAAAACATATCATAAAGGAATTAAATGTCGAGGATAAGAGTACTGGTTGTTGATGACTCAGCTTTCATGCGCAAGGCCATCACAGATATTCTTTCTTCTTCCCCGGATTTAGAAGTTATTGGCAAAGCAAAAAACGGGCAGGAAGCGTTTGAAAAGGTAATAGAATTAAAACCTGATGTCGTTACCCTGGACATCGAAATGCCTGTTCTTGATGGTCTTACGACACTGGGATATATAATGAGCGAATGCCCCACACCCGTAATAATGCTCAGCGGGGCGGAATCAAAACATGCCGATGTCACGATGACGGCATTTCAATATGGGGCAGTGGATTTCATTCTCAAGCCTTCAGGAAATATCAGCCTTGATATGGATAAGATAAAGGATGAAATAGTAAAAAAAGTAAAGGCTGCATCCAAAGTTGAAACTCATAAACTCGGTTTTATCCAGGAACGCGGTAAAAATGATAATTCAGGCATTTCCAGGAGGGAAGGTGTTAAGGAGACCGGAAAGAAGCCACAAGCTGCCGCCCGGGAAGAAACACATAAGGTTGATTTTACCGAAACGATTGAACCTCCTAAAAAATCAAATAATAAAAAAATAGTAATTATCGGCACTTCTACAGGCGGACCAAGAGCCCTGCAGCAGGTCATACCTTTGCTCCCTTCAAACCTTGGTGCGCCGGTTCTTGTGGTCCAGCACATGCCTCCCGGATTTACAAAATCACTTGCAGAACGCCTGGACAGCCAATCAAGGATAAAGGTAAGGGAAGCTGAAGATGGGGATATCGTGAGACCCGGGATTGTCCTGATTGCGCCCGGCGATTACCATATGATTGTCAGGCAGGAAGAAATAAACGGCAAAACAAAAGAAGTTATCGCGCTTAATAAGAATGAAAAAGTCCAGGGGGTCAGGCCGTCTGTTGATGTTCTTCTCAATTCAGTTGCTCAGATTTATGGGACAAACTCCATAGGGGTTATACTTACAGGAATGGGCTCTGACGGTACAGATGGTATCAGGAAACTCAAATTAGCCGGCGGCAAGGTAATTGCCGAGGATGAATCCACATGCGTGGTCTACGGTATGCCAAGGTCTGTTATAGAACAACGACTGGCAGATTATGTTTTACCAATTAATAAAATAGCGCAGAGTATAGCGCAAATTACTTAGAGGTATATCAATGGATGACATGTCGGAATATAAAGAAATGTATGCGGTTGAAGCCGCGGAACATCTTCAATCAATGAATGAGGCACTCCTCAATCTTGAGAAAGACCCGGAAAACAGTGAAACTATTAATGTAATGTTCAGGGCGGCTCACACGCTAAAAGGCATGTCTGCAACTATGGGTTACACCAATATCAAGGAACTCACCCATGAAATGGAAAACCTGATGGACAGTGTCCGGAAAAACGAGATGAAACTTGATAGTGCGGCTATCGATATCCTTTTTGAAGGATTGGACACGCTTGAAAAAATGGCGGAAAACCCTGAAAACTGTTCGCAATATGATATATCCGGACTGATTAAGAAAATTATATTACTGTCAAAAAGAGAAGCTGCGGCAGAAACGACCGGGCAGGTAAAAACTCCTGAAACAACAGCCGCGGATGTTACTAACAATAGCCCTAAACCCGATAACATCGGTCAGGAAAAAGTCGAAGATGGTTGCACGATTTTAGATATTACTGTTACACTTCATGAATCATGTGTTCTCAAATCCGCGCGCTCAACTGTTGTAATGAGGAATCTTTCAGAGCTCGGGGAGATTATTGAAACGCATCCTTCGATTAAGGAAATTGAGGATGAGAAGTTTGACAGGGAATTCAAGATTGTGGTTTCGACTAAAGAAGATGTTGCAAAATTAGAAAAAGCTATAATGAAGATTTCAGAGATTGCAAAAGTGGAGATTAAACCCCATGAAGGAATACAGGCAAAGGCAAAAGTTGAAGAGAAATCCTGTGCTCCCGATAGTAACAAGACAGCAATAAAAAGTGTCCAGAGCGTCCGTGTAAGCATAGAACGCCTGGATTCGCTGATGAACCTTGTCGGGGAACTGATTATTAATAAAATACGATTGATGCAGCTTGCCACTGTTCATAAACTGGATGTCCTGGAAGAGACGCTTGCAAGTCTTAACCGTCTCACGAATGAATTGCAGGAAGAAATCATGGCATCCAGGATGGTGCCGATTGAACAGATATTCAACCGTTTTCCAAGAATGGTAAGGGACATTGCCAAAAAAGAGGAAAAAGAGGTCGAATTGATTCTGGAAGGCGGCGATATTGAACTTGACCGTACCGTGCTGGATGAAATCGGAGACCCCCTTGTTCATATCCTCCGCAACTGCGTAGACCATGGTATCGAATCCCCCGAGGTCAGGAAACAGGCTGGTAAGAACCCGAAGGGAACGATTAGATTAATTGCCAGGCGCGAGAAAAATCATGTGGTCATTGAAGCCACGGATGACGGTAAAGGGATGGACCCGCAGAAATTCCGGGAAACTGCTGTGAAGAAAGGAATAGTGACGCAGGAAGAGGCGGCAAAACTTTCAGATAATGAAGCAATCAACCTGTCATTCATGCCCGGATTCAGCACTGCCGATAAGGTAACAGACGTTTCTGGGCGCGGGGTCGGGATGGACGTTGTGAGAACCAAAATAGGGAGTATGGGCGGCTCGATAAAACTTGAATCTACGAAAGGGGCGGGTACAAAAATCATTCTCAAATTGCCTTTGACAGTAGCAATCATCCATTCCCTGATGGTAAAGGTAGGCAACGATGTCTATGCCGTGCCCATTGCCAATGTGGTAAGGGATTTGGCTATCAAGAAAGACCAGATAAAGACAATAAAAGGCGAAGAAGTGATATTGATACGGGGCGAAGTCCTTCCTATTGTCCGGCTTCGCAAGCTTTTCGGAATTGATAGTAACGGTTCGGAGGACCTTCTCGTAGTGGTCGTGGAACGCGGTGGAGGCAATATCGGGCTTGTAGTTGACCAGGTCATCGGCCAGCAGGAAGTCATACTAAAGAACCTTGAAAACCGGATTCTCAAAGGTGTTAAGGGATTTTCCGGAGCGACAATACTGGGTGACGGCAATGTGGCATTGATTCTTGATGTGGTGACGCTGCTATGATGAATACTTCTGATATCTTAGCATTTCATGAAGATGATAACGAGTTTTCAGAATTAAAAGTCATTATTAAGAGAAAAATCGGTTTTAACTGTGAGCAATATAAGCAGGCGCATTTGAAACGGAGATTGGCTGTCAGGCTCAGGGCAACTAATTCAAAATCTTATAAAGAGTATGCGGCGCTCCTTTTGAAAAACCTTGCAGAAGAGAAACAATTGAAGGAGACATTAACAGTCAATGTTACGGAATTATTCCGGAACCCTGAAACATACGAAGCTTTTCGTACAACAGTGCTTCCTGAATTGGTTAAATCCAAAGGAGAGGACCGAACCTTGAAAGTATGGAGCGCAGGCTGCTCGAATGGGGAAGAACCATATTCCATAGCCATAATGCTGGCCGAATACCTGGGAATATCAGCCAAAAGATATAATATCTCTATCATTGGCACCGATATTGACGAGGATTCTCTTAATAAAGCCGGGCTTGGTATGTTTAATCCAAAGCAGCTTGAAAAAATTAATAAAGAAAGGCTTGCACATTTTTTTAATAAAAAAGATAATAATTATCAGGTCACGGATGAAATTCACCGCCTGGTTACTTTTAAAAACCATGATTTGATATCCGGACCGAAACAATCCGGATTTGACATAATATTTTGCAGAAATGTGACGATATATTTCGAGCAGAAACTTCAGGAAAAGCTTTATTTTGATTTCTATAACGCCCTGAAAGACGGCGGTTATTTTGTTATGGGAAAAACAGAAACCCTTGTCGGGCCGTCATGCAAGCTGTTTAAACACGTTGATTTGAAAGAAAGGATATACCAAAAGAAGGTAAACTAAAAATGACTGAAATAAAAACACTTACAGAATTCCAGAAAGATGCACTCAAAGAAGTCGGGAATATCGGGATAGGGCATGCAACAACATCTCTTTCCCATATGGTTAACAAGCGTGTCTGGATATCTCTGCCCGACCTTAAGTTAATACCATTAATAAAAGTGCCTGCTCTTGTAAATAATGAAGCACCAGTGATAGGGATAATACTGGAATTGACCGGGGATGCCAAAGGGTTTCTTCTGCTTTTATTATCGAAAACAAGCGCGAAGTACCTGATTAAACTTATTCTTGGTACGGAAAATGAGACTGAGACATTTGATGATATGGATCAATCCGTACTTAAAGAGGTGGGAAACATAATGAGCGGGACATATATAACCTCTCTTTCAAATTTCCTGGGAATAGCAATTGGTCTTTCGCCACCCTTGAATATATTTGATATGGCCGATGCAATAATTAACCAGATTGTATGCATGATGAGCAGGGATGTTGAAGATGTCCTGTTTATAAACACCGAATTCACAATAAATACCGAGAAAATTGAAGGGAAAATACTCATATTTACAGATTCTGTATCACTTTCTAAAATACTGGATGCCATAAACAGGATTTCAGGGAATTAAAAAACATCATTTCCCTGATATATTCATTATTATTATCATAGTTATTAGTAAACCTTATTACATGAAAGAATAATATATATCCTACTATGGATTTGGTTAAAGAGAAGATTATAGTCGGAATTGCAGACCTTGTTGTTGTTCATAACCCGGCCGTGCTTGTAACCATTGGTCTTGGTTCATGCGTGGCGATTTCATTCCGTGACCCGGTAGCAAAATTCGGGGGTCTTGCCCATATATTACTTCCCGCTATAGAGGAATCAAGAAATAAAGACAATCCTTTGAAATTTGCGGATACGGCCATCGAAAAGGCTGTTGAGATGATGCTTCAAAAGGGATGTGTGAAGAACAGGATTGAAACCAAGATAGCAGGTGGGGCAAACATGTTCAGCTTCAAAGAGGCGGACCTGCAGATAGGCGCAAGGAATGTTGAAGCCGTCAGGGGAAAACTCGGGGAAATGAAGCTTCCGATTATAGCAAGCGATACGGGGGGAAATTACGGCAGGACCATAGAATTCGATATAGCGTCCGGGGTTATGCTCGTTAAGAGCGCATTTAATGGGAACAAAGAGATTTAATTTTTTTTAATGGTATTCCTCATGCCCTATCTCCACCGGGGTGCATTCGGCGCATTCAAATTGCAGTGTGGTATGCACTATCATGAATCTTTCCTTAACTATCTCACTAATTTTACTTATTAGAACCTCTGTTTGCTGGACATGGATCCTGTCAACGAGAACGTGGGCGCTCATAGCATGGATATTAGAGCAAATGCTCCAGATATGGATATCATGAACTCCTTTAACTCCTTCAATTTCCATCATAACCCTGGAAAGCGTATCCGCATCAACATGCCTGGGCGCAAACTCAAGGAGTATGCGGGCAGAACCGAAAACAAGCCGAAACGCCCCGTACAGCAGCATCATGCCTATTAAAATGCTAAGCAGCGGGTCTATTATGTAGTTCCCTGTAAAAATGATAACAACCGCGCCCGCTATAACTGCTACGGACGCAAGGGCATCGCCGATAACATGGAGGTATGCCCCACGGATATTAAGGTCATGATGCCCGTGCAATTTTAAAGCCGCCCATGTATTGACAATTAAACCAATGGTTGCGATAATCAAAACTTCTGTACCTTTTACAGCAGGAGGGTTTAGTATTCTACCATAAGCTTCATAAAAAATAAAAAATGCAATCCCGATAATCGTTATCCCATTGATTAACGCAGCAAAAATCTCAAACCTGTGATAGCCAAAGGTCATGTTCCTGTTGGACGGGCGGGCTGATATTTTCATAGCGCCGTATGCAAGAACTAATGCCACAACGTCCATAAACACATGCGCCGAGTCAGAGAGAAGGGCAAGGCTGTTGGATATTATCCCGCCAGCGAATTCCAGGAAAAAGATGAGTGTTGTGAGGAATATGGCGATTTTCAGGTTCTTGTTTATGTTTTCCATGATTTCAGTAAGTCCCTTTAGTCCTATGACTTAACTCCGAGGTCTACTTGGCGCCATGATAAAATATTTCTATCGGTAAAGCCACGTAGAATTCATGCTTGTTGAACAGATAAAACTCGAAAACGGAAGCGTTCTCGGTCTGAAGTTTGATATGGAACATGCGCCGCTGCTTGTTATCAGGGCTGGATGCGGCTTTGTGATGTGCGGATACCTTAACATGGACATAGCTAATAAACTCGGTGATGTGGCTGTCAGGGTCACGGGTGTAAAAAGCTTTGAAGATGTGTTGAATGCAAAAGCGGTGGACGTTTCCCAAGCGGCAAAAAGCCTGGGCATAACAGTTGGCATGCCTGCAAAAGATGCGCTTAATAAGATGTTCTAATGGAAAATTTCACCGCGGAGGCGCAAAGTTGCAGAGTATTATACGATGAAACAGGACGAACGCGGTATGGAGTTTCATTAGCCGGATAATGTAGACTCACTCAATTTTACAGGAATCAAACCAATCTTTTTCAAATAATGTTTTAGGGATTTTATATATCTCTTCGGATGTCCCCTCTATTAAGTAAGTTATAGAGATTTTATTATTCTTTTTATCTACATCAATGCTGATGAATTTTGACCTCTTAGAGCCGACTGTTAATAATTGGTTTTTTATTTCTTTTTCATCAATAATTCTATTTGTGTTAATAATCAATTTTTTTTGGTAATAACCAATCCCTTTCTTTTCAAAAAGTTTATCGAAGAAAATTACTATCCAGGTCAAAATATATATACTGATTCCAATAAAATATTCACCGACTCCTGTGGCTATTCCAAATATTGCAAAAACCCATATGCTCGCTGCGGTAGTAAATCCAAATGTTTTATCATTGGTTTTTATTAAAGCGCCTGCTCCTAAAAAGCCTATTCCCGTTACAATAGCACCTAATAGCGGAAGAGGATTTTCCAAATCCAGAACCGTTGCGGTAATTGCAAGCCCGCACGCGCCAACCGATACAAAAATAAATGCCCCAAAACCTATGGGTTTATGAGACCTCTGCCTTTCAATACCGAAAACTAATGACAGTGCAAATGTAATAATTAATCTTGATAAGATTACTGATATTTCCATCGAACTGACTTAATGTGATAAAGCATATAAATCCATTTTCTTCTGCTTTTCGTGAGGCATATATTTCGTGGTTTGGATTATGCCTTGTAGAGTCCGGATATTTTTTCGCTGAATTTTTTCAGCAATATTCTTTCTTTCGTTCATCTTTTATCTCACCATCCAAAAACCTTAAAAAAGCGTCCTAAGATTGATTCAGGCTGCATT
>JAHFDG010000095.1 GCA_023249105.1 Candidatus Methanoperedens sp. | reverse complement strand
GAGCAGAATATAATGCATCCCAGTAAAGGGTTTGTTTGAATGTCTTCATACTGGCTATCCTTGAAATATGCGAGAAGATGCCGTAAAGACCAAGAAGAAGAGTGGAAACAAGAGCACCAATAACTGAAGAAAAGATCACTGAATATACAGGGCTGAAAGCCTCAAATTTTGCGAAAAGCAAAACCGCGACTGTTGCAGCAGTTGTTGCCCACAGGGCATTTGCAGGAGGTTCGCCCGAAATAGCTTTATTAAAATACCTGTGGCGATGCCCTATCTGGGGCGCAAGCTGCACCTGCGAATTGGGATTGCTGGCTGAGCCTGCATTGGATTCGCTGTCTTCAAAGATACCTGCAAGAAAAGATAGTAAGCCTGCCAGTATGGTTCCGAGTAAGGGTAGCATGTGGGCGCAGATAGAATATGTTCTCGATATACCTTTCTTGTTCGATTCAAGAATTGTCCTGAAACGGATAATTCGAGATTTAAATTGTCCAGAAAAGGATAATCTATAGGGGGATTCCGTAGTGAGAACCTGTTCTTTATAATCGCTGTCCACCACCGCATTGATGATTTTAATATCAAAATCCATTCTTGCGAGGGAAAGGAGCGACAGCGGCACATTGACAAGAGGAACCTGAAGGGATGTGGTTTGCTTGTTTATGATAGCAACAGGATGTTTTACAGGCATCGGGTTAAACAAAATGATGGTGTTTTTTCCATTTTTTGAGTTCATGGGATTCATTCTAATAATGCCTTTTTCGATTTATAGGATTCGTATAAAACCGAACACGCAACAAAATATTAAATAAGTTATACAATAATACCACCCCCTTTATGGCATGGTTCAAAGTGGATATTTTCAACAGGTGCGTTGAGGTTGACCTGCATGATTATTCCCGCATGACCGCCATCCAGGCGGCGCGCGAGAAAATAAAAGAGGCTTATGAACATGGATTCAGGTACGTGAGGTTAATACACGGCGCTTCGAATATCAGGCATAAAGAAGATGGCGGCAGCATAAAATTCGCAATGCGTTCCATGTTAAATAACGGAGGGCTTAATAATTGGGTGGAAGAGAAGGGGTCAAAGAACCATAAGCTCAAGGATGAATCCATGATACTTGCACTTCGAAAAAATCCAAAACCTGTAGATGGGGAGTGGAAAGAGATGCCGATGGATGAATATTGAATAAACAATTTAAACAATCTTTGCGACCTTTGCGTCTCTGCGGTGAATAAAATCACACACCGCAAAGGCGCCAAGAACGCGAAGTGTTCACAAGATATGTTTAAAAAATTAAGTTCTCACCTATAATAATATCAAGAGGCTTTTTATCTCCAAACTGCATCTTAAGCCCGATGATATTCGAAAAAGTCCCAACGGTCCCGACAGCAGATGAACTCCTTGACAAATCCTTCCGCCGCGCGACAAGAGCCAAGCGCGGGAAGCAAATCCTTGACCGCGATTCCAAACTGAAAGCCGAGGAATCAATGCTGCTGACTGCTGCCAATATCCTCACCGATAATCTTGTTAGCATCGTCAGGAAATTCCCGAGCTTTGACCAGATGCAGCCTTTCTATCTTGAACTGGCAGAAATTATTGTAGGCGTGGAGGAGATGAAAATGAACCTCGCATCCGTCCAGTGGGCGGGGGGCAAAATTCACGAGCTGGCAAGGACGTACGTGGGCATGATGCGCAATGCTGATGATGCAAAGGTGGTGCGCAAGCAGGCGTTCGGCAGGATTTCATCAATCGTTGAGAGCATTGACGGCAACCTGCGCTTCCTCAATGATGCCAGGAATAAGCTTAGAAAGCTGCCTGCCATAGATGATTCTCCAACACTTGTGATTGCAGGTTACCCGAATGTTGGAAAATCCAGTTTCGTGGCGCTTGTGAGCAGCGCGCGGCCTGAAATTGCCCCTTACCCATTTACCACGAAAGGGCTTGCTGTGGGGCATTTCACAAGGAACGGGGTACGGTATCAGGTCATCGATACACCGGGGCTGCTTGACCGGTCGCTTGAGGAAAGGAACGAGATTGAGCTTCAGGCGATTTCAGCCCTGAAGCATGTGGGGAAGGTCATTCTTTATATCATCGACCCATCAGAAACCTGCGGTTATACGCTTGAAAAACAGATGCATCTTCTCGAAGAGATAAGAAAAGAGTTTGCCGTACCAATACTGGTTGTGGCGAATAAGACGGATATATCAAAACCAACAAATGATGCTGATATGAGCATGTCCACGCTTACAGGTGAGGGTGTGGAGGCGGTGCTTGAGAGACTTTTCAAGATGGTCACGGATGTTGAAGCTGGCAAATTGAACTAGTTTTTACGACCTTTGCTTCTGGCATGAAAAAGAGTGAAAAACGCTAAGCAGAGCACAGATGACATAGAGTCTCCTGATGCCCACGGATTTTTTATCTGTGCCAATTCGTGTTCTAGCGCTGTATATGGTTTTTATATCATACGATAGTATTATATATCATACGTTCGTATGATAAAATATGCTATCCGAGTGGAGAATATTCAAAGGATGGGTTGTTTTAGAATATTTTCTCTCTAATCCATATACAAAAGTACATATCAAAAAGCTGGCAAGAGAATTAAACCTGAGCCCGCATACTTCCAATAGATACTTGAAGCTCTATGAAGCTGAAAAACTACTGGAATCTGAATCAATAGGAAATCTGATTCAATTCAATTTGAACAATCGGTATCCTTTAGTTAAAGAATGGAAAAGATTATATTTTAATTTAATTTTGCACGAAAGCAATTTCTTAGATAATTTTGTCCAGCTTAATCCGAGCATCATCAACGTACTCCTTTATGGCAGTCATGCTACCGGAGAATACTCGGATAAAAGTGATATAGATATACTGGTAATCTCGCAAAACAAAGAAATTGACTTATCTGCATTAAAAAATTTAGAAAAACAATTAAATAAAGAAGCCCAAGTAACTGTATATACTATTGGGGAGTGGAGGGGTCTCATTAAAAAGGATGATCCTTTTGTAAAATCTGTATTAAGCAAACATATTTTGCTTTATGGAGAGATGCTTGACGGTTAATAATATCAATGATTGCTTTGAAAAAGGACTATTAAGGAGAAGCAGAGTAGATAAGGAACGCGCTGCCGGCTCATTGAAAATTGCCGATAAATTCCTGAATGAGGCAAAAGGAAACATAAAAATGGGCTACTGCGATGCAGCTTTTCTTTTAGCCTATAATTCCATGTTTCATACATCAAGAACACTTATTTTTCTGGATGGAATAACTGAAAGAAGCCATTTCTGTATGATCACCTATCTATTAGAAAAATTTAGAGCAAATACAACAATACATCCCTATCTCGAAATATTGGATACCTACAGGATTGTCAGGCATAAAATACAGTACAGTGGTGAGCAATGCGGTGAAGCTGATGCCCAGGAAATAGTAGATGACGCCATTGGATTTTTAAAGGCTGTTAAAGACTTATTTGGAAATGATTAGTAGAGGATAAACTCTCGACAATATAATCTATTTGTCACTTCCCTTTTTCATCACATCTCTCATCATCTTAATCGAGCAAAGCTCCCCGCACATGCTGCATGTATCAACATTATTGCTCTGTGCATGAATTCGGCGCTCACTTTTATCATACGATAATATTATAGATCATACGATTGCACCCCTTGAAAAAGCCCTCGCATTGAAGCTACCTTTCAGAAAGATTAAGACCGATACCGACAAAATGGATTAGTTCATGAAAAGGAATAGGCATGCGATAGAAATTTTTCTATAGCGAGGAAGACGATGGTATATTGCCATAGTGCCGGAACTTCCTGAATGCTCCGCTTTTGGGGAAACTGAAGAGGAGGCATTGAAAGAAATCAAGATAGCGATTGACCTCTGGCTCGAAACAGCCAAGAAAGAAGGGAGAGAGATTCCTAAACCGAGTGGAAAAGAGCTATTGAGGAATGTGGTCGAAGAGCTTTCAAGTTTTGGCTCCGCACGTTCACATGGAGTCGGCGCATAATAAAAAAAGAGTTTGCCGTGCCAATACTGGGGTGGCGAACAAGACGGATATTTCAGCGCCGGTTGAGGGCGCGGATGCGGGCATGTCCACGCTTACAGGGGAGGGTGTGGAGGCGGTGCTTGAGATGCTGTTGGGAATGCTAGTAGTTGGCGCGTAATGGATTACTTGTTCATGATTTCAGCAAACAACCTTCAACCTGGAACTGCGCCGCTGCTTCGCAGCGGTGGCGCCAGAATTTTATGGAGACGCAAGAACGAGCTCGGATGCAGTCACCGACCACTGGAATAGAATTCCAAGGCATCAGGTGGATGCTCGGTATTTTAGATTTCAATTGGTAAGTTGCTTTCTGTATTTATTTTCAGGCGCAAGCCCGTGTTATGGTCATAACAGACTGATTAATAATCACCTGTTAGCTCTATGACTTGTCCCAAGCCCAAAGGTTCGTCAGGTTCGAAAGTCACTTTTTTAGAACCGTATTCAAAACCATTAAAATCTTTGTACGATATAATATCTATTGTAACTACGCCAATTGTAGCTTCACCAATAAAGCCGCCACCAAAAGCACTCTTTGGCGTAATGAATATTGTTGATTTCTCTCCAGGTGATAATGCTTCAATATAATACTTTTGTTCCTGAGATACAACATTTAGTTTAACTTCAATTGCCGGCCCTTTTCCACCATTTTTAACATAAAACCCTACATATGGTTTATTAGATTCATTCATAAAACATTTTTTATAAACATATACCAATGGTTCATTCTGTGCACGCCACAGTTTTTCATTATACTTTACTAATAACATTGTCACAATCACAAGAACAACTGTCGCTACACCAAGAAGTATTGTAGCTATTGCAGTAATTAAAACTGAATGAAGCTCAGCCCAATTTAAAATGCCAGGGTAATTTCTGTATATAAAAAAACCAGCTAAGAATATTAATCCACATATTATAGCGTATATCAAATATGATGCAATTTTTTCATATCTGATTTTATTCTCGTCGGATTTTTCCTTTTCACTCATTATTATTCTCCTTTATCAGCGAGCCCAAGACGGCTTCAAGATTTGTAATGGTCGGCGGGTCGATATTGATATTTCCATTAATGATAAATATGGGAGTACTCTGGATATCAAAATCCGACATCATCTCAATATTGGTAAGAGCCACCTTTTTTGCCTCGTCGCTTTCAAGTCTCGTCTTGAAATCAGCGCCAAGACCGATACTCGCGGCAACATCTTCAATAACTACTGTATTTTCCATTATATCCAATCCCTTCACGAATTTTGCCTGAAAAAGTGCATCCCTCATCTCTTCGCCTTTTCCCATTTGCTCTGCGATGATATATGCTTCAATGCTCTTTGTTGACTGTTTCGGCCATACTATTGGAATATATGTTACTGTAATCTTACCGTCGTATTTTTTCAGAAGCGAAGGCAATGATTTATGCACATCATAACAGTGAGAACAGTCAAATTTCAAGAATTCCATGATTTTGACTTTTCCTTCTTCATATGTACTTGACTTGTTCATTTTCATGAATTCGCCAGCATTAGGAAGTTTCTCATGAGTTAGAGTAGTATTGGGGGTGGGGGACATTACAATAGCATCTTGAACAGGTAAAGTAACATTGGGAGTCAGAGATTTAGACGGTTTCCATTCTTCAATCTTCTGGCGATACTCTTTAGCTTTGTTAAAATAATCCTTTATTGCTGGATACTGCGCATCTCTTTTTGCTTGATTTCTATTACCACATTCTATTTCGCCCGGACGATATGCATATGCATCGTTCGCGCTCCGACCCCAATAATCTTTATGGCAGTTTTCGAGACTATTTTTCAGAGCATTTCCCGCCTCAATTCCGTGCTTATAATTCAGGAACGCTAAATACCATGTCTTTTCAAACTCGTTTTTGTCTTTTGGTATTTCCGACAATTTATCTTCTATCTTAAAAGCTACATTCGTAGGGTCGCCACCACTTGCATTAATCAATTGGTAAAATGTAGAATATTCCTCATATCTGGTTTGATTCCATCCAACTTTATCCTCTTGCGTTTGTGGTTTATCAACGCACCCAGAAACAACAAACAAAGCAATCAGGCACAGGAAGAGATATTTTTTTATTATTTTTACCACCTTCGTATTACAAGAGCAAAAGGTATTTATGTTTTCCGATTCTCTTTTCCGTGCCCGTTTTTAGCACAACTATGGATGCATGAGAACGAGCGTGGAACGCAGTCACTATACCCCGTACTTAAATATATGGGCTTGCTATCACTTCTTCCTCATAACCTCCCTCATCATCTTAATCGAACAAAGCTCCCCGCACATGCTGCACGTATCCACATTCCTGCTCCTTGCATGAATCTCCTTTGCCTTCTCGCTGTCAATCGCAAGCCCGAACTGCCTGCCCCAATCAAGCTCCCTGCGCGCCAGCGCCATCTCGCGGTCAGATGCGCGCGCCCTCTCGCGAACCCCTTCTTTCACAAGGTCTGCTGCATGCGCTGCAATCCTCGTTACAATTGTGCCTTCCTTGATGTCCTCGACATTCGGCAGGGCAAGGTGTTCTGCTGGCGTGGTCATGCACAGGAAATCAGCGCCGTGCATACCTGCGACAGTCCCGCCGATGGCGGCTGTGATGTGGTCATAACCCGGCGCAATATCGGTGACAAGCGGACCAAGAAGGTAAATCGGCGCATTACCTGTAAGGTGTTTCATTGCAGTGACAGACAAACCGATTTCATCAACCGGAACGTGCCCCGGTCCCTCAACAATGGTCTGGACACCTTTTGCCCGCGCCTTTTTCACAAGCTCGCCAAGAATAATAAACTCCTCGAATTTCGCCCTGTCAGAAGCATCATTGATACATCCGGGGCGCATACCGTCGCCAAGGCTGATGGTCAGGTCGTATTCCCTTGCAATCTCAAGCAGGTAATCATATTCGGAATGAAACGGGTTCTCCCTGTCATTATGCTTCATCCATGCAATTGTGAAAGCGCCGCCGCGGCTCACCACATCAAGTATCCTGTCGCTTTGTTTCAGGCGCTCAAATGAACTCAGGGTAACACCTGCATGAATGGTGACAAAATCAATACCGTCATCCGCATGCTTCCTGACAGCATCGAACATATCGTCAGAGGTCATGTTTTCGATGCCCCTGCCTGCCGCCTGGTATATCGGGACAGAGCCCACAGGCACGCTCACGGCATCCATGATGCGCCTTCGCACAAGGTCAAGGTCGCCGCCAGTGGACAGGTCCATAATGGTATCTGCGCCGTATTTTTCCGCAGTCAGGGCTTTTTCCACCTCTGCTTCGATATCGACATAATCCCTCGATGTCCCCACGTTTGCGTTTATCTTGGTACGCATTAATTTGCCGATGCCCATGGGTTCTGATTTACTATTGATATTTTTGGGGATAACGAGCAGCCCCTCTGCAACAAGTTTTCTGACTGCATCTGCATTAACATGCTCTGCTGCCGCGACTTTTTTCATCTCTTTTGTAACGATGCCGGCGTGAGCCATTTCCATTAAAGTTGTCATGATTTCCTCGACCCGAACATTTTTTGATACCAACCCATTTCACGTTTAGTCCTGGGTTTTTTTGCGCTTTCTTTGCCAGCCTGTTCTTTTTTTTGTTCAATCTTTACTTCAGGTTCCTGTGCCTGTGGCGTTTCTTTTTTCTTCTCCGTAACGGCAGCTTTTACGACCGGCACGCTTGCCCCCCCGTGCTTGCTCTTTCGTGTCCTGATATCCACAAGTATCGGGCGTTCGATATATGTGCTGACAATCATCGCCACGCCCGGCGACAGGCGCTTGATGTCCTCCTCGACATCTGAGCTTATGCCTTCAAGACCTTTACTGATGGCTTTCAAGTCGTTGGGATTTGTCACTTTCATTATTATCTGGGTATTGCACTGCGACAGGATGTTCTTATCTATGCGGGCAGGACGCTGT
>JAHFDG010000094.1 GCA_023249105.1 Candidatus Methanoperedens sp. | reverse complement strand
CGGCCACCGTTCCTATCCTCAGCATTAAAGGCCGGAGTACTATGGGATGCAGTCAAGCAGAAACATTTGGGAGCAAAGGATATTTTAATTAGCAGTGTACGGAATGCTGATAAAACTAAAATAGTAAAAATGGGGATAATTGATAAATACGAAATTGACGATTACACGGTAGCCAAAGTCAAGGCTATCTATTCAGCTTACAAGTACCTCGAAATCGAAGTTGACCCCGGATATGAGCTACAAGCTAAGATCGACATGACCTATGACATCATCCTGCCGCCATCACAATTCGTACCATCGATTACAGTAGGCGATAACCACGCAAAAGAAGTAGTTAATCTCTGGCGTGAAGCTGATAAACAATCTGAAGATGAGAGAAAGTGGATATTCCCGCTGAAGATTACCGGGTTCTATGATAGAAAATATGGAAATTTCTTTTGTGAAGATAAGCTGAGTAGCCGGGTTGAGTATTATACAGAAGTGTATCCATTAACCAGTCAGATAGGGACATATTTTCTTGCAGACCACAATCTTGAATACGCAATACTCGAAGTGGTTCAGTTCCCCGGCCAGAAGATACTCAAGGAAACCAAGAAACGCACACAAGAGGAAACACCGGAACAGTTATATGAGAGAGTGTATAATGAAATCCTATCCCGGCCAAGCAACTACTTCATAGGCTACAACCGCGAATCAAAGCGCATGGGCAAGAAGTTTTTTCGTGGAGAATTTAACCTACCTGAAATCGCTGATAGCTACCGTCAGATTGTCATAGAAATTCTCTCTTCCCGGTGGTCGAATAACTGGTACAAGAATCGCAAATCCTGCAACTTTATGTATGGAAGGAAATGTGAATATCTTCCGATCTGTGAGAACCAAAACGTGTCGGATGCCATGTTCACCATCAGAGCAAAACCATAAGGAGCGTAAGATGGAACAAATAATACCTAAAAGAGAAAGAGATATCGTTGACATAAACGGTGACACCCGCCGCATATGCACCTTGCCGGGTGGTCAGCAAATATATCGTTCTCGGCTAAACATGATGAACTTTCTACACACGAAAAGGTTGCCAACTTGTTTCCATGTTCACCACGAAGATGAAAACACACAGAATGATGATTTGAGCAATCTACAATTATTATCTAAGGGTGGTCATGCAAAAATTCATCATCCCCGTGATTACAAATATGGCGTTTCAATGACAGAAGATAAAAAAGGATACATGACCTGCTACAATAAGGTGTATTGGCAGAGGAACAAAAACAACACTGTGTATAGAGGCAAGCAACTTGATCGGGCAAATGCCAAGTATCAGGCAACGAAAGACGACCCTGTACTTAGAGAAAAACGGAATGCGAATGGCCGTAAAAACTATCTAATAAGATCGCAAGACCCTGTGTGGATGGCGGAAAATACCGCTAAAAAAAGAGCATACGAAGCCAAAAAACGAGAGGAGAAAAAGAATGAAATTAGTCAATTATCGTGATTTATCGGAAAAGCAAGGGAACTTCATGCTCGTATGGGGGCCATCGGGAGTAGGGAAAACGGCAACGATATTGCAGACTTGTGAGATGCCTATCGTACTGCTCACCGCAGAGAAACGCAAGATTCAAACTACCATAGCAGCTATCAACCGGCCTGATTTACAGTTGGTGGTAGGTGTGTATGAGAACTTCATGGATTGCATTGATACCGTATTCAATATCAAGAAGTTTGGGAGTGCTAAGACTGTTTTTATTGATTCATTCTCTCACTTGATGGTGGCTCAGTTGGCTTATGAAATTCTGGATGAAAATTATAATGCCAAGACAGATGAGGAAAAGGCCAACATAGTGAAGGAATTGACCATGCAAATGAAGCTCAGCAAGGAAGCGTATGGGGCCTTAGCCGACAATATGCTGAGGTTAATGAATGGTTTGCAGAACCTTACGATGGCTGGATACGATGTTATTGGTACTGCAAGATCGGAAGAACGAGAACGGTTTAATAAGACTATTCAATACGGGCCTACCTTTTCCGGCCAGAAATTTGGTTATGCAGTGCCGGGGTACTTCGATTTCATCGCCTGTCTTCGTAGCCCAGACCGTGAAGATGATGAAGTGCCACCGCCGCACGATTCAAGCATGTTAGACCTTTGGAAATATCATGCACCTTTGGCTTCATTTAATTCCAATGAAAGCTATTTAGCAAAATGGTCAGGGCCGATACCTCCAAGGGGGATAATTGATAGGCGGTTCCATGTCAAGCAGATATTCCAAGAGGCTAACGGAATATTTAAATAACTGTATGCCGCCGCAGGGGATAGTGCATAGGAAGTTCCATGTGGCGCAGATGTTTAGGGAAGCGAATGGTTTGGGGAAGGGGTAGAAGATATTATGAGTAGAACTATTTTATTAAAATGTGGGTTATCAACAATTGTTGATGACGAGGATTACGATCGGGTTATTAATTATGGCAAGTGGCACATCATGCGTACAGGGGGAGGAGAATATGCCAACTATGTCACGTCGAATGGGTTTCAATGTCATTCCCCTTCTGTTAGACTCCATCGTTTTATTCTTGGGCTTTCTAATAATGATGGGAAAATTGTTGACCATATAAATAGGGATGGACTTGACAATAGAAAAGAAAATTTACGCATAGTCACATTTTCACTTAATGGACATAACCGGAAACTACAGAAAAATAATAAATCTGGATATCGTGGTGTCTATTGGTATAAAAAATGTGGAAAATGGAGGGCTAAATTAAAAGTAAATAAGGAACTAATTGAATGCGGATGTTTTCAAAATATTATAGACGCTGCAAAGGCATACGATTTGATGGCGTTTAAATATTTTGGGAAAGATGCGATACTAAATATCGGGGAGGAGGTAAATTTAAAAGATTAAAATATTTAAAAAGGAGGAACTATGTGGCAAAGGACAAAGTGACAACAGTTGAGGATGCGAACTTGGTGGCCTACTTGGTAACTAAGGGGTTTGTGGCAATACCCTATATGAAAGAAACCAAGGATAGCGACCAACGGCGGGTGATCTGGGATGTCCAAGGCGATATCGAACCGGCAAGACAGGAGTTTTATGGCAATGCTGGCGGCATCCGGGATTTCGTTAGGTCACTCAAGGAAGTTAGACAGGACATGCATTCGATGAAGAGCATGGTAACAACCAACAAGGAGGATTAAGAAGTATGAGAGCAACAGCAAATGAACGTGGAACATGGGAAACTGGATTTCGTCGGCCTGATGAAGGCTGGCACATCGGCAAATTTCTGGAGGGGATTGATTACCTGAAGACCAAAAAGGATGGGGAGGAAGTGATATCCGCCAACAAGCAGGGCGACAAGAACTGGAAGTTTCCGATGGTGATTGAGGACGAGGATGACGATTGCAACGAAGTGAAGCATGACATCATCGTGGCCGAGAACAAAAGGGGTGAGCAGATGGTGGCGGATATCCTGGGCTGCACGGGGTTGTTTGAGAAGTTCACCAAGAAATTTAAGAACGACGAGAGCGTGTTTGACCCGGAAGTTATCAAGCTCATCATGACCCAGTTGCCGAATCAGTTTTGGCGGTTCAAGGTCAAGCACGTCGCCAACAAGAAGAACCCCGATGAGCCTTACATCAATATCGTCGGGTTCGGTAAGGTGTCGGATACCATTGCGAGCCTGGATGCGGCACTGTTCCCGGATAAGAAGGGGAAGTCAGCAGGTGCCGGAGCAGCGAAAGGCAAGGAAGCCAAGCCGGAAGTGGATGAGGCCGATCCGTTCGCGTAGGGAATATGAATATGGGTGGATGATGAAAGATTGAGACATAGGAATGCAATCCCGGAGATAGGCATATCTCGTATCGGTATCAAATCCGATTTCACCCATTTTAACATGACAATTTTCCCACTTGGTAGCAGCGACGCAGCTTGAGGGGTTACTAAAGCAGGGATAACGGAACCCGAACCTGCGCTATTGAGTGGGGATTAACCAGTAGGAATTGAAAGGGGAATGAAAATGAGAGGTACGGTAGCAAAGAGAATCAGGAAACAAGTGCTTGCCAATAATCCGGGTGGTAAATCAACAAAGCGTCATGCTGTTGCTGGAGGGAAAGTGGGGACTGTCGTTATGGTTCATTATTCTATCCGTCAACAATATCAAGACGCTAAACGCAACTATATGAAAGGAGAACGATAACATGGAAAACACAGAATTGGTAGAGCTCACGCGCAGGTTGCTTGATTTGAAGCGGGAGAAGAAAGACACGATGAAGGACATGAACGAATCCATTAAGGAAACAGAGGCCGAAATCAAGAAATTGGTAAAAGAAAAGGGGGAATGATGGGGCTGAAAACCGTAGGCACTCTAACGTGGGAGGCTTGTAAATCCTGTAGGCATGGGGTAGTGAAAAGATGCAACTCGTTTATCCCCCCAGAGTTTATCCCTGAGCTTCATTACAATGCCAAGAAAAACATGGTGGAATGTGCCGATTACCTGTCAATAGACGAAAGTGAGGAATGATAAATGTCTGAATTAAAGATTACTTTAGATGGTGATGCTATAAGAGATGCTACTACTCAAGCGATTCTTGGGGTCTTGCCAGAAGAAACCAAAGCTAAAATATTGGAACAGGCAGTTATTGCATTGCTAACTCCATCCACGGATTCTTGGGCTAAGAAAAAGTCTCCAATTGAATTAGCCTTTGAAAATGCCGTTGAAAGAATTGCACGCGAAGAAGCAGTAAAATTGGTTGCAGGCGATGAGACTATCCGCACTCGTTTAAATGATTTGCTGAGAAAAGTTGCAGATCAAATATTGTCGGTTGATATTGATAAAATGACGCAACGGATGGCTGATTCTTTTATTAATTCCATGAGACGAGATTAACTAACTGAAAGGGGAAATTTATGGCAGTTCGTGACTTAGCATTATCCCGTGGGGCAAGTACCTTAATCTTCGACCCCTTATTAATCCAGGAACACCCTAATGACAACACTCGTGATATGGAATCGGAATCCACCATTATCCATATCCGTGAGATGGCAAACGCTATCAAAGACAATGGCAATGAGAACTTCCCCCCTATTACTATCTACCAGGAAGGCGAGAATATCTACGTTATGGCCGGTTGGTGTAGAAGGAGAGCGCATATCCTTGCAATGGAAGAAGGTGCGCCGGTTAAGGGGATATTATGCCTCACCGTAACCAAGAAGAAGCCGGAGGATTTGGCGTTATCTATTCTGTCATCCAATGACGGGCTACCACTCACCGCTATCGAGAAGTCCAAGGCGGTCAAAAGGCTCCAATCATTCATGTGGATGCCGCAAGAGATCGCCAAGCGTACCGGGTGGTCACTTAGTACCGTGAATAACCTGATCGCCTTACATGATGCTCCTGAGTCGATAATTGGCATGGTTAAGGATGGGAGCGTGAGTGCGACATTAGCGATTAAGGTGGTGGCTGAAAATGGTGATGATGCTGAGGGGGTATTGAAGGACGCTGTTGATAAGGCTAAAAAGTCAGGAAAGTCGAAGGCTACTGCGAAAGATGTGGATCAGAAACCGGCAAAGTTTAATTGGGATAAGTACGGGTTGCAGTGTTACCAACTATTATCCAAGATTTACGAGTTGCCGGTGACTAAGCGGAAGGATCATCTGGATAACCTGGTGGCTGAAGCGGGGCAACTTTGCGAGCAAATCGAATATCGGATGGAGGGGTAAGGGATGAAAAATATCAAACAATGGTTTTCATTTAGGACATTTTCTATCCCACCTCAATCCATATATATCCATTTTGGTGGTGAATTGGCAACAATAACACGGGAACCGGCAAAATTAGCTGATGATAAAGGACAGCGGACAATTTACGAATATCATCTACATCAAACATTAACGACAGGAATAAAGCCAAGAGAAACTTGGGTAAAAAAGGAGGAATAACTATGCAGCCCATCAAGATCAGTGCGAAAAACCTTGGATACACTGCACTTGCCGACTTCTGCCCACGGTGTTATTGGATTAGAAAGGAGATATAATCATGCTTGAAAAAACCATAGGAACAGGCATCAATCAATTTATCAAATGGCAGGCAGAAAATCCGAACACCTGTGTAGATATTAAAATCGAAAAAGGCAAAGTATCCATTTGGGTTTATGACTATTCGCTCATGCACGGGATGTTTGTCAATTCAGTGGATGAGATTGATATTCTCGCTGACCAGAAAAAAGAAGATGTTAAAATTCTCGAATCCATTAAACGGCGGCATGGTAATATTTATAATGATGTAGTTATCCCCATTGCACCGGGTATTGATATAAACTTAGGCAATGGAGGCGGCAATGGCTAAATCATTTGACCAATTAAACCGTGAATTTGAACGCAACCAAGAAAACTTACCCGGTGGTCCCGGCGATGATAGCGATTACGAAGAAGATGGCACTGACCATATTTTACAGGCTAAACTTGAACGTAAGATAGAAGCCGCCGATAACCGCCGCAGAGAGAAGCAAGAAGATGAACTTATCCGGTCAATGGATAGGTCTAAGCAAGGTGTGAGTAGGAAAGGATATGACCCAAGGTTAGACGGCCCGTGGAATTATGAAGGACATGGAGGAAGATAATCATGTGGTTTGACGCAAACAAAATTCGACCAGATTATGATAGGGATGTGATTGTGGCTTTTGAAGGTAACGTAGGTGTTTATGTTGCGCAGTGGCATAAAGATCACTGGGTGTTGTGTGGGCATAATGAAGAAGCGTTCCAAACAATAACGCACTGGATGGATATACCCAATCATCCCATCGCTAATGTTTAAAGGTAAATCAGCACCGGCAGCACCATCAACTATAACCGAACCGGATTGGTGAGAAAAATGAAAACTAAGATTTTGTATTATGTTTTTGTTGTCATTTGTGTTGGTTTATTATCTGCTTGTAATCCTACAAGATGGGATCATGTAGATATCCAACAAATTAATAATAACGGTGATGTTGTAGAAACATGGCAAGATGCTAAGATAATCTCTACCGGCCCGGCACCATTCACGGGGGGAAGCAATTGGGTATTATTTGAGACTAAGGAAGGGAAGAAAATTACATTGGTGGTGCCTTATAGGTTTTTATATAGATAACAAGTAAATCGAAAGGAGCTAACATGGAAAACTTATCAAGCATGTCCGACACCACCATCCTCAACGCGTTATTCGCTATAGCTGCTGTAGAGGCTGATGGCAATGGGGAATATGGGGATGGGTTAACATTGCAGGATGAGCAGGAGTATCAAAGGCTGGATTGGGAATTGAGTAAGAGAAAGGGGCTGTGGAGTGTACAATGAAGCAAGAATTATTAGGTGATTGTCTGGAAGTAATGCCTACCTTGCCTGACAAATCTATTGATATGATATTGTGTGATTTACCTTACCAAGCTACGGCGTGCCACTGGGATTCTATTATTCCTTTTGAACCACTATGGAAAGAATATAAACGATTGATTAAAGATAACGGTGCGATTGTATTGACAGCTTCACAACCCTTCACAAGCAAGTTAGTAATGAGTAATTTGGAATGGTTCAAATATTGTTGGTATTGGGAAAAAGAACGACTAACAAACATAGCACAAGTAAAAAAGAGGGCAGGCAAGACCGTTGAAGAGTGTGTGGTATTCTATCGCAATCAACCCACCTACCATCCTCAGATGGTTGAATACTTTGGCCCATTACGTACTAACAAGGTCAAGGACGGAGTGATGGGTAAACTAACCGATTCTGCTACCAAGAAGGTCATAGAGTATAAAGATAACGGGTTGAGGTATCCAACACAAGTTTTGAGAATACAAAGAGACACATTGACATCTAATCTGCACCCAACGCAGAAGCCGGTGTTGTTGTTCGAGTATTTGATAAAAACTTATACTTCGGAAGGCGAAACTATCCTTGATACTTGTGCAGGTTCGGGTACGACAGGCATAGCAGCCATGAACACTAATCGTAATTATATTCTGATTGAAAAGGATGTTACATATTTTGAGATTATCAAGACACG
>JAHFDG010000093.1 GCA_023249105.1 Candidatus Methanoperedens sp. | reverse complement strand
TTAATGTTGTCTCTCCTAATTCCATTAAAATTCTCCTTTATGTTTCGTTATGGTCTCCGTGATCAAGGTCTCCGCCGTACTTTGAGGGGCATTTTGTGACAACCTGGGTTGCCTGGAAAGTATTGTTCGCAAAATAACCCGTTACTACTGCCGGAATGCCTTCTTTGTAATTCCCCGGCATTCCCTCATTTGATACCACTGTGATGGTTGCATTATTATCTGCAAGTTTGAACGTCAATCTGGCTTTTTCGGGTTCCCATATTGTAGAGCCTTTTACTATGGTGCCGTTCACATTCACAATTTTTCCGTTTAATGTGTCTGCCTTTTGTACAAATTCACTTACTTCATAGTAAAATGAGAGAGCATTGCTGAAACTATTAGCTGCAAGGTATAACATCAATACAGCCACAATCCCTATACCAAGCATGTTTTTGTGTTTTCTGTTCATTTAGATTCTCTCAAATAAATACTCAGCTTTACAATACATGTAAAGTACATATATAGTTTACGATAAGTGTAAAATAGATATACCTTTTTAAGTGGTTTTTGGTTTATAAAATGTAAATTAAAACGATGTATGGTTAAAATTTCTAAAAACTACCTTCACGAATTATAACCTGGGGTCAAGGTGCAGAGAGGACCAACCGACATGTCGGGTGGTAGTTCACTCCGGTAGTCTCAAATTGCTTGGAATTCTCGTACAACAATACCACCTATGCATTTCACACGCATATCTCTTTGCATTAAAGAGGATTGAATATAGTGGAGGTGGTTGTGACCGGGAGTTTGAGGAAAAATGAATGATAGGAGTCCGGTCACTGCTTACTAATTAGAAACTTCTTTTTTATGTGGGTTGCGGTTTATAAAATGTAAGTCAAAACACTATTTTGCTTTAAAATTTCTAAATATGTTTGATGTTTTCAGTAGATAAAACACAATGCCAATTAAAACAGCCACAACAAATACACGGATAAAAATCTATCAATGTTGTTTGCATCAGATATTCATTCATCGTTACGTACACCAAAATCTACACCACAGCAGCAACAATTAAATCAATGCCAATGACAGTACCTATCGATTTTGACATGATTTAGTACCTAAAGGCTGTTGAGTATCCACAGCTTATACTGTATGGACTCAGCATCAATTTATACCGATATTTGACCACGCTTTGGGAGATGATATATGAAAGATTTATGCACTGCGCAGTTGTGCATAGGGACTAAATAAGCTTAACATGGAGGAGTGACCGGAAAGTGGGTTTTTGGTGGTAAAAAAGTAGGGGAAGCTTTCCGGTCATTGATTATTAGAACCTGCTTTTTTAAGTGGGTTGTGATTTAAAGAAAACAAATCAAAACAAAGCTTACTTAGTATTTTTAAACCTGCAATCAAAAATTAATCGGAACTAAATTCATGCCATAAAGATTCTACCACAAACCATATTTTTCAATCATTACGTGGAAAGCTTGGATTTCTTTAAGATGTCAGGTAATCTGCATGAAGCCCGCCATACACATATCCCACGCCGAGAAACGAAAAAGCCAGTACGAATATACTGAATATGATCAGCCATGCTACTTTTTTTCCGGTCCAACCCATATTCATCCGAAGATGCAAACAAATCCCATATACAAACCATGAAATCAAAGACCACGTCTCAGTGGGGTCCCAGCCCCAGTACCTACCCCACGTCTGATTCGCCCATATTGCTCCAGCGCCTATCATAATTGTGAGAAATAATAATCCAGAGGCTACAAAACTATACATTAGCTCATCCATGACCTTTAACTGGGGCAGTCTATCATAAAATGAATCCACTGTGTCCGAGTGACGCTCTTTCAAAATATAAAGAACCGCAATTCCTACTGCCACAAGTATCGACCCAAAGGCAAGATTTGCAAAGGCAGCATGCGCTATCAACCAGTAGCTTCGAAGAGAAGCGGGTAACAACTGTATATCTCTTGAATAAGTGGAGCCTGCACCCATAATCAAAAATGATACAGGCATCACGATAAACCCCACAATCCTTATCTTTTCGAATTTTTGCTGGGCTATCAGGAAAATAGCTACAGAAACCCATGCATATCCTGATAAAATCTCAAACATACTAATGTAAGGCCCGTGCTCTACTTCTGCCCATCGAAGAGCTATCGAAATGCCGTGAAACAATAACCCTGCAAGTGCACTGTTGGCAGCAAAGCTTATTCTTTCCTCTTTCTTGAAAACCAGACAGTAGATATATACAATAGAACTCAGAGCATAAAATGTCGTAGCTGTCAGATACATTATCCAATCAATTTGTCCCATACTGTAACCTCTCTTTGATTTTATTTGTCAAAATAGAATATTCATCTTCATATAAAAATTTGAATTTATCCGCCTTTCCTCCTATATAAATTCCCGTTGCATCGCTATTTTCATCTTTTATGACTTCGACCCAGACCCTTTTAGGAATCATGAAGCGAGATATCATCAGGCTGAGGGTGATCAATCCAATTCCTGCATATACTATAAGAGTCCCTGCATCCTTCACTATATAAAAATTACTCCAGTATTTAATGTCATAAAATCCAAGGATTCTATCATACCCTAGGTATTTATCATATATCCTCACTGTGTCATTAAGCCTGAGCTTGCCATCGTATATTTCATTTCCTCTGTCAAATATCTTCAAAAATAGAATAGGGGTTTGCTTTACCTCCCCGGATTCAGTGATTTCCGAGGTTAGGGGCGCGGTCATATATACCATCAACACCCCTTCAAGTCCCGTATCTCCAATTTCAAAAGATGAAACGTATCTTCCGCTACTATCAGTGTCTGATGCAGTTATATACGAGCCGGAATAAACCGTTCCATCCGGGTTGTTTAAAATCAATAAAGGTGCCAGACCATAGACATTACCGAGAAACGTGTACCCTTCATAGCTCATAAGATTATTTGAATAAACCACATCCTTTTTCACTTTTTTCCCGTTCTCTTTTATAACAAGCTTTCCTGCAGTTCCTCTCGGCGTTCCAGTTTCATCCTTATAATCAGTATAGAATTTCTCAAGACTGATATCAAATTTCTGATGATTCCCATAAAAAAATGGCCCTTCATTTACAAAAATATAATTTCCATGGTCTTCTGAAAGGGTCTGCCCTTCTATTAATCGCATATCCCCCTCCATCCGGCCCAGACTTCCGTAAACTGCAGCCAGTATTATAATAAGTATGCTGACATGAAATAGCGATGTGCCGAACACCCCGAATCTATTTTTTTCAGCGACAATGCAATTCTTTTCCTTGAATAGTTTATATCCACCAGACTTAAGTACCGAATTTAGTACAGAAATAATGTATTTTTGTTCTTTTTCTGTTCTGAGTTCCATGTTATTTTCAAGCCCGCTGATATATGCCTTTTTTTGAAATTGCGGATTACTGAGTCTTCGAAAAGCGTTGCTGAACATAATTCTCGTGCAAAAAAGAGTGTTAATGAATAGAAGACCTGCCAGACCAATAAATATAGGAGACGAAAAAAGACCTGTCAGACCGAGTTTCTCGAAATAATATGCCTCAGTGGGATGGTTGGTCTTCCAGACATTATATACTTCAAGCTTGAGCTGTGATTTCTGGGGTATGTGTGTCCCGATTATTGAGAATATGATAATAAGCAAAATAAGGACGATGGCAAGTTTTCGGGATTTAAAAAAAGCAGCAATTTTTTTCCCTCTTATAAAATCCATTATTTTATCATTCATGACTCGCCATTTCTCTTATTTTTCTTTTTTAAGAAATTCATATAATTATGAATGTAATGCTATACTTCCTTGATAGGTGAGATTAAGAGCTCTGTTTGATTTTTTCCTTCTCCAAGACAGAATTTAATTTGATCAAGAATTCATCGGTTGGAACGTATCCTGGTACTCTTGAGATCTCTTCACCATCTTTTGTAAAGAAAATCATAAATGGGGTACTTCGCACTCCGAGGTTGTTTGAAACATTTTTCTGCTTGAATGTATCTATCGAAATAATAACGAAATTTTTATTGAGGATATCGATGACCCTTTTATCCGATAATGCCTCTTCTTCGAATTTTTTACACCAGTAACACGTTTCGGACCTGAAATAGAGGAATATCGGTTTGCCAAGACTCTTTGCCTCATTGATCCCTGTATCTATCGATGTATGGAATGACAACCCACCCAGTTTAATAAATGCTGTATCGATTCTTGATTGTGAGTTCTCCCACCAGCTTGCAGTGAAGAACAGGATAGAACCCAGTGCAATAACTGAAATTAATTTGTTTATCGGCGTCATTTTAGTTTTATTTTTACGAATTTATTAATTAATATATTTTTTAATAAATTGTTTCACACTTGAAGGCATTTCCCCCTTCATCTGGTCTGACAGGTAAGAGTCGTTGATAAGCAGTCTTGTGACCTCTATCATGTAGTTTTTCTTGAATTCGCTCATCTCTTCGATCTTTGAAAGTTTATCCATATAGAACTCCCTGAACGCCCTGAGCAGGTGTTTATTGAGATCTTCCCGCGTCATGTTGACTGGTTTGATTATCGGTTCGATGAGGTTATACTTTGAATAATCAAAATCTTCAATATACGGCGCAAGTTCAGGATATATATCTGAATAAGGCCATGGAGCGATGGCAAGGAAAAACGCCAGGTCAGGATTATAGTACTTTGCCAGTTTTACTGCTGCCTCTATGGAATCGGGTGTTTCGTCAGGCATCCCCAGGACAAAGGATGTTTCTGAGATGATTCCTGCTTTATTTATCAGGTCAATGGCTTCTTTGGACTGCTCTATCTTGAGGTTTTTATGATAGCGGTCAAGGGTATCCTGACTTGCGGATTCTGCCCCCACATAAATATGAAGGATACCCGCTTTTGCATATTTATTCATTATTTCCTTATCACGCAAAATATCATCCACTCTTGTCTCCATCAGGATTTCCAGGTCGAGTTTCTTGGCAATGAGCAGGTCTAAGATTTTCTCCCATCGTTTGCGGTCGTATGTTGGGGTTTCATCTGCAATCATGGCGACATCGACACCGTAGGTGCTGTTCAGGTATTCTAATTCAGACACAAAATTTTCCGGGCTTCGTGCCCTCCATCTCTGTCTCCAGAATAGCCTCTGTGAACAGAAAGTGCATTTTTGCGTACATCCTCTTGAAGAACTCATTACAGCAAGAGTGGAGTTTTTCTTAGTTTTAAATGTATAGTCCTGCCACTCGACCAGATTCCATGCAGCAGGTAGAGTATCAAGATCGGATATAAGAGGTCTTTCTTTTGTACATGTGACCTTTCCTCCCCTTGCATAGGCAATTCCCGGCGCGCTTGGATTCTTTCCTGCAAAAACTTGGTCGAGAAGTTCCGTGGTTGTTATTTCACCCTCGCCACGAACTATGTAATCAACGGTGTTACCTTCTTTTTTCAGGATTTCTGTAAAGCAGAAAGTAGGATGAATACCTCCAAGGAGTGTAATTATTTCAGGATTTACTTCTTTAGCTATTCTAAGAACTTCAATAGCATCGTTAAGGCTCGAAGTGTACGCTGCTGTCCCCACAACATCAGGGCAGAATTCTTTTATGTGATTTCTAATGTCGTCTAATGTATGGAACATCGACATGGCATCATATATCTTTACTTCATATCCAGCATTTTGTAGGCTGCCAGCTACATAGACCATGCCGAGAGGCATCCATGTGCCTGCAGACTCCAGCACGCCGCAGTGATAGGGCGGTGTTATTAAAAGGACATTTTTAAACATTACACCGGCTTTTGCATTAATAATAATATTATAGTCATATTTTAAAAGTGTATATCATATTGGAGATATAAACTAAGTAGAAATAAACAGGAATCTACAGCATAGCCTTCGTTGCTGCTGCGCTGGAACCCATCATTGAATCCATGTCAGAATCCGTGCCTCCACAATGATCTGTTCCTTCTGCTTCAGTATTTTCTGCTTGCCTGCTGTTGCCCATCATTGAACTTTCGTTAGTAGCATTCATCATGCTTTTGTATGTTTCCGACTGCATCATCTGCTCTGGACAGTTTTTTGACATGTTCTCCATCATTTCTGGAGTGCATTCATGATTTTCCGTGTCCTTTGTTTTTTCGTTGCTCGTGTCCTGCGCCATTGCAATGGAAATTGCGCCGACTGCAATCAGTACACCAAGAATTCCAATCACTAACACAGTCTTCTTTTTCATTTTCTCACCTTTTTGTAAAGTACGATATTACTAAAACTACGATAATCATCAGTACCAGATGCAGCCACATACCTGAGCCGCCACCGCCGCAGCATCCTCCGCCATGAGTTTGTTCTTTCTCTGTGTGACTATTTTCATGACCCATATGATCTGCTTTTACTTCTTTGGTAGTTTCTTTTTCGGTTGGATTATTTTCGTTGCTTGCCTTTACATCTTTATCTTCTTTCGGTTTACCTGATCCGCAGCAATCCATTTTTCAATACTCCTTATAAATTGTTTTTGTTATCTATTTGTATCAGCTCTATTAAGGTCATTTTGCTTTAAATTTGGAAGATTTTCGACTGAATTGTTTTATAATTTTTAAGCAAACGTTTAATAAAACTAATCCGATGTGCAAGATTATCTTGCTTGGCACTACTTTTATATGGAGCATGATATTGGGCGCCTCCATAACCCGAAATCATGCAGGTAAAAAGGCGATATTTGCTTTTGTACCTGTAGCTTTTGCTCCGCTTAGCTGGTTTGCGTCGGGTAATGTGATTGACCTTACTTAGTGAGCCTCAAGTTTTCTAAGCTCACCCCCCGCAAACTGCCCTGCTACATCAGATAGCAGAAGAAGTGGTATAACAGTCCAGCCGAAACCTGATAATATTCTCAATAAGAATATGAAAGGTACAGGTATGTGCACTGCCATCATCCATTTTTTAGAAAATCTGGCTGCACTGCACCTCCAGTAGCCGAAGGGCAGGTTGATTAGAAAAACTATCAGCATTAATTCACTTATAGACATCATTCATTCACCTGTCACTATCCAATTTCTTTTTTTGCATCTCTTTATTTATTGTGTTTATGCTTTAAAAAATAAGATGAAAAATTCAATAAACTTTAATTTTTGAAAGCGTAAAGTACTTAGGTTTACACTGCTTGTAAAGTTGTAAAATCACCAAATGAGGCAGAAGTATATCGAGATAATCGAGTATGCCTCCCGTTTAAAAATAATAGTCTGAGGAGGTCTCTTTGAACATTATTGAACTTGAGGATGTATGGAAGGTATACACGATGGGGGAAGTAGAAGTCCCTGCTCTTAAGGGCATGAGCTTAAAGGTAAAGCCTGGTGAATTTCTGGCGCTCATGGGGCCAAGCGGAAGTGGTAAATCGACAGCAATGAACATGATAGGCTGTCTTGATATCCCAACAAGAGGCAGGGTGTTCCTCGAAGGACAGGACATAGCTATCCTCACCGAATTGGAACTTTCCCGGATAAGAGGCAAGAAAATAGGTTTTGTCTTTCAGTCCCACAATCTCTATCCAACACTGAACGCTCTTGAAAATGTCCAGTTGCCCATGAGGGTGCATGAGTTCAGCGAGGCAGAGATATGGGATAAGTCAGAGGAGTTGCTTCAACTTGTAGGGCTTTCAGACCGTGCTAACCACTATCCTTCCCAGTTGTCAGGGGGTCAGAGCCAGAGAGTGGCGATTGCCCGGGCACTCTCCACAAATCCCTTATTGCTGTTAGCTGATGAACCAACCGGTAATCTCGATACAGAAGCAGGAAAAGAGGTACTGGATATTTTCGGGCAGCTAAATTCACAGGGCGTCACCGTTGTTGTGATTACTCATGATGAAAAAATTGCAGGACGGGCTAATAAAATTGTGAGAATGATAGATGGAACACTTGCATCATAATTAAAATGGAGTGAATAAATATGAAATTTATAAGAAACTGTATTATTATTTTGCTGATTCCGCTGCTATTTTTGCAGATTGCAGCAGCATCGAGCGTGTATCTTGTAACTGAACATGAACCTGTGTATCCT
>JAHFDG010000041.1 GCA_023249105.1 Candidatus Methanoperedens sp. | reverse complement strand
TGGTTGAACGCATATGTCAATATCTTGATGATATCAACAAAATGCCTGTGATTTTCAAGTGGAAATACAAGATGGATGAAATGCCTGGAAGAATTGAGTCATTGTAATATTAATTTGGAATCATTATACTAGTATTTAGAGTAGATCCAAAAGGTTGTTTGATTATCGGACGAAATTCTACAATTGCATGGAGACCAATAAAAGATGGCAGTATCATTCCTGCATGGGCTTTTTTTAAACGACGAGGGTTATCTGCTTCAATTATGGAAAAAAATTCTAAAAGAAACTCCAAAACATCCTCTCTCTTTTCAACAGGAATCATGTGAAGGTCTTCGAGATCCTTCACGAAGTTTGCTGGCGTGTCTTGTACAGGATTCCATGAACGATATATGTATAAAAGAAATCTAATTATTCTAAGATTTTCTTCTGCGTTTCCACCAATCTCTTTTATAGTTTTGTCAAGAGCAATTTCATGATCTGCCTCAGTTTCTGTCTTATAAATCTCTGTTAAATATGGAAGAATCGCTCTCCTTTCCTTTTCAGGAAAGTTCCATAAAAACTCTAAATCATCTTTGAAACTTTCAGATAAGCTCGAATAATTCATGAAAATACTGGTTCTCATGTTTCAATCTATATTTACTTACAATATAATACCCTTTTGGTCTTTCTTTTCAGTTAATGATTTCTTAAAAATAGTAAACTCTATGAATTTTCACGGATTAAACAACCCAATCGTCTTCCCCAGCACATCAATAAACTTCCGTGCCTCTTCCTCGGTATTATACAAATATAGCGAAACCGCAACAAATTACATAACTTTTATAAATAAGTAAAAACATAACCAAATCTAATGGATAGATTGTTAGGAAGCATAATTGACGATTATACTTTATTTAAAATTATTCAAGCACTTATAATAATACTCTCCCTGTTCACGGTTTATCTTGGTATCCAGATAGCTCTGACATGGAGATTCCTGCAAAAGGAAGCATTGAATGCGGATGAAATAATTTCGCAAAAAGGAAGTTTCATTCGAAGTAGCATATTTATAATCATTACAGGGGTTTTCATGCTTTCTCATGAATTGTTTGAAGGTTTAGAGGACTTTGCGCCGGATTCTACCACTTATGAAATGTTTGAACTTATAGCATTTTCGGGATTAGTCCTGTTTCTCTTCGAGTGGTATAAAATATTGACTAAACTCAAAAAAAAGTATCACGGCGAATTTAACCATTTCGGTATCAGCAAAACCCGGGTTTAGTACCTATCCAGTAAAAAAGTCGTTATTTATGGATTAAACAGTCCAATCGTCTTCCCGAGAACATCAATAAACTTCCGTGCCTCTTCCTCTGTATTATACAAATAAAGCGAAGCCCGCACCGCAGCATCACACTTGCGGTAGTTGAACCACGAGTGCACGCAGAATGCCCCTGAGCGCACCTCTATATTCTCGGTTTCATCAAGCACAAGCGCTATGTCGTGGGCGTCGCCGCCCTTTGGAAGCTCGACCGTGAAAGCGATGATGCCGCCCCTCATGCGCGGCTCCTGCGGGCCTATGATTTTAAGCCCCGGCATGTCCTTTATCCCGCTGGTAATAATCGTATTCAGCCTCTTTTCATGCTCCTCGATATCCGATAGCCCGATATTATTCAGGTAATCCACAGCCGCGCCCGAACCGATGATGCCTGCATAGTTCTGCAAGCCAGCCTCGAATTTCTCAGGCGGAGGCAGGAATTTTGCACTAGCATAGGTGGTATCGCTAACCGTATCGCCGCCAACGATGAAAGGCGAAAGCTCCGAAAGCAAGTCGTGTTTCCCGTAGAGCACGCCCATGCCAGTCGGCCCCGCCATCTTGTGCACTGAAAGAGCAAAGAAATCAACATCAAGCGCCCTGACATCCACAGGCTTATGCGGTGCACTCTGGGCGCCGTCGAGCATTACAAGCGCGCCGTGCTCGTGGGCGATTTTGATAATCTCCTTTGCCGGTATGGTATAGCCGTCAAGGTTCGCTGTATGAACCATGCTAACAAGCCGCACGTTCCTGTTCTTGTTCATGATTTCCTCGAATTGGGGAATGTTAAAAGTATTATCGGGATTTGAGTAAATGACCATGTGTTTTATCCCGCGCTTGTGAGCCTGTATCTGCCAGGGAATAAGATTTGAATTATGTTCCCTGTCCGTGGTAAGAACTATGTCTTCTTTTTTGAACTCAAGTGAATTGGCAACGAGATTCAGTCCCTCGGTAGTATTCCGCGTAAAAATTATTTCCTCTGGACATGATGCACCCAGGAATTTCTGGAATTTCTCCCGCGCCTCTGTCACTTTCTCGTCCACTTTCTTTGCCATCTTGTGAATGGAACGACCACCGCATACGGGATACTCGGTATAGTATTCGTTCATTGCGTCAATGACCTGCTTTGGTTTCAGGGTCATGCAGGCGTTGTCAAAATATATAGGGTACTTGCCGTTCCATTTCTTCCAGAGTGCAGGGAAGTCGAGGCGGATTTTTTGGATGTCCATTGTGAATTAAAAGTAGTTGAGATGTGATATAAATTTTGGTTAATGAGAACCCTTCGCCAATTTCATATAATTTCATATATCTGGAAACTAATTATAACAGGGATTATTATGGCAAACGTAGCAATCATAGGCAGCGAAAAATCAGGCAGGACAAGCCTTGCAGGGAATCTTGGGAAGAAGGGTACAGAGTCGGATATCACTCTTTATAATTTCGTAAAAGGGGACAGGATATATTCATTCGTGGATGCCAATGGCTATCCCGCGTCATTAAAATCACTTATCCAGACAATAAACCTCTCGGATATCGCGCTTGTCTGCGTGCCGTCGGCAGGACTCAATGCGCAGGTGGGAGAGTGCATCGTTGCCCTGGATTTGCTGGGGAACAAACGCGGCTTGTTCGTCATAACCATGTCCGATAAATCAAACCCGGCTGCAATATCCGAATTAATCGAAAAGATAAAAGCCATCACAAAAGGCACAAACCTTGAGAAATGGGAAGCCGTTGCGGTTTCCACTACCACATTCGAAGGACTGGAAACCCTCAAGGAGAAGCTCTTTACACTCGGGGAAGAGATGCGGGCTGCAAATGCCCTGAAGAACGCCCTGCCCCAGCGCGTCATGGTGGATCATTTTTTTAATGTCACAGGCATGGGATGCGTGGTGCTTGGGGTTGTGACCCAGGGAACTCTCAAAGTGCATGATAGCCTAACCACTTTCCCGATTAACATTCCCACAGAGATACGCTCAATCCAGAGTAATGACGTGGATATGAAAACCGCACCCGCAGGTACAAGAGTGGGACTTGCGCTAAAAGGAATACAGTCAAAAGACTTCGACAGGGGGTACATAATTTCACAGAAAGAAGAGGTAGCATCAAAATTCAACCTCAAATGCCGCCTCACGAAATTCACGCAGGGACTGGGCGTGGGCGATGCAGTCCACCTGTTCGCAGGACTTCAGGACATGCCGGCGACTATCAATAGTATGGCAATAGGCGGAAAGGACGTGACACAGGCTCCCCCGGGTTCTGAGTGTAATGTCACCATGGCGACGCAGAAAGATATCGCATTCAGCAGAAGTGACAGGTTTTTGATTGTCCAGCTTAATAATCCAAAGCAGAGGCTTGTCGCAGGCTGCGAGGTCGTTTAGGCCAATGTCTTATTATGAATTATGCAATGAAGTCGCGGAGGCTATCCAGCAGGCGGTTTCAGGACTGATAGGGAAACAAGCGGCGGGTGAAATGATGCGTATCGGAGCCGATGGAACCCCGACTGAAAAGATAGATGAAGTGGCTGAAAATGCTGCTTTGCAGGTGCTTGAAGCAGACGGCAGGTCGATGCGGTTTGTGAGCGAGGAACTGGGCGAGAAGATAATCGGTGGCAAGCCGGAATTCACGTTCGTTCTTGACCCCATTGACGGCACGTTCAATGCGGTGAATAACATCCCATTTTTCTGCGTGCCTGTAGCCATCGGCGACTCTGACATTTCAGACATCAGGTATGGGTATGTGAAGAATCTCGTTAGCGGAGATATTTATACAGCGGAGAAAGGAAAAGGTGCATTTCTGAACAAAAGGAAATTACACGTTTCCAGTGTTTCGGAACTTTCCGGGTTGAGTGTAATATCATACAGCCACCGCCCACATGCAATCCCGATCAACAACCATAATGTGAGGAGAGTAAGGGTATTCGGGTGCGCCGCGCTTGAATTATGTTATATCGCATCCGGCATATTTGATGCTTTTATCGATATGCGAAGCATGCTTCGTGTTACTGATATAGCGGCTTCGAAACTGATAGTCGAGGAAGCGGGCGGGATGGTGACGGATGGAGAGGGAAACAGGCTTTCCACGCCGCTTGATGTAACAAAAAGGGTGAATATGGTTGCCAGTAACGGTATGGTTCATGATAAATTACTTGAACTTGTGTAGGTGTGTTTATGAAAAAAATAGGGCTAATTTCAAGATGCGACAGGGATGATGTGCTCGCCCTTGTTAATGATATCGTGCGTCATCTTAAGTCAAAAGCTGTTGTGTTAATCGACCCCAGGACAGCCGAAAAGCTCAATCAAAAAGGCACACCACTGGCTGAAATGAGAAGGGCAGGCGCAGAATTTATTGTTTCCATTGGTGGCGACGGGACAGTGCTTCGCGGTCTCCAGAAAATGGATGACCCGTTGCCGGTGCTTGGTATCAATATGGGCACTATCGGTTTTCTTGTGGATGTGAACCCCGAAGAAGCATTAGATGTCATAGATAAAGTGTTGTCAGGTTTTGAGGTGGAAGAGCGCTCGCGTCTGGCTGTTAAGGTCAATGATGAAAACCTGCCTCCTGCCACCAATGAAGTGGTGATTCTCACAGCAAGTCCTGCAAAGATGCTGTCGTATCGGATTTTTGTGGATAACAGCCAGCTTGAGGAATTGCGGGCTGACGGTGCTGTTTTTGCCACACCCACAGGTTCGACTGCATATGCCATGAGCGCAGGTGGCCCCATAGTTGACCCAAGGGTGGATGGTACTGTCATCGTGCCCCTGGCGCCGTTTAAGCTGTCATCCCGGCCCTGGGTTGTTCCCGCAAAAAGTGAAATAAGGGTGGAATTGACCGTGCCAGAGAAGGAGGCAGTACTCGTAATAGACGGGCATTACACCAGAAAAATAAAAGAGGATGACACGATACTCATTGCGAAAGCTGATAAACCCGCAAGGTTCGTGAAGACGAGAGAGGGCGGGTTTTATGAGAAGGTCAGAAGCAAGCTTGCATAATTCTAATCAACCTTACTTGAGTTCAAATCAATTTTATTGATTAAACACGTTTAAGTATAAGTGTAACTTTTTGAAAGCTGGTAATTTTTATGAGTTTAATCACCGAAGCAAAAAAAGGCAGCATTACAAAAGAGATGAAACAGGTAGCCAAGGATGAAGGAATCGAACCGGAATTCGTGCGGCGCGGCATAGAAAGCGGCAGGATAGTTATCCCGCTGAGCCCTTATCGTTCCACAAAACCCTGCGGCATTGGAAAAGGGCTTCGTACTAAAGTGAATGCATCTATCGGCACATCCTCGGATATAGTGGATATCGATATGGAAATAGAGAAAGCAAAAGTTGCAGAAGCCACAGGTGCGGACACGCTCATGGAACTCTCAACAGGCGGGGATTTTTATGAAATCAGGAAAAAAGTCATTGAAGCGACAACACTCTCCGTGGGCAGTGTGCCTCTATATCAGGCTTTTATTGAGGCTATCAGGAAATACGGAAGCACGGTTGACATGAAAGAGGATGAACTTTTCAAAATAACAGCAGAACAGGCAAAGCTGGGTACTAATTTCATGGCTATACATACAGGAATAAACCTCTTTACAGTCGAGCGCCTCAAAAGACAAGGGCGCTTTGGCGGACTCTGCTCGCGCGGCGGAGCGTTCATGACAGCATGGATGCTGCATAATGAGAAGGAGAACCCGCTGTACAGCGAATTCGATTACCTGCTTGAGATAATGAAAGAGCATGAAGTTACGCTCAGCATGGGCAACGGGATGCGCGCCGGGGCAATACATGACTCCACTGACAGGGCGCAGATACAGGAACTCATAATGAACTCGGAGCTATCAGACAGGGCGCATGAAGCTGGAGTCCAGACGATTGTTGAAGGACCGGGGCATATTCCGATAGACGAAATCGAAGCGAATGTTAAACTCATGAAGCGCTTAAGCGGCGAGAAGCCTTTCTATATGCTCGGGCCGTTGGTCACCGACATCGCCCCCGGCTACGACCATATCGTGGCAGCCATCGGCGCATCCCTTTCAAGCGCTTATGGGGCTGATTTTATCTGCTACGTGACCCCGGCAGAACACCTTGCGCTTCCTAATATCGAGGATGTAAGGCAGGGCGTGATAACAGCAAGGATTGCGGCGCATATCGGGGATATGGTGAAGAATAATGACCGGCAGCGCGACCTTGATATGGGCAGGGCGAGGCGGGATTTGCAGTGGGACAGGATGTATGAGCTGGCGATTGACCCGGCACATGCAAAATCAGTAAGGGACAGCCGCTCGCCTGATGATAAAGAAGCCTGTACCATGTGCGGGAATTACTGCGCGCTTAAGATTGTGAAGCAGAATTTTAATTTTGAGCGGTGAAAAAAACAGAAAAAAAGAAAAGATAAAAAGCAGGAATTACTTCCTACTTTTCCTTGCTGAAAACCGCAGCTCTTGAAATTGTTTCACGCGGGAAGGATTCTGCCATGTGCTCCATGGCTTCACGGAGCGGTTTTACCACTTCTTTAGGAATCTGGGGCGCAGGTTTTGCTATTCCGCTCAGGAACGGGCATGTTACTCCTGTCAGTACAGCCATCACGCGCACCGCGCCGGTAAGCATGGGGTCAACCTTGGCTCCCCATATCACCCTTTTGGTATTTGGAACCTTATCCATTATCTGTTCCCCGGCCACAGCTACCTCTTCCAGCGTCAGGTCTTCTCCTCCAACTATGTGAATGAGTACGCCGTATGCTGTCGATATGTCGGTTATATCGAGCAGAGGGGTAGATAACGCCTGCGAGACTGCCTTCTCGACGCGGTTTGCGCCGTCGCCTTCGCCAATTCCTATCGAGGAAATTCCTCCGCGTTCCATTATGGCGCGAAGGTCTGCGTAATCAAGGTTAATCAGGCTTGGCTGGGTTATTGTATCTGTCAGGTTCTTAACAAACGAACCCACAAGCGCATTCGCTACTGACAATGCATCTTTAAGGGGCAGGTTGCCTGCAACTTCCCTGAGTTTTGAGTTATCTATGACCACTATCGAATCGCAAACCTCAGCGAGTGATCTTATGGCATCACGTGCTTTTTCGCGCCTTGTCATTTCAATTGTGAATGGAATAGTAACGCATGCTATTGTGAGCGCGCCCGCTTCTCTTCCAACGCCTGCAAAAACCGGGATTGAGCCTGTACCCGAACCTCCTCCAAGACCTGCCACCAGGAACAGGAGATTTGTACCTTTTAAATCTTCCTTTATTTCGGCTAAATTCTCTTTTGCTGCTTCAGCTCCTCTTTCAGGGAATCCGCCGCAGCCGTGCCCTTTGCACAGCTTCTCACCGAGCAGGATGATTTTATCCGCTCTTGTCATTGTGCTAAGATGCGAAGCATCCGTATTAGCTCCGATTATTTTACCACCGGCGAGTTTCTTGTCAGCTATCCATGTTACGATGTTGCACCCGGCACCACCCAGGCCTACAACAGTCACGGATGGGCGTGAAGTCTTTACTTTTTCCAATAATTCTTCTCGAGTCATAATCAGCCTCCGCCATTAACTCGTTTTGTTACTATTTAAGTCTTTTTTTACAATAAAAAACATGAATGATACCACATTTTTATATATACCCAAAACATAGAGAGAAAAAGGAGAAGCAAATGATAGAAATTACAGAAGCTGCAGCAGCAGAATTAAAACAATTGCTTGAAAAAGAAAAAAAGACTGACCACGGGTTACGCGTTTTCGTAGATGGAATGGGCTGTAGCGGGATTCGATATGGCATGAAACTTGAGAAGTCCCCAAAAAACGAAGATGCTGTTTCGGAGAGTAATGGTATAAAAATAATCTTCAATAAAGACATCCAGGATGATATCGACGAATTCAAAATCGATTATATCGATAATGAATATGGAAACGGGTTTGTTATCGATAATCCCAATGCAGCAAAATGCGGTTCAGGATGCAGCAGTTGCGGGTGAATTGAATGATTCCGGGTCTTGGCAGGGGTATAAATCCCCGTAAGATGGCTTCTATGATGAAGCAGATGGGGATTGATGTAACTGAGATAGAAAATGTAGAAGAAGTGATTATTCGCACACCACAAAAGGATATTATTTTTAAGGACGCAGAGGTTTCGATAATGGATGCCAGGGGTATGAAGACCTACCAGGTAATTGGAACCCCGCAGGAAGTCGCCCGTGAAGTCAGAATACCTGATGAAGATGTAAAGCTTGTGATGGAACAGGCAAAATCGAATGAGGCCGATGCCACGAACGCGCTTCGGGAAACAAAAGGGGATATTGCCGCAGCTATTTTAAAACTCAGTAGACCCGGTTAATATTTAATCTTCCAATTAATGCCCTTATCCTGTGCTTGAAAACCAAAGGGGCCATGGAACTGATGGAACCCAGAACAGCTCCTGCAATATCGGGCAGGCCTAATGTTTGTTTAAAGAATTCGTAAAGGGATATTCCCTGTTCGGAAGGCGGGAGGAGTTCTCCGTGGGTGGAGGGAAGCTTTACCAGGTAAAAAACGAAAATATATCCAAGAAATAAGGCTATCATACCAAATAAAACATGCTCTCCAATAGTGATTAAAGGTATTTCTTCATTGTGTTTTTCATTTTCAGGTAAACTCTTGGAAAAGAGGTTTTTTGCCCCAACGCCAAAGCCTCCGATCAAACCTGCAATGATTCCATCAGCAGGTGTAAAATAGTGGTAATCCAGCGATATGATATAACTGTAAGCGACTCCTCCGTTCAATGAACTGGATAAGCCTAAAATAAGTGATGAACCTGTAGATTTGATGAATCTTATTTGTCTTGTGAGATAAGATTTTCCAGTTATATTTTCTGCCATTTATTCCTAAACTCCTTCTCCTCCAATTTAAACTTGTTGAATATGAGGTTCTTCCTCATTATTAACTCTTCTAAAATAGCATGTCCACAACTCTTATATACGATGGCGTGATAGTGAGGGGAGCCCGGCAATTAAGGTTGCCAGGTATATGTAATGAACTTGTGTATAACGAAAAATATATGCGAGGGAAAAATAAGAACCAACATTTGGTTATTGCCTGATGAATAAACGCTAATTATACATACAAATTGTATAAATTAGAGAGGATTCTGGAAATATCAGTGAATGTGCTGGTTTTTTTAGCGGTATATAACCATCAACTCGTTTAAAAACATACACGAGGGAAAGGGATATATACAGCAAAAAACATATAGTATGTTTCCTGTGTGATAGCAGGAAAATTGTATTGCAAAATACAAAAATTATTTATCACAATATTAATTCATGGTTAATATTTGGCGTCGGCTCTGATTGAAGGACAAACCTGAATGTGATGAGCTGCTTTCCAACCATGATACATGAAATGGAGACAAGAACGCAAGTTTTCGTCTGACATTGGCGTGACAGTTCGGTTAATTCCAATCGATAGATGGGAATTAACAAGGAACTATTGTACCTTATATAATAGTTCCTCCTAAAATTCCGATAGTTAAATACTTCAAACAAGTGTGTAATAACATAGAACTCTGGTTGATCCTGCCAGAGGCTACTGCTATCGGGGTCCGACTAAGCCATGCGAGTTGAGAGGGGTAAGCCCTCGGCGAATTGCTCAGTAACACGCGGACAACCTGCCCTTGGGTCTGGGATAACCCCGGGAAACTGGGACTAATACCGGATAGATCAAGGATACTGGAATGTTCCCTGGTCTAAAACTCCGGTGCCCAAGGATGGGTCTGCGGCCTATCAGGTAGTAGTGGGTGTAACGTACCTACTAGCCTACGACGGGTAAGGGTTGTGAGAGCAAGAGCCCTGAGATGGATTCTGAGACATGAATCCAGGCCCTACGGGGTGCAGCAGGCGCGAAAACTTTACAATGCGGGAAACCGCGATAAGGGGACCCCGAGTGCCAGTACCTAGTACTGGCTGTCCCGCTGTTTAAATAACAGTGGTTAGCAAGGGCCGGGCAAGACCGGTGCCAGCCGCCGCGGTAACACCGGCGGCCCGAGTGGTAGCCGTTATTATTGGGTTTAAAGGGTCCGTAGCCGGCTTATTAAGTCTCTTGGGAAATCTGGCGACTTAATCGTCAGGCGTCCAAGAGATACTGATAGGCTTGGGACCGGGAGAGGTGGGAGGTACTCCAGGGGTAGGGGTGAAATCTCGTAATCCTTGGGGGACCACCGATGGCGAAGGCATCCCACCAGAACGGGTCCGACGGTGAGGGACGAAAGCTGGGGGCACGAACCGGATTAGATACCCGGGTAGTCCCAGCTGTAAACGATGCTCGCTAGGTGTCAGGTGCGGTGCGACCGCATCTGGTGCCGAAGTGAAAACTTGAAGCGAGTCACCTGGGAAGTACGGTCGCAAGGCTGAAACTTAAAGGAATTGGCGGGGGAGCACTACAACGGGTGGAGCCTGCGGTTCAATTGGATTCAACGCCGGAAAGCTTACCGGGTCAGACAGCAATATGAAGGTCAAGCTAAAGACTTTACCGAATTCGCTGAGAGGAGGTGCATGGCCGTCGTCAGTTCGTATCGTGAGACATCCTGTTAAGTCAGGCAACGAGCAAGACCCGTGCCTACAGTTGCCAGCATACCCTCCGGGGTGATGGGCACACTGTGGGGACCGCCGCTGCTAAAGCGGAGGAAGGAGCGGGCTACGGTAGGTCAGTATGCCCCGAATCATCCGGGCTACACGCGGGCTACAATGGTTGGGACAATGGGCACCTACACCGAGAGGTGATGGTAATCTCCTAAACCCAGCCTTAGTTCGGATTGAGGGCTGCAACTCGCCCTCATGAAGCCGGAATCCGTAGTAATCGCGTATCAACATCACGCGGTGAATACGTCCCTGCTCCTTGCACACACCGCCCGTCAAACCATGCGAGTGAGGTCTGAATGAGGGCTTGCTTTAACAAGTTCGAATTTAGGCTTCGCGAGTGGGGTTAAGTCGTAACAAGGTAGCCGTAGGGGAATCTGCGGCTGGATCACCTCCTAACGCAGCACACAAACGTGTGCTACAAATTGTCTATCGATTGGAAACCGAAAAACTGTCAAGCCAATAGAGAAAGATTCGTGGGCCATACGAGACCACGAGAAAGGGCTCGTAGATCAGTTGGAAGATCGCCGCCTTTGCAAGGCGGAGGCCCTGGGTTCGAGTCCCAGCGAGTCCATCGGACATGTAAAACTCATGTTCATACCAATGCACTCAGCGGTGTAATGCCGCTGCGGAAGGGTAGATGAGCGGATTTTAGACCAAAATCATGCTAAATGAAACCGTGTATAAGCGCAACCCGGACGCTAACTGAATGTAGTGAAGCGTGTTCTGGCATTTAAACCATCCGGTGAATGGCTCGGCTCAAGCGCTGAAGAAGGACGTACCAAGTTGCGATAAGCCTCGGCGAACCGCATGGAGGTTTTGAACCGAGGATCTCCTAATGAGACCTCTTAGCGCGCAAGTGCTGATCCGAAAGGATCGGGAACGCCCCGGATTGAAACATCTTAGTAGGGGCAGGAAAAGAAATCAATAGAGATGCCGCCAGTAACGGCGAGTGAAAACGGCAAAGTTTAAACCGAATCCCTACCGAAAGGATAGGGAGATGTAGTGTCATAAGGCAAGCCATATACAGTGCAAACCAGTGAAGTCGAACTTGTCTGGAACGTCAGACCAAAGAGTGTGATAGTCACGTAAACGTAAACTGGTGGACTGTGGTTTGATCTTGAGTACCGTGGGTCGGAAATCTCGCGGGAATTTGGGAGTCATCAATTTCCAAAACTAAATACGTCTTGAGACCGATAGCGTAGTAGTAGTGTGAACGAAAACTGAAAAGTACCCCAAGAAGGGAGGTGCAAAGCGCCTGAAATCGGATGGTGATGGAGCGATACAGCGTGAAAGGATCTGTATAGCGAAGGAATATGTCGCGAGGCATTAGTACGGGCTATACTGCCAGCGTTGTATATTACGTTTTGAAGAACGGGCCAGGGAGTGTACCCAAGTGGCGAGACTAATTGAAAGAGAAGTCGAAGCGAAAGCAATATGCGCGCAACACTGTGAGGCGCAGCGTATACAAGTGCGTGGAGTCACTAGAGTACGACCCGAATCCTAGCGATCTAGGCGGAGGCAGGTTGAAGCGTCTCGAAAGGGGCGTTGAGGACCGCAAGCGTTTTTGATTTGCAAATCATTCGCGTGACCCCCGTCTAGGAGTGAAAGGCTAATCGAGCTGGGTGATAGCTGGTTCCTTCCGAAACATGTCGCAGCATGACCTTGCTGGAGATTGTCGGCGAAGTAGAGCACTGATTGGGGAATCCTGGAGGGAAACCTCTAGCTCTCCTGTCAAACTCCAAAATCGCCGTCATCGTAGAAAGCGGGAGTCCGCACTGGTGGGTAAGCTAACAGTGCGTGAGGGAGACAACCCAGACCGTGGTTAAGGTCCCAGAGTGTCGGCTAAGTGTAAACACAAAAAGGGCGTCCCAAGCCCAAAACAACTGGAAGGTGAGCTCAGAAGCAGCTATCCTTTAAAGAGTGCGTAACAGCTCACCAGTCGAGGTTTGGGGCCCCGAAAATGGACGGGGCTCAAGCCGACCACCGATACCACGGGACACCGAAAGGTGATTCTGTAGGAAGGCGTCTCGTTTGGGTAGAAGCAGGGCTGTGAAGTCCTGTGGACCATACGGGAACGAAAATCCTGGCAATAGTAGCACCAAAGTTCAGTGAGAATCTGAACCGCCGTAGGGGCCAGGGTTCCTCGGCAATGATTGTCAGCCGAGGGTTAGTCGATCCTAAGTCGTACCGTAATTCGAATACGACAAAAGGGAAACAGGTTAATATTCCTGTACCATTCAGTCATACCGCGCAAGCGGCCTGACGCCTCAGGGTAGATCAAGCAGTGTAACCACGCTGTCCAAGCACCGAAATTTGTGGAGTACCGTAATGGTGAGAAGCAGACGAATGTGTGATGGCGAAAGTTGGTTAATCCCAGGGGACCGTGAAAAAGGGACTGAATGTCCGTACCAAGAACCGACACTGGTGCCCCTAGTTGAGAAGACTAAGGCGTGTCGGCATAAACTGGCTAAGGGAATTCGGCAAATTAGCTCCGTAACTTCGGGATAAGGAGTGCCTGCCTTGAAGAAGGCAGGTCGCAGAGACCAGGGAGCACTAACTGTCTAATAACAACATAGCTGACTGCAAATCCGAAAGGACAAGTACAGTCAGTGAATCCTGCCCAGTGCAGGTACCTGAAAACCCGGTACAACGGGAAGAAGGGCCTGTCAACGGCGGGGGTAACTATAACCCTCTTAAGGTAGCGTAGTACCTTGTCGCTTAATTGGCGACTTGCATGAATGGATCAATGAGTGCTCTACTGTCCCTAGTCAGAACCCGGTGAACTTTACATTCTAGTGCAGAGTCTAGAGACCCCTAAGGGGAAGTGAAGACCCCGTTGAGCTTTACTGCAGCCTGTGGCTGGGTTGTGGTTTTGGATGCGCAGTGTAGGTAGGAGGCGTCGATACCTTACTTTCGGGTAAGGTGGAGCCATCAATGAGACACTACCCTTCTGAGACTACGACCCTAACTCGGAGACGAGGACACCTATAGGTGGGCAGTTTGGGTGGGGCGCCACGCCCTTGAAAAGATATCAAGGGCGCCCAAAGGTTGACTCATGTGGGTCGGAAACCCACAGTGGAGTGCAAGAGCATAAGTCAGCCTGACTGGATTTCGCATAACAAGAAATCCTGAGACGAAAGTCGGGTCTAGCGAACCACTAAGCCCTCTTGATGAGGGCTATTGACTACAGAAAAGCTACCACAGGGATAACAGAGTCGTCGCCGGCAAGAGTACATATCGACCCGGCGGCTTGCTACCTCGATGTCGGTTCTTTCCATCCTGGCCGTGCAGCAGCGGCCAAGGGTGAGGTTGTTCGCCTATTAAAGGAGATCGTGAGCTGGGTTTAGACCGTCGTGAGACAGGTCGGTTACTATCTATTAGGGGTGTTTTGAGGTCTGAGGGTAAGTTGCATTTAGTACGAGAGGAACTGTGCAACGGTGCCACTGGTGGACCTGTTGTCTGGTAAGGCATCGCAGGGCAGCTACGCACTAAAGGATTAAAGCTGAAAGCATCTAAGCTTGAAACCTCACCTAAAAAGAGACCTCCTAGGACTCTCGTAAAAGACGAGTTTGATAGAGTCGGGGTGTAAGCACCAAGGTGACGAGGTGTTGAGCCCGTCGACTACTAACGTCCACGCTAGATTTTGTTTCACTACATTCGGGCGATATCCGGTGTTGCGCTTATATATGGAATTACGTCCATCCAATGGATGGATTTTACCGTCATAAGCGAGTATAGCGGCCAAAGCGGCGGGGCAACACCTGTACCCATTTCGAACACAGAAGTTAAGCCCGCCTACGTTTTGCATTGTACTAAGATGTGCGAACTCTCGGGAACTGCAGAAAGCTGCTATGCTTACTTATTTCACTTTATTTTTTCATTTTTTCGATATTTTTTATATGAGGCAAACTTATATACAACAAGCATTAAATTACTTTAAAAATTCTGAATACTGAGGTATCAATAATGACCCTGCTAAAAGAAGCAACCATAGAAACTATAAAACGATTGCCTGATGAGAGTTCATTAGAAGACATCATGTATGAGATAAACTTTGTTGCGCAGGTTCTTGATGGACTTAAGGATGCTGAGAAGGGAAAGCTGCTGACCACCAAGGAGCTTCTTGACAGGGTCGAGCAATGGGCAAAGTAAGATGGACAGAAAAGGCAAGCAGCAATCTGCAGGCGATTCATGATTATATTGCTAAAGACTCAAAAACTTATGCCGCACGTTTCATAAAATCTCTTATCAGAGCAACAGCAAAACTCGGGCAAATGCCTCGCTGCGGGCGCATAGTTGGAACTTGAAGATTATGGATTCAGAGAGGTTGTTTACCAGAATTACAGAATCGTTTATCGGCTTGTAGAAGGTAGCGAGGATGTTGAGATACTTGCTGTGGTGCATGGTGCCCGTGAGATGAATAAAGCGGTTCGCAAAGAGTGGGAACTTAATTGAGGTGGATTTATCCCGAACAGGGCAGTTAAGTCCGCCCACGTTCTGCATTGTACTATAGATGTGCGAACTATCGGGAAGGGCGGGAAGATGCTGTGCTCACTTATTACTATTCTTTTTTTACTATTATAACACCTCAGCATTTTTTAGACACTTCTCAAAGTCAGAGTTAGCTTATCAACATTCCCAATATTTTATCCATCGTTATTTATTTGTATATTCACACGCATATCTAACAACATAAGTCTGGAGAAAAAAAATCATGACTCTAACCGTCAACGTGAAGAAGGATTTTTCCATGCAGGAAGTAAGCAGCGTAATCCGCTCAGCTTTAGCATTGGATGGAAGAATTGCAAAACACAAAAAAGCTAAATATGCCCAAACCTATAAAATTTTTGAGAAAAAATACGGTATGAGTTCTGGTGTTTTTATGAAGAAGTTTGAATCAGGAGAACTTGACGACAGGGATGACTTTTTTGACTGGTATGCCGCAAAAAAAGGTATAGACAGATGGGCTAAAAAACTGAATATATTATCCGGGATTAGCGTATGAAATCCCGGGAGTAACTGAAATTGCGGGTAGAAATGACAGAAGGTTACAAACAGGGATTCGATATAAAAAAATTCGGCGAAGAATTTAAAAACACCATTGATTGGATGTTAAGGAATAAATATGCTGAGAATATTACAAAACACCTGCAAGATTTCAAAACTGATAAAAATAGTCTTGAAATAAATCCTGAGTCTACAGATGCCCTATACGAGATAATTGAATTAATAGCAACTAAAGGATACAGATTAAAAAGAAACAATGAATTTAAAAAGAGGTTAAGCAACTTCATTGGCAGCTATGGGGCAAATTTCAGATCAGAAGATGCAAGAAAAAAGATGATAGAATTGGTTGGAGAGAAGGCAACTAAGAATGTAAATATCCTTCTTGAATATAAAACAATAAAAGAATTCACAGAAAGTCTTTATAACTCGGCGAAGAAAGGGGAGACGTTTGTCTTAGGTGAAAAAGGAAGAGACGAGTATCTCCGAGATTTTGGATATTGGGATAGAATACCAATTGATAGGCACGAAATGAGATTTATAATTAGAAGTGGGATCTATCATGCTTGCAGCTTCAAAGATAAAAGTGACCACTTAGAGATAAATCATCTTCATGATGTTTTAACTCAATTTTGTACTCAGTATCTGAAAGGGTATGTGGCAGAAGATATAGAATTAGGTGAGGCTCCAGGAATTGCGGACATTTTCATTTGGTCATTTTGTGCAGAATACAATATATGTGGAAGTACTCCTAAATGCAATGAATGTAACTTGAATGGTGCATGTCTATATGCCCTTACAAATTCACCATAAAAAGGTGGAGGCGACTCAGATTGCAAAGACTGTTGTTATTTCCAGAGGTCAAGACTCACAATGTCCCGATGGCGCATAAGTAAAAGACAGGCAGTAAACCTCCAAAAATGGGCGCTGGAAGAAAGTGGAACCAAAGAGTTTCTTGATACTTTACCCGAATTTCCGAAAAAGGATAAAATAAAGCCCGGGCTTTATGTTAGTTATGAGATCGATGAATTTGGGCTTGATGGGGGAATTGACTGGCCAGATATAGGCGTTGCCACGGTATTTGCTGTCCTTAAAAATGGTCGTAAAGAATTTATCGGGGAAGTTCGTGCCTATAATTGGGAAACTATCTGGTTGAGCACAACTGACTTTGATGAAGTGGATGACCCGCAGGAATGGTGGAGATGTGCGAATGATGCTTACGAGAGACTCAAGAAAACTGATGGATGACATCATGAAACTTGCAGAGGATTGATGAAAAGACAAGAACCATTTCAAACGAAGCAAAAAGAAGCACGTCATTACTTTTTCTTGAATCCATATGATGATATGGCTTTTACAGTTTGCCCGAAATGTGAAGTAAAAACCAAAATTAGAAAGTATTGCTTACTTATTCATATCGAACCCAGGCATTTATTGTCTCTTAATAAGTCTTGCCGATATTGTCCCAGATGTGATCTGATTATTGTTAAAAAAGCAGACTTAGAAAGACTTCTTGTAGCCTTCTGTGAGCAAAATGTGCCAGATATTATAGGCAATGAATATTTTGTTTACGGCACAATGGATAGAAAAGATTGTAAAAATGTAAAGACAGGAAAGATGAATGCACAAGATGCAATCAAATGCTCATATCCTTTTAAAGATATTTGGATGTTTGAGGTAGTTCCAGGAGGGTGGTATCCTGAAAAGTAGGTAAAAACTTGAAATTAATGAATTTTTATTGATTATGAACTTAAAATCAAATATCTTGTTAGCTCAAAGATCAAATCCCCGTAAAATATAGCCACAAAAAATCCCAACGTAATGGGAATCATAAACGGCAATCCAGGGGTCACCCATACCTCGTCTTTTATCAAACCTTTTTCTGATAGAGTTTTAAGCTCTGAAATGACTTTCTCATTAATTTCCACTCCGCCGCGCTTGAACTGGAATTTGACCGCGCCGTTTATCGCTTCAAACTTCTCGATTAATTTGATGTGCTTATTGGCAAGTTCTGAAATTTTAGTTTTGTAACCTATGAAAATATAAAGCGGTTTATCAACCTGCGCTTTCATTTTTATCAGATTATACACAGCTAACGAAATCGGAACAATAATCGTAAGCAAAACAGCGTTGCCAAAAATACCAAAAGCAAAAAGGTCAATCAAAGGCTTATTCAGTGGAAAAGAGTGTTCAAAAACCTGCAATTTAGGATAAGCAGGAAGGATTATAGACAAAACGATAAGCGATTTAGCATCAGCGCCTCCAAATACCCCAAGTTGAAAGAGGATATACACGAATACGAAAATGAATCCTGCTGAAATAAATAAGCGAGGAAGATACGCTGCGCCGTAAGTTGAAATATCGTACAGCACAAAAAAAATCCCGCCTGCAAGCATTACCAGCCATACATTATTGGATACGCGGCGCGTTTTAATGTCAGAATAACACGAATAAATCAAAAATGGTGTGCAGAATATTATCTTCAGGATGTCCAACATATCCTTTTAATTGTTTTATCTCCTTTAAAAATAATGCGATAGCTATTTAGAGAAAAATACCGTTATACGTCATCACGCCGTCGTGGCTTAGCTCGGTAAAGCGGCTGATTCGTAATCAGCAGATCGAGGGTTCAAATCCCTCCGACGGCTTATTGTTTTTAGTATGAATCAGATGCCCTGGGGACACGGAAAAATAATATATCCAATTTTTTTCATTTATTTTCCTTTGTCTTCTTCGCTTCAATTGGGAGTAAAAATGTAAAGGTGCTTCCCTCGCCATACCTGCTCTCTGCCCACATTTTACCCCCGTGCTGCTCCACAAGCTGCTTTGAAATGGCAAGTCCAAGCCCTGTGCCCCCGTATTTGGCCCCAATTTCAGGTTCGAGCTGTTCGAACTTATGGAAGAGTTTTCCCATATTTTCCTCCTTAATCCCTATACCTGTATCAGAAACCGAGAACTTAGCCATGTCGCCTTCTTTTTTCGCGGCTATTATAACTGTTCCCCCTTCTTTCTTGCTGAATTTCACAGCGTTGCTTAACAGGTTATATAGAATCTGCTTGAACCTCTGCTTATCTGCTTCTATGTACGGAAGTGCAGGGTCTAATTCTGTTTTAAGGAGCACGTTATGAATTGTGGCTTTTTCTTTTATGAGGGCAAGCGTCTCATTTATAGTAACAGGCACGGATGCCTTCTCAATGACAAGCTCGACTTTCCCTGCTTCTATTTTGCTTAAGTCAAGAATATCATTGATAAGGCTGAGAAGGAACGTCCCGCTTGAATTAATATTATCTATGAAATGTTCCTGTTTTTCAGTCATTTTTCCAGTCACCCCCTGCTTCATTAATTCCGAAAAACCAAGGATTGCATTCAACGGCGTTCGAAGTTCGTGGCTCATATTGGCTAAAAACTCGCTTTTGGCTTTGTCCGCAGCCTCAAGGCGCAGGTTCTCAAGGCGTGTCTCTTCTGCTTTCTTACGTTCCGTGATGTCCCTTATTATAGAAGTATAACCTGTAATATTCTGTTTTTCATCCTTCAGCGCCACTGCCGTAATTTCCACAGGTATTATTCTTCCATGTTTTGTGAGCCTTACTGATTCATAGCCTGTGAAAAATCCTTCCGTATTTAAAATACTGAGGCAGTGATCAAATTCTTTCTGTGCCAATAGTTTTGGAATTGTGATGGTTATGGGCTTTCCAATGATTTCTTCCTTCTTGTGGCCCAGCATCTTTTCAGCGCCTTCGTTCCATGTAACTATGTTTCCATCCAGGCCAATAGTGCAGACGGACTCTGGAATATTTTTAACAATTGAAGCCAGAAGGTTAATTTCTTTCTCTGCTTTTTTGTGCTCCGTGATGTCCAGGCAATATTCTATCATCTGGACGACATTACCTTCCTTATCAAAAATGGGATAACCGTGCACTTCAACAGTCCTTGCATTGCCATCTTTGTCATAATGAATATGCTCTACAGTTGTAGGTTTTTTGGTCTTCTTCACTTCTTCCAGGGGACAGGTATGTTCGCCTGAACACGGTTTATTACGCCCGTGAGTAAGCGCGTAACACTTTGAACTTTCTTTAAGCTGACCCAGGCTGGCAGCCGGGTTCGCCATTATAATGGCGTAGTCGCTGGCGTCTATGACATAAAACGGATGTGTGAGAGATTCAAATATATTTTTCAGGAAATCTTTTTGCTCTACGATTTGTTCCTCTGCCTTTTTGCGCTCGGTTATTTCCTGCTCAAGCTCGATGACCTGCTCCTCAAGCTTATGGAAAATGCGCTCACTGTACTGTTTTAAATACTCCTCCTCGGTATCGATGAGGGATTTGGTGGGTTTTATTAATCCCGCTTCACATTCACTGAGCACGGCAGCTATTTCTTCTATCAGGTCTAAGGGTTCTGCCGGTTTGATAATGTATCTGGAAGCACCAAGCTTTGCAGCCAGTTCCTTATCTTTTTCACTCACATAATATGCAGTATAAAACACAAGCGGGATGTCTTTTGAAGCCTCATATTTTTTGAGTTCCCGAAGCAGCGTGAACCCATCCATCCCCGGCATCATGATATCGGATATTATCAGGTTGGGCTTTGATGCTTTTACGCATGCCAGCGCCTCAATACCATTGGACGCCTCCGCAACCTCATAGTCATTTGAGGTTAATAGCTTACATAGAAGCCTCCGGTCGTTTTTCTTATCATCAACGACCAGCACTTTCATAGCAGCCTCTCCAAAATCATGGCTGTTCACCTGCAGGGAGCGTGAAGAAGAACGTAGAACCCTTTCCAAGCTGCGATTCCACCCATATCCTGCCGCCGTGGCGTTCCACGATTTTCTTGCATATCGCAAGACCCATACCGGTGCTCTGGCTCCCATTGCCATAAATGCGCTGTGAGATAAGAAAGATGCGATCGTGGTACAGCGGGTCTATTCCAGCGCCGTTATCGCGCACCGAGAACAACCATTCATTTCCCTTTTGTACAGCGGCGATATGAACGCGCGGCTGCTCTTTACTTTTGAACCTGATGGAATTATCTATCAGGTTATGGAATAACTGGACAAGCTGCTGTTTGTCAGCCGACACTATCGGCAGCGGGTCATGAGTTACCACTGCGCCGCTTTTCTTTATGGCTGTCTTGAGATGATCGAGCGCACAGTTCAATATAATGTTGCAGTCGATAGTCTCAAAGCGTGTGCCCACGCGCGAATATGCTATCAGGTCGTTATTTCGTTTTTGCATCCGGGCGACGGCATCTATGGTATTTGTAAATAATTCATCATCCCCCTTATCGAACTTGCCACAGTTGCGCTGGCATATCAATTCCAGGTTGCCAAGTACAGTTTTTAGCGGCTGCTGCAAATCACGCGAGCCCAGATGCACGAATTGTTCTAATTCTGCGCTGGAACGGGCTAACGCTGTCAGGGCTTGCTTTAACCCATCCTCAGCCCGCTTGCGCTCTACTATCTCCTTTTCAAGCTGTACGATTTTCTCATCAAGCTTGCTTACAATGCGCTCGCTGTACTGTTTTAAGTATTCTTCCTCTGTTCCGATTAATGATTCTTCGTATTTTATCTTTCCCGCTTCATATTCTCTCAGAACGGTTTCTATTTCCTGCAACAGGGATTTCATTTGTGTCGGTTTAACGATGTATCGCGACGCCCCCAGATTCACCGCCAGCTCCCTGTCCTTTTCGCTCTCAAAGTGCGCGGAATAAAACACCAAAGGGATGTCCTTTGTCATTTCGTTCTTCTTTAGTTCCCGAAGCAAAGTGAACCCGTCCATCCCAGGCATCATGATATCTGATATTATCAGGTCGGGTTTTGATACTTTCACACGCTCCAATGCTTCTAAACCGTTATTCGCTTCAGTAACCTCATAGTTTTTAGAGGCAAGCATCCTCGATAGAAGCAGCCTGTCGTTTGTATTATCGTCCACTACCAGAACTTTCATTCTTTACACTTCCCTTTATGATTTTATCGATTTCACCCATGATAGTTAGAGGATTGATTGGCTTTTCAAAATACCCGTTGCATCCCGCTTCAATAATCTTTTCCCTGTCGCCTGCCATTGCGTAAGAAGTTATGGCTATGATGGGCACGGTTTTCATGGAGGGAAGCTTGCGTATGCGCCTCGTAGCCTCAAGCCCGTCCATGTCTGGAAGCTGGATGTCCATAAGGATAAGGTCTGGTTTTTCTGATTCCGCCTTCGCTACAGCTTCGCCGCCTGTTAGGGCTTCGAGCGCTTCATGCCCGTACCTTTTCAATACAAGTTTTAACAGCTTCATATTGACGGCATTGTCCTCTACCACAAGCACTTTCATGTTTTAGCCTCCATTTTCACAGGAATACGCAGCGAGAACGTGCTGCCTTTGCCGTACACGCTTTTCACACACACAGTTCCTCCAAGCACTTCCTCCACAAGTTTTTTTGTCAGGTACAAGCCAAGACCGGTTCCGCCAACCTGTGCCGAAATCGGTGATTCCAGTCTCACAAACGGCTCAAATAGCTTCGCAATGTCCTTCTCCCTCATACCGATACCTGTATCAGTAATTGATATGTCTATCATGTTGTTAATACTTTTTGCTGTGAGAGCGATAGAACCTTTTTCGGTGAATTTCACCGCGTTTGAGAAGTAGTTGAGGAGGCACTGGAGCAGCCTTCGCCTGTCTGTGTGCATGATAATATCGGGAACGTCCACAGACAATGCGAGCCCTTTCTCATCAATGTCTCTCCTGAGCGTAGCCACGGCCTCATTCACCACTTCTTTGAGCCTGAATTCGGTGGAATATACATCGATTTTTCCAGCCTCTATCTTGGATATGTCGATGACATCGTTTATGAGCGCAAGCAGTTGCTGTCCTGAGTTGTGAATAAGCTGTATTTGTTCTTTCTGCTCAGTTGTAAGCTTGCCTGACCAGCCTTCAAGCATGATGCTTGAGAAACCTATGATGGAGTTTAAGGGTGTGCGCAGTTCATGGCTTGTGCTTGCTATGAACAGGGATTTCATGCGGTCAAGATCTTTGAGGCGGATGTTTGCGTTGTGGAGTTCTTCTGTTGTTCTGTTCAGGTCATCAACAATATTTAGAAGAGCCGTCTGGTTTTCCAGAAGTTCCTTCTTCGTCTTTTCAAGTTCGGCTGTGCGCTCTTTGACCAGTTCTTCGAGATGATCGCGGTGCCTGTGCAACTCCTCTTCGGCATGCTTTCGCCCGGTAATATCGGACATTATATGAACGCCGCCGATGAGATTGCCTGCATCATCCAGAAGCGGATCTGCTGAAATATGGAACCATTTATTACCTACTTGCAGTTCTAATGTTTCCCTGCAGCGAGTCTCCCGCATGCGTGCGATTAGGCATCCTTCGGGCTTTGATGTGCCATGAATAAGTTCCCAGCAGGTACTGCCGATGATATCATCTGATGGCTTTCCAAGAAGTCTGCTCATGGCATCGTTGCATCGCAGTATCTTTCCGTTCAGGTCAAGAAGACAAACACTATCTCCAATAGCATTAAAAGTGGCAAACCACTGCTGTGATGCTTTCTGCAATTCATCCTCAGCCCGCTTTCGCTCGCTGATGTCCCTGAAAATAAAGACAGCGCCCGATACCCCTCCTTTTTCATTCCTGATGGGCGCCCCGCTGTCATCAATCGGGAATTCCTTTCCATCCCTGCTGATCAATACGGTACGATGCTCCATGCCAATAACAATGCCCTCTTCCATTATCTTGGCAACAGGGTCTTTTGTTTGTTTACGTGTTTCTTCATCTAAAATATTATATACCTCTGTCAAATTTTTACCCACTGCCTCTTCCTGCTTCCAGCCAGTCAGTAACTCAGCTACAGGATTCATGAAATTTATGCGCCCCTGTGTATCAGTGGCAATGACGGCATCGCCTATGCTTTTAAGTGTGGTGGCAAGCCACCGCTCTATCCTCTTTAATTTGCTTTCCGTCTCATGCTTGTAGAGAGCAATCTCGATTGCAATATACAATTCTCTTTCTTTGAACGGTTTGAGTATATATCCAAATGGCTCTGTTACCTTGGCTCTCTGCAATGTATTTTCATCTCCAAAAGCTGTAAGATAAACCACAGGGATATCGAAATGGTCTCTGATATGTTCAGCCGCTCCAATGCCGTCTATTTCACCCTTTAACACAATGTCCATAAGCACTAAATCAGGGTGAGTGTTTCCAGCCTTTTCAATGGCTTCTTCACCGGATGAAGCTATACCAGAAACCGTATATCCAAGGGTTTTCAGGCTATTTTCTATATGCAGCGCAACTATACTTTCATCTTCCACGATCAGAATTTTCTTAGTCATGCTTTATCCTCTTTCTTTATATTTCATTTCCGAGAACGTAATTTCAAATTTAGTTCCAGCGCTTCTATCAAGCTCTATTGTCCCGTCGAGTTGTTTTGCCAAAGACGTCACCAGTTTCAAGCCAAGAGTTTCGGTGTTCCTGAAATCCATGTCTTTTGGAAAGCCTGCGCCATCATCGCTGATGATAAGAACGAATTTGCCTTCTACAGGCTGGAGTAGAATATTGATCTCTCCCTTTTTTCCTTCAGGAAACGCATGTTTGATCGAATTTGTGATAAGTTCATTGATTATCAAACCGCAGGGTATGGCTGTATTAATATCAAAGAAAACATCTGCGACTTTTATATTTAGTTTTATCTGTTCAGCGTTGACACTAAAAGAGATATAAATGCTTGACGTCAATTCTTCTATATACTCTGCAAAATTAATCTTTGCAAGGTCTTTAGAGCGATACAGCTTCTCATGTATGAGCGCCAGTGTATAGACGCGGTTGCGTCCCTCTCTGAATGCCACAATAGCATCTTCATCCTTCATATATGTTGATTGGAGTTGGAGGATGCTTGATACGATCTGAAGATTATTTTTGACTCTGTGGTGAACTTCCTTTAATAGGGTCTCTTTTTCCCGGAGGGATGAACTCAGCTCTGATGTTCGCTCCTTAACCCTTATTTCCAGTTCATTATGAGCCTTTCGCAGCGCTTCTTCAGCCCGCATTCGCTCTGTAATATCTCTGGCTGCTGCAAACACGCCGGTGACATTGCCTGCCGCGTCCTTATACACAGCGGCGTTGTAAAGAACATCTACTGTGCTGCCTGAAACGTGCCGGATGGCAAGCGGGTAATTCTTTACAAACCCTTTCTCGAATACCTGCTGGTATCCTTCTCTTGCTTTTTCAGGTTCTGTGAAATATTCAGAGAAATCACTTCCTATAAGCTTTTCACGCGGCAAGCCTGTCGCAAGTTCCGTTGCCTGGTTCACGTCCATGATTTTTCCCTCCCTGCCAATTGTTACAAGCGGGTCAAGACTTACCTCAATGAGACTGCGGGTATATAACGAAGCCTCGCGCAGCTTTTCCTCAGAACGTTTACGCTCTGTGATATCCCTGGCTGCGGCAAATACGCCTGCAACATTGCCTGCCGCGTCCTTATACACAGCGGCGTTGTAAAGAACATCTACTGTGCTGCCTGAGACATGCCGGATAGCAAGAGGGTAATCCCTGACAAAACCCCTCTCGAATACCTGCCTGTATCCTTCTCTTGCTCTATCGGGTTCTGTGAAATAATCCGAGAAATCGCTTCCTATAAGCTTCTCACGCGAAACGCCGGTTACTGATTCGGTAGCTGTATTCACATCGGTAATCTTTCCGTCTTTACTGATAGTAACGAGCGGGTCAAGACTTACCTCAATGAGACTGCGGGTGTACAGCGATGCTTCAAGCAACTTCTCCTCAGCCCGCATGCGCTCGGTAATGTCCCTTGCTGCGGCAAAAACACCCAGTACTTCTCCCGCTTTGTTCTTGTACACCGATGCATTATAAAGCACATCAGTAACTTTGCCTGATGTGTGGCGAATTGCCAGAGGATAATCTTTAACAAACCCTTTCTCGAAGACCTGTTTGTACCCCTCTTTTGCTTTCTCAGGCTCAGTAAAGTAGTTAGAGAAATCGCTGCCTACCAACAGCTCACGCGAAACTCCGGTAACCTGCTCAGTTGCCGTATTTACATCGGTGATTTTTCCATCTGGGCTTATTGTAACCAGAGGGTCAAGGCTTACCTCGATGAGACTGCGGGTGTATAATGAAGCTTCATGCAACTTCTCTTCAGCCCGCTTTCGTTCTGTAACATCCCTGGCTGCCGCAAATACGCCTGCAACATTGCCAGCAGCATCCCTGTACACAGAAGCATTGTACAGAACGTCAGTTATGCTGCCTGAGACATGCCTGATAGCAAGCGGGTAATCCTTTACAAATCCTTTTTCGAATACTTCCTCATACCCCTCTCTTGCTTTTTCGGGTTCGGTGAAGTAATCTGAGAAATCGCTGCCTATAAGCTTCTCACGGGAATCTCCGGTTACTAATTCAGTGGCTTTATTCACATCCGTGATCTTACCTTCAGGGCTTATGGTCACAAGAGGGTCAAGGCTTGTTTCGATAAGATTACGGGCATATAATGAAGCTTCATGTAACTGCCTTTCTATTTTCTTATGTTCTGTAATGTCATGAGCGATCGTCGAAGCACCTGTTATCCTTCCTTCTGCATCCTTTATAGGAGATACGGTTAGAGCTATATCGATATGACGTCCGTCTTTCTTTAACCGTATTGCTTCATAATGTTCTATTGTCTCTCCCTGCTTTATTCTTTCAAGAATTTTTGGCATTTCATCAAAATGATCCGGCGGGATAAGAATAGAGACTGGTTTGCCAATAACCTCATTTGCAGAATAGCCATATACTTTCTCTGCACCAGGGTTCCAGCTAAAGATTATGCCGTCTAAAGTCTTTCCGATTATGGCATCTTCAGAATATTCAACGATGGATGCAAGCATGGAACGCATCTCTTCTGCCCGCCTCCGTTCTGTTATATCCCTGGCTGCGGCAAATACGCCTTGCACATCCCCGGCTTCATTTTTATAAACGGCAGCATTATAGAGGACGTCCATTGTTCTACCTGATGTATGCTGAATGGCAAGCGGGTAATCCCTGACAAACCCCCTCTCGAACACCTGCCCGTATCCTTCTCTTGCTTTATCGGGTTCTGTGAAATAATCCGAGAAATCGCTTCCTATAAGCTTCTCACGGGGCAAACCTGTCGCAAGTTCCGTTGCCTGGTTCACATCCATGATTTTTCCGTTCCTGCCAATTGTTACAAGCGGGTCAAGGCTAACCTCGATAAGACTGCGGGTGTACTGCGATGCTTCACGCAGCTTTTCCTCAGCACGTTCATAATCCATTACATTTTTCAGTAACCTAGCCACTTCCATAGAAATCTGCTGTTCTTTCGGTTTCAGGAATTCATCCGGCGGGACATAGTAAAAGTTTTTGCACACTATAGAGCCATAAATTACCAGTGGATGGGTGCGAATTATGTCGATGATAATCTCAGGTTTGAAGCGGTTGCGGTTGTACTGGCAGATGGCTAAAATATCATATTCAGGGATAATATAATTCAACTTTGCCTCGTATTCAACCAAACGCTCTACACCTGTTTCGCTCCCGAGAGCCCACGTCATTTCACCCGTAACTCGGAGGGCTTTAAAACCCGCCCTTTTAGCAGAATTTACCCCCTCTTTCAGAAACTGAATCATTAAATCGGGATCAAAGTATCCCCGCATTAAATATGCCTCACGCTTTGTAATCACTTTTAACGCGCCGGATTCGACTGCAGAATCAGTATCAATGCCTTCAGCACGCATGGCGTCTAAAACAGTCTGTGCAGTATTTTCATCAACTATGTAAACGCATTGTTCATTGCGTTCCAATCCCATTTTTATGAATGGTATGGCTGAAGCTAACTGTTCCTCACGGGATTCATAAATCAAACAAAGATGGTCATGCACACCGAGTTGTTGAAGCGCTTTGATAAGTTCGGATTTTAGGGTTTCCGGATTATTCATGGTCTTGTACTCCCTATTTTTCAGCTTTTAAGAGGTTATTCATATCCCCAATTTCCTTTTCAAGTTCTGCAATTTTCTGTTTAAGCTCCACCATGCGCAGTTCCCTGCCAACAAAGAGCCTGTTCATACGCTCAAGTTCTGTGGTCTTCTTTTCCAGTTCCGCAGTCCGCTCCTTCACCATCTCTTCAAGGTGCTCGCGGTGCTTCTTCAGTTCCTCCTCTGCCAGCTTGCGCTCGGTGATGTTGTCAAATACGGCAATAAAGTATCCTTTTTCCGGACTATACACTGAGACTGATAACCAACCTCCGAAAGATTCCGAGTGACTCTCAAACCTCTCCGGCATGCCGCTCAAAGCCACCCTGCCATATATTTCGAACAGTTCAGGATTAGACTCTCTTATTCCGGGGATTACCTCGGTAACTTTTTTCCCTACGACATTATTCAATCCGGTCAATTCTTCAAATGCTCTGTTGACATTGAGATATATGAAGTCCTGCGGTTCGTCGTTCTCAAAAAGCATCCTGCAATAGGCAAATCCCTCAACCATGTTCTCGAACAACGAGCGATAATACATTTCACTTTTCCGCAATGCCTCCTCAGCCCGCTTGCGTTCGGTGATGTCACGGATAATCATACTTGTCCTGTCAAGTCCATCCTTATCTTTGAAAATTGCTGTAGTAATCTCGCCAGGGAATTTGGTTCCATCTTTGCGAATTAAAGTAAGTTCTCCTTTAAATTTCCCTGTGCGGGCTCGTTCTTCCAGCATGACAGGTAGCCGGGGATCTGTCACATCAACTATTCCTGCCCTGCCGCCCTGGCATATCTCTTCTTCCGTACGCCCGAACATACGGCAGGCTGTGGGATTGGCTGAGAGAATACTACCGTCCGGGGCAGTAAGCAGTACCGCATCCATGCTATTATCCACGAGCATGCGGTAACGCTCCTCGCTCTCCCGCAGTGATTTTTCTGACGTTTCAAGCTGTGCCAGGGTATCTGCCAGCTTTTTATTCAGGCGGAGAACTGAAAAGTAATGGAGTACAAAAAATATGACGGCGGCAAGGATAATTGCGATTCCCACGGCAGCCAGCACCCGCTCCGTATTCCAGAATGGCTTGGGCTTGCCGTACCATTTCTGGTAGAGCTTCTCGTATTCCGGCGTCAGTATAAAGGCTTTTACAGTTTCGTCAAGTTTATTATACAGTTCAGGCTGCCCTTTTCTTACGCCAATGGAGCGCTTGATTTCAGCAAGCGACTCTCCGGTTGTTTTGATGTGGTCTTCAAGACCAGACTGGCGGGCGACCAGTAAAAGCGGCGCCTCAGGATAAACCATGGCGTCGGCATTTCCTGAAATAAGAGCCATAAGCGCCTCTTCCATGGAATCATAGACCAGCAGCTCCGTCCCGCCGCGCTCTTTCATGATAACGTATCCCTGGTTCTCAGAGACGACTGCTACTTTGCGTCCCGCCAGGTCATCGATGCTATTAATATCCTCAGTGGTGCTGCGCACGAAAATTTTTATTTGGAAGGTTTCAACAGGCGCGGTAAAATCAGTATATTTCTTTCTCTCATCAGTGATACCAAAGTTGGGTACTACATCGATCTCCCCCTTTTTTAATGCCGCTGTGACACCAGACCAGTTGCCATACACAACATATCTTACTTTTATTCCACTGCGCCTCGCAATCTCGTCCATGACATCGATGGCAAATCCGTAGGGCTTACCAGTTTTTGCATCCACCTGATACTGGGGCGGGAAGTTCGCGGGGACGCCTGCAATGACTTCTTTATCATCCGGGGCTGCAAGGGCGGGCGGTATTTGAAGGGTGAAGCTTGCCAGGAGCAACGAGAGGATGAGGAATACGAAAAGACGGCTGGAATGACGCCTGTTAATAGCCATCATATTGCTACCTCCCAGCTTTATTGCCGCTGCCCCCATGCGTTCGGTACCCATCAATTCTTTCACTCTCCACCGCGGATATGTTACATAATCCTGATGAGAATTGCACGTTTTTCCCCATTCATCAGTTTATGCTGTATATTTTTATATGGTGGGCATGGTTTAAATTTATTTCGTACTTTCAACGTATAATCCGCCGCTGAAAATCACCAAAACAAGAATGAAATACTATGAGTTATAATAATATATTCATGGAAGAAGCGATACCTGCGATTTACGAGGATGAAATTAAGTGGTAATCCGACAATCTCTAATTATACTTTTAAGCTTGTAATTTTTCTGTCATTCGGAAGTAGGGCATTTCGGAAGTACTGTTGGACTTATATAATTTTTTAAGACCTTTGCTTTTTCTCAAAAATCGTATTGGAAAGGTGTTCTATCATTTCCCTGTTTTCAAGCCCATTTAGCCACTTCTCCGGCAATGCATCAACCCCGTGCAAAGCCCCGCACAACGAGCCTGTTATACAGGCAATGGAATCCGTATCTCCGCCAGCATTCACCGCTTCGAGTATCGCATTTTCAGGAGCTTCAAAATGCCGCAGGAAACAGTAAAAAGCGCATGGAACGGTGTCATATACCATATACGATGTGCAAAATTCTTCAAATACTTTATCAGGTTCAACATCTTTCTTCCCAAATGAAAGTTCTATTTTTTTTGCAAGAGCCATATCATATTTTGAAGTCCTGCCCGTAGTCTCTTTTATGATTTCAAAGCAATCTTTCTCCCAAAGTGCGCATCTTACAGCGACAGCGACCGCCACCGCTCCTGCGATTGCGCCTTTGCTGTTATGCGTGGGTATGGATGAAAGGGCTGCTTTTGATTCGATTTCGTCAAGCGTATTATAAAAAAGACCAATAGGCGCGGCTCTCATGGCAGAACCGCAGGATGGTACTTCGCTTCCCGACTCTTTCCATGTAATTCCCGAATTCAATCGCGAAATGGCGGCAGAACTTGAAGGACCTACAAGGGATTTCCTTACAGGGTCATTTTGGGCATCTGTTCCCCACTTCGTTATCCTTCCTGCAAAATCCCCGGCATCGAGTCCATTGCATTCAATTAATGATTGCGCAAGCACAAGCATCTGCTCGGTGTCATCTGTATATTGCCCTGCCCTGAGTTTTTCCCCCGGACATCCTGGTCGGGCTTTACCGTAATCCGTGACAATACCCATGCCAAGAATGTCTTTCCTGTTCAACCCTTCATTCTGTTTCCCGAGCGCATCACCGATAGCGGCACCGAGCATGCATCCCAAATATTTCTTTTTTAATCGGTCAGGTGGATTCATCACAATTTTATTCTTGTATCTCTTCTCTTTTAATTTTTTCAATAATATTTTCCCGAAGAGCTACCAGCCCGGCGCTGAACTCAACAGGATATACGGGTGCGCCTTCAAGTTTTTTGTATTTATCATGTAAATTTGAGAAATTATCTGCCGCCTTCTGCCTTATCTCATCAAGTGAGGGTCTTTTGCAGATGATTTTCCCGTTTTTAACAACCTGTTCCAGCAAAGGAGTTGCATTATCAATGAGCTCATCCTCCAGCGATATGATATCCTTTTTGAACTTCCCATCCTCGAAGAAGCGCCACACACGTTTTTTACCGGGAAGCGTGGCTTTTACGGTCTCTTCAGAAAGTTTCATCTTTGGGATATGCCTGCCCCGTTCCACGACATCAGAGAGCTTGTAAATACCATCCAGCGCCGGTGTGGGGCGGCCCGTGATAAGCTCAGTGCCCACGCCGAACATATCGATTTTTGCGCCTTTGTTCATTAGCTCCTCTATCTTCCATTCATTGAGGTCGCCGCTTGCTACTATTTTGGCATAATCAAGTCCCGCCCCGTCAAGTATCCTGCGCACCTCTTTTGAAAGAAGAGCCAAATCCCCGCTGTCAAGCCGCACTCCGAGAAGCCTCTCCCCTTTCATTTCAAGCTCCTTTCCCACGATTACGGCTTTTTTCGCGCCTTCTATGCTGTTATAGGTATCTATGAGCAGGAAGCATCGTTTCGGAAAAGCATCGGCATAAGCGCGGTAGGAGTCAATCTCATGGTCAAAACTCGTAACGAACGAATGCGCCATCGTGCCGGATACTGGGATGCCCAGTTTTTTTCCTGCCATTACGTTGGACGTGGAGGCGCACCCGCCGATGTATGTGGCCCGCGTTGCCTCAAGATGCCCGTCCCCCTGCGCCCGGCGAAGCCCGAATTCAGCTATCGCCCTGCCTTTTGCGGCATGGACCACGCGTGAGGCTTTGGTGGCTATCAGGGTTGAGAAGTTCATCTTGTTAAGCAGGAAGGTTTCGATGAGCTGGGCTTCGATTATGGGGGCGGTTACCCGAATTATGGGTTCAAGTGGGAAAGCGATGCTGCCCTCTGGCATGGCAAAGATGTCGCCAGTGAACCTGAACTCCCGGAGTTGCTCAAGAAATTCGGAATCAAAACCCTGGGTCAGGAGGTATTCGATGTCATCGTCCTCAAAGCGCAGGTTCTCGATGTAGTCAAGGACATAGGTCAGCCCTGCTGTTATAAGATATGAGCCGAAGGGTATTTTCCTCACAAAATAATCGAATGTTGCCTCAGGATTGTGCCCGGATTTCCAGTATGCCTGCATCATGGTAAGCTGGTAGAGGTCGGTGCGGAGTGCTTCGGTCATATAATGAAGTCATGGGATGGATGGATAATTAAAAGTTTCTGAAAAAAATAGAAACCGCAGATGAACGCAGATGGGAACTCACCGCGAAGGGTGCAAAGTTTAGCAAATGCAAAATAGGTGAGTTTATCGGTTCACTATCAGGAGGGCATCCAGACGGTTATTTCCGACACTCTTTTGAAATCGCCATCATCGGTTGCTATATGCGTTATCCCATGAGTTTTCATCACCGAAACATGCAGCGCATCACGTGTCAGTAACTTATGTTCCCGGCAGGTATTCATGACGAGTTGGAAATCACAAGGCACATCAAGAATAGTGATATTTAATGATAGAATCTTGTTCAGAGCATCCCAGCATCTTGTTAACTCCTGGATTTTATCAGGGTTCATTTTTAAGAATTGCACCGTTGAACTCAGTGGAATGTTAAATTTAACCGACGCTTCAGCCTGAATAAGTTTAAAAAGAACCTCATCAAGAACAACAATGGATACAAAACCATTTATTTCTTTTTTATTTATCCTCTTCAAAAAATCTTTGCTTTCTTCAAGATGTTTCTGCTTCAACGCAACAAAAAGAAATACGCTGGCATCAATAAACACGTTTGTTCCTTTTGGAACCATAGATAGAGACAAATCAATACCACTCTTCAGATTCTATAAGTTTGTCAGCTTCGCTCTGCTTGATTTCGATTATTCCAGAGAGTTCGTCTACAGGGTCAGCTGACGGCTCTACTATCAATTTCTTATTGACAACCGTCATTCTTATTTCTTCTCCGGATTTTAGGCCCAGCATATCCAGGATTTTGTCGGGAATTTTAATCTGTTTATTTTGATTTATCCTGCTATGAGAAACTTCCACTGTAAACACCACTTAAACTAAGGGCTTGGATATTTATAAATGTTTAGTATGTGCAAGGCTTCTCATATCAAAATGTTCATAAACAATGGAAAGTACTAATCACACCACGATAACATGCGATTAAATTCTCTACGTGGTCATCAATGAAAGCAAAACTCCGTGGTCATCATCTCATCTGCCTTAATTTTTTCAGGGGAGAGGGCTACTCAGAGGAATTCATCAGGAACATTTATTCAGTCATCGGTAAAGAAAAAGTGGAAATAGTAGTGGGACCCGACGACGTCTGCGCCAGATGTCCTTATCTGGAAGATAACAAATGCGCAAACAGCGACTACACAGATGAAAAAATATTACTCCAGGACAGGGAAGCTCTCAGGCTATTGAGGTTCAAACCCGGCGAGATAGTTGACTGGAAGATTATTTCTGCTAAATTGCCTGGAATTCTGGACGAGTGGAAAGCCTTGTTTTGTCTGGACTGCGGATATCTGGAAGTATGTTTTAATGAATAAGTTCAACAGGTATCTTCCCGTCATGCACGGCCGTTGCCACAAGCGCGCCGCTGACACCAATTTTTTCAAGAGCATGGATATCATCCATATCCCTGATTCCGCCACCGGCAAGAATATTATGATGGGAAGACGCGGCGATTTCTTTTAGAAAATCCACATCGATTCCAGCGCTTGTGCCGACTTTATTCAGCTCAAGGATGATAATATCCTTGATGTCATATTCGTTCAACTTCTTCACAAGTTTTCCTGGCTTCATTTCAAGTTTCCTGTCTTTTGTCAGCACCACGCCGTTTTTCATGTCGATGCTCACGTTAATCCTTCCGGGAAATCGTTCTGCTGCGGCGGCTATCAGGTCAAGAGAAGCGGTTTCCGTGCCAATTATTACCGTATCTGCAATTCTGGCGCATTTTTCGACATCATCCATGTTTTCAGGGCCGATATCCACCATGGTTCTCGTCATTTCCGATATTTCCCCAATCAACCCAAAATTATCCCCGAGATGCTGCAAATAGTCAAGGTCAGCGATATATACCTCCTTCGGCATAACCGTTGATATTATATCAACAGGAGCTGATGAACCGCATACCACGCTTCCCTTTACAGGCAGGTACTTCGCCCTCTCTCCCCTTACAGCATGGACGGCATTACCATTTAGAATGTCCAGCACGAAAATAATTCGAAACATAAATGTATAAGAGTAGTTATCTGGTTTAATTGTTATGAAATTGCTCGTAAGCCCAATTAATGTTGAAGAGGCAAAAATCTGTAAACTCGGCGGCGCTGATATCATAGATGTGAAGAACCCGAAAGAAGGCTCACTCGGCGCCAATTTCCCATGGATGATAAAAGCCGTCAAAAAGGCAGCAGGGAATATACCTGTAAGCGCGACAATAGGCGATTTTAACTATAAGCCCGGGACAGCTTCGCTTGCGGCGCTCGGAGCGGCTGTCGCAGGCGCCGAATACATCAAGGTGGGATTATACGATATCCAGACAAAGGAGCAGGCGCTTGATATGCTTACAAATATCGTCCGCTCTGTCAAAGACTATGACAAGAATAAAAAAGTCGTGGCTTCAGGCTATTCGGATTACAGGAGAATCAATTCCATATCGCTGTCCGAGCTTCCTGAGGTTGGGGAACAGGCGGGTGTTGATGTTGTGATGATGGACACAGGCATCAAGGACGGGCGTTCCACTTTTGAATTCCTGACAGAGCAGGAATTGATAGATTTTGTGAAGGCTGCAAAAGAAAGAGGACTTCAAACAGCAATAGCGGGCACAATCAAATTCAAAGATATTCCTGCTTTAAAGCGCATATGGCCGGATATTATCGGGGTCAGGGGCTGCGTGTGCGGCGGGGACAGGAATTCTGCTATCAAACGTGAACTGGTTGAGCGGTTAAAAACCGAGATTTGCCTGTAATATTTATCAAGCTTCTGGAAATTTCATCCCAAGTTAATTCAGATGGTAATAAGAATCACGGCAGTTCCGGAACACCGTACTTACCCAGCCATTATTTTTAATATTAAGAAAACATCAATAAATGAAAGGAGGTATTAAATGAGTTGGTTTTATCTACTATTAGCAATAATCTTGGAAGTTTCTGGTACTACTTCTATGAAATTGTCCCAAGGTTTTACAAAGACGTTGCCATCCATAGTAATGTTCATTTTTTATATACTCAGTCTGATTTCACTAACATTAGCTCTTAAAAAGGTTGATGTAAGTGTGGCTTATGCGGTATGGTCTGGTCTTGGAACAGTTCTGATAGCATTAATAGGAATTTTTTATTTCAAAGAGCCATCTACTGTTATAAAGATTCTTTCGATTGGTCTGATTATAACAGGTGTTGTGGGTTTGAATTTAAGTGGGGGAGGACATTAAAAACCGTGAACTATACACAGCGTCATAAGTAATTGCGCATAAATTAATATACCTTGGTCTATATACTATATAGATAACTGAGGTGTATTATGCGGAAATTGGAAATAGAAAATGTCGATATAATGAAAGTA
>JAHFDG010000092.1 GCA_023249105.1 Candidatus Methanoperedens sp. | reverse complement strand
AATGCCAACCCCTCGACTCTCGGCGCAGATGTACTATTTTCTAAAACGGAATTGGTGAAAGCATACGATGTAGTCAGGCGTATCCTCCACAAAGCTGATTTTCCCACCTATTCAAACAACCTTGCCAGCAGCCACTGCGGCTCAAACTTCACTAGATCCTTATACGTCTGCCCTACACCGAGGAACAATATGGGCTTCCCTGTCGTATAGGATATTGAAATTGCCGCCCCGCCTTTTGAGTCTGCATCCGCTTTTGTAAGAATACTGCCGTTAAAAGGCACTGCGTTATTGAACAGCTTTGCGCGTTCAACCGCATCATTGCCAGCCACTGCTTCATCCACAAAAATTATAAGGTCAGGCTGGTTAACCCTGCACACCTTCTTTAACTGGTCCATCAGGTTCACGTTCGTGTGCATCCTTCCTGCAGTGTCCGCAAGCACGATATCCTTGTGCTTTGCCTTTGCGAGTTGTACTGCGTCGTACACGATAGCCGCAGGGTCAGCGCCTTCCTGGTGTTTGATTATCTTTACACCAAGATTTTCTGCGTGCCTGTCTATCTGTTCAATAGCCCCGGCGCGGAATGTGTCGGCGGCTGCGATAACTACCGAATATCCCTGCGCTATGAATCGCTCGGCCATTTTGGCTACGGTTGTGGTCTTGCCTGTCCCGTTCACCCCTACAAAAACAATGCTCACGGGTTTTTTGGCTTTCTTTATAAAATCATCAAAATCAAAAGAATCAACCGAAATTACTTTGGAAATGGCATTTTTTATAGCAGTTTCAACGATTTTCCCGGTATCAGAGCCGATTTTCCTGCGGCTTCCCACAAGCTCGTTTTTAACCGATTCAACTATTTTTTCAGCCACTGGCAGCGCAACATCGCTCTCAAGAAGCGCTATTTCAAGCTCCCATAAATGGTCTTTCAGGCTGCCTTCATCAATGATGAATTCTTGTTCAAAAACAGCTGCTTTAATTTTATCAAATATGCCGATTTTTTCAGGCGCTTTTGCAGCGGGTTCAGGAGTTTTTGGGAGCTCTTTTTCAACTGCGGCTTCTGTTTTAACGGCTTCTGCTTTGGCGGGCTCTGCTTTTATAGCTTCTTTCTCTTTTTCTTCTATTGCGCCGCCAAGAACTCTTTTAAAACTGCCAAGCTTTTCCTTTAGTTTATCAAACATATTTACGGAAAAAACTTACTGCGCACGCATGGGCTGCTGGGCCTGTTGAGCTTTTTGATGCTTCTCTGCAAGCTTCTGGATATTTTGCAGTTCCTGCGCGATTTTTGCAATTGTGCCATTCAATTGCTCAAGATACTTGTTAAGCTCGTCTTTTTTCTTTTCAAGGAATGTTTTTGCATCGTCTATATTCTTTTCAACGCTCACGCCTGCCCCAACTCCCACAATTACTTTATCGGGGTTGGTGATTGTCGCTTTAATAAAAGAACCAAATCCGACTGGCACAAGGGTTTCTTTGCCTGCCGGTTCGTCTTTTAAAGCAGTGATCGTTGTCAGTGCAGTTTCCACATCCCTGACGGTCAATTTTACCATGTTTATCTGCTGGGCCAATGACTCTGCCTGATACTGGTAAACCTGGTGTTTTTCAGATAATTCAGCAAGCTGCTGCTGGGTTAATGCACCGCTCATTTTGCAGCCTCTTCTACAGATTCAATTTTTACCAGGTTGCGCTTGAGCCCGTGTTCGCTTCCTATTAAGGAATATGCCTTCTCAGATGCATTCTTTTTGTTCGCGCTTGTTATTGTTTTTGAAAATCGTTCCCATTTGTGTCCTGCTTTGAATGTGCCTTTTACCATGAAATTCATATTATCACCTGGATAGGGCTTTGAGTTGTACTCAATAAGATATATAACTACTGTTATTCGGGGTTCTGTCAAGTCTTCATCAGGTATGAAATGCTGTCAAAAATCGTCTGATAATTTAGATTCTGTTAAGCTTAAGTAGAATGTGCATCAAGCTTATGACAACTATAGACTAATCAGAGGATACATGACGGTTAAAGATAAACTTGGTATCATTTGCATTTTAATTGTTGTAACGCTGTTTATAGGATGCCTTAATACTAATCCTTCGTCTTCAACAATCCCTTCACAAAAATCGCTTTCAGTCGAAGAAATAAAACGCACTGCTATAGATATTTCTTACGATGAGTTAATGAGAAATACTGAAAATCATAAAGGCGAGATAATTGTTTTTAAGGGAAAGATTTTACAAGTTATCGAAGATGAAAATGGAAACGACAAATTTGACTTCAGGATTGGAACACGAATCGAGAAAAATATTCATTATGATAAATATGCACGTGATACCTATTATACTTTTGACTATTCCCCAGAGGATGTTATATATGTGGGATACAAAGGGAAACGAATGTTGGAGGGGGATATTGTTGCTGTATGGGGAAGAGTAGATGGGCGCATGAAATATAAAGCAGTTCTTGGTAATATAATTACCATTCCAGAGGTTGAAGCATTAAATTTAGAGCTTATACAAAAAACAGGAGAGCAACAACAATAAAAAAGTATAAAACAAATTAAAATATTGAAAGTACTAACATGGAGGTATGTATGGATTTAAAATGCGTTCATTGTGGAAAAGAAGCAAAATATATGTTTGAAGGAACCAGTCTATGTAAAGACCATCTTCCCAAAGAATTAAAGACAAAACAGCCATCGGGTAATCCAGTTATTGTAGGCTCGCTTCTGCCAGAATGAGTGGATATAGAGTCCAGATATGGAAGTAGCTATGAATATAGAAATTCATACACATGATAAATTCTTAGCTTTTGACTTACTGGGAAAATCTTCTATCACTGCAGGTGATGAAATTCGAGGTACTGAGGATGTGAGACTTAAATATAATGGAAGTCTTATTCGAAAAGCAGCAGGTTTTCCAGAAGTTGTTAATTTTGTTTTAACTTTTGGTTCTGGTGTAACCAGTGGAGTAGTAGCGAATTGGCTATATGATAAACTTAAAAGAAAAAAATAGAGAAACTGATAATTGAAAGAACAGAAGTTGAAATAGAACAAGGAGAAATCAAAAGGATAATTGAAGAAAAACTAAGACTTAAGGTCTAAATCTCTTTAGTTCTCTAAACCTATCAGAATTATCTCAGAACCACGATAATACAAAAAAGTAGTTTAATTTTTTTACCAATATATCAGACAAAATTTGACAGCAAGGTTAATTAGTCGCAGACTTGACAGAGCCTTATTCAGAAAAAACGAGATTATTAAAGAGACATTTCAAGCGTCAGCACAAGGCTTGCTCCCAGAATAGCTATGGGAGTAATAAACAACCCGATTTTCAAAAGGTCAGTCATTGTCGTGCTCCATCCATATCGCCTTGCACTTTCAAGCCAGAGAATCCCGGCAAGCGCGCCGAACGTGGTGAAATTTGCGCCAAGATTTGAGCCTATGACCAGTGAATATCCCATTGCCGTGTTCATTTGCGCTGACAAACCCGCATGCTGTGTTATGGATAGCATCATGGCGGTCATTGGTATGTTATTGACGAGATTGCACAAAAAAGCAGAAAAAAGGGACACTGAAAAGATAGCAACAGTCATATTACTGCTTAAATTCGCAAACAGGAATTCCCCGGCATTATCAGCGGCGCCGCTTACCTCAATCCCTTTAACAACAATGAAAAGCCCGATAACGAAAAACACGACATTCCATGAGACCTTTTTCAACCGCCGGGCGGGTTGCCGCTCAAACATCAGCAGGATTAAAGCGCCGCCTGAAGTAACAATGGAGAGAGGTATGCCGTAATGGTTCGCAACCCCGCCAAGTAAAATAACAGCAAGCAGAACCGAGAGCCCCAGATAGACAAGGAATTTATTTTTTATTTGTGCCCTTCCATTGTCCATGGAATTGAACGTCTCAGGTATCTGGTTCTTGAAAATATGCCTCATCAGGTAATAATTTACAAAAGCGGCAGCCAATGTAGGGAGAATCATGTATCCTGTAAAACCGAAATAATCAAGTTTGAAACTATCGCCAATTAATATATTGGTCAGGTTTCCGATATAGAGCGGCATTGAAAATGTGTTCGCCGCGAAAAAAGATACAAACATGTAGGGTTTCGGGTTAATGCCTGCCTTCCTGCAGAAAATAAGTATAATAGGCGTGGTTGTCAGGATAACAACGTCATTGCCAGCAAAAAGGGATATAAACGAAACTACAAGGAAGGTATACAGGAAAAGCCGCTTCCCACTGTTTTTTGATGCATAAATCGCCCGGGAAGCGCAGTACTCGAAAAAACCGTAATCATCAAGAAGGGTTGAAATTACCATCAAAGTCGCAAGTATTATGACCACGTTCCATGTAGTCACAAGCGGCTGCGGCATTTCCGTGGTCGCAATTCCGAGTGCCTCAAGTACATGATGGGGCTTGAGTAAAAAAATAATAGCAAATGCGGCGCCGATTAAAGCAGCGTGAGCTTCATTGATTCTTTTTGGTTTTAAAACTATCAGTGCGTAAGTAAATACAAAAACAGCAATAGCCAGAATCTGACTCAATTTCGCCTATAAGCGTTCTTCTTTGAATTCTTTGCACTCACGACTGGTTTCGTACACGTTTTTCTTCATCAGGGTGCAGGAACCATCGTATTGCTCTCTATTGCTTCCTTTTACTTTTGTTGAGAAGTATCTGCAATCAACACAATACTTCAAGATTCATCCTCCAGGTTTTGAAAAAAATTGACATAAAGTTTTTAAAATATAAATTTATTTATCTACGGCAAAAATCTATCCGGGTTTTTTGGAAATAAATTTGAACCAAATCCTTCACTGAAATCCAATATATCCAAACTCATTAATAAATCTTACCTTTAATTCATCACATCATGCCAACAGGTTTACAATAGCCATTATGTTCATGGAAGTTATTAACTGCTTAGTGTTTGAATTGTATTTATCAGCAGAACTTAAAATAAGATCAGGCTCAAAATGACAGACTACAAGGAATTCATATTAAAAAATCTCCATAAACTGGATGGTTACCGCGCATACTTTCCCCGCAATAATCTTACGTTTAATAATCCGGTATTCGAAGATGCACAACTGAGGGTACTTATTGTCAGGCTGTCCCCATTTCCGAATATCCGCGAATCTATAACCCATCATTTCCTGTTCCAGGAAGCCAGAAGGGCTCTACCTGATGCATATATTGATTATGCTTTTTTCCCTAACCCGAAGAACATTCCGCTTTTTATCGAGAACAGTATGCCGTTTTTCATCGGGATTCAATCGCTTCATTCCATATCCGATTTTGATGTCGTCCTGATTTCGAATTCATTCACCCTGGAATTATTCAACCTCTCTTACCTTTTCTTAAATACAGGCATTCCAGCCTTGAAATCAGAAAGAAGTTCGACCAGGCCGGTAATTATCATGGGCGGCTCAAATGCGCTTATGGCACAGTCCGCGATATCTCCTGAAGGAGATTCTTTTATTGATGCCCTTTTTTTCGGGGAAGGCGAAGGGGCTGTCGGCAGCATCGTTTCAATAATAAACGAAAAAAAAGATTGTTCCAAAAAAGAACTACTCGGGATTCTTGAGAAAGAGATACCGGGTTTCTTTGATATCAGGCTCCCAATCCCTGAAAACGCATGTGTCGCACCTCCGAAAGCCCCAGAGGCTTCGCATATACTGACCGATTATCCCATACTGAATACAGACATCGAGAACACGGCAAAGCTTCAGATTACGCAGGGATGCCAGTGCTTCTGTTCCTTCTGTTTTGAGGGAAATACAAGAAAACCTTTCAGGGAGTATGAGCCGCAGGATATACTTGAAAAAGCACTTGAAATAAAAACAAAACACGCGTCCTCGGAATTTGATTTCCTGAGCTTTAATTTCAATATGCATACCGGCATATCAAGGATAATCGCTGAATTAAACGGGATAGTAAAGTTTGTGAATTTCAAAAGCCAGCGAGCCGATATAATTGCCATGCGACCTGAACTCCTAGACATCGAGATTCTTTCAGGTAAACGGACTTACACCCTGGGCGTGGAAGGAATCAGTGACAGGATGAGGCGCTATTTACACAAAAGCCTGGACGAAGGGGAACTTTTGAAGGCTCTTGAACAAATATATGCAAAAAAACCAAGGCAGCTTAAATTATTCTATATGATAACAGGACTTGAAAACGACAGGGACAGAAAAGAATTCAAAGACTTCATAATGAAGCTCAAGCGGCAGAAAAGCGAATTATCACCCGGATGCCGGACTATAATGAGCTTCGGGCTGCTTGTGAACCTCCCTTTTACCCCGATGCAGTTTGCTCCAACCATAAAAGACCCGGACAGCATAAAACAAATAAAAGGAGATCTGAAAAGGGATTGCGAAACCAATGGTTTTGAATTCAGGATGGCGCAGGATATGGAGGATTTCCTGGTATCCCAGCATATTGCGCTGGGTGGTTTTGAATGTTTTAATGTTATACTCGATTTCGCAAAAAAGAGAGGATATTTTGATGGGGAACATATAACCGGGGATAAAAATGCGCTGATTTCAGCATTGAAGTCTGCATCGGGAGATAGATTATATGGCGCCAAAGACACAAATTATGTTTTTCCTTTTGAAAAATTAAGAGGCGCACCTGCCAAATCATTCCTTTACAGGATGTATGATGAAGCCAGGAATTTCAAGGACAGCGGGTACTGCCTTCTGGGAAAAGGGGAATGCATCGGATGCGGTGGCTGCGATGACCATAAGCTTTCAAGGCTTCCTGAAGTCCGGCAGGAAGATATAGAGATGTTCAAAGAGATTGTGGAAAGGAAGAAAAGGCCAAAGAACGCGCAGGCAGTGGTTACGATAAAGGAAGCGGGAAGATTCCTGACCCCCGAGGCTAAATGTGCCTTTATCGGGAGGGCAATTCTTGAGCATATACCTTCTCTTGTTAAAGATTATCTTGCGTGCAGGCAGGTGCAGAACATGCCAGCCTCGAAAGGCTACGGCTTCCTGTTCGGGAGCTTCTTATACGATTTTGAGTTCATGGGTTCATCCGATGTTTTCCTTGGCTATCTTGAAAAGAACACAATCGAATCCCAGCTTCTGGGCATTTCCTTGGTTTCGGGGAAGGAGCTCGGAAATAATTTCAGGATTACATCGGTGTGGAAAGACGCATCAAAGTACAGTTTCCAGAACAGGCTGCAGGAATTTTTGCTTGGGAACGGGATGGGGTTTGATATAAAGAAAACAGATGGGTTGACTTATTTTGAAGTGGCTGCAAAGGATAGGAAGAAGAAACTCCTGAATTCTGCTGCGCTGCGGCAGGAAAATGGCAATGTTTCGCTAGAGGTAGAGACAGGTTCGAATTTTAGTATCGTCTCGCTGCTCAAACATCTTTTTGGGGAGGAATGGATGGATGCAAATGTCGAGGCTGTTTAATAGTTGATCTATTAATACGGCCGCCTCATCTGTTTTCCGCATACAGTGCATGTCGTTGTTATATGCGTCCCCTGAAGCCTTGTGCGTGCGGTTACGCCCTGTACTAAATAAGCGTGGCAGTGCTTGCAAATCCTCTGTTTTAATTCAGGCGGCATCCTGACGCGATATCTCATCCCGATGCGGCGCGCCAGTCCCGCATACCTGTTGCTGAGTTCGGGATGCGTCTTGAATTCATGGTCTGCAAGCTCAAAAAGCAGGTGTATGCGCTGGTATGCCATGTCTTTTGCCCAGTCTTTTTGCTTTTTGCGCATGGGGTGTTAATTGGAGAATGAGTACAAATAAGTGTAGGGAGATATTACTATTGTTTCAGCAGCTCTTTGGAGTTTTCATAGATTTTGCTTGCGGAGTTTACAAGTTCCAGTGCAGTGTCCGCACTATAAATATGCCCATAATCAGCCCCTTCACGCATTTTCATTGCATAGTCAAAATCTTGCATAAGTTGATTGTCCAGCAATCCGGTATCCACAAAAAGAGAGTCGATTGCGTATTTTAACCCTACTTTGACAGTTAAAAAATCCTATTTATCGAGTATGTCTACTTTTTTGGCAGGAAAATCAATTTGACAGTAACAAAAAATTAACATTAGATCTTAACTTTTTGCCATATTATTTC